>NZ_CAKZNF010000015.1 GCF_937129435.1 uncultured Parasphingopyxis sp. | reverse complement strand
GTCCTGATGCTCGCCGGCGCCGAATTCGGCCTGCTTCGTCATGTCGTCTATCTGCTCGCGCATCTTGCGGAAGGCGGCGTAGACGCGCTGGCGTTCGGCCTCGGTGTCGTCGGCGACGGTATGCTCGATCCGCACGCGCGGCTGGTGGAAAACGGCAACGCCTTCGCCCATGCCCATGACGAGTTTCTGACCGGTGAGCATCAGCGCGCCGGTCTCCCGATGTGCATCGGGATCGATCCCGCTGTCGTCGATCAGTTCGGCATTGGCGATGAGTTCGGCGAGGACCATGGCGACCGTCTGCAAGGCTTCGATTTCGACATCGTCATAGGGGCGCGGATCGGCATGTTGCACTGCCAATACGCCGACAGGACGCTCACGGTGGACGATCGGAACGCCGGCGAAGCTGTGGTACATTTCTTCGCCGGTCTCCGGCTTGTAGGCGAATTCGGGATGGGAGGTCGCCTCGTCGAGGTTCAGGATCCGCCCGGTATCGGCGATCACCCCCACCAGCCCTTCGCCCATGGCGAGCTTGGTGACGTGGACCGCGCTCTGGTTGAGGCCGCGCGTCGCGTAAAGCTCGAGCACGCCCTCTCGCAGCAGGTAGATCGAGCAGACTTCGCTATCGAGCGCCTCGCCGATGATTTCGACGACGCTGTTGAGCTTGGCTTGGGCATGGGTGCGCGAAGCCATCACGTCGTGCAGGCCGGTCAGGATTTCCCGTGCGGCGGAAGTGGCTTCGGCGAAACTCATATGACCGGCAATTAGCAGAGCCGCGAATGCCGCGCCATTGCAAAGGACAAATGATTGGCCTCGTTTTAGAGAGGATCAATTGCGCTAAAGATGGGCAAAGCCACGAAGATTCGGGAAGGAATATTTCATGTTCAGAGCCGCCCTATGCGGAGCCGCCGCGTTGGTCTCGGTGCCCGCTATGGCCCAGCCCGCCGAAAGCGATTTTCTGACCGGTCCGGTCATCGCCGATTTCGGCACGACGCTGCCGGTGCCCGGCGCGCAGGCGATCCCTGCCGGTGCCGAGTTCGCCGTTGCCTTCGACGTTTCGAAGGAGGCGGATACGGGAGAGATCAACCGAACGCTGAACAGCGCCGCGCGCTTCCTCAACATGCACGTTCGCGCCGGCGTCGAGCCCGAAAACATCCGTATCGCGATCGTCGTTCACGGCCGGGCCGTTCGCGACGTCGCAAACGCTGCGACCTATGCCGCGGCGCATGGAGGTGCCGGGAACGCCAACGCCGCGGCCGTCGCGGCGCTGCTGGGGCGTGGCGCGACGATCCATGTCTGCGGCCAGTCCGCCGCCTATTACGGTGTCGGTGCCGAGGATTTACTCCCGGGGGTGCGGATGGAGATCTCCGCGATGACGGCGCACGCGCTGCTCCAGCAGTTGGGTTACACGCTCAACCCGTTTTAGGAGTGGCCCGGTGCGGCGCCGAGCCGAAGGCGAGGTCTGACGATCACCGCCCCCGCCGAATCATCGGCGTCAGCACCGGCGATCCGCCATGGCTGATCTCGGCGACGATCTCGAAACCGTGGCGCTGGTAGAGCGAGATGTTCTTGGGGTTGGAGCTTTCCAGATAGGCGGTCTCGCCCGCCGCATCGATCCGTTCCAACATGTGCCGCATCAGCGCACCGCCCAGTCCGCGATTGATATGGGCCGGATCGGCGGCGATCATCGTGAGATACCAGATGGGCTCGTCGGGATGATGATGTTCGGCTTCCTCCATCACCGCGCCCATCGCCGCGCCGATGCCGGGGTCGATGGTGCCGAGGATGATCTCTTCCATCGCCTCGTCGTCGGTCTCCACGCCGGGCGGCAGCCAGAGCGCGGCGGCATGGCAGCCGGTCGTCGCGATGGCCGTGCCTTCGCCAAAGGCCTTGCCGCCATAGGCAGGGATGAAGGATTGCATCGCCTTCAGATAGGTTTCGCCGTCCGGCCAGAGCCAGCGCATGAAAGGATCGGACGCGAAGCCGAGCGTGATCGTGGACAGGGCGGCGTCGCGGGCGTCGGCCGCTGCGGTTTCGACGATGGCGGCTCGATCTGTCATGATTGCGTCTCCCTGATCGCATCGGCGATGGCGGTGCGTTTCAAACCCATGATGTCGCTTCGCGCGGCGATCATCGCGCGCAGGAAATCCATGTCGCCGCAGCGTTCCGTTTCCTCCGGGCTCGGATCGACGAGCGGTTGCCGGCCCATGCACTGGAAATAGCGAACGAAAAGGTGGTTTACGGCGTAGAGATTGCCGCTGAACGCCTGCGGGATGTTGAAGCCCTCGGGCGCTTCATCGGTTTCGCCCGCACGGACGACGCGACGGGCGGCGCTGGCCTCGCGTTCCCGGTCGCGTTCGCACTGGCCGGCGGTATAGCCGACACGCCGGTCGATCAGGATGTTGCAGTTTGAAAGATCGTAGTTGCGATCCTCCTCCGCCGAGATCGTGTCGGCGACGGCCGCGCCGTAAATCGCCGCCGCGCGGTTTCGGAAATAGAGGTAGCGCGAATCCCATTGCGCCATCAGCGGCGTCAGATCCTCTTCGTGCAGCCGCTGCGCCTCGGCCAGCCCCTCATCGTCCAGCCGCCGGATATTGTCGCCGATCTCGCGAACGGAGGAGGTGAGTTCGCCGGTCAGCGCGTAGAGTTCGGATTCGAGCTCCGGGCCGTTTTTGGCCAGCGTTTCGTGCGCGCCCCGCCGGGCGTCCACCCATGTCAGCACGATCGCCAGCGCGATCGCGGCGACGGCGATCCACGCCATCGGCACCAGCAGCCATTTCACCGTCTCGCGCAATTCTTGCCCCCTCCGAAGCGATCCTACTTAGCATCGCGCCCGGTTTTGGCGTAACAGATTCGCAGACCGCCGCGAAGTTGCGCGCGACACGAACAGGAGACGACACGCCATGGCCGACCAGGAAAACGACAGCGCCGCCAACAACCAGCCCGCGGGCTATGTGCCGCCCAAGGTGTGGACCTGGGACAAGGAAAGCGGCGGGCGGTTCGCCAATATCAACCGGCCGATTGCTGGCGCGACGCACGACAAGGAGCTTCCGGTCGGCAAGCACCCGCTCCAGCTCTATTCGCTCGGCACGCCCAATGGCGTGAAGGTGACGGTGATGCTCGAAGAGCTGCTCGCCGCCGGGCACGAGGGCGCCGAATATGACGCCTGGCTGATCAATATCGGCGAAGGCGATCAATTTGGAAGCGGCTTTGTCGACATCAATCCCAATTCGAAGATCCCGGCGATGATGGATCACAGCGTCGATCCCAAGATCCGGCTGTTCGAGAGCGGATCGATCCTCTTCTACCTTGCTGAGAAGTTCGGCGCCTTCCTGCCCACCGATCCGGCGAAACGCGCCGAGACGATGAACTGGCTGATGTGGCAAATGGGCGCCGCGCCGTTCCTGGGCGGCGGCTTCGGGCATTTCTACGCCTATGCGCCGTTCAAGATCGAATATGCGATCGATCGCTATTCGATGGAGGTGAAGCGCCAGCTCGACGTGCTCGACAAGAACCTGGCGGAGCGCGAATATATGATCGGCGACGAATACACGATCGCCGATATGGCGATCTGGCCCTGGTACGGCGCCATCGCCAAAGGCGCCGCCTATGGCGACGCGGCGGAGTTCCTGAGCGTGCAGGAGTACAAGAACCTGATGCGCTGGGTCGATCTGGTCGGCGAGCGCGAGACCGTGAAGCGCGGCCGGATGGTCAACCAGACCTTCGGCAAGCCGGAGAACCAGCTGCGCGAACGGCATGACGCGAGCGATTTTGATAATGTTGGGGCGGATAGCGCCTAAGCGAAATCGCCGTTTTCCGTTACTTCGCGCTCGCCGGCCCAATCCTCGCGGGAATGGGCAAAGCGAAGGATATGGAGCCGATCATCTGGACTGATCTGATAGACGATGAGGTGCGACCGGTATGGTTGGACACGCACCGGCGGATCGATCTCGGTCCGCTCGCGCGCCATGCGGGGGAAGTCGGCAATTCGCTCGAGCGCAGCAATCAGCCCGTCACGGTAGAGTTCGGCCTGTTCCGCCCCGTATTCCTCGATCGTGTAGCGCGCGATGGCTAGCAGGTCGGCTCCGGCCCGTTCGCTGAGCGACCAGCGCGCAGTCATCGGCTGCGGGCGATCCTTCGGGCCTCATCGAAGATTTCTTCGACCGTCTTATCGCTGACGCCGCTCGCCAATCCTTCGTCGACAAGCTTCTGGAACGCAGCGATCTTGCGTTTGCGCTCCTGGTCGCGGCGGATCAGGTCGCGAACATATTCGCTCGCATTGCCGTATTGGCCCCCCGAAAGCTGGGCTTCGACCCAATCCTTCATCGGGGTGGGGAGAGAGACATTCATGGTCGGCATGGCAGGGACTCCTATCTCACGGCACGATAACTCCAATAGCAACATTTGCCAACAGTTGCCATTACCCAGTCCTCGCCCGCCGCTCCTCCACCGTCAGCGCCGCGCCATCCATCAGCGTCCTGATGATCTCCGCCACCGGCTCCTCGCTTTTCACCATACCGACGCTCTGACCGGCCATCACCGATCCGTTCTCGACATCGCCGTCGATCACCGCACGTTTCAACGCCCCGGCCCAGTAATGCTCGATCTGGAGCTGGGCCTCGCCCATTTCGATCTCGCCTTTGTCGAGCAGGCCTGCGACTTCGACCTGTTTGCGGTTGAAGCTTTCGGTCGCCTTGTTCTTCAGCGCGCGGACGGGGATGACGGGGAGGCGGGGGTCGATCTGGACGCTGATCGTGGCGTCGCGCGCCGGGGCGCGGATGAACGCCTTTTTGAAATTCTCGTGCGCGATGCATTCGGTGGCGCAGACGAAGCGCGTGCCGAGCTGGACGCCGCTCGCGCCCATTTCAAGCGCGGCGGTGATCGCGGCGCCCTTGCCGATGCCGCCGGCGACAAACACCGGAAGCTCCTTGCCGATCTCGGGCAGGATTTCCTGGGCGAGGATGCTGGTCGCGACGGGGCCGATATGGCCGCCCGCCTCCATGCCCTCGATAACGAGCGCGTCGACGTTCGAGCGTTGCAGCTTCTTGGCGAGCGCGAGGGCAGGGGCGAAGCAGATGAGCTTGGCGCCGTATCCCTT
The DNA here is from genome assembly GCF_937129435.1 of uncultured Parasphingopyxis sp. Taxonomy (GTDB): domain Bacteria; phylum Pseudomonadota; class Alphaproteobacteria; order Sphingomonadales; family Sphingomonadaceae; genus Parasphingopyxis. The sequence continues at coordinate 24,931 of NZ_CAKZNF010000015.1, read as the reverse complement.
GATCTTCTCGATCGCCTTGCCGGGCGGGAGGCCACCCGCGAGGACGACATGGCCGACGTCATGCTTCGCGCAGACATCGATCAACTCGTCGAGCTTGGGGTGCATGGTGATGAGGTTGACGCCGAAGGGCTTGTCGGTGCGTTTCGTCGTCTCGGCGATTTCCGCGTCGAGCATCTCGGGCTCCATCGCACCGCAGGCGATGACGCCGAAGCCGCCGGCGTTGGAGATGGCGCTGACGAGGTTGCGCTCCGAGATCCAGCTCATCGCACCGCCCATGATGGCGTATTCGGTGCCGAGAAATTCGCAGCCCCGCGCCATCATGGCGAGGACGGTGTCGTGGGGGGAGGTCGTCATTCCCTCTCCCCTTCAGGGGAGAGGGCTAGGGAGAGGGGGAGTTCGTTTCCGCCTTCTGCCCCTCTCCAAGTCCGGCTAGGCAGCAAGCTGCCAAGCCTTCCTATCCTCTCCCCTGAAGGGGAGAGGGCTGTTGGAACCAACCCCCTCACGCCGCATCCTCCGCATCCAGGCCGTACGCCGTGTGCAACACCCGCACCGCCAGCTCGGTATAATCCTCCTCGATCAGGACGCTGACTTTGATCTCGCTGGTCGTGATCGCCATGATGTTGATACCGCGATCGGCGAGCGTCTGGAACATCGTCGAGGCGACGCCCGCATGGCTGCGCATGCCGACGCCGACGACCGAGACCTTGCAGATATTCGTGTCGCTGGAAATTTCCTTGTAGCCGATCTTGCCCTTGGCCTGTTCGAGCACGTCGAGCGCGCGGGCGAGGTCGGCCTTGGGGACGGTGAAGGTCACATCGGTATTGCCGGTCTCCCGCGCGAAATTCTGCACGATCATGTCGACATTGATGTTCGCTTCGGCGAGCGGCGAGAAGATCGCGGCGACCGAGCCGGGCTTGTCCGCGACCGATGTCAGCGTGACCTTCGCCTCGTTCTTGTCGTGCGCGATACCGGTGATGAGTTGTTCTTCCATTTCGCCTTCCTCGAATTCCTCTTCGCCGCAAATGAGCGTACCGGGCCTGTCCTCGAAGCTTGAGAGCACCTGGACGGGGACCTTGTGCTTCATCGCCAGCCCGACCGATCGTGTCTGCAGGACTTTCGCCCCGACGCTGGCGAGCTCCAGCATCTCTTCATAGGTGACCTTGGACAATTTACGCGCGCGCGGGACGATGCGCGGATCGGTCGTGTAGACCCCGTCGACATCGGTGTAGATGTCGCAGCGATCGGCGTCCATCGCCGCCGCGATCGCCACGGCCGATGTGTCGGACCCGCCCCGGCCCAGCGTCGAAACGCGGCCGTCGTCGGCGATACCCTGGAAACCGGGAATGACCGCGACCTGCCCGCCGCTGATCGCCTCGCCGAGAATCTGCTTGTCGATGCCTGAAATTCGCGCCGATGCATGCGCCTCGGACGTGCGGATCGGGAGCTGCCAGCCTAGCCAGCTGCGCGCGTCGACGCCCATCGATTGCAGCATGATCGCCAGCAGCCCGGAGCTGACCTGTTCGCCGCTCGACACGACGACGTCATATTCGCGCGGATCGTAAAGCGAGGAGGCTTCGCGGCAGAACTGGACGAGCCGGTCGGTCTCCCCGGCCATCGCCGAAACGACGACCGCGACCTCGTTACCCGCATCGGCCTCGCGCTTCACCCGCTCCGCGACGTGGCGAATGCGCTCGATCCCGGCCATCGATGTGCCGCCGAACTTCATCACGATACGTGCCATGCTGTGAGCCTGAACCCCCGGAATCCTGCGCCGCTTCTCATATGGCGGGCGCGCTTCGAAGCTGTTAGGCAGCACCGGTTATGAACGCAAGCGCAGCATCCGCCGAAACGCCGCAGGGTACCGTCGATCCGAAGGAAGCCGCCCATTTCGGCAAGCTCGCCGCCGACTGGTGGGACCCGAAGGGCTCGTCCGCGATGCTCCACCGGATGAACCCGGCGCGATTGGGCTATGTCCGCGATGCGGTGAACCAGCATTGGGGTGCCGACGAGCATGAGCGGCGACCGCTGTCGGGCAAGCGCGCGCTCGATATCGGGTGCGGCGCGGGCCTGCTCTGCGAGCCTTTGGCGCGGCTGGGCGCGGCGGTGACGGGGATCGATGCCGCCGTGGAGAATGTCGAGGCGGCGAAGGTGCATGCCGCGCAATCGGGCCTCGCCATCGATTATCGCTGCGGCGGGATCGAGGCGGCGGACGGGGCGTACGACCTGATCACCTGTCTCGAAGTCGTCGAACATGTTGCCGAACCCGAACGCTTTATCGACGGCATTGCGGACCGGCTCGCGTCGGATGGACTGCTTATCCTCTCCACCCCCAATCGCACCGCCTTGTCGCGGCTCGCGATGATTACTGTGGGGGAAGGGGCGGGGCTGATCCCCAAGGGCACGCACGACTGGAACAAGTTCCTGAAGCCCGAGGAGCTCACCAAGCTGCTCGAGGCCGCCGGGCTGGCCGTGATCGATATGTCGGGCTTGAGCTTCTCGCCTGCGCGCGGTTTCGAGATCACGAGCCGGATGGCGCTCGATTATTTCGTAACGGCCAAACCCTCTCCCATCGGGAGAGGGATGCCGAGTTCTTAGCGAACGCAGTGAGCTTAGAATGAGCTGGGTGAGGGGCAGCGCACCTAAGTGTTGGCGCGCTGCCCCTCATCCAACTCCGCCTATCCTCGTTCCTCGGCAAGGCTGCGTATCCTTCTCCCGACGGGAGAAGGTTTAGAAGTCCACCTTGTCGTAATGCGCGGGCGGCGAGATGACCTCCATCCGCTCACTCAACAGCGGACGGAAACTCGGCCGGCTTTTCAGCCCGGCATACCAGTCTCGCGCCTGTTTGTGGCTCGACCAGTTGAAGCCGCCCAGATAGTCGGCCACCGAAATCTGCGCAGCGGCGGCAAGGTCTGCGAGGCTCAGCGTCGATCCGCCCAGCCAGCGGCGATGGTCGAGCAGATAGTCGATATAGTCGAGATGATTGTCGGCGGCCTTCATCGACTCGCGCAGCGCCGAGCCGTCGGGTGCGGCGCGGTGCACGAGCCGTTTGAACATGCGCTCGTGCATCAGCGGATAGGTCACCTCGCGGTAGAAATTCTCGTCGAACCAGGCGACGAGCCGGCGGATTTCGGCGCGCGCGGCGGCGTTGCCGGTGATCATCCGGGCGCTCTCAACCGTCTCCTCGAAATATTCGCAGATGGCGCGGCTGTCGATCAGCGTCGCGCGCGTTTCCTGCTCGACGATGACGGGCGTCGCGCCGGCCGGGTTGATATCGAGAAATTCGTCGCGGCGTTCCCAGGGCGATTCCCGCTCAAGGCTATAGCCGATACCCTTTTCGCCCATGAGCAGGCGAACCTTGCGGCTGAACGGGCAGAGCGGGAATTGGAAGATGGTCCACATGCGCGGCGACATTAGCGACGCTAGGTTGCGCGTCCAGCCGATTTGTCGAAGGCGTGACCGGCGGTGGCCGGAATACTAATCGCCCCGGCGCGATCCGAAGCCTTCGGCGAGACCATCGAGCCCATCGAGCATACCGCCGAACCGCTGGATCATCTGGCCGATGACGGCGGTCGCGGCGCGCGCGCCGCCGCGCAACTGTTCCTCGGCGCCCGGATCGTTGCGTACGAGCACGTCGCGGACCGTGTCGCCGGGGCGAACGTCGCGCGCCATGCTGCGATCGGGAAGCAGTCCTTCCATGCCGGCGATCGGCAGGTCGAGGAGCATGTCGATTACGCCGTCGACCGCGAGCACGGTCTCGTCCTGTTCGGCATAGGGATCGTCGTCCCAGATATCCGCGCCAGCGGCGTGCGGGATCGCGCCGTCCTCGGTCGCCGACCAGTCATCGCCATAATCGTCGCCCTGCGCCCAGCCATCGCCGTCATCTGCGGGCGGCGGGATATCGACCGGCGTGGTGTCGCTATTCTGCGCGGCCACCGGGACGGCGAGCGCGATGAGGAGGGGGGCGAAAATCAGGCGGCGCATGGAAAACTCCGGCAATCGTCGGGAATCATTGGATGCGATCTAGCATGGTTGGGCTGCATAGGCGATGAATGCCCGGCAAGTGCATTTGATCCCGCCGCGGCCTCATTCTTCGTAGATATAAACAAGCATCTCGTTGCCGCCGGGATCGCGGAAGTGAAAACGCCGTCCGCCCGGAAAGCCGTAAGTTTCCTGCACAATCTCGCCGCCCGCCGCGCGGATTTTCGCCTCCGCCGCCTCGATATCGTCGGTCTGGAAGCCCGCCAGCGGCGGTTCCGGGCCGTCGCTGATGTGAAGGCCGATTTCGAGGGTGTCGCCGTTCACACCGGCATATTCCGCGCCATAATCGGTGAATTCGAAATCGAAAACCGCGGCGTAAAAGGCCTTGGTTGCGGCGACATCGGGCGTTTTCAGTTCGAGATAATTGGGCAGATGCATGGCCGACTCCTCAAGGCGATGTTCACCTTTTATTCCGCTTCGAAACGCTCCGAGTCAAGCGCGAGCGGTACTATTCCGCCGCCACCACCTCGTCTTCGTCGTTCAGCGGCTCCTCGAGCCTTCCGAGCATCTCCTTCGGGCAAATCTGCCAGAATTTGTCGCGCCAATCATCCCAGTGATCGAGGATCTCGTGCGCCCAGGGGCTTTCGGTCGTGCGGGCATGCTCGCCGATAAGCTCGATCAGCCGTTCCTCCCAATAGGAGGAGGCAAGGCGTTGCCAAACGATCGTCTCGTCATTGGCGTTCATCTCGAAACTGTCATTCTCGTCCAGCACGAACGCCATCCCGCCCGTCATCCCGGCACCGAAATTGCGTCCGACGCTGCCAAGGATCACGGCGATCCCGCCCGTCATATATTCGCAGCCATTGGCGCCGCAGCCCTCTATCACCACGAGCGCGCCCGAATTGCGCACGGCGAACCGTTCGCCCGCCCGGCCGGCCGCGAACAGCTTGCCGGCCGTGGCGCCATAGAGAACGGTGTTGCCGATGATCGTGTTGTCCTTGGTCACGAGCGGCGAGGAGACGGTGGGCCGAACAACGATATGGCCGCCTGAAAGTCCCTTGCCGACATAATCGTTGGCATCGCCGAATACCTCGAGCGTGATACCCTTGCACAGGAACGCGCCGAGCGACTGGCCGGCGCTGCCGCGCAGCCGCACCTGGACATGGTCGTCGGCCAGCGTGCTCATGCCGAAGCGGCGGGTTATTTCCGACGATAGCCGCGTGCCGACCGCGCGGTGCGTATTGCGCACGGTATAGGTGAGTTGCATCTTCTCGCCGCGTTCGAAGACGACTTGCGCGTCGTCGATCATCTGGGCGTCGAGCCCGTCGGGCACCTCGTTGCGCCAGCCCTCGATATTGAACCGCCGCTGGTCGTCGTCCGCATCGACCTTGGCGAGGATCGGGTTGAGATCGAGATCGTCGAGATGTTCGGCGCCGCGGCTGACCTGCCGGAGCAACTCGGTCCGGCCGACCACTTCGTCGATGCTGCGCACGCCGAGCCTTGCAAGGATTTCGCGCACTTCCTCGGCGATGAAGGTCATCAGGTTGATGACCTTTTCGGGGCTGCCGGTGAATTTCTGCCGCAGCCGCTCGTCTTGCGTGCAGACGCCGACAGGGCAGGTGTTCGAATGGCATTGCCGCACCATGATGCAGCCCATCGCGACGAGGCTGAGCGTGCCGATGCCGAACTCCTCGGCACCCAGGATCGCGGCGATCACAATGTCGCGGCCGGTCTTCAGGCCGCCATCGGCGCGAAGGCGAACCCGGTGGCGCAGATTGTTGAGCGTGAGCACCTGGTTGACCTCGGAAAGGCCCATTTCCCATGGCGTGCCGGCATATTTGATGCTCGTCTGCGGGCTGGCGCCGGTGCCGCCGGTATTGCCCGAGACGAGAATGACGTCGGCATGCGCCTTGGCGACGCCGGCTGCGACGGTGCCGATCCCGGCGGAGCTGACGAGCTTGACGCAGACCCGTGCGCGCGGGTTGATCTGCTTCAGGTCGTAGATCAGCTGCGCCAAATCCTCGATCGAATAGATGTCATGGTGCGGCGGGGGGCTGATCAGCATGACGCCCGGTGTCGAATGTCGCAGCTTGGCGATGAATTCGGTGACCTTGAAGCCGGGAAGCTGGCCGCCCTCGCCGGGCTTGGCGCCCTGCGCGACCTTGATCTCGATCTCGTCGCAGGCGTTCAGATATTCCGCCGTCACCCCGAAACGGCCGGAGGCGATCTGCTTGATGACGCTGTTGGCGTTGTCGCCATTGTCGTAGGGCTGGTACCGGCTCTTGTCCTCGCCGCCTTCGCCCGAAACGGCCTTGGCGCCGATTCGGTTCATCGCGATGGCAAGCGTCTCATGCGCTTCGGGCGACAGTGCGCCAAGGCTCATTCCCGGCGTCACGAAGCGCTTGCGAATTTCGGTGATCGCCTCGACCTCGTCGATCGGGATCGGCTGTTCGGCGAAGTTGAACTCCATCAGATCGCGCAGATAGACCGGATCGAGATCGCGCACGCCGCGCGCGAACTGCAGGTAGCTCGAATAGCTGTCGGTCGCGACGGCGGTCTGCAGCAGGTGCATCAGCTGCGCCGAATAGGCGTGCGTCTCGCCGCTTTCGCGCTGACGATAGAAGCCGCCGATCGGCAGCGTCACGACAGCGGGGTCCCAGGCCGCTTCGTGGCGCAGCATCGCGTTCAATTGCAGCGAGCTGTACCCCTCGCCCGAAATCTTGGCGGGCATGCCGGGGAAGAATTCGTTGACGAGCGCACGGCTCAATCCGACCGCCTCGAAATTATAGCCGCCGCGATAGCTGGAGATCACGGCGATCCCCATCTTCGACATGATCTTGCGCAGGCCTTCTTCGACGGCCGTCGAAAAGCGGTCGATGCAATCGTCGAGCGAGAGATCGCCGAAGAGCCCGCGCCCATGCCGTTCGGCAATCGCGACTTCGGCCAGATAGGCGTTCACCGTTGTCGCGCCAACGCCGATCAGCACGGCGAAATAATGGGTGTCGAGGCATTCGGCGGCGCGGACGTTGACCGAGGCATAGCTGCGCAGCCCCTCGCGCTTCAGATGCGTGTGGACGGCGGCGGCAGCGAGCACCATCGGGATCGCGACTCGGTCGGGTCCGGTTCCCTCGTCGGTGAGGAACAGTTCGATCCGTCCCTCGCGCACGGCCTGTTCGGCCTCCTTGCGGACGCGCGCTATGGCTGCACGCAATTCGGTTCCGGCTTCGAAGGTGCAATCGATCTCGGCCGCATGGCCGCCGAAGCTTTCCTTGAGCGACCCCCATTGCCCGCAGGTGAGCACCGGGGAATCGAGCACGAGCACGCTGTCCTGCTCGGCTTCCTTGTCGAGGATGTTGGCGAAGTTCGAAAAGCGCGTCTTCAGGCTCATCACGTGCTTTTCGCGAAGGCTGTCGATCGGCGGGTTGGTCACCTGGCTGAAATTCTGGCGGAAGAACTGACTGATGAGGCGCGGCTTCAGTGACACCACGGCGAGCGGCGTATCGTCGCCCATCGACCCGACCGCTTCCTTGGCAGTCTCGACCATGGGCGAGAGGATCAGCTCCATATCCTCCATCGTCTGCCCGGCGGCGACCTGGCGGCGTAACAGCTCGGCACGCTCCCATTGCGGCCGATAGTCCTTCTTCGGCTTGGGCAGGTCGGCGGTCGTCTTGAAACCTTTCACCCATTTCGCATAGGGCCTCTTGGCCGCCACCGAGTCCTTGATCGCGCGATCCTCGTAGAGCGCGCCTTCTTCCAGATCGACCGCGATCATCTGCCCCGGGCCCAGCTGTCCCTTACGGACGATCTGCCCTTCGGAGACGACGACCATGCCGGTTTCGGATCCGACGATCAGAAGGTTGTCGGCGGTCTGGGTGTAGCGCAGGGGCCGCAGCGCGTTGCGATCGAGCCCGGCGACCACCCATTTGCCGTCGGTCATGGCGAGCGCGGCGGGGCCGTCCCACGGCTCCATCATGCTCGCGAGATAGGCGTACATGGCCCGGTGCTGTTCGGGCAGGTCGTCCTCATGCTGCCAGGCTTCCGGGATCAACATCAGCTTGGCCGACGGCGCCGAGGTGCCCGATCGTACCATCGTTTCGAACACGGCATCGAGCGAGGCGGTGTCGCTGGCCCCGGCGGGGATCAGCGGCTTGATCTCTTCGCCATGCTCGCCGAACGCTAGGCTCGCCATTTTGATTTCGTGGCTCTGCATCCAGTTCTTGTTGCCGCGGATCGTGTTGATCTCGCCATTATGGGCAAGGCTGCGAAACGGCTGGGCGAGCCACCATTGCGGGAAGGTGTTCGTCGAATAGCGCTGGTGGAAGATCGCCATGCGGCTTTCGAAGCGCCCATCGGTGAGGTCGGGGTAGAAGGTCGCGAGGCTCTCGGCGAGGAACAGCCCCTTGTAGACGATCGATCGGCAGGACAACGAGCAGACGTAAAAGTCGCGCACCTGCGCGGCGATGATTTTCTTCTCGATCCGCTTGCGGACGAGGAACAGGTTCTTCTCGAATTCCTCGCCGCTTTCGTCCTCGGGCATCGGCCCGGCGATCATGATCTGCTCGATCTCGGGACGTGTCGCCTGCGCCTTCTGGCCGATCACGGAAACGTCGACCGGCACCTGCCGCCAGCCATAGATGGTGTAGCCGAAATCGATGATCTCGCTTTCGACGATCGTCCGGCAGGTTTCCTGCGCCGCCAGGTCGGTACGCGGCAGGAAGATCATCCCGACGGCGAGCCTGTTGGGCAGGACCTTGTGTCCGCTATGGGCAATCGCATCGTCGAAAAACCGTTCGGGCAGGTCGACCAGGATGCCCGCGCCGTCGCCCGTCTTGCCATCCGCATCGACAGCGCCGCGGTGCCAGACGGCACGCAGCGCATCGATCGCCGCCTCGACCACCCGCCGCGACGGCGACCCGTCGATCGCCGCGACCAGCCCGACGCCGCAGGCATCGCTCTCGAATTCGGGCCGATACATGCCCTCGCGGGCGAGGCGTTCATGTTCGGGGGTAGGGAAATCGGTCATTCCACATCGCCGCCGTCAGGCGTTTCCGTGCCGCTGTCCATCGCGTTCATCATGTCGCCTGCAACCGCGATGCCGGCCTGCAGGCTGTATTCGCGGCCGAGACCGGTCATATGCTGGTAAACGCCGGGGAGCAGGCCGACCCACACACCTCCCAGATCGGTGCGGAAGAATTCCGCCGTCGCCTCGAGCTGTTCCAGCGTCATGTTGTCCGCCCAGTAGCGCGCGATCTGATCGACGATCTCGGGATATTGGCTGCGGAACTGGTCGGCATAGCGGCGCGAGAATTCGTCTTCGAACGCCTGCCGGCCGCCAGGATAGCGGGTCTCGATCTGCTCGCCGATATCACGGCCCGGGCTCATGCGCTCCAGATTGGCGAGCAGGTCGGCGACGCTCGACGGCTTCATCCGTTCGAAGGCGAGATCGAGCTGTTCCTCGGCGCGCGAAAGTTCGGTGAGTTCGCGGGCGATTTCCAGCCGCGCGTCCATGTCGGTCGCATTGGTGCCGGGCGTCGGCTGCGCGGCCAGCGATACCGGTGCGATGGCGAGCAACGCTCCGACGAATATCCCCCTGGTAATCATCCTCTTCTCTCCCCTGTTGGCGGCACCAACCACAAGTTTATGCCGCTCCACCTCATTCCGGCGTTCCTTCGTCCATCTGCGCGCAATCGGCGTCGCCGGAGACGCATTCCGGTTCGCTTCCGCCGCGCATTGCATCGAGATAGCTGTTGACCGAACCGCGCGGCTGCTGCGGCGTCGATCCGCTTCCCTCGAGAGCGGCGAGCTGGCGCATCAGTTCCGCAATGTCGGTCTGCGCCCGCGTCATCGATTCGGTCATCATCTGGCGCTGCCAGATCGCAATATCGGGGTCCGCCATCACGGTGGAGGCGCCGTCGAGATAGGCCTGGCCCGAGCGTGTCTCGAAGAATTCGGCGATATCCTCCATCTCGCGCTCGCTGAAGCGCCGCGCATAGGCGCGTGCCGTCGCCTCGACGAGGCCGGGCAGGTTGGCGAGCAACAGCTCGCGCGATTGCTGACGCTCGATGGTGAGGAAATCGAGCACGATCTGGCGCGCCTGCGGATTGCTTTCGATGATCCCGGCGAATTGCGGCGAGGTGAGCAGCGCCTGCTCCATATTCTGCACCGTCGGCTCGAGCATCCCCAGCACCATCGCCTCGCGCCGATCGGCCGGGATGACGATGTCGACCAGGTCGCGCGCCGCTTCGAGGCGGTCGGGATCGATAGGGGCGGCGGTAGCGGGAGCAGGGGTGGCTTGGGTTTGGGCGACCGCTGGCGCTGCGAATCCTAGCATCGACGCTAAAAGCCATGCGAAGGCTGAACGAAGCCGGAAGAGTCGATCCAACGCGTCACCCTGAATTTGTTTCAGGGTCCAACCATCCTCACGCGTGGAGGGCGCGGGTTGAGAGATGGATGCTGAAACAAGTTCAGCATGACGGAGATACTGAGCCTTATGGTCCATCACGCCGTCTCCATCGCTTTCGAGGCGGACTGCTCTGCAGTGTCGCTGGCCGCCTTAGCCTTAAGATACTGATGCATATGTTCCGCCACGTCGCGGCCGTCGCGGATGGCCCAGACGACGAGGCTGGCGCCGCGGACGATGTCGCCGGCGGCGAACACGCCGTCGAGGCTCGTCTGCATCGTCTTGTGATCGACGCGAAGCGTGCCCCAGCGGGTGACCGACAGATCGGGCGATCCGAACAGGCCGGGCAGGTCTTCGGCATCGAAGCCCAGCGCCTTGATGACGAGATCGGCTTCGATATCGAATTCGCTGCCCGCTTCGGGCTGGGGCGAGCGGCGGCCCGAGGCGTCGGGCGGGCCGAGACGCATGCGTTGCGCCTGGACCCGGTTCACATTGTCGACGCCTTCGAAAGCTTGCGGGCCCGAGAGCCAGACGAATTCGACGCCCTCTTCCTCGGCATGGCGGACCTCGTTCTGCGAGCCGGGCATATTGTCCCGGTCGCGGCGATAGAGACAGCGTACCGATTTCGCACCCTGCCGCACCGACGTCCGCACGCAGTCCATCGCCGTATCGCCGCCGCCGACCACCACGACATGCTTTCCCGCCGCATTGAGCGTGCCGCTGTCGAACGCCTCGACGCTTTCGCCGAAGCCCTTGCGGTTCGACGCGATCAGGAAATCGAGCGCCTCGACGATACCCGGCGCGCCGACGCCCGGCGTCTTGAGCTGCCGCGCCTTGTAGACGCCCGTCGCGATCAGCAGTGCGTCATGCTTGTCGCGCAACTCTGCCAAACTCGCATCCTCGCCTACGGCAAAGCCTTCATGAAACCGGATGCCGCTGTCCTTCAGACGCTGCACCCGGCGCATCACGATTTCCTTCTCCAGCTTGAAACCGGGGATGCCATAGGTCAGGAGCCCACCCGCCCGATCGTGCCGGTCGTAGACATGCACCTCATAGCCATGGCCGCGCATATATTCGGCCGTCGTCAGTCCCGCTGGCCCGGCACCGATGACGCCGACCGACTGGCCGGAGCGATCGCGCACCGGCACGATCGGCTCGATCCAGCCTTCCTTCCAGGCGGTGTCGGTGATGAATTTTTCGACCGATCCGATCGTCACGGCGCCATGGCCGGAAAACTCGATCACGCAATTGCCCTCGCACAGCCGATCCTGCGGGCAGATACGGCCGCAAATTTCGGGCATGGTCGAGGTGCTGTTCGAAAGCTCGTACGCCTCGCGCAACCGCCCCTCGGCGGTCAGCTTCAGCCAATCGGGAATATGGTTATGGAGCGGGCAATGGACCGAGCAATAGGGAACGCCGCACTGCGAACAGCGGCCCGACTGCTCCTCGGCCTTTTCAATGGCATAGGCCTTGGCGATTTCAGCGAAATCGTTCCTGCGATCGGTGGGCGCGCGTTTGGCAGGATAATCCTGCTCCGTGCCCACGAATTTGAGCATAGGGTTGTCGGCCATTCATATTCTCCGTGAAGCGCCGCCCATAACAGCGCGCACGGAGCAAGTCACGCGAAAAGGCGACAGAACGGAAGTAATGCTTACCTAATAAGAGCGGTATCGCGTTCCGAGGCTCGTCAGGCGCTCAGGTTAGAATATTACTGGGGCCGTTTCGGACTTATCGAGCCCCAAGCCAGATCAGCGCGGCGGTTCCGGCGACAATCCGATACCAGGCAAAGGGCGCAAAACCGATCCGTGTGATGATCGCAACAAACGCCTTCACCACAACGATGGCGACGAGGAAGGACACCACGAATCCGATCCCGATCAGGCCCATCTGATCCCTCGTCAGGCCCTCGCCATGTTTGGCGAGCTGAAGCACCGTCGCGCCGGTGAGCGTCGGGACGGCGAGGAAGAAGCTGAATTCGGCGGCCGTCTTGCGGTCGACGCCAAAGCTCATCGCGCCCAGAATCGTCGCGCCGGACCGGCTGACGCCCGGAACCATCGCGAGGCACTGGACGAGACCGATTAACGCCGACTGGCGCAGCGTGACGCCCGCGACCCCGCCCGATTCCGTCGGCCGGGCGTAGTGCTCGACGATCAGGATCGCGATACCGCCGATGATCAGCGCCCAGGCGACGACCACGGCGTTTTCGAGAAGCAATTCGATCTGGTCTCCGAGCGCGAGCCCGATCGCCACCGCCGGAACGAAGGCGACGAACAGGTTGCGGATGAAGGCGAAGGCGCTCGGGTCCTTCCTGAACATGCCCGTGAACACGTCCCAGAAGGTGCGCCAGTAAAGGACGACGATGGCAAGGATCGCACCTGGCTGGATCGCGATATTGAAGAGCGCCCAACGCTCGGCATCATAGCCCAGCAATTCGGTAGCGAGGATCAGGTGGCCGGTCGATGAAACCGGGAGATATTCGGTCAGCCCCTCGACGATGCCGAGGATGATGGCCGTCAGCGTTGCGTTCATGCCGGTGCGATCATGTTGTGGGGGTCATCCGGTCCGGGTCAGGCCTTGGCGCCGGCGAAACGGCCATGGCGCCGATACTGGACGAGCCAGCGATCGGCAACGGCGCCCAACGGCCGCGGGCTGATCCCGAATGCTTCGAAACCCTTCGCATCCGGCGGCACGACATTGTCGGCCTGCAGCGAGCACCACTGATCCCAGGTGATCGGTGCGCCGGGCAGCCAGCCCAGCTTCGCCATCATCCGGCCCATTGCGTCGGGAACGGGAAGCACGGTCTTGTCCGGCTTGCCGATAGCGCGGAGGATGAAGCGGTTCACCTCCTCCATCGACATGACTTCGGGGCCGCCAAGCTCGAATGTCCGGGCGCGGTATGCAGCGGGTTCCATCGCCGCCGTGGCGATCGCCTCGGCCGCGTCGGCGACGTAGACGGGTTGGAATTTCGCATCCGGCTTGATCACCGGAAGCACCATCGGCGCCATGCGCGCCATCGACGCGAACCGATTGATGAAGCCGTCTTCGGGCCCGAAAATGATCGACGGACGAAACACCATTGCATCGGGCATGGCGGCGCGTGCGGCTTCTTCGCCCGCCGCTTTGCTCTTCAGATAGTGCGAGGGCGCGTCCTTGGCCGCGCCGACCGACGAGATCTGAATGAAGTCGCGCGCGCCCGCCTTCGCCGCCGCCTCGGCCGCATTGCCCGCGCCACGAATATGGACGGCGTTGAAATCGCCCTTCAGCAGGCCGACGAAATTGATGACGACGTCGGCGCCCTCGACCGCGCGGCCCAGCGTTTCGGGACGCGTGATATCGGCCGCGACGAACTGCGTCTGGCCAAGCCCGCCCAGCGGCTTAAGGAAGAAGGCGTCACCGGGGTTGCGCTCGGCGATCCGCACACGTGCGCCCTTGCTCAGCAGGTCCTGCGCGACATAGCGGCCCAGAAAGCCGCCGCCGCCGAACAGGGTCACCAATCTGTCGAGCATGTTAATCGAACCTCCTGCCGGTCTCGCCCGCGCCCATGCCTATTCGCACACGCATTGACAAGGCGCCTGCCTGCCATCATAGCGCGCCCCTCGCAACGATGCGACCGCATAAGCCCAGATGGCGGAATTGGTAGACGCGCTAGCTTCAGGTGCTAGTGTCCGTATGGACGTGGAGGTTCGAGTCCTCTTCTGGGCACCATTTCTTTACACATCGACGACCGCTGACGGCTAGAAAAGCCGCAGAATTCTGCTATAAACGCGGTATACTTCGCACGCCGATAACCGCCAGCGTCCGCCCGCGGCCGGGGGCTTTTGGGGGCCTGATTGGGGCCTTTCTCTCAAATCGCTACCTGCTGAGGCTATCATTTGGGGCCTTTTCCTAGGGAGCCGCGGAAAATCGGAGGAAGGAGCCGAGAATGCCGCTGACGGATAATCAGGTTCGCAAAGCAGCGTCTCGCGATAAGGAGTGGAAGCTCGCCGACGAGAAGGGACTTTATCTGGCCGTTACTCCGGCCGGCTCGAAACTCTGGCGCCTCAAATATCGTATGAACGGCAAGGAGAAGAAGCTCGCGATCGGGCCGTATCCCGAAGTGAGTCTGAAAGACGCGCGCCAGCGCCGCGACGATGCCGCCGCCAGATCGAGAACGACATCGATCCGAGCACGGTGAAACAGGCGGAGAAGAAAGCGGCTGCTCTGGGGGCCGAAAACACCTTCCTGTTGATTGCGATAGAATATCTCGACAAGATGGCACAGGAGGGGCGAGCAGAGGCCACATTGTCGAAGGCCCGCTGGCTGCTGTCGAAGCTTCGACCGGCGATTGGCCACCGGCCAATCGCCGAGATCACGCCGCAGGAATTGCTTGCCGTTCTCAAAAAAGAGGAAACAGCTGGCAGGCGCGAGACGGCAAGGCGCATGCGTTCCTTCGCAGGTCGCGTTTTCCGCTATGGGGTCGCGACGGCTCGCGCCACACATGATCCGAGCCATCTGTTGCAGGGCGCACTGATCGCGCCCGTTCCGAAGCACCACGCAGCGATTACCGATCCCAATGAGTTGGGCGCCCTGCTTCGCGCCATCGATGCATATGCGGGCCAGCCGACGACGCTGTTCGCGCTGCGCCTGACCCCCCACCTATTTCAGCGTCCCGGCGAAATCCGGCGTTCCGAATGGTTCGAGATCGATTTCGACGACGCTATCTGGACGATCCCCGCAGAGCGCATGAAACAACGCGAACCGCACCGCGTGCCCTTGTCGAGCCAGTCTCTGGATATTCTGAAGCAGGCCCGCGGTCTCACGGGCCACGGACGATACGTTTTCCTTCGCTGCGCAGCTGGTCCCGCCCTATGTCAGAAAACACCGTAAACGGCGCTCTACGGCGGCTGGGGTATGGGGGCGACGAAATGACCGCCCACGGCTTTCGGTCGACCGCCAGCACGTTGCTAAACGAATGCGGCAAATGGAATCCCGATGCGATTGAACGAGCGCTTTCCCACGCCGAGAAGAATCAGATTCGCGCCGCCTACCACCGCTCGATCTATTGGACCGAGCGGGTCGAAATGGCGCAATGGTGGAGCGACTATCTCGATAGATTGCGCAGCGGTGGGGAAATAGGCTCGATGAATCGGCCCATGCTGTAGTGGTAATAGGTGTTCCGACAACGCACCGCGTGGACCCGGAACGCGCAATGCGATCGCTCAACTATGACGAAATGCGTGTTCTTGCCTCCCTGTTTGAACAATGGGCATTCGAAGAGGCAAATTTCAGCCCGGATCAGCGCACATTCCTGATACAACTGTCAGCGGACTACGAGGCGATTTCAGATACCTGCGGGGCGGATTGGCGCGCAACAGATTTTTCCGTGGACGATCCTCTCGTTTTCATTGCCCGACAAGACCTACTTTACCGAAAGCGCCGAGCCGCCTGGAGCCGATATTTGGACCGAAGGCCAAGCTACAAATGAATATCGGTAGGCAAATGGACCGGTAGCGGTCAGTCCGCTTTTGGGCATCTAAGGTGCGAAAGCGGACCAGCCGCTAACGACCCATTTGCAGATATTGGTTCCATGTCCCGTGAAAAGAGAGAATGGCGCGTTCGCCTTTTTTGGCCAGCTGCAAAGATTTCAAATTCCATGGCCTGTTCTGACCAACGATAGCGCCTTTATCGATGAGGCCGCATTTCATATGGAAGGGGTTTTCATGGATAATTCTACGGCTAAAAGTCCGGACCGGCCTCAGCGCATCCTGGTCATCTCCAATAGGCAGGAGAAAATGGCTGCGGCGATGCTCGAAAATGTATGCTTCGCTCTGAGGGACGCCCGTCTGTGCTTCGACCAGGTCGATATCACCGACTGCCGCGGAGGCCTAGACATGCATTGCTATAGTTGCGTGCTGATCTGCGCGGAACGTCTCGAACAACTCGATCAGGACGCGTTTGCCGATTTGACCTCATATGTCGAAAATGGCGGTGGATTGGTCGTGGCGCGGCGAGCATGGCATGCCGAGATGGCAGACCTATTTGGGTTCGAAACCGCGCAGAACCGGCCCAAAACGCTCAAATCATCGGACGCTAGCGGTGGATTTCATTTCATCTCCGATACACTGCCGAGTTTTCAGGGCATCTGCCAAGATGAGGAGGATATTGCAGGGCACGCGCCTCTCGATATTCGGCCCGGTGACCAAACCCACGTCTTTGCCACGAACCAGCTGGGTTTTCCGGTCGGCTGGTTAAACCGCCATGGAACGGGCCGGGTCATCTACTGGAACTCGGCGCTGCTCGGCAGGAAGCGGTGCAGGGGACTGATCGTTCAATCGATCGCGGCAGCGCAGCAGGTGAGCGTCCTTCCGATTGCCAACGTGGCGCTGCTTCAGATCGACGATTTTCCCGCCCCATTGATGCACGCCGACATGGCGCCCGTCGCCGATGCCTATCCGGGGCTGAGTTCCGCGGAATTTTATACAAATGTCTGGCATCCCGACATGATGGACATGGCGGAGCGGCTCGGCGTGACCTTCACCTATTTCGCCACTTTCACCTACAACGACAAAGTGGCTCCTCCCTTCCCGTTCGACGAATGGACGTGGCCAAAAGTGACCGTCGACGGCACCGAGCAGGATGCCTGCATTCTCAGCGCCCGCAAAGCCGGACGCCATGGCGAAATAGGCCTTCACGGATACAACCATATGTCGCTCGACGGCGATATATGGTCCTCGCCCGAAGCGATCGGCGCTGCATTGGGCGCGGTGAGCGCACGTTGGTGCGACGACACGCAAACCGCCCTCCCAACTTGCTATGTACCGCCGAACAACGAGTATGATGCGCAGGGGCTTACCGCGCTTCTGAGAGTATTTCCGACGGTAAAAGTCATCTGTGGTTCGTATTTGTCAATGCGGCCGGACAAAGGTGGACGGAGGGAATTCGGCGAAGAGCCTTGGCAGCCGGGTCTGTTCTGCCTCCCAAGGGCCACTTCAGGCTATGAGGGTTCGGCCGACATGAAGTTCGACGCGCTATCGCAGTTGGGCACATCGGGGATATGGACGCATTTCGTTCATGCTGACGATGTGTTCGACCACCCTCCCGAAGGCGAGCACGATCCCTATTGCCGCAACCCGCAGCGCCGATCGTGGCGCACAGATGCGCGGAAGCGTGGCCTGCTCGACGAGTTCGAGGCGTGGATATGCGAATTCCGCGCGCGCTTTCCGTGGTTGAGGTTCGTGTCGACCAGCGAAGCCCACAGGCTGATCAAGGCCTACCTCCAGCGTAAGATTTCGGCCGTTGTCGGCCCGGACGGCGTAACAATCGAAACGGAACCGGACAGCTATGTTCAGGTCCGCGTGAATGACGGCCGGGAGATGGACGAGCGGCGCATTCGCGGGGCGACAGTCGTCGGCGTCGATCGTGCCGGGAAAAGTGTGATCTATACGCTTGCGGCGCGCTCTTCGACGATCGTGGCTCCCTTCAAGCAGGAAGGGCGGAAAGGCGGACTTTTCGATTTTGCCCGAAGGCTCGGCAAGGGTATCATCCGGCCGGTCGCTGCCGCTTGACGCGGAAGGACATGGGCCGCGCTTCCCTGTAAGCCAAGCAACGGTTTGAACTGATCGACCATTGTCTCGATACGGAACTTGTTTCTGGCATTGCGCGAGGCGATTACTCTGGCTTTCGTCAACCAGCCTCGGTCCGCCATGCTCGAGACGAGCATGGCGGCGAGCGCATCGACTTGCTGCGGCGGCGTCACATATCCCGAACGCCCGTCGACAATGGCTTCGGCAACGCCCCCTACGTCGAAGGAGAAGACAGGAACGCCATAGGCCTGGGCCTCGACAACGGCATTGGGGAGTGCTTCGCTCTTCGAAGTCAGCAGAAAAGCATCGAACAGCGCGAAGTGCGGGGCGGCGTTCGTGATCCGGCCCGGTAGGCTGAAAGCGGATCGAAGCCCGCATTCTTCGAGGACTTTCTCGAAAGGCGGTTTCAAAGAACCATCGCCGAAGATCACGAAATGCGCGTCCGGCCGCCGCGACAAGATACGCTTTGCCACTTCGATCCAGACCATAGGCTGTTTTACATGGTCAAAACGAAAGGCGGAGCCGATGACCAAAGATGACGGCGGAATGTCGTATGCAAGCCGGGCTGCACATAATTCAGCTTCATCCAGCGGCGCGGGGAACTCCAACCCGTTAGGAATCACCTTGATCGATCTCGGCGGAATATCGGCCCATTTCGCATAGTCGCCCGCGGCCGCGTTGCAGCATGTAACGAGCGTCGTCTGCCGATGAGCCAATAGCGACCGATAGGCATTTCTCCAGCCATTGAGATCGGCATCGTCGTCACACAGAGCCGTCGGAGCCATATTGTGGGTATGCAATATGATGTTCGGCACGCGATAATGCAGTGCTGCGAGACCGCCGGAAATGATCAGATGATCGAGCGCGAAATAGGCGGTGGAATATTTTCCGTTCCGGAGAATATGCCCGATATATTGCGACCATTTTCCAAGCGATCCCGGCAGATAGGATAACGGGCGAATAGGATCCGGCACTCGCGGCATCTGGTATATCCGGCAGCCAAGGCCTTCGATCAGATCGAGGAAATGGTGCTGATTCGGGCTGGAATAGAGATCATAGATAAACAGGTCGCACTTTTCGGTGCGACCGGTCTGCACGATGGCTTTGAACAGGAGAGCAAGGATTTTCTCCGCGCCGCCTGCTGCCAGGCTGCCACCGAAAAATGCAATGCGCTTGCCAAGGTTGCGGAAAGGGGAGTTGTAGTATTTCGGCAGGGACGCAAAACAGACCTGCGGAACGATCACTTGGTCCGGCCGGACCGTATGACGAGCGAAATATTCGAGCGTTTCGATCGCGAGTTCGGCGCGCGCCCGATGCGGATCGTCTGGCCTCAATCGGCCGACGGCAAGCCTGAACACATCCTCATCGGCACCGATCTCACCATGGATATGGCAGACTTCGACCGCGAGCCGTATGACGGCAGGGTGCAACAGCTGGCGTTCCCTGATGAGTGACAACAGCCGGGCTCGGGCTTCGAAAAAATTGTCATAATACCGATAGACGACAGCCTCGATCAACGGCCATTCGGCACAGGGTTTCAGATAGGACAGCAGCCGGATCGCCTCGTCGGGACCGGCGGGCCGCGCCTGATCGAGATGCTCCTTCACCAATTCGAGCAGGTGGTGATGCGCTTCCCAATCTGATTTGGAACAAGACTGAACCGCTCTTTCGGCGCGAGCAAACAGCCGATGCGACCTACCCAGTTGTTCTGTCGCTATCGCGAAAACAATCTGACTGATTATGTGCGAATGCCCGAAATAGGCGGTGTAACGAATGGCGTGATCGAGGCAGGCCCGCTTTTTTCCCAGGCGATATTTGCACATAATGTATCGCCGATAATCGTGCGGCTTTTTTTCGCGAACAACACACAGTCGGCGAAGGCACATCGCCGCCTGCTTGTAACGCCCGCTTTGGAAATGAGCATCGGACAGGTGACGCCAGATGGCAGCGTTTTGCGGTTCGCGGCCCAGTAGTTCGCGCATCATCGAGCGGGCTTGTCGCGAACCGGGGCGCGCATAGTTTCGATACAGTTCCTTCAGGTCGCGGGTTGCAAATTTCTCGAAGGTCTTGTGGTTCCGCACCAATGCAGGTTCGTCATTGCTGTGCGACGGTTCGTGAGTTTGCCGAACATCAATAGACGAATTCGATTCTCGTTCTGTCATTGCGCCGTGCATTGGAAATCCCCCGTCGTCCGAACGAGAGGCAAGGTGCCTCAATCATCTAGGCGACGAAGTGCGCGGGAACGGGTCATCTGGGTGCAGAGGTTTCATTCGTTCGCGGCCGGCCATCAAGGCGAACGCGCGGCCAACCAGAGCGTGATATCGTCGCCGCAACCCCAATCGGCCATGCCGGAAAGGCAGATGGCAACGGCCTCGTCTATGCGGCGTGGATTGCTCATTACGCAAGCGCGCAACGATCGAACCGCGGCATTGAGGGCTTCGGTATCGCCCAAGCTGCGGATAAATCCGTCGCTGGCCATGAGGACAAAGTCGGGCGCTGACGAGCCCGAACAATCGATGCTGCAGCTCTGCGCCACTGCGCCCGGCGTGCAAAGCGACACCGTGCAACCATTCGGCAAATTATCTGCCAATATCGGCGTTCCGATCCGTCCATCCGCATAGCCCAAGCGGATCGCACCGTCCCCAACCTGAAGCAGCCGCAGTCGGTCCGGGCCGATTTCGATCCCGAGAAGCGTAGCTCCATAAGCGATCCTCGAAAGTCCGGAACGAGGAAATAGTCCGAGCTCTTCCTCCCAGTGGCGATCGACCGCGAGCGACCAGCACGCAAAAATCCCTTGACCCGGATCGGGCGCTTCAAATTCGCCCTTGTTTTGAAAGTATTCGAGGGCGCAATTCACCGCCAGCCGTGCCCCGATATGGGACAGAAAATGTTGCGGCGCGCCGTGCCCATCGGAGATCGCGGCGATAATATGCCCGTCGTCGCACTTCCTGCCAAAGGCAATGGCATCCTGGTTGATTACTCCGGCATTGCGGTGGAGACTGCCGCGTATCGACCTGCCCGCGAAATGCCAGTTGTCCAACTTCATATCGGTCAAAGCGCGCTTTCCGGACCATTCGGTTCACGCATTCGCGACAACCATATAAACTCGTCGCCATGCCTTTGCCCCAGACCGATCGATTGCGCGCCGTCAAGGCACATGATAATCAAGGGGAATTCTATGTGGGGGGTATGGAATTGGACCGGCAGGTTGCGCAAATCGCCAACCAGTGGCGCGACGGCGACGTCGATGCCGGCGACCGGCTGTTCCGAGAGCTGGCCGACGACCTGAGAGCGATCGCGCAGGCACGCCTGCATACCGAGAAGAGCCAGTCGCTTTCTGCCGGAGACCTCGTGAACGAGGCCGTTTTGCGCATGATGCGGCTGGACCGGATCGAATGGGCGAACCGGCCGCATATTTTGGCGATGGCGGCTACGACGATGCGGCAATTCCTGCTCGACCATGCGCGCCGTGCCAATAGAGACAAGCGAGCCCATCGACGCGTGACGCTTTGTACCGCCATTGCCCAGGACGATCCGCCGATCGACGTGATCGCCCTCGACGATGCGCTGCGAAGACTTGGCGAAATCGATCCACAGCGCGCGGCCGTCGTCGAGATGCGATATTTCGGCGGTATGACCGTAACGGAGATAGCAGCTGTCATCGAACTGTCGGAGTCGACCGTCAAACGACACTGGACGTCGGCACGGACTTGGCTGCAAGAGCGGCTCGACCACTGATCGATGAAGGACGGCGGCATCCGTCTGGAGCGTGACGCGCTTGCGCTGTTCGAGGAAGCGCTGGAAATGCAACCGGACGATCCAGCCCGTTTTATTGCAGACCAGCGCGATACAGCCGCGGAAATCCGCACACGGGCCAAGGCGCTGCTCGATCGGTATTTGCAAGGCGATCACCAGCTTGCAACCGGCGGTGCGCGGACGATTCTGCATCACGAACCGCCTGATCACATCGGTTCGTACAAGGTGGTCGATCAGCTTGGTCGCGGCGGCATGGGAGCCGTCTATCTGGCCGAACGGGCTTCGGGCGATTTCGATCATCTCGTGGCCATCAAGCTGATCAACGCGGGAGCGATGTCTCAAGAACTCACCGAACGCTTTCGGCGTGAGCGACAGATTTTCGCCGGGCTCAATCACCCGCATATTGCCCGGCTCTACGATGGCGGCGAGACCCGGAATGGCGAGCCCTATATCGTCATGGAGTATGTCGACGGCGTCCCGCTCGAAGATTGGCTCGAGAGCGGCGATCCCTCGATCGATCGGCGGCTCGACTTATTCGATCAGATATGCGGGGCCGTGCAGTTCGCGCACCAGAACCTGATCGTCCATCGCGATCTCACCCCCGCCAATGTCCTCGTCAAGGTCGGCGACGATGCGAAGCTGATCGACTTCGGCATCTCGCGTCCGCTGGGCGAGCCGGCCACCGCCCCTCTTTCCGACGGCGTCACATCGGCAACGCCGGGCTTTGCAGCTCCCGAAGCGATCGCAGGCGGCGCATCGAACACCCTGTCCGATATCTTTGCGCTGGGCCGACTGCTCGCTCTGTTGACGGAGGGCGAAACAGCACCCGAACTCGATGCGATAGTCGCCAAGGCATCGCATGACGATCCCGCCACACGCTATCGAACCGCACAGGAACTCGCGACGGAAGTCGATCGATACCGGACCGGGTTCCCCGTCGTCGCCAGCGGCGGAGGCCGGTCCTATCGTTTCCGCAAATTCATCGGTCGCCAGAAGTTCGCGGTCGGCGCGGTCGTGGCGATCATCCTATTGCTCGCGGGCGGGCTTACCGCGACACTGATCGGGTTCAACCGCGCGCAGGTCGCGCAGGCAGAGGCCGAGCAGCGATTTGGCGAGGTCCGCGCCATGGCGAACACGCTGTTGTTCGATATCTACGAATCCGTCGAACGGGTCCCGGGATCGACCGAAGCGCGGCGGATGCTGGCGTCGACGGCACAACGCTATCTCGACGCGCTGGCAGCGGACTCCGATGCCCCAGCAGATGTCAAACTGGAAGCGGGACGCGGATATATGCGGCTCGCCGACGTCATGGGCGGGGTCGGCGGTGGCAATCTCGGACTTCGCGAGGAAGCCGCGCGCAACTACGAGCGCGCCGACGAAATTCTGTCCGAGCTCAACCGAGAGATGCCTGCGGATCGCAATGTGGCGCTAGCGCTTGCCGACTTGCGCTACGCGCGCTCCAACTTCGTCGTGCAGACAAGCGATGACATGGAAACCGGGCTGACGATGGCGAACAGTATCGGCCCGATCCTGGAACCAGCCTGCGATGATTCCGATCCCTGTATCCGGCGCCGCGCCCAGGCGCTGATTGCACAAGGGCAAAATCACTATTGGCTAGAGGAACTCGACACGGCTTTGGAAGAGTACGGGCAGGCCATCTCGCTCCTGCAATCGATGACACAGAATAGCCGAAGATTGCGCACCAATGTTCGCCTCTTGGCGCTCGCGCGTCGTTTTCACGGCGACACCCGCTACTATCTCGATGACGTCGCGGGTTCGGTCGAGGATTTCGATATCGCATTAGCCTTGCTCAGGCGCGCCCGTCGCTCAGGATTGGACGATCCCGATATCCGGCGCGATTTGGCGCTCGTCCAATGGACACGCGGTGGATCGCTGGACGAATTGGGGCGCGTCGACGAAGGGGTCGCAGCACTCTCCGAAGCCGAGGCGATCGTTCGGGATTTGGTGGCCGCCGATCGAGAGGATGAAGGTACACTTCGTCTGCTCGCGGTCATTGGCGGCCAGCTCGGACTGACGCTCTCTTCGGCGAACCGGTTCGCCGAAGCGATCGAGGCGGCAGAAGCCTCCCTCGCCATCCGCACGCGCCTGTCTCGGCTGCAACCCGACCAGCAAGGCTATTTTCGCGATGTCGCGATCCAACTAAACGGTCTCGGCGACATCCATCGGCGCGCCGGCAATGGCCCGGTCGCATGCGATTATTATCGACGTACGGTGTCGCAATTCGATCGGCACGACGCACGATGGGGCATGGCCGAATTTGATCGCGGAGATACATACGCCAGAGCGAGACAAGCGCTCCTGTCCTGTTAGTATGGGCGCCTCAATGAGCCGCATGCCCATTTGTTCTCGATGCTCACTGACAGAGGAGACCGGCTGGCGCATTTCGACCAGCTCGATACGGTGATGTCCGTAAGTCCGCTTTCCACCCTATTCTGTTGAAGAAGTCGCTGCTGGGAGCGATTGGTCGGTACTCCTGATTGCAGGCCAGCGGGATCACCGTCCTGCTCAGAGCGATGCGAGCCCCCGGATTGGTCGCATCTTCGCCATCTTGCGGAGGTTCTGGGGCTGCGGCGGCAAGGTGGAACTCGTCTTTTGCTCCGTTGGGACCGCGCAGGCGCAAGCGGTCCAGCTTCAAGATGCGCTTGAGGTGGGCGAAGAGCATCTCGACCTTCTTTCTCTGGCGTCGTGAGATCACATAGGCATCGGTCGTGGCGATATCGCGCGCCATGTCGCGCGCGCCCTCGTAGACCGAGCGCATGATCTTGCGGGCTGGCGTCCTGGGCGTGCAGCGCTGCCTGAAGTTGCAGCCCGAGCAATCCTGCTGGCGAGCGCGATAGCGGATGAAACCGTCGGCATTGGCCAGCGGGCGCGGCGTCTTGAAGTTGCGGTTGGATGGCCGGAGCCGTTTGCCGCCGGGGCAGGTGTAGCTGTCGTCGTCATGATCGAAGGTGAAGTCGGATCGCGCGAAGCTGTGGTCGCTCCGGGCGGATTTGTCGAACACCGGGATATGCGGCTCGATGCCCCTTTCGGCGAAGCTCAGGACAGGCTTGTCCTCGACCAGCCAGGCGAGGTTCGGCGCCGAGCTATAGGCTGCATCGCCCTCGAGCCGCTCGGGCCAGAGACCGAAGCGCCCTTGCGTCCGCTCGAGCTTTCTTCGCTGGGCAGTCACCTCGGCCTGCCGCACCGACGTCGTTGCCTCGACATCGACGATCAC
>NZ_CAKZNF010000014.1 GCF_937129435.1 uncultured Parasphingopyxis sp. | reverse complement strand
AACCACCAGCGCGACGCCGTTCTTCTTCAATTTCCACCACGGCGATCTCGGCAATTTCTCGGTCATCGGACCGTCGGGTTCGGGCAAGACCGTGGTGATGAACTTCCTCGCCGCGCAGGCGCAAAAGTTCAAACCGCGCACCATCCTGTTCGACAAGGATCGCGGGGCCGAGCTGTTCATTCGCGGCATTGGCGGGCGCTATGACCGGGTCAATCCGGGCGAGCCGACAGGCTTCAACCCGCTGGCTCTGCCCGATACGCCAAGCAACAAGGCGTTCCTGCGCGATTGGCTGGGTGTGCTGCTGAAGGCCGAGGGGCCGGAGGAATATGCGACGATCAGCGCGGCGGTCGATGCGACCTATGCTAATGACCCGTCGCTGCGCCGCTTGCGGCACTTCAAGGAACTGCTCGCAGGCGCGCGCCGCCCGGAACCGGGCGATCTCGCCGACCGGCTCGGCGCATGGATCGGCAGCGCGAGCGGTGACGGCGGCGAACACGCATGGCTGTTCGACAATGAGCGTGACCTGCTCGATCTCGACCAGCGCGTGCTCGGTTTCGACATGACGCAGTTGCTGGAAAACCCGCGCCTGCGCACGCCGACGATGATGTATCTCTTCCACCGGATCGACGAAAGGCTCGATGGCGAGCCGACGATGATCCTGATCGACGAGGGCTGGAAGGCGCTCGATGACGAGGTCTTCGCAGCGCGTATCCGCGATTGGCTCAAAACGCTGCGTAAGCGCAACGCTCTGGTCGGATTTGCCACGCAGTCCGCCCGCGATGCGCTCGAAAGCCGCATTTCCACCGCATTGGTCGAGCAGACCGCGACCATGGTTTTCATGCCCAACAGCCGCGCACGGCCCGAGGATTATTGCGACGGTTTCGGCCTGACCGATCACGAACTCGCGCTGATCCGCACGCTGCCGGCTCATTCGCGCTGCTTCCTGGTGCGCCAGCCCGACGCCAGCGTCGTCGTGCGGCTCGATCTGTCGGGTGCGCCCGAAGTTCTGACGATCCTCTCGGGACGCGAAGCCTCCGTGCGCCGTCTCGATCTGCTGCGCGAGGCGGTGGGTGACGAGCCATCGGCATGGTATCCCGCGCTCACCAATCGCGCCTGGCCCGATGGATCTTCGAACATGGACGAGGACGGCGTGCCCGTCTGGCAGGCTGCCGAATGACGACGAGCTGCGATCTCGTCGCTCAGGATATGGGCACCGGCGTCGCTGCGGCGCTGACCGCGGTCGATTGCATCGCCTCGCAGGTCAGCGAGCAGGCCTATGAGCGCATCTTCGGCTCGGGCGGGCAATTCGGTCTCGCGCTGACGATCTTGCTGACGCTGTATGTCGCGTTTTTCGGGTTCAGCCTGATGCTGGGCCGTTCGAACCTCTCGGTCCGCGCTGTTATTCCGAAGGTGATGACGATTGGCCTCGTGATGACCTTTGCGACCAGCTTCATCGCCTACCAGAGCCTGTTCTATAACGTCTTCGTCGAGGGGCCTAACTGGCTCGCGGCGCTCATCACCGACACCAATGGCGATGCGACCGCGACCTTTGCGACCAAGCTCGATATCGTTTTCGTGGCCGTGCAAGAGGCGAGCGGAGGCCAGACCGACATCAGCATGTTCTCGCCGCCCGGCATGATGTGGCTGGGGGCGATGTTCCTGCTGCTCGGCACAGTGGGTCTGCTGGTGACCGCGCGCATCGGGCTGGCGCTGCTGCTGGCTGTCGGGCCGATTTTTGTCGTGCTCGCGCTGTTCAACGGCACGCGCGGGCTGTTCGTGGGCTGGCTCAAGGGACTGGTCCTGCTAGCCCTTGCGCCGCTGTTCGCGGTGGTCGGCGGATCGATCATGCTTGAAATGGCCGTTCCCATCCTCTCGGCGCTGATTGCGGTGCCGGGGCAGATCGACCAGCAGGCGGCGATGGCGTTCTTCGTCGTCGGGTTCGTCCACGTCTGCCTGATGCTGATGGTGCTCAAGGTCGCCTCGAGCATGGTCGCGGGATGGACTGTCTTCGGCCTCGCATCGCCGGACAAGGCCGACACCCGCGGCGACGATCCCGTTCGCGCGCCGTTGCAGAACGCACCGGTTGCCGCACCGCAAACCGCGCCGAGACAAATGCCCGTCGCGCCTGCCGCCTCGAACCCGCGCCGGATCGACGTTGCGGGCCCTGCGGTTATGGCTGCGAACGATACCGGGCCTTCGGGCTCGACCACGATCCGCGAAACCAAGGTTTTTGCGACGACATCTGCCAGCGGACAGCCCGCCTCGACCGGGGTCGCCACCTCGCGCACGCGCGGCATCGGCAATCGCTTCCGCCCGGCCAAAACGGAGAAGTTCTGATGACCCGTGCCGAACAGCTTCGGCTCCCCCTCATGGCGCTTGCGCTCACGCTGAGCGCGGTTCCTGCTGTCGCCCAAGAGCGCGAGGTCGCAGGCGATCCGCGGCTCGTCACACTCGTGTTCGACGAGGCGCAGGTTTACACCATCAAGGGCAAGGTCCGCGTCCAGACCACGATCAAGTTCGCGCCCGACGAAACGATCCAGAACGTCGCGATCGGTGATAGTGCCGCGTGGCAGGTGCAGCCCAATCAGGCGCAGACAATCCTGTTCGTGAAGCCGCTCGAAACCTCGGCAACCACCAATATGACCGTCGTAACCAGCCGCCGGACCTATCTGTTCGATCTCGTCGCCAGCCCGCGCAACGCGCCGCTCTATGTGCTGCAATTCCGCTATCCCGAAGCCGAGAAGGCGCAGGCCGAGGCTGCGCTTGCAGCGGCGGAAGCGGCTGAACGCGAGGCCGCCAACCCGGTCGAGATCGCGGCGGCCAACGATCCCTATGCGGTGTCCGATCCCGCAACGCTCAATTTCGAGTGGGAAGCCGAAGGTGATGTCGAACTGCTGCCGGCGCGTATCTACGACAATGGCGAGGCGGTGTTCCTCACCTGGCCTGCAGGCACGCCGATCCCTGCGATCCTGATTACCAATGCCGACGGCGATGAAGGTCCCGTCAATTTCACTCCGCGCGGCGAAACCGTCGTGCTCGACACCGTCCCGCGCGAGA
Organism: uncultured Parasphingopyxis sp.; assembly: GCF_937129435.1. Classification (GTDB taxonomy): domain Bacteria; phylum Pseudomonadota; class Alphaproteobacteria; order Sphingomonadales; family Sphingomonadaceae; genus Parasphingopyxis. The sequence continues at coordinate 3,256 of NZ_CAKZNF010000014.1, read as the reverse complement.
TCATCCTGCGCTCGGGTCGCGATTCTGCTACACTCACCAACAATGGCCCGATGCCGACGCGTCAGGTCAGCGCTGCGAGCAATCTCGCGCGCGGTTCATGAGGGAGATGAAGTAATGCGTCTTGCCATGCGTCTTCCGCCCAAGAAGGGCGACAACTCCGGCACCGATGGCGGCGATCCGCGCGAAGGCGAATCTGCCGAGATTATCGATCTTGCCAGCCGCAACGGCTATTCTGCGGTTGCAGAGCGCAAGACCAAGACCGAAGGGCTGGGGCTTGCCGCTGGCGTGGCGATTGTCGGCCTGCTTGGCGCAACGACCTTCTGGGCGATGAATGCAGCGCAAGTGCCCGAAGCCGAGACGACCGGCAACCAGCAGGTCGCGCCTCCGCAGGCTGCGGCTGTGCCTGCGCCGAATCCGGCGGTGTCTCCTGCTCCCGTCGCGCCTGTAGTTGCGCGCCCTGATCCGGCGCCTGCTCCTATTCTGTCCAACGCTCCGGGCGCAGGCATCGGTCCGGCGGCCAATCCCTATGCCAGCCCGCAATTGATCTTCGACGCCAGCGGCGCCGCGCAAACGGCGCGCGCGACCGAGGCGGCTCCCGGCGCGATTGCGGCCACTGCAAACACGGGCAACAGCGGCGCAATCGGTTCGGCAGGCGATTTCGCCAGCCGCGTCGGCGGAGTGGGCGGCGTGGCGGCCCAAGCCCGCCCGATGGTCAATCCCGGCACCACCGTTACCGAAGGGACGATGATCCCCGCCGTGCTCGAAACCGCGATCAACACCGATGTGCCGGGCTACGTTCGCGCCGTCGTCAGTCAGGACGTGCGCAGTTTCGACGGCAAGAATGTGCTGATCCCGCGTTCCTCGCGGCTGATCGGGCAATACCAGTCGGGCGTGCAGCAGGGCCAGAAACGCGCTTACGTCATCTGGACCCGCCTGATCCGTCCCGACGGCGCATCGGTCAACATCGCTTCTCCCGCTGTCGCGTTCGACGGCACGACGGGGCTTGAAGGCGACGTCAACAGCCACTTCTTCCGCCGCTTCGGATCGGCCATGTTGCTGTCGGTCGTCGGCGGGCTTGGCGCGATTGCGTCGGGCGGGACTTCGGTCGTTCTCGGCGGGGCAGGGCAGAGCGCGGCGAGCGTCGCAGCGCAGGCAGACAGCCAGATCGGCCCGACGATCCGTGTGCGCATGGGTGAGCCGATCCGCGTCTTCACCGCACGCGATCTCGATTTCAGCCAGGTCAGCAACTGAGCCCAAGCGCCAGCCGTTCCATGACCGCCGATATCCATCCTCTCCCGTCAGGTCCGGACAATGGCTCTGCCGCAACCTCCGCAGAGGAAGCGGCAAGCGTTGCGCCTATCGGCGGCGAACGCAGCGTCTATCTCGATGCCTATCTCGCCCCGTTCAAACGCTGGCTCGACCGTGACACGGTGACCGAAATCATGGTCAACGAACCGGGCGAAGTCTGGGTCGAGGATGCGAGCGATCCGGGCATCAAGAAGGTCATCACTCCCGAGATCGACGACCGACTGGTTCAGCGCCTTGCCGAACAGGTCGCGCGTGTCAGCCATCAGGGCATCAACCGCGAGCACCCGCTGCTTGGCGCGACATTGCCCGACGGCGCGCGTATCCAGTTCTGCGGCCCGCCTGCGAGCCGAAAGCACTGGGTCATGGCCATCCGCCGCCACCGCCGCTTAGACCTGCCGCTCGATGCCTATGACACCGGCCCGCTCGCTGGCGAGCAGCATGTCGATATGCCCGATCCGCAGTTCCAGCCGATCGATTATCTGCGCGAGGCGATCCGCCACCGCCGCACGATCCTGATCTCGGGCGGGACCAGCACGGGTAAGACGACCTTCCTCAACGCCATGCTCGGCGAGATCCCGCGCGAAGAGCGGGTGGTGCTGGTCGAGGACACGCCCGAACTGAAATTTCCCGGAGAAAACTCGGTCGGACTGGTCGCTGTCAAAGGCGAACTGGGCGAGGCCAAGGTTACGCCCAACGAACTGCTTCAGGCGGCGCTGCGTCTGCGTCCGGACCGCATCGTGCTGGGCGAGTTGCGCGGGGCGGAGAGTGTTTCTTTCCTCCGCGCGATCAACACAGGCCATCCGGGCAGCTTTTCGACCATCCACGCCAATTCGCTGCGCGGGGCGCTGGAGCAATTGTCGCTGATGGTCATGCAAACCGGCATCGGTCTCACGCGCAGCGATACGATTTCTTATGCTGCGAGTGTTATCGACGTGATTGTGCAGCTTGGCCGCGACGCCAATGGCAAGCGCGGTATCACCGCTATTGCGGACAGCCGCTCGCTGGTTTGAAACACGATAAAGGGGCTTTTCTGCCAAACTTATGAGCAGCCAGCCGATCATCGATGAACAGCCCGTTTCGGCGGCGTCTCCGCCTTCCGCCCCGCCTGCAACCGTCGCGCCGGGCGGAGAGGCCTATTTCAACCGCGAACTCTCGTGGCTGGCCTTTAACGAGCGGGTTCTGGCCGAGGCTTGCAACGAGCGTTATCCGCTGCTCGAACGGCTGCGGTTCCTCTCGATTTCGGGCAGCAATCTCGACGAATTCATGATGATCCGTGTCGCAGGCCTCGTCGGGCAGGCGCAGCGCGGGATCGACAAGCAGGGCATCGACGGACGCACGCCGACGCAGCAGCTTTCTGCGATCCGGCAGAAACTGGCAGAACTGTCGGCACGCCAGCAGGATATCTGGCGCGACCTGCGTCAGAAACTGGCGGACGCCGGCATCCACATCGCCGACGAACAGCGGATCAAGCCGGCGGCACACAAGTGGCTCAAGAACTATTTCGTCGAAGAGATCCTGCCGGTCATCACTCCGCAGGCACTCGATCCGGCACATCCGTTTCCCTTCGTTCATAACGAAGGGCTAGGCCTGTTGTTTACGCTGACGCGCGATGCAGACAAGGAACAGATCATGGAAATGATCCTGATCCCCACCGCGCTCCCGCGCTTCGTGCGCGTGCCGGCCGATATCGCCGAGCAGGGCGCTGAAGCAGGCGGCGCGATCTATATCTCGATCGCCAGCCTCATCCAGCGCTACGCCAAGAAGCTCTTCCCCGGCTTTACCATCAAGGGTGACGGCCTGTTCCGCGTCCTGCGTGACAGCGATATCGAAATCGAGGAAGAGGCCGAAGACCTCGTGCGCACTTTCCGCAGCGCGATCCAACGTCGCCGCCGCGGACAGGTGATCCAGCTGGAACTGGAGGAGGATTTCGATCCCCATGGCGAGGCAA
>NZ_CAKZNF010000013.1 GCF_937129435.1 uncultured Parasphingopyxis sp. | reverse complement strand
TGTTTCTGGCCGAAAAGGGCATCGATCTGCCGATGCAGGACCTGTCGATCCCGCAGCGCGAGCAGAAGGCGCCCGAGTTCATGGCGAAGAACCCGCTCGGCCAGGTGCCGGCGCTCGAGCTGGACGACGGGACGGTCATTTCGGAAAGCGTCTCGATCTGCCGCTATCTGGAAGCGCTGCATCCCGAACCGCCGCTGTTCGGGACGGGCGCCGAGCAGATTGCGCTGGTCGACATGTGGATCCGCCGCGTCGAGAATGTGCTGATGACGCCGGTCGGTATGGTCTGGGTTCACACGCACCAGTTCACGCAAAGCCTTCCCAATCGCTTTCCCGATTATGGCGAAAGCAACCGCGAACGCGTCGACGCCGCCTTCCACTGGTTCGACCGGCGGCTGGGCGAGGCGCAGTTCGTTGCCGGGGACGACTTCTCGATGGCGGACATCGTGCTGCTGACGACGGTCGATTTCGCCGACTGGATCGGGCTGCCGATGCCCGGGGATGTCGATCATCTGCGCTATTGGCACGAGCGCGTGTCTGCGCGGCCGAGCGCGACTGGGGATTAGGCACAATCCTGCCCGGTTTTTTTGTCAGAATTTTCCTTTCGGAAAATCGCCGCACCAGCCCGCACCCCCACCCGACCTCCCATTCAGGATACTCACTTGAGAGGCCGGGTGGGGGTGCGGGCTGGTGCGGCGCCTGAGGCGAAGCCGAAGGTCTGACAAATGTTATTGCCGCCCCCGGCAATGCGGCGTAATCGGCCTTTCGAGGGGGACATCGAAAATATGCAAGGCGGGGGACGGCTGTCGAGACGGTCTTTTCTGGCGCGCGTCACCGGGGGCGGCATCGCCATCGGGGCCGTCGCGCTGGTCACGGGGTGCAAGGATCCGGATGGCGAAGCGGAGCGCGCCGGGCTGACCGATTGCGATGAGGGTCCGAACGCCGATGCCGCGGGCAAGGGCCGCACCGGCAACCACACCGGCGCCAGCGACAGCGATGGCGGCCCGAATGCCGATCCGGCCGGCTGCGGCACCGGCGGCGGGGCCGTCACCGACAGTGATCGCGGGCGGCAGGCCGATCCGGCGGGTGAAGGGCGCGGGCCCGCCCGGCACAGCGACCGCGACACCGACTTTTCCGCCGACCCGATCGGCCGGGGACGCGGCCCCGCACCAGCGGAGACGGGCGCATGAGCGAGGTCGCGGCAACGGCCGCGCCGCATGAGGAGACCGCCACCGAGCGCGTCCTCCACCGCCTCACCGGCCTCGATATCGCGCGTGCGCTGGCGATCTTCGGCATGGTGATCGTCAATTATCGCAGCACTTTTCACGAAACCGGCGAAGCGCCGCCCTGGCTCGAAACGCTGGCGAACCAGGTCAACGGCCGTGCGGCGGCGACCTTCGTTTTCCTCGCCGGGATCGGTATCGCCCTCCTCTCCCGCAAATCGCGGACGAGCGGCGACAAGGACCTGATCCGCGAAGACCGGCGCGACCTGTTCCGCCGCGCGCTCTTCCTGCTCGCCATCGGCTTCCTGTTCCGCCAGGTCTGGGAATACGACATCCTGCATTTCTACGGCGCATGGCTGATCATGGCGGCGGTGGTGCTGACGGTGCGCAGCGTCTGGCTGATCGCCATCGCGCTGTTGATGGTCGCGATTTTCCCCTTTCTCTACTTCGTGCTGCCAGACGCCCTCGGCATCACCTTCTGGGACACGACCAACGCCTTCACCTGGCGCGATATCGCCATCGACTATTTCTTCCAGGGCTATCACCCGATCGCACCGTGGTTCGCCTTCATGTGCATCGGCATGGCGGTAGGCCGGCTCGACCTCGCCGACGTGAAGATTCGCCGCAACCTGCTGATCGCCGGGATCGCGATGATCGCCATCGGCGAAGGACTGGCGGGCGTCATGCTCGATCTCGGCTATTTCAAGCTGCTCGAGGATATCTTCCCGACGCTCGATCTCAACGAGGCGAACCCGATCATTGACACCGATTCCTATCCGCCGATGCCGCTCTTCGTGCTCGTCGGCACGGGTTGGGCGATGACGATCGTCTCGCTGTGCTTCGGGTTCGGCCTGCGTTTCGGCGACCGGCGCTGGATAACGCCGTTCGTCCATACCGGGCAGCTCGCGCTGACTATCTATATCCTCCACGGCACCTTCGGCGTCTGGGCGGTCGGCTGGGCGGGCTACAAGCCCTATCAGAGCCTCGAATGGATCCTGACCTATTGCGTGATCTTCTACCTCTTCGCCATCCTGTTCGCGACGCTCTGGCGCCGTCGCTACAGCCGCGGCCCGGTCGAAGCGATCATGCGGCGGCTGACCGATCGATGGGAGAGCGAGATCAACCCGGTGAAACCCGCCTCCGAGGCTTGATTCCCGCCCGGCCATCGCGGAACAATGCGCGCCCGAGGCCCGTTGGGAGAGGGAAACGGGACGATCAGAGGGGAAATCATGGAACTCGGCTTTATAGGAACGTTGCAGGACCAGCTGCTCGGCATGACCGAGGAACTGATCCGGATGCTGCCGCAATTCGCGATCGCATTCATCGTTCTGTTCGTGACCTGGCTGATCGCCAAGGGCGGCCGCCGAATCGCGCAAAAGCTGTTCGGCCATACCGATATGCGGCCGAGCCTGCTGACGCTCGTCGAAACGCTGATCACCGTGCTGATCTGGATTCTCGGCATCTTCATCGCCGCTACGATCATCCTGCCGGGCCTCACCCCGGCGAGTATCCTTGCCGGCCTCGGTATCGGCGCCGTCGCTATCGGCTTCGCCTTTCAGGATATCTTCGAGAATTTCCTCGCCGGCGTGCTCATCATGGTCCGCAAGAAGATGAAGATCGGCGACGTCATCGAATGCGAAGGCATTTCGGGCAGGGTCGAGGCGATCAACCTGCGCGAAACCTATGTCCGCAAGCTTTCGAACGAGGTGACAATCGTCCCCAATTCGATGCTGTTCAAGAACCCGGTCGAAGTCTTCACCGACGAGAGCGGGCGGCGGCACGAGGTCGTCGCCGGCGTCTCCTACGATACCGATCTCGACCAGGCGGCCGAGGTGATCGAAAAAGCCGTGCGTTCGTGCGATCGCGTCGATACCGACAAGGGGATCGACATCTTCGCCAAGGAATTCAATTCGAGCTCGATCGATTTTCTCGTCCGCTGGTGGTCGGGATCGACTCCGCGTTCGGGGCATGAGAGCCGCGATCAGGTCGTGCGCGCGATCAAGCGGGCGCTGGACGATGCGGGAATCGAAATCCCCTTCCCTTATGTCACGCACACCTTCAAGGAACCGGTGCCGCTGGCATCGGCTGGAGATGACGCATGAGCCTGTTCGGAAGCATCGGCCGCTCGATCCTCGGCAGGACGGCCCGTCGCCGCGCCGGTGGCGGTATTGCGGGACTGGCGCTGGGCGCCATCGCGGCGCGGATCGCCACGCGTTCGGTGCCGGGCGCGCTGCTCGTCGGCGGCGGGTTCCTGGCCAAGCATCTCTGGGACAGGAAGCGCGATCGCGACGAGCGGGATGCGGCGGGCGCGATGTCGGAAGAGGATATCGACATGAACGTGGCGCGCGCGACCGGCGAGGCGGGCGCGGCAGACGAAAGTCCTTCCGGAAGCTGAGCGGCCGAGCCTGAGCAGCCTCGCCGGGCATTTACCCTCTTTCCGGAGGGCTTAACCAGCTGTTGACCTTAACGGGGCGTTACCGCGCCGATAGCGGTCGAGGCATGCCGACGCTGATCGCCCTCATGCTCGCCGCCGCCCCTGCACCGGGCGCAACCGCCCAGGCGCAGGCTACGGCCACGATCCTGCCGGCCGCGCGCGTGGATTTCGTCCGGTTCGATGCGGAGACTACGGAAACGGCGGGGCGCTGGGTTTATGGGCGCTACCGGACGCCCGCCTCCAACGACGGCGAAGCGCCGCGCGAACTGCGGCTGATCGAGTTCGAGTAGAGTTTTTGTCAGACTCGACCGATCGGTCGAGCGCCGCAAACCTAATATAAAAACATCGGCATGCCTTCGACGCGCTGGATGCGCGCACGGTAGGCTTCGCGGTCGTAGAGCCGCTCGACATCGACGATCTTCTGCCCGGCGACGACGCAATCGTTCGGGACATGGCAGTAATTGCCGTCCTTGAGCGCCACCATCCGTCCCTTTTCGCCATCGCGCAGCAGTTGCACCGCCATGCCGCCGAATGCGAAGCCGACCATCCGGTCGAGCGCATCGGGTTCGCCCGATCGCATCAGATAGGCAAGTTCCTGCACTACCGTGCCGATACCGGTCTCCTCCTCGATGATCCCGGCGAGCTGTTGCCCGATCCCCGGATCGATCCGGTGCGTCGCCGATTTGCCGATCTCGTCGCTGCGCCCCTGCCCTTCGATCTTCGCGCCTTCGGAAATCACGCAGACGGCATAGTTCGCCGGGTTGGACCGGCGATCCTCGGCGAGCAGCGGTAGCAGGACATCGGGATCGGCCGGCACCTCGGCGATCACGGTGCGGTCGACCTGCGCGAGAAAGCCCGCTAGCAGCGCCGTTTCGCCCGAACGGCGGCCGAACAGTTCGACCACGGCGATCCGCTCATGGCTGCCCGTCGTCGTCCGGAGCGCGTTGATCGCCTCGGCCGAGCGGCTGACGGCGGTCGAGAAGCCGATGCAATAATCGGTGCCGTTGACGTCGTTGTCCATCGTCTTGGGCACGGAGATGACGGGGAATCCCAGCCCCGCCAGATGCGCGGAGAAGCGCAGCGTCCCGTCGCCGCCCAGCGTCACCATCGCATCGATGCCGAGTGCGTCGAGAACCTTCAGGACATGATCGGTCCGGTCGCCCTCGGGCTGGGTGCGCGGATCGGTGCGCGAGGTGTGGAGGATCGTGCCGCCGCTGCGATCGATCCCGCGCACACGCTCGCGATCGAGATTCCAGGTCTGGGCGTCGATGGTTTCGGGGTCGTCGGGATCGATCCGCAAAAGGCCGTGCCAGCCGCGGCGGAAACCGGTGACCGTCCATCCCTGATCGAGTGCCGCGAGCGTGATCGCGCGGATACAGGGATTGAGCCCCGGCACATCGCCGCCCCCGGTCAAAATTCCGATATGGATGGCCGGTTCTCCTCCCCTAGCCGCCGGATGGCGCGAATTGCAGGTTCAGTTCCTCCGCATTGCGGGGAATATCGACCTCGGCCGAGTTGAACTCGACCATTTCGCGCGGCGGCAGCACGCGCTGCGGCGCCGGTATAGTCCAGTCGTAGACGACAGTCCCTTGCGCATTGCGCAACTCGGCATGGATCGGCGGGATCGGCTGTTCCTCGTCGGTCATGTTGACGATCCGCCCGGTGATCGAGAGCAGCTGGTGGCCGTTGGAGAGGATCCGGCGTTCGGGGCTGCGCACAAGCTGGACGTCGAGCGACGAATTGACGTCCGCCTCGCCGAACCCGAATTGCGCGGCGACATTGTCCGGGCCGAAATAGAGCAGCGCCCCGATCGCGCTGCCGAGCACGAGGAATATGGCGACAGCAATCGCCGTCCACATCCGTGCCGGATTGCGGCGTGGCTTGAAGGGCGGTTCGTGCGCAAAGGGATCGCGATCGTCGTCCGCGCGGATCGGCGGAGGGGGGCGCGCGACGCGTTCTTCCCGATCCTCGCGCGGCTGCACCGGGAGTTCGGGCTGTTCGGGCTCGGGCGGCTTTGCCTTTGGCGGGGCGACGACGTCGATATGACCGGGCGATTCCTGCCCCTCGGCAAACCAGCTATGCTTGCAATTGGCGCAGCGAACCTGCCGCCCTTCAGGCCCGACCGCATTGTCCGGCACCAGGTAGCGGGTCGCACAGGCAGGGCATTGAAGGATCATCAGGGAAGCTACGCGCCAGTCAGTTGAAATGGGTCGCGGCGATCTACGCAGAGCGGGGTGGCGCTGGCAAGGAGGTCCATCCGCGCGCATCGGGATATCCGCGATGATTTGCCCGGTGCAACGCGCGCTTTACGGGGGGTTAATGCCTGTGCCATTGCCCCGGCATGGCGAAATCGATTGCCCAGTTCGAAAATGTCGGGCTGCGTTACGGCACCGGAGCGGAAACGCTGTCCGATATCAGCTTCACGCTGGACGAGGGCGGCTTTTATTTCCTGACCGGCCCCTCGGGCGCGGGCAAGACCTCGCTGCTCAAGCTGCTCTACCTCGCCCTGCGCCCGAGCCGCGGGCTGATCCGCCTTTTCGACGAGGATGTGGTGACGCTCCCGCGCGGCCGCCTGCCCGGCTTTCGCCGCCGCATCGGCGTCGTCTTCCAGGATTTCCGGCTCGTCCCGCATTTGTCCGCCTTCGACAATATCGCGCTGCCGTTGCGCGTATCGGGGGTCGAGGAGAAGGACCTGTTCGAGCCGGTCAGCGAAATGCTGGCCTGGGTGGGCCTCGCAGACCGGTCGAGCGCCCGACCCGCGACGCTTTCGGGCGGGGAGCAGCAGCGCGTCGCCATCGCGCGTGCCGTGATAGGGCGGCCCGAAATTCTCGTCGCCGACGAGCCGACCGGCAATGTCGACCCCGAAATGGCGGCGCGCCTGCTCCATCTGTTCGACGGGCTGAACAAGCTCGGCACGACGCTCGTGGTGGCCACCCATGACGTCCACCTGCTGAGCCGCGTCGCCAATGCCGCGATGATCCGGATCGATGGCGGGCGATTGTCCGACCCCACGGGCCTGCTCAAGAATCCGCCGCGCGAGCCGCGCCGGCGCCGCGACTCATGAACCTGCCCTTCTTCTCCGCCAGCCAGGCCGACCGGCGCCTGTTGACCGAAGGCAGGCTCGCGGGGCCGATGCCCTGGGTGATCGCGATCATGATGTTCATGACGGTGCTGTCGGCGGCGGGCGGGATCGGCCTCAACCATGCCGCGCGCAACCTGACGACAGGTCTCTCCAACCGCATCACCGTGCAGATCGTCGAGGCCAATCCGGACGAACGCGCGGTGCAGGCCCGGCTCGCGGCGGAACAGCTGCGCGACCTTCCCGGTGTTTCGAATGTCCGCCGTGTACCCGATGAGGAGATCGACGCGCTGCTCGAACCCTATATCGGCGCCAACGGATCGCAGGAGGGCATTCCCGTTCCCGCCCTGATCGATGCCGACCTGACCGACGCGGCGCATGCCGATCTCGATGCCATCGAGGCCGTGGTCGGCGATGTGGCGCCATCGGCGCGGATCGACGACCATGCGCAATTCCTCGCGCCGCTCACAGGGCTGATCGGAACGCTGACATGGCTGGCTTTCGCCGTCGTGATCCTGACGGCGAGTGCGCTGGCGGCGGCGGTAATCTTGGCCGTCCGTTCGGCGCTCAACACCCATGGCGCGACGATCGAGGTGCTGCACCTGATGGGCGCAACCGACGCGCAAATCGCCCGGCTGTTCCAACGACGGATCGCGCTCGACGCGCTGTTCGGCGGGATCGTCGGGTTCCTCGCCGCCGCCATCGTGATCCTGCTGCTGGGCCAGCGGATTTCGGCGGTGGGATCGGACCTGCTCGGCGGGATATCCTTTCCCTGGGCCGCATGGATCCTTCTTGCGCTACTGCCGCTTGCCGGCGCGGGTCTGGCGACGCTCGTCGCGCGCTACACGATGGTCGGCGCGCTGAGGAAGATGCTGTGATCCGGCGGATCGCCTCGCTGCTGGTGCTGGCCTGGGTCTTCGGCTTCGCGGCCTTCGTGCTCTGGCTGCCGGGCGTGGGGGACGACGAGCGGGAAACTGATGCGATCATCGTATTGACCGGCGGCAAGGACCGTATCGAACGCGGCATCGAGCTGATGGAAAAAAGCCGGGCCGAACGGATGCTGGTGTCGGGCGTCAACCGCACCGTCCGACCGGTCGAACTGGCGGAGGAGAATGGCGCCGATGTCGCGCTGTTCGATTGCTGCATCGATCTCGACCAGGATTCGGTCGACACCCGCAGCAATGGCGAACAGGCGGGGGAATGGCTGCGCCGGAACGATTTCAAGACGGTCCGGCTGATCACGACCGACTGGCACATGCCGCGCGCCCGCTTCGAGCTGTCGCGCGAGATCGACGAGGATGTCTCGATCTACCCCGATGCCATCGAGAGCGATCCCAGCTTCATGCAGCTCTTCCTCGAATATAACAAATATCTGCTGCGGCGCGGCGGCGTGCTGATCGGCGTCTGATCCGATGGCGGTGATCCGGACGGCGGTGTTCATGCTCGTCTTTTACGGGCTGACCGTGCCCTATGTGGCCGCCGCGCTGATCGGGGCGGCGATCGGTCCGCGCCCGATGCATGCGGTGATCCATAGCTGGGTGCGCCTGCTCGACTGGTGCAGCCGCCATATCCTCGGCATCAGGATGCGGATCGAGGGCGAAATCCCCGAAGGCCAGTTCCTCTTCGCCGCCAAGCATCAGGCGATGTACGAGACGATGGAGCTGCTCAACATGCTCGACACGCCGGCGCCGGTGCTGAAGAAGGAGCTGACCGACATCTTCGCCTGGGGCTGGCTGGCCAAGCAATATGGCGGGATTCCCGTGGATCGCAGCGGCGGCGCGAAGACGATGCGGGCGATGCTGAAGCGGACGCGCGAGGTGCTGAGCGAGGGCCGCTCGGTCGTCATATTTCCCGAAGGCACACGCGTGCTGCCCGGGGAAACGCCGCCGCTGCAATCGGGCTTTGCCGGGCTCTACAAGATGCTGAAGCTGCCCGTGGTCGCGATCGCGCTGGACAGCGGCCCCGTCTGGCCGCGCAAGAGCTGGATCAAACGGCCGGGCATTGTCACCTTCCGCTTCTTCGAGCCGATCCCGCCCGGCCTCCCGCGCGAGGAGATCGAGGCCGAGGTGCATCGGCGGATCAATGCCTTGGAGAATGAGGGTGTGACGCCCCAACAGGGATAGACCCTCCCCTTCAGGGGAGGGGTTGGGGTGGGGGAGTGCCTCAAGCGCAGGGAATGCGGATAGCCCCCACCCCCGGCCCCTCCCCTGAAGGGGAGGGGTGAATTTCGCAGATCATGGTTCGTTTGAGAGAACTTCATCCAACGCCGCGACCAGACCCGCCATCTCCTCTTCCGTCCCGATTGTGATCCGCAGCGCATCGGGCAGCCCCTGCCCCGGCAGCCACCGCGTGATATAGCCACGTTGAAGCAGTGCCTCGAACGCCTGCTCGGCGGTCACCGGGCCGTTGAACTCCACGAGCACGAAGTTCGCCTTGGACGGAACGGCGCGCAAACCCGCATTGCCCCAGCCCGCGATCCGTTCCTCGAACCAGCCGCGCCATTTGGCATTGTGCGTCCGGCTCGCTTCCACGAAATCGGTATCGCCAAGCGCCGCAACGGCCGCTTGCTGACCCGCGCTCGTCACGTTGAACGGCGCGCGGATCTTGTCGAGCGCCGCGATCACCGGCGCCGGGCCGTAGCCCCAGCCGATCCGCTCGGCGGCCAGGCCGTAGATCTTGGAGAAGGTCCGCGTGACGAGGACGTTCGGTGCGTTGCCGGCGAGGACGAGCGCGCCGTCGTCATCCGCTTCGTCGAGATATTCGGCATAGGCCTGGTCGACGACAAGCAGCACATCTTCGGGCAGCCCGGCGTGCAGCCTCGCGATATCGTCGCGGCGCGCGAAGGTGCCGGTCGGGTTGTTCGGGTTGGCGAGGAAGACGACGCGCGTCGCCGACGTCACCGCCTCGAGCAGCGCATCGACATTGGTCGCATAGTCGGTGTCCGGCGCTTCGACGGGCTCGGCGCCGACCCGCCGCGCCGCGATCGGATAGACCGAGAAGCCGTAACGCACATACAGCACCTCGTCGCCGACCCCGGCAAAGGCCCCCGCGGCAAGATGCAGCAGCTCGTCCGACCCGGTGCCGCAGATGATGCGCTCGGGATCGAGGCCGTAGCGAACGCCGATTGCCTCGCGCAGCGCCGTCGAGCGCGGATCGGGATATCGCGACAGCCCGCCTTGCGCTTCCGCCAGCACCCTTTGTGCCGCCGGACTCGTCCCCAGCGGGTTCTCGTTCGAGGACAGCTTCACCGGTCGCTCCACCCCCGATGCGACCGATCGGCCGGGCGTATAGGGGTGGATCGCGTCGATCCACGGTTTGGGGGTCGGGCCGGTCATGCGCGCCGCCTTACTGCGCTTTGCGTTGACAATCCACGGCCCTCGGCCATAGCGCCGCTGGTCATGGCGCTTTCCGCTTCTCTCGATGGCGAGGCCTGTTCGGTTTCGCTGCCCGGCCCGCTCTCGCTCGACGGCGGCGGCAGCCTCGCGCCCGTCGACATCGCCTATGAGGCCTATGGCGCGCTGAACGCGGACAAATCGAACGCCATTCTGATCTGCCACGCGCTGACCGGCGACCAGCATGTCGCCTCGACGCATCCGCGCACGGGCAAGCCGGGCTGGTGGAGCCGCATGGTCGGCCCGGGGAAACCCGTCGATCCCGAGCGCCATTTCATCGTCTGCGCCAACGTCCTCGGCAGCTGCATGGGATCTTCCGGCCCGGCGAGCGCGGCGGACGACGGCAAGCCCTATGGCATGCGCTTTCCCGTCATCACGATCCGCGACATGGTCCGCGCCCAGGCGATGCTGCTCGATCATCTCGGGATCGAGCGTCTCGAAGCCGTGATCGGCGGATCGATGGGCGGGATGCAGGTGCTGGAATGGGCGGCCTGCTACCCGAACCGCGTCGGCGCGGCGGTCGCCATCGCGACGGCGGCGCGGCATTCGGCGCAGAACATCGCCTTTCACGAAGTCGGGCGTCAGGCGATCATGGCCGACCCGGCATGGCATGGCGGCAACTATTATGCGCACGACGCGGTGCCGACCAAGGGGCTCTCGGTCGCGCGCATGGCCGCGCATATCACCTATTTGTCCGAGGAAGGGCTGACCGAGAAATTCGGACGGCGGTTGCAAGCGCGCGACGCCAAGAGCTTCGGCTTCGATGCCGATTTCCAGGTCGAAAGCTATTTGCGGCATCAGGGGATCAGCTTCGTCGACCGGTTCGACGCCAACAGCTATCTCTACATCACGCGCGCGATGGATTATTTCGACCTCGCCGAGGAACATGGCGGCCTGCTCGCCAACGCCTTTGCCGACAGCCGGACGCGCTTCTGCGTCATCAGCTTCGACAGCGACTGGCTCTACCCGACCAGTGAATCGCGGCTAATCGTCAAGGCGCTCAACGCGGCGGGGGCCGAGGTCAGCTTCGTCGAACTGTCCTCGCCCTTCGGTCACGACGCCTTCCTGCTCGACACGCCCGAGATGAACGCGACGATCGACGGATTTCTGCGAGCGGGGGAAAGGTCGTGAATAATAGTCACGGTTTCAGCCATGGCCCCTCTCCCATGGGGAGAGGGTTGTGCAGACTTGACAGTCCTGAGCTTGTCGAAGGGCTGCCTAGTCGGAGCTGGGTGAGGGGTTCTCACTCCAGCGGGCGAAGAGCCCCTCATCCAACTTCGCCTAGGCTCGTTCCTCGCCAAGGCTCCATATCCTTCTCCCCATGGGAGAAGGGAAATGCCTGATCTCCGCCCCGACCTCGCGATCATCGCAGCGCAGATTCCCAAGGGCGCGCGCGTGCTCGATATCGGCTGCGGCGCGGGCGATCTGATGGCGGCGCTGCGCGATGAAAAGCACGTCGATGCGCGCGGGGTCGAGCTCGATCCTACCGCCGTCGCTGAAGCCATGGCGCGCGGGCTTTCGGTCGTGCAGGGGGATGCCGATACCGACCTGGCCGACTATCCCGATGGCGCGTTCGACTATGCCGTACTCAGCCAGACGCTGCAGACGACGCGCGCGCCGCATGCGATTCTCGACCAGCTGCTCCGCATCGCGCCGCGCGCCTTCGTCTCCTTCCCCAATTTCGCCTATTGGCGCGTGCGGATGAGCCTGTTGTTCGGCGGCCGCATGCCGGTGACGCAGGCGCTGCCGGTGAGCTGGTACGAGACCGACAATATCCACCACGTGACGATCGACGATTTCCGCGCCCTGCTGCGCGAACGCGGCACGAGCGTGGAGGATGCCTGGTACCTGACCGGCGCCCGCCAGCGCAGCGCGGCGGCGGCGAACCTGATGGCCGAACAGGCGGTGTTCCTGCTGGGGCGGTGATTACCGCTCCGTTTGGCTCCAGTCTTCGGGTTCCTGCTGCCGGTCGAGCAAGCGGAAGGCTAGGCCGAGCGTCACGCCGACGCCGATCGCCACGGTAAGATCGACGGCAACCGTCAGCACCATCGTCGTCAGCAGCAGCACGAGATCGCGCCGCGGCAGCGCCCGATAGCCTCGCCATTTGCCAGGCTCACTCATATTCCAGGCGGTGATGATCAGCAGCGCGGCGAGCGCGGGCATCGCCAACTGCCCCGCCAGCGGCGCGGCGACGAGCATGACGATCAGGATCACCAGCGCATGGACGATGCCCGCGACCGGCGTCTTCCCGCCCGCACGGATATTGGTCGCGGTGCGCGCAATAGCGCCTGTCACCGGCAGGCCGGCGAACAGCGAAGAGGCGATATTACCCGACCCTTGCGCGATCAACTCGGCATTGGAGCGATGGCTGCTCCCGATCATCCGATCCGCGACCATGGCCGACAGCAGCGACTCGACCCCGGCAAGGAAGGCGATAACCAGCGCCGAGGGTAGCAGCTCCCGCAGCCGGGCAAGCGTGACGTCGGGCAGGCCGGGCGCAGGAAGCTGGCCGGGCAGCTCGCCGAAACGCGACGCGATGGTGTCGGCCGGGAGCCCACCGTAGAGCGCCAGCGCCGATCCCGCCGCGACGGCGACGATCAGGCCGGGAAAGCGCGGCGCGAGCCTGCGAAGCCCGACGATCAGCACCAACGTAGTAACGGCGACGGCTAACGCGGAAAGCGACACCGTGTCGCGTGCCTTCCAAAGCGCCGCGATCTTGGCGAAGAATTCGGCCGGCAGGTCGGCGACCGCCATGCCGAAAAAATCCGCGAGCTGGCTTGCCGCGATGATGATCGCGATGCCGATCGTAAAACCATGGACGACGGCTTCGGGAATGAAGGCGATCAACCGTCCTAGCCGCAGGAAACCGGCGATCAGCAGCACGATGCCCGCCATCATCGTCGCAAGCACCAGCCCGTCATAGCCATGTTCCGCGATCACGCCGAACACGACGACGATAAACGCGCCCGTCGGCCCGCCGATCTGCACCCGGCTGCCGCCAAGAAGCGAAATGAAGAAACCGCCGACAATCGCGGTGACGAGCCCGGTCGCCGGATCGGCGCCCGAGGCGATGGCGATGGCAAGGCTCAGCGGCAGCGCGACCATCGCGACGGTCGTCCCGGCGATGCAGTCCGCCCGAAACAACGCCCAGCTGTATTCGCGCATCGTCGTGAGGATTTTCGGTTGTCTCATCGACGTTGGTCCGAGAATCGCGGGGTCAGCCGCGCAACTCGCCCCCGGCCTTTTCCGCCGCCTTCACGACCGCATCCGAGAGCTTCTTCAATTCCTCATCGGTGAAGCTCTTATCGCCCGGTTGGAACACCGTTTCGATGGCGATCGACTTCTTGCCGTCGGGCACGCCGTCGCCGTCGAACACGTCGAAGATACGAGCCGCGATCAGATGTGTCTTGTCGGCACCGCTCACCGCGCGAAGCAGCTCGCCCGCAGGCGCGTCGGAATCGATGAGGAACGCGAAATCGCGGGTCACGGGCTGCAAGGCGGGCGGCGCATAGGCCTCGCGCAGATGCCCGCCCGAGCTGCGCGGTAGCGGAATGGCGTCGATGAAGATTTCGGCGGCCATTGCTGCCCCGTCGAGGTCGAGCGCCTTGCTCGCGGACGGATGCAGTTCGCCGAATTCGGCCAGCACCTTTTTCGGGCCGAGGCACAACCGCCCCGAACGGCCCGGATGGTAATGGCCGGCCGCATCGCCGAGCAATTGCAGCTTGTCGACCGGCGCACCCGCCGCCTCGAGCAGCGCCATCGCCTCGGCCTTGGCGTCATAGGCGTTGAACGGCTTGCCGCCGCCCTGCCAGTGCCGGTGGGTGCGCGTTCCGGCGAGCACGATACCCAGCGTCGGCCGCTCGCCATCGCCCAGATACCGCCGGCCGATCTCGAACAGCCGCACGCTCGGCGCGCCGCGATCGAGATTGCGGCGAGCGGCCGCAACAAGGCCCGGGATCAGCGAGGTCCGCATCACCTTCATGTCCTCGCTGATCGGGTTGGCGAGCGACCAGGGCGCATCGCCCGTGACCGCGGCCTCGTCCTTCGAGATGAAGCTCCACGTCACCGCCTCGTTGAGACCGCGCGCGGCCGCCGCGCGGCGCATCTTGCGCTCGCGCCGCTGGTCGGGCGAGGCGGTGGGGAGCGCCACGCCGGGCAGGCGCGTCAGCGGCGTCGACGGGATGGAATCGAAGCCCTCGATCCGCAGCACCTCTTCGACCAGGTCGGGCGCGCCGTCCACATCGCGGCGCCAACTGGGCACGGCCACCGTGAACGGGCCGTCGCCCTCGACGCCGAAGCCCAACGCTTCGAGCGCTTCGCGCTGTTTCGCGGCGGGCACATCGACCCCGCCGAGCTTGGCGCAGAAGGCCGGGTCATAGTCGAACGTCTTCGTGCCTTCGGGCGGCGTTCCTGCGCGCGTGACCTCGCTCGGTGTGCCGCCGCACAAAGCCAGCACCAGCCGCGTCGCGACCTGCAGGCCGTCTTCGAGGAAGGCCGGGTCGACACCGCGTTCGAAACGGATGCGCGCATCGCTGGCGAGCGCGAGCTTCTGCCCCGTCCGCGCGATCCGCTCGGGCGTGAAATAGGCGCATTCGATCAGGACGTCTGTGGTGTCGTCCTCGACGCCCGATTCCTCGCCGCCCATGATGCCGCCGATATCGTGGACGGCCTTGTCGTCGGCGATCACCGTCATCGTCTCGTCGAGCCCGTAGGTCTTGCCGTTGAGCGCGAGCACCTGCTCGCCCGCCTTGGCGCGGCGCGCGACCAACGGGCCGGCGAGCTTCGCCATGTCGTAGACGTGGAGCGGGCGGCCGAGATCGATCATCACGAAATTGGTGATGTCAACGAGCGCGGAGATCGGCTTTTGTCCGATCGCGCGCAGCCGCTTCTGCATCCAGGGCGGCGATTCGCCGTTGGTAACGCCGGTGACCGTGCGGCCGAAAAAGGCGGGGCAGCCTTCGGGATCGTGGGTGCGGACGTCGGGCCCCTTGCCTTCACCGGGAACCGGCGCGATTTCGATCCGCTGACCCGAAACGTCGTGCTTGCCGTCGGCCGGTTCGGTCCCGGCCGGTGCATAGGCTTCGGCGAGCGGCTTGAGCGTGCCGAGACCGGCGGCGGCGAGATCGCGTGCGACGCCGCGCACGCCCATGCAATCCTGCCGGTTCGGCGTGATGGCGATGTCGATCACCGGATCGTCGAGGCCGGCCCATGCGGCATAGGGTTCGCCCACTGCATCGGCTGCGCTCTCGTCGAGATCGATGATCCCCTCATGCGCGTCGGACAGTTCGAGCTCGCGCTCCGAACACATCATGCCGAAGCTTTCGACATCGCGGATCTTCGCCGGTTTCAGCGTGACATCGATGCCGGGCACATAGGTGCCGGGCGCCGCGAACACGCCGATCATCCCTTCGCGCGCATTGGGCGCGCCGCACACCACCTGCACCGGATCGCCGTCTCCGGCATCGACCTTCAGCAATTGCAGCTTGTCGGCATTGGGATGCTTGCCCGCCTCGATCACCCTGGCGATGCGAAAACCGCCTAGCGTTTCGCCGGGATTTTCGACGCCCTCGACCTCGAGCCCGAGCGCCGTGAGCGTCTCGAGGATCGTGTCGAGATCGGCATCGGTGTCGAGATGCTCCTTGAGCCACGAAAGGGTGAATTTCATCGTGAACAATCCTTCCCGCACGGAAGCACTCTTCTCCCAAGGGGAGAAGGATATGGAGCCTTATGAGCGAAGCGAATTAGGCGCAGTTGGATGAGGGGTTGCACGTTGGATGGAGCGGCCGAACCCCTCATCCAACTCCAACTAGGCCTCGCTACGCGAGACCAAGTTTTCGTATCCTTCTCCCAATGGGAGAAGGTTTGTGCCGGCGCCGCCATCACGCCCCCACTCCCGCGCTCAGCGTCGGCACGTCGAGCGCCGAGAAACCGTAATGACGAAGCCAGCGCAGATCGCCGTCGAAAAAGGCGCGCAAATCGTCCATCCCGTATTTGAGCATCGCGAGCCGGTCGACGCCCGTGCCGAAAGCGAAGCCCTGCCACGTGTCGGGATCGAGATCGCAGGCGGCAATGACGCGGCGGTTGACCATGCCGCTGCCGAGCACCTCCATCCAGTGATCGGCCCCGCCGATCACCTGCCGTCCCTTGTCGTCGATCGAATAGCCGACATCGACCTCGGCCGAAGGTTCGGTGAAGGGGAAATAGCTGGGGCGGAAACGCAGCACGACATCGTCGCGCTCGAAGAACGCCTTCAAAAACGTCTCGAGCGTCCATTTGAGATGCCCCATGGTGATGTCCCTGTCGATTACCAGCCCCTCGATCTGATGGAACATCGGTGTGTGCGTCGCATCCGAATCCGACCGATAGGTACGGCCCGGCGCGATGATGCGGATCGGCGGCTCCTGGCTCGTCATCGTGCGTATCTGCACCGGAGAGGTGTGCGTACGCAGCAGCATCGGCGCGCCGTCGCCATTGGCCGGGCTGCCCGAATGCAGCTGCTGGCCCGACGGGAAATAGAAAGTGTCGTGCATCGCCCGCGCCGGATGGCTTTCGGGGATGTTGAGCGCGGTGAAATTGTGCCAGTCGTCCTCGATCTCCGGCCCGGTCGCAACGGCGAAGCCCAGATCGGCGAAGATTTCAGCCAGCTCGTCCATCACCTGGCTGACCGGATGGATGCTGCCCATCAACGGCTCGGGCGGCGGCAGCGACATGTCCTGCACTTCGGACGCCAGCCTTTCCTGCAGCACCGCTTCCTCGAGCGCGGCGCGCTTTTCGTCGAGCGCGGCCGAAATGTCATGGCGCAGCCCCTGGATCTTCGGCGCCTCGGTCTGCCGCTCCTCGGGCGACATGCCGCCGAGCGTCTTCAGCAGCTGCGTGACGACGCCGTTCTTGCCGAGCGCATGAACGCGCACCGCTTCCAGCCCTTCAAGGCCGGCCGCAACATCGATCGCCGCGCACAGATCCTCCTTCAGCTGGGGGATGTCCGGCTTGTCTTCAGTCATCGGTTCAACATCCTTCAATCTCACTCAATTCTCGTCATTCCCGCGACGGCGGGAATCCATCTCCCGCACACATGGTTTGCATCTCCGGTGATGGACCCCCGCCTTCGCGGGGGTGACGAGTCCGATTACCTAATCGCCCAGACTGGCGGAAAGCCGAAATCGACCGCCAGATCTCGCCAATCCGGATTGGTCTTCTCGATCAGATTGATTTTCCACAGTCTGTTCCACTTCTTGATCTGCTTTTCCCGCCTGATGGCCGTTTCCATTGTCCCATGCTGTTCAAACCAGACCAGCATTTTCGCCTGCACCCGTTTGCTATGGCCACCGAAGCTCTCATCGCGATGCCGGCCTATGCGTTGCAGCAGTTGCGAAGTCACGCCTGCATACAATGCACCGTTTCTGCGGTTGGCAAGAATGTAGACCGTCGGCTGGAAATCCTCTTTCATCGACGTAATCCGAAAAATGAAACGGGCTCCGCGCCGCAAACGACAAAGGGCGCGACGGGATTGTTGCATCCCGCGCGCCCTTCAACTGTTCGGGTCGACGGTTCGATCCGTCAACCGGCTAAATGTCGCTGCCTCAGGCTTTAGCGAGCGCGTCCTTGCTCTGGGCAACGACGGCGCTAAACGCCTCCGGCTCGTTCATCGCGAGATCGGCGAGGATCTTGCGATCCAGCTCGACGCCCGCGAGCTTCAGCCCGTGCATGAAGCGCGCATAGGTCAGGTCCTCGGTCCGCACCGCCGCGTTGATCCGCTGGATCCACAGCGCGCGGAAATTCCGCTTCCTTACCTTGCGATCGCGATAGGCATACTGGCCGGCCTTTTCGACGGCCTGGCGCGCGACGCGAATCGTGTTCTTGCGGCGGCCCCAATAGCCCTTGGCCTGCTTCAACAGGCGCTTGTGGCTCTGTTTGGTGGTCGTGCCTCTTTTTACCCGTGCCATCGCGCTATTTCCTCAGTCCGTAGGGAGCCCACTTCTTCACCGTCTTCGCATCGGCGTCGGCGAGTTCCGTGGTTCCGCGATTCTGGCGGATATATTTCGCGTTATGGCTGATCAGGCGGTGGCGCTTGCCGGCGACGCCGTGCAGCACCTTGCCCGTCGCGGTGATCTTGAAGCGTTTCTTCACACCGCTCTTGGTCTTGAGCTTGGGCATTTTCGTCTCCTTAAGTCTGACGATCTGCGAACGGCCTCGGCAGCCCATACTGGCCGGACAGTTCCCTCGAAATCGTTGGAAGCCGGGGCCTATAGGCGAAAGAGCGCGGCAATGCAATGGTTCGCACGGGAACCGGCGCATCGGCTAAAGGTTTGTAAATCATGGCTCATGGCGAAGCGACCCTGCTCGATCGAACCGGCGCGTGGCTGGGCGCGTTGCCGGGGCGCGTCGGCGCCTGGTTCGCCCGCATTCCCGACCATATCGTGCGGCGGATCCTCTACACGATCGTCGGCCTTTTCGCGCTGATCCTGCTGTGCTGGCTGATCCTCTACATCACCAAGGGCCGGTTCCTGAAAGAGCCGTTCGAGAGCATCATGAGCGCCCAGCTCGAACGAGAGGTGCAGGTCGAGGGCGATTTCCAGCTTTATTTCGATCCGATCGACGTCAAGTTCGTCGCCGAGGGGATGATGATTTCCAACCCGGAATGGGCCGAGAGCGATACCTTCTTCGCCGCCGATCTCGTTCACATGCGCGTCGATACGATCCCGCTGATCTTCGGCCGCCGGACCATCAATTTCCTCAAGCTCGACAATGGCGATGTCGCGCTGGAATGGGACCGGGCCGGCGAACAGAATAGCTGGACGTTCGGCGAGCCGACCGGAGAGCCGCTGGAGCTGCCGCTGATCCGCTATGCCTCGATCTCCGGCACCCGGCTCCATTATCGCGATCCCCGATCGACGCTGAGCGCCGATATCGGTTTCGAAACCGTGAGCGCGCGCGACAATGAGATCGAGAATTCGATCGAATTTTCCGGCCGCGGCAGCGCACGGGGCGAGGGATTCACGCTGAACGGCGGTTTCTTCTCGCCCAATGCGGCGATTGCGGGCGGCCGCAACGATTTCCGGCTCCACGCCGAAGGCGTCGGCACCGTGATGGACGTGTCGGGCGAACTGCCCGGCCTGACCGAGATCGAGGGTGCCGAGCTCGCCGTCCAGGTGCGCGGGCAGAACATGGCGCAGCTGTTCGACTTTGCCGGCATCGCCGTCCCGGAAACCCGCGCCTACCGCCTGCAATCGGCGCTGACCAAGGCAGGAGACGAATGGCGCTTCACGAGGATGACGGGCCGCTTCGGCGACAGCGATCTGGCGGGATCGATGACGGTGGCGCTGCGCGACCGGATGATGATTACCGCCGACCTCGCCTCCGACACGGTCGATATCATCGATATCGGCCCCTTCCTCGGCTACGATCCCGAGCGGCTGGAGGCCGAAGGCGGATCGGGGGCGATCACGCAGGCGGGCGGCACGCCGCGCGTCCTCCCCGATGCGCCGCTGCGCGTCGACGCCATCTCGCGCTTCGACGCACATGTCGACTATCGCGTCCGCAATATCCGCGCCGAAAGCCTGCCGATTTCCAACGTTTCGCTGACCCTCGATCTCGATAACAGCTTCCTGCGCCTATCCCCGTTCGAATTCGATCTGTCGGGCGGCCACGTCACCTCCGATATCCAGATCAACGCGCGCGAGCGCCCGGTGCGGACCGCTTATGACATCCGCCTCTCTCCGACGCCGATGGGGACGCTGCTGGCCCGTTTCGGCGTCGAGGAGAACGGCACGACCGGCACCATCGCCGGCCGCGCGCAGATGACTGGGACCGGCGATACGATCCATGAATCGCTGAGCACCTCGAACGGCCGTATCGCGATCATCATTCCCGAGGGCACGGTCGTAGCGGGTAATGCACAACTCGCCGAACTCGACCTCGGGACGTTCCTGCAGCTGATGTTCGAGGATGAGACGAACGATCCGATCAACGTCAATTGCGGGCTGATCGCCTTCACCGTGCGTAACGGTCTTGCGGCCACCGATCCGATCCTGATCGACACGCGCAAGAATGTGATCGTCGGGCGCGGTGGCTTCAGCTTCCGGAACGAGGCGATCGATATCGCGATCGAGGCGGACGGCAAGGATTTCAGCCTGTTCTCCGGCCAGTCGCCGGTCGGCATCAACGGCCATTTCGCCTCACCCGGCATCGATCCGATTTCCGGCGAACTCGTCGCGCGCGCGGGCATTGCCCTGGGGCTCGGCATCGCGGTCAGCCCGCTTGCCGCGATCGTGTCGTTCGTCGATCTCGGCGATGCCGAAGCCGCGCAATGTGGTCCTGTGCTGCAGGGCGCGCGGGCCCGCGACCAGCGCGAGGAGGATGGCGACCCGCGCGACGATGTCGGCGACGGCCGCGCGAGCCGCGACGATGTCGAGGAAGAAGAAGACGATGACGACGACGATGGCGGTTTTCTCGGCATCTTCTAGCCCCCGGCGGTTCGCCGATCTGCTATGATCGCGACTTCACGACTCGGGAGAGACACATGCCCCAGGATCGGCCCGACAGCGGGATCACGCCGCATCTCACCATCCGCGACGGAAAATGCGCCGAAGCGATCGATTTCTACGCAAGAGCGTTCGGCGCCGAGGAGCAATCGCGCCAGGCGGAGCAGGACGGCGACCGGCTGATGCATGCGGCGCTCGTCATCAACGGCGATTTCCTGCTGATGCACGACGATTTTCCGGAATATCGCGGCGGCGATCCCGCGCCGGAGCCCGCATCGGCCGTGCTGCATCTGGCGGTGGACGATGCCGATCGCTGGTGGGAGCGGGCGGTTGCCGCGGGCGCGGAGATCACCCAGCCGCTCGAGGATCAATTCTGGGGCGACCGCTATGGTCACCTCAAGGATCCCTATGGCTATACCTGGTCGATCGGCGCGCCGGTCAAAAGCTAGACCGGGCGCTGTAGCGCAGGCCCATCATCCTATCCGTGCAAGGCCTCCAGCACATCGTCGAGCCGCGCCGGATCGCCAAGCGCGATCACGCGGCCGTCGCTGTCGGCGTTGAGCGGTTCGCCCTGCCAGTCGCACATCTGCCCGCCCGCCCCTTCGACGACGGCGATCAGCGCCGCAAAATCGTGGAGCTTGAGCCCGGTTTCGATGACGATGTCGAGATGCCCGGCGGCGAGCAGGCCGTAATTGTAGCAATCGCCGCCATAGACCGGCCAGGGCCGCTCGCCATAGCAATGCGCGATCAGGCGGAGATAGGCGTCGGCCTCGTCCTCCGAAAAGCAATGCGGGCTCGTCGTCGCGACGCTGGCGCCTTCGAGCGCGCGGCACCGGCGCGTCTGTGCTGCTTTGCCGCCGAACAGCGTCTCGCGCCCCATCGCCCCGATCCAGCGCTCGCCGGAGATCGGCTGGTCGATCGCGCCAAGCAGCGGCCAGCCCTGTTGCAGCAGCCCGATCAGCGTGCCGAAAATCGGCCGCCCCGCGATAAAGCTTTGCGTCCCGTCGATCGGATCCAGCACCCATTGGCGCTCCGCTTCTTCGCGCACGCTGCCGAATTCCTCGCCGACAATCCCGTCTTCGGACCGTTCTTCTTCGAGAATCGCGCGCATCGCCTGTTCGGCGGCGCGATCGGCCTCGGTGACGGCGGACGAATCGGCTTTGGTTTCCTGCGCGAAATCGGCGCGAAAAAACGGGCGGATTGCCTCGCCGGCCGCATCGGCAAGGCGTTCGGCAAGGGCAAGGTCGTCGGTGAGCGTCGGCATCGGGTCAGTCGCGCGGCCGGTGCTGCGTGCCTTCGCCCGCGGTGATGAACAGCGCGGTCGCCTCGCTCGCGATATCGGCGGTGTGCCAGCATCCGGGCGGATTGATCGCATATTCGCCCTCGCCCAGCGTCACCGTCGCCGTTTCGCCATCGGCCATTTCCTGATGGAGCGTCATCCGGCCCGACAGGCACAGCACGACCTCGTCACCCTTGGGATGCATTTCCCAGCTGTCCCAGTCCTCGGCAAAGCTATGCATCGCGACGAGCCGCCCCTCGGCGCCATCGGCGGTATGACGCGCCCCATAATCGGCATACCATTCGAGTCCCGTAAATTCGGGCTGGACAACCGCCTTGGCACCGAGGCCGAGATGGATAGGCTGTTTCGCGATATCGGGGTTCGTCATGGCGGGCCTCCGGCTTCGCTTCTAGGCGGGCTTGGCCGATACGAACAGGCCGTTCTTTGCGACCGGACAGCTCAGACGGGCCGCACAATCATCAGCGCGACGATGACGACGATCGCGCCGAAGGCCGGCCAGCCGAGTGCGAACCACCAGCGATAGAGCCGGAAATAGCGCGGCGGCAGCGGCTCGCCCGAGGCGGCGGCGGCGCGGGCGAGATCGCGCATCTGCTTCTGCATCCAGACGACGGGGAGCCAGCAGGCGCCGATGAAGAAATAGAGCCCGACCGACCAGAGGATCCACTTGCTCGTCAGCGGCCAGCCAAAGGCATTGGCGAGCAGGGCGCCGGTGATCGGCTGGACGATGACGGCGGTCGCGGTGAACAGGAAATCGGCGATCACCACGGTGCCCGCGACATGCGCGATCACCGCCGCATCGCGCGTCCGGTGTGCCATCAGCATGAAAAAGGCGATCCCGGCCCCCGTGCCGATCAAGACGCACGCCCCCAGCACATGCGCCCAGCGCAGCCACTGGATATATTCCATGCCCGCCATCAGCGCTTCTCCATCATCGGCAATATTAGCAGCGCCAGCACGATGCTCGGCAGCACCTTGGCGAGCGGCGCCAGCGGATCGGCCCAGAGGGCGGGGAGCAGCACGGTGCCGAGCAGGAGATAGCCGCCAGCGAGCAGCACCATGCCCATCAGCGCCGGGCGCACCCATCGGCGCACCGCCAGCATCAGCGCCAATGCGATATCCGCGACTGCGCCTCCAAAGGTGAGCCACCAGGAGGCCCCCGCCCCGATCCCGGTCTGTCGCATGACGGCCGATGCGCGGTCGATATCGGCGAGCGTGGCGATGCCCGACACCAGCCACATGATGCCGAGCGCGAGCAGTGCGGCCGGCAGCAGCGCGGTCGCCCAGGCCATCAGCCGATCCTGCTTGCCCGAGGGCATGGCGGCGAGCGTCTGGTCGAGGGTCAGCGGTGCGCGGTCGAGCCAAGTGCGCGTCGCCGCCGCATCGCCCTCCACGCCGTTGGCGAGCGCGGCAACGGCATTGCTGCGCAAGGGCGAACGCCAGCCGAGCAGGCCGAGCGCGTCCGATGCGCGCATTGCCACGGTCAGAAAGGGGCGCGGCAGCCGCATCGGGCGCCTCCAGTCGCGAAGGCCGAGCCAGCGCCGGTGCGCGGCGATGATGCCCGGCAGCGCGTGCGTTTCCTCGCCGACGAGATCGACCGGCGCATCGGGCGGCGGATCGGCAGCGACGGCGAGGCGCACCGCCGCGACGACATCCGCCAGCGCGATGCATCGGATCGGCGCGCCGAGCGGCGGGAACAGCCCGAAAGGCAGCGCGGCGGCCATGCGGATGAGCTGCGTCCCGCCATAGGCGTTGCGGCCGATGACGAGACCCGGTCGCAGCACGATCGCCGGCACCGGCCCGGCCAGCAGCGCCGAATCGGCCTCCGCCTTGCTCGTCATGAAGTCGCTGTCATTGCCCGCGACCCCGGCGGCGGAAATCTGCACGATGCGCGAAACGCCGGTATCCCGGCACGCCTCACCCAGCGCCATCACGGCATCGCGCTGGACCCGCGTCACATCGTCGCCGGGCGCGCTCTGCAACAGTCCTGCCGCGTTGACGACGATGTCGACCCCTTCGAGCAGCGGCGCCCAATCGCCTTGCGCGGTCAACCGGTTGAGATCGGCAAGGCGCCAGTCGGCATCGGGAAAGAGCCGCCGGCCATAATCGAGATCGCGCGCCGCGAGCCGCACGTCATGCCCATCGGCGATCAGCGCGCTTGCGATCTCGCTGCCGATAAAGCCGGTCGCGCCGAGGATCAGCAGGCGCGGCACCGGCCCCGCCCGATCAGTCGAACAGGCTCGAGACCGAGCTTTCGTCGGCGATGCGGCGGATCGCTTCGGCGAAGAGCGGCGCGATGGGGAGGTGGCGGATGCGTTCGGCCTCGGCGATCGCTTCGTGATTGCCGATCGAATCGGTGATCACCAGTTCCTTCATCACCGATCCGTCGACCCGGGCCACCGCGCCGCCGGACAGCACGCCGTGCGAGCAATAGGCGATGACGTCCTCGGCGCCCGATTCCTTCATCGCGGCGGCGGCGTTGCAGAGCGTTCCCGCCGAATCGACGATATCGTCGACGATGATGCAGAAGCGGCCTTCGACGTTGCCGATGATGTTCATGACCTCCGATTCGCCGGGGCGCTCACGCCGCTTGTCAATGATCGCCAGCGGGGCGTTGTCGAGCCGCTTGGCGAGCGCGCGGGCGCGGACCACCCCGCCGACATCGGGAGAGACGACGGTGATCTCCTTGCCCGAATAGTGCGCGAGCACGTCCGCCGCCATGACCGGGGCGCCGTAGAGATTGTCGGTCGGAATATCGAAAAAGCCCTGAATCTGGCCTGCGTGCAAATCCATCGTCAGCACGCGATTGGCGCCGGCCGTGGTGATGAGGTTGGCGACGAGCTTGGCCGAAATCGGCGTGCGCGGGCCGGGCTTCCGGTCCTGCCGCGCATAGCCGAAATAGGGGAGCACGGCGGTAATCCGCTTGGCCGACGCGCGCTTCAGCGCATCGACCATGATCAGCAATTCCATCAGATTGTCGTTCGCCGGATAGCTCGTCGACTGGATGACGAACACGTCTTCGCCGCGGACGTTTTCGAGGATCTCGACGAAGATCTCCTCATCGGCAAAGCGCCGGACATTCGCATCGGTCAGCGGGATTTCGAGATATTGCGAAATCGCGTTCGCCAGCGGCAGGTTCGAATTGCCCGACAGTAATTTCATGAATCGCTGCTCCCCTTGGAGCCTTGGTCCTTAGCCTGTGTTTCAGGACAGTGAAACCGGGCGGCGGGCCGGAATCGTGGGTTTCGCGCAATGCGGGCCGAATAAAGAAAAAGCCCCGCCGGACGAATCCAGCAGGGCCAAGGTTCAGGAAATGTCTGACTGCCACGAAAGTGTAAACTTTGCAAGAAGCGCATCTTGCGGTGCAGCAAAGACAAGGCCCGCCCGGATCGCTCCGGACGGGCCGAATTTTTGTCAGAACCTCGCTGGCGCGAGGTCGCGGCACCGGCCCTCTCCCCCTCCCGGCCTCCCATGAGCATATCCTGATCGGGAGGCCGGGAGGGGGAGAGGGCCGGTGCCGCGCTCAACCGTCAGGCCGAACCCGCAAGATCAACCTCCGGCAAGCGCCGCGAGCAGCAGCAGGGCCACGATGTTCGTGATCTTGATCATCGGGTTCACCGCCGGGCCGGCCGTATCCTTATAGGGATCGCCGACCGTATCGCCGGTCACCGCGGCCTTGTGGGCTTCCGAGCCCTTGCCGCCGTGATTGCCGTCTTCGATATACTTCTTGGCATTGTCCCAGGCACCGCCGCCGGCGGTCATGGAAAGCGCGACAAAGATGCCCGAGATGATCACGCCGAGCAGCAAGGCGCCAAGCGCGGCAAAGCCATTGGCCTGGCCAGCGACCGCAGTCACCACGAAATACACCACGATCGGTGCGAGCACCGGCAGGAGCGACGGGATGATCATTTCCTTGATCGCCGCCTTCGTCACCAGGTCGACCGTGCGGGCGTAATTGGGGCGGCTGGTGCCGTCCATGATGCCCTTGTCCGCCGCGAACTGTGCGCGCACGTCCTTCACGACGTCACCCGCGGCACGGCCCACGGCCGTCATGCCCATCGCGCCGAACAGATAGGGCAACAGCGCGCCGAGCAGCAGGCCGACGATGACATAGGGGTTTTCTAGGCTGAAGCTCACATCGACCGTCGGGAAGAAGGCTTCGAGGTCCGCGGTATAGGCGGAGAAGAGCACCAGCGCCGCAAGACCCGCCGAACCGATGGCATAGCCCTTGGTCACCGCCTTGGTCGTGTTGCCGACCGCGTCGAGCGCGTCGGTCTTGTCGCGAACGCTCTGGTCGAGCTCGGACATTTCGGCGATGCCGCCGGCATTGTCCGTGACAGGACCATAGGCGTCGAGCGCAACGACCATGCCGGCGAGCGCCAGCATCGAGGTGGCGGCGAAGGCGATGCCCATCAGACCGGCGAGCTGGTAGCTCACGACGATACCGATCACGATCACGAGCGTCGGCAACGCCGTCGCCTCGAGGCTGATCGCGAGGCCCTGGATCACGTTCGTGCCATGGCCGGTTTCGGATGCCTTGGCGATCGAGCGGACCGGCCGATATTCGGTACCGGTGTAATATTCGGTGATCCAGATGATCAGGCCGGTGACGCCGAGACCGATGAGCATCGACCAGAACAGGTCCATGCCGGTGAACGCGGCAACGGTCGCCGCGCCGGTTTCGGTCGTGAGCCCGGTCTCGCCCGCCAGCGGAGCGCCGCCGATATAGGCGTTCATGTCACCGAGCACGAACTGCGTGGCGAAATAGATTGCCGGGATCGAGAGCACCGCGGTCGTGATGAAGCCCTTGTAGAGCGCGCCCATGATGTTGTTCGAAGAGCCGAGGCGAACCATGTAGGTGCCGATGATCGAGGTGATGATGCACACACCGCCGACGGCCAGCGGCAACGCCATCAGGCCGAGCAGCGAAGCGCTTTCCATGCCGGTGAACAGCAGCGCCGTCAGCACCATCGTGGCACCCACGGTCACGACATAGGTTTCGAAAAGGTCGGCGGCCATGCCCGCGCAGTCGCCGACATTGTCGCCGACATTATCGGCGATCGTCGCCGGGTTGCGGGGGTCGTCCTCGGGAATACCGGCCTCGACCTTGCCGACAAGGTCGGCGCCGACATCGGCGGCCTTGGTGAAGATGCCGCCGCCGAGACGCGCGAAGATCGAAATCAGCGAAGCGCCGAAGGCGAGCCCGACAAGCGCGTCGATGATCTCACGCTTTTCGACCGTGTTGCTGACATCGAGACCCATGACCGCGACGAGCACGTAGAAGAACACCGCGATGGCGAGCAGCGCGAGGCCGGCAACGAGCATGCCGGTGACGGCGCCGGCGCGGAACGCGACAGTCAGGCCCTGTTGCAGGCCCTTTTCAGCCGCAGCAGCCGTGCGGACATTCGCCCGGACAGAGATGTTCATGCCGATATAACCGGCGACGCCCGAAAGAACGGCGCCGACGACGAAGCCGACAGCCGAAATCCAGGTCAGGAAGACCGCGACGAGCACCGCGACCAGCACGCCGACCAGCGCGATGGTGCGATACTGGCGGCCCAGATAGGCTTTCGCGCCCTCCTGGATGGCGCCGGCGATCGCCTGCATTTTTTCGTTGCCGGCGCTGGCAGCAAGCACCTGCCGGCTTGTGATGATGCCGTAGAGAACGGCGATAAGGCCACATACGATGGCCGCGACCACAATGGTCATCGGATCGATAGTCATTTGGGTTTGAGCCCCCCTGATTATGGTTCCCCGCATAAAGAAACGCGCCCGGAATCGAGCGCCTAGCGGTTTGCGCGCGCTATAAGATGTAAGTTGCCGATTGTGCAAGCATTTGCTGCGCCGCGATCAATGCTCCCAGCCGAGCCGTTCGGGAAGCGGCAGCGGACGGCCGCCTTCCTCAATGGAAAGCCCCGCCCCTTCGCGGACAAGGCCGATGCAGTGGATCGGCACGCCGCACTCTTCAGCCACGCTTTCGATCTGGCGGCGCGAGCGTTCGGGCGCGGCGAAGAGAAGCTGGTAATCGTCGCCGCCGGTCGCCGCGTAGAGCGTCGAATCGCGGGTATCGCCGCGCATCGCGACAAAGGCGTCGGAAAGCGGGACATCGATGGTCTCGACGATCACCGTGACGTCGCTCGCCTTTGCCATGCGCATCGCATCGATCAGCAGCCCGTCGGACACGTCCATCATCGCGCTGACGAGCGGGGCGAGCTGCTGGCCGAGCGACAGTTGCGGGCGCGGCCGGCGATAGGCGGCGAGCAGCGCATCGTCGCCCTCGCCTTCGCCTTTCGCGATATCGAGCCCGGCGCGCGCATCGCCGATCGTGCCCGAGACCCAGAGCTCATGCCCCGCCTGCGCACCGTCGCGCGTCGGGGAGATTTCGGCCTCCCCCATCGCGGTCAGGCCGAACTGCCGCGCACTGCCCTCGGGAACGCGCACCGTGTCGCCGCCCAGCAGCGGACAGCCATATTCGGCGAGCGCCGCGCCGAGCCCCTCGCCGAAACGCCGGTCCCATTCGGCATCGTCGGAGAGATTATGCGCCGCCAGCGCGCCAAGCGGCCGCGCACCCTTCGCCGCGAGATCGGACAGATTCACGACCGCGAGCTTCCAGCCGATATCTTCGGGCGGGTCGTCGGAGAGAAAATGCACCCCTTCCACAAGCACATCATGGGTGAGGACAAGGTTGCGTCCGCCGTGCGCGAACACCGCCGCATCATCGGTCAGCCCGCGAGCAGCGGGATGCGAGGCCATCGCCTTCAGGCTTTCGATATAGTCGGATTCGCGCGACATGGATGGAGACTAGCAGCAATAGGCGGCGAAGAACTCCACAAATCCCTAACATTCCTCCCCGGAACGGGGAGGGGGACCATGCGCAGCATGGTGGAGGGGCGTTCGCCACATCAGCGCATCGCCAAGAGGCGGGCGCCCCTCCGTCAGCCCTGCGGGCTGCCACCTCCCCGTTTCGGGGAGGAATTCAGTGGCGCACCTCTTTCGCCACAGCATCCAGCAACCCGTTCACGAACGCCTTCTCCCGCTTCTCGTAGAACGCATCGGCCACATCGACATATTCGCTGATGATTGCGCCGGTCGGGATGTCGGGCATCGCGATCAGTTCGAAGACGCCGCAGCGCAGGATCTGCCGCTGGGGGCGGTCGAGACGTTCGAACGACCAGCCTTCGGCCAGCTTCGGCACGATCAGCGCGTCGATCTCCTCGCGCCGCTCGTCCACCCCGGCGACGAGCGTGTCGAAGAAATCGATCTCGGCCGCCTCATATTCGGTGTCCTCGATCACCTGCCCGATCCGGTGCGCATGGAATTCGCGCAGCAGGCGGGGCAGCGAGGTCTTTTCCATTTCCTGCTGGTAGAGCGCCTGGACGGCGGCGAGGCGCGCCGCCGAACGCGAACGGGATCGGGCCTTCGCAGCCATCAGCCCGCCTTGACCCGCATCTGGCCGAGGAAATCGCGCTTGCCGAGCTTCACGCCGCGATGGCGCAGGATGTCGTACGCCGTTGTCGCGTGGAAATAGAAATTCGGTTGCGAGAAGGAGAGCAGGAAATTCTCCGCCGTGAACGGGATTTCCATCTCGTTGAACGCGAAGACCATGTCCTTGCCGACAAAGCCGTTCACCTCGGCCGCCGTCAGCGCCGCGAGCTCGTCGCGCGTCCTGGCAAGGCCGGATTTGAGGTCGGCTAGCGTGGCGGGCGGGGGCGTCACGTCGGGCGAAAATTTGCCCTCGCGCACGCCTTCGATCGCGCCCATCGAGTGGGTCGTGACCCATTTGACCTGGAAACCCAGCGGCAGCATGTCCTCGGCGAGCTTGGCCTGAACGAGATCCTCCTCGGTGCAGCCGTCGGTTTCGGCGCAATGCGCCTCGGCCTTCTCGATCAGCCCGATGACGGCGCCGACGATCTGCTGGTTGCCGGGAATGATGGCGTCGTAGAGTGAAAAGGTCATGTCTCTCTCCTGTTATGATGCGTTGTTGGTGTCGAGCCGGACGGCGATCGAGACAGCATGGGCAGGCAGTCCTTCCGCTTCGGCCAGCCGCCGCGCGGCGGGGCCGATGGCGGCCAGGCCTGCATCGCTGCATTCGAGGAAACTCGTCCGCTTCATGAAATCGAGCACCGAGAGCCCCGATGAAAAGCGCGCCCGCCGCCCCGTCGGCAGCACATGGTTCGGCCCGCCGACATAATCGCCGATCGCTTCGGGCGTCTGGCGGCCGAGAAAGGCCGATCCGGCATGACGCACCTTTGCGAAAAGCGGTTCGGGGTCGGCAACCGCCAGTTCGAGATGTTCGGGCGCGAGGCGATTGACGAGCGGCATGGCGTCCTCGAGCCGGTCCACAACGATGATCGCGCCATGATCGGCCCAGCTTTGCCGCGCCGTCTCGCCGGTAGCCAGTCGTTCGAGCTGTGCCTCGACCTGCGCGGCCACGGCATCGGCGAACCCGGCATCGTCGGTAAACAGGATCGACTGGCTCGTCGGATCGTGTTCGGCCTGGCTCAGCAGGTCGGCGGCGATCCAGCCGGCATCGTTCTCGCCATCGGCGACGACGACGATCTCGGACGGGCCGGCGACCATGTCGATGCCAACAGTGCCGTAAAGCTGTCGCTTGGCCTCGGCGACCCAGGCATTGCCGGGGCCGACGACGACGTCGCAGCGCGGGATCGTGTCGGTGCCATAGGCGAGCGCGGCGATCGCCTGCGCCCCGCCGACGCGATACACTTCGTGCACGCCCGCAAGCTCGGCCGCCGCCAGCACCAGCGGATTGATCACGCCGCCCGGCGTCGGCGTCACCATCACGACACGCTCCACGCCCGCGACGAGCGCAGGAATCGCGTTCATCAGCACCGAGGACGGATAGGCCGCGCGGCCGCCCGGAACGTAGAGACCGGCCGTCTCGACTGCCTGCCAGCGCGCACCCATGCGGACGCCCGCTTCGTCGGTCGTTTCGCTGTCCTCGGGGCGCTGCGCCGCATGATAGGTCCGGATGCGCGCGGCGGCGAGTGCCAGCGCCTCGCGCAGATCGTCGTCGAGCCCGTCGAGCGCCATGCAGCGCGCCGTCTTGGCGATGGTGCGGTCGATACTCGAGGGATCATAGCCGTCGAACTGGGTCGTATAGTCGTCCAGCGCCGCATCGCCGCGCTCGCGCACATCGGCGATGATCGCGGCCACGTCGCGAGCGACGTCCTCGTCCGCGCCGCGCCGCGCCTCGACAAGGGCATCGAAGCGTTCACCGAAATCTGTGTCGGCGGTGGAGAGGCGGAGCGTCATACTCACCCCTCCCCTTCAGGAGCGTCGGGGGTGGGGGCTATCCGCTCGCCGGACGCCTGTGGAGGGTCTCCACCCCAACCCCTCCCCTGAAGGGGAGGGGCTTTTATCGCGCCCGCCACAATCTCCCGGAACCGGTCGACGATCGGCAGGATTTCGGGCCGCGTCTTGAAGGCGGCGCGGTTGACGATCAGCCGCGACGTGACCTCGCACAGCACATCGACCTCGACGAGGTCGTTCGCCTTCAGCGTCCCGCCGCTCGACACGAGATCGACGATCCGTTTGGTCAGCCCGAGCGCAGGGGCGATCTCCATCGCGCCGTTCAGCTTCACGCATTCAGCCTGCACGCCCTTCGCCTCGAAATGACGGCGGGTGAAATTGGGATATTTGGTCGCGATCCGGATATGGCTCCATTCGCGCGGATCGTCGCCTGCCGCCATTTCGCGCGGTTCGGCGACCGACAGCCGGCAATGGCCGATATCGAGATCGACCGGCGCGTAGATTTCCGAATATTTGAATTCCTCGAGCACGTCCGAACCCACGATCCCGAGCTGCGCCGCGCCATGGGCGACAAAGGTCGCGACATCGAAGGCGCGCACGCGGATGATGTCGAGATCGGCGCGATTGGTCTTGAACCGCAGTGCCCGGCTGTCCTTCGCGTGGAAATCCTCTTCCGGCACGATTCCGGCCTTAGCGAGAAGCGGTAGCGCTTCATCGAGGATGCGGCCTTTCGGGATGGCGAAGACGATGGGATCGGGGGCGGACTGGGTCATGGGCGGGTCGCGCTTTACTTGGGGGCGCGGGAACGGGCAAGCTAGGGCTATGGCCGATAAAGAGACCGAGATTCGCGATTCCTTTCGCCGGCAGGCCGAGGTTTGCCGCAAGATGGACAGCCCGATCACCGCCGAAGCGTTGGAAACGGCAGCGGAAAAGCTATCGCCCGACACACGAACGGGCACGCGCCTTCTGCATTGGGAAGGCGATCCCAAAGGGTCCGGAGACGCCGTCTCGTTGCGGCTTGCTGGCGGGCTTCATGCGATCGCGCGCAAGGGCGAGGACCAGGCGCTGAAAGCGGCCTATGCCGGAGAAGCCCCCGTGGCCCCTGCCGTCGAGGCGGCGCTGACCGAGCATGACGCGGAGTTGTACGACTGGCTCAAGCATCCGCCGCAGACCAATGAAGTCGGCCGCGCGGCACTGATCATGGCGGGGCTCCATGTCGCCGCGAGCCGCTACCCGCTCCCCATCGATCTGCTTGAAATCGGGTCTTCGGCCGGGCTGGTGCTCAACTGCAATCGCTATCGCTACGATCTGGGCGGGCTGGAAACGGGCGAAGACACTTCGCCGCTGCTGCTCAAGCCCGAATGGCACGGCGCGCCTCCTCCGCAAGCCGATGTCAAAGTCGTTGCCCAACGCGGCGTCGACCGCAACCCGATTTACCTCTCCTCACCCGAAGCGGCCGAACGGCTTATCGCCTATGTCTGGCCGGACCAGCCGCACCGGATCGAGCGGCTCGAACGCGCCATCGGCCTCGCCCGCGCCTTCTCTCCGCCGATCGTCGCGGGCGAGGCGGCCGACTGGATCGAGAAGCGGCTGGCAACACAGCAGGCCGACGGCATTTTGCGCGTGCTGTTTCACACGATCACGCTGCAATATTTTTCCGCCGAGGATCGCGGCCGCGTCGAACGGGCGGTGGAACAGGCGGGCGCGCAGGCGGATAGGGAACATCCCTTCGGATGGCTATCGTTCGAACTCAACGATGCCCAGGACAATTACGAACTGCGTCTTCGGCTATGGCCTTCGGGCGAGAACCTCCACCTCGCCAACGCCCACCCGCATGGCGACCGGGTGAAGTGGCTCGTTTGAGTTCCTCCCCGGCACGGGGAGGTGGCAGCCCGAAGGGCTGACGGTGGGGGCTATCCTTCTGGCGCTGTACCTGCTGCAAACCCCCTCCACCGGCTTCGCCGGTCCCCTCCCCGTCCTGGGGACGAAAGCTAAGCCAGAAATTCCTCGATCGCCGCCGTCACCTCCTCCGGCGCTTCCCACGGCACGAAATGGCCCGCATCGATCTTGCGGATCGTCAGATCGCCGACGAAATCCTCGAGACCCTCCAGATTGCCCGGCGTCAACGCCATGTCATCGACGCCCCATGTCACGAGCACGGGCATCGGCAGTTTGGGCCAGTCCATGTCGAGCATAACGGGCCGCGCCATCTCCTCGCCCATCGCCGGCACCTCGACCTGCGAGGCGCGATACCAGTTGAGCATGCCGAACGCCGCGCCCGGACGCCCCCAATCCTCCAGATAGCGCGCCAGCTCGTCCGGCGGCAGGTTGAGCCCCTCTTCGCCCGCCCCGAACACGCGCATCAGGAAGGATGCCAGCCCGTTCGCTTCGATCTCGGCATCGTTCGACCGGTCGCGGAAATCGCGGAAATATTGCGAGGATTCGCGCTGCGCCGGGTTCGCCCAGATCTCGCGCTGGAAGACGACCGGGTGCGGCGCGTTGGCGATGATCAACCGCGCGACGCGGTCGGGCCGCATCATCGCATAGCCCCAGGCGATGCCCCCGCCCCAATCGTGCCCCGCCAGCGTGAACCGGTCGATCCCGAGTGCATCGGCGAGCGCATCGATGTCGGCGAACAGCTTGTCGACGGTATAGTTCTCGACGCCCTCGGGCTTTTCCGACTTCGCAAAGCCTCGCTGGTCCGGCGCAATGCAGCGATAGCGATCCTTCAGCGCGCCGATCTGGTGCCGCCATGTCCGGTGCGATTCGGGGAATCCGTGAAGGAAGATGATCAGCTCGCCATCCTCCGGCCCCTCGATAGCGACGTTGAGCGTGACTCCGGTAGAAAGGTCGACAGGCTGCTGGTTCAGTTCGCGCATCTGAATCTCCGCTCAATTCGGTCGTCATTGCGAGGAACAAAGCGACGCGGCAATCCAGAGCCGCAAGCGATGCGCCTTGTGGCTCTGGATTGCTTCGCTCCGCTCGCAATGGTGGGCACTGCAGACACTACGGATAACTCACCGTCTTCGGCTTGTCCTTGGGAAAGGGAATCCGCTCCTCGGCATCGCCGGGGACGAGCGGAAACCGCTCTTGCTTCCAGTCCTCGATCGCCTGTTCGATCCGGTCGCGGCGCGAGGAGACGAAATTCCAGTAGACATGGCGCGGCCGGGCAAAGGCTTCGCCGCCGAGCAGCACGATCCGCCCGCCCCGCTCGCTCCGCAGCATCGCTTCCGTGCCGGGGCGCAGCACATAGAGCCGTCCCTGTTCGAGCGGCTGGCCGTCGAGGCTCGCCTCGCCATCGAGCAAATAGAGGGCCCGCTCGTCGGCCTCGGCTTCGATTTCGATCGCGCCGCCGATGTCGAGCAGGATGTCGGCATAGATCGTCCCGGCATAGGTCGCGGTCGGCGCGGTTTCGCCCCACAGGCTGCCCATGATGATCCGCGCCTCCACGCCGTCGCCGGAGATCACCGGCAGGTCCGCCTTGGCGACATGCTGGAAGGCGGGGTCCATCTCCTCGTCGGCCTCGGGCAGCGCGAGCCAGGTCTGGACAGCGAACAGGTCTTGCGCACCGGCGCGGTCCTCTTCCGGCGAGCGTTCGGAATGGACGATGCCTTTCCCCGCCGTCATCAGGTTCACCGCGCCCGGCTCGATCACCTGCACCGTGCCGAGCGAATCGCGGTGCTCGAAGCGGCCGCGCAGCATGTAAGTCACCGTCGCGAGGTTGATATGCGGATGCGGGCGGACATCGACGCCCTTCCCGGCATCGAGCGTCGCCGGGCCCGCCTGATCGAAGAAGACGAACGGCCCCACCATCGTGCGGTCGCGCGACGGCAGCGCGCGGTGCACCTTGAAACCACCGAGATCGTGCGTGGCGGGTTCGACGGTCTGGATGATCGGGCTGGTCATGCGGCGTTCTCCCTCTGGCGAGCGAATAGATCGGGCAGGTCGGGCGGGTAATAGCGTTCCTCGCACGCGGCGAGTTCGTCGGCGGTCCACCAGCGATATTCGCGCATCGCGCGGCGCTCCATGTCGCTATGGCCCGAAACATCGATTGCGGTCTCGGCCACGCGGATCGCGAAATAGCGCTCGACGGCATGCACCTTCTCGCCCTCGAACGTCACGAAGATCGAATCCCTGGCATCGACCGCCTCGCCGGGTTCGGCCGCGATTCCCGTTTCCTCGAGCAGTTCGCGACGTGCGGCATCCTCATAGCTCTCGCCCGCCTCGCATTCGCCGCCCGCCGTCGCCCAGAAGGGCGGCCGGTCGCCGGGATCGAAGCGGAACAGCAGCAGCCTGTCCGCCGCGTCGATCACGAGCAGGCGCGCCGCGTGCCTGTCTCGCACTGCGCTCACTCCGCGATCTCGCCCGGCGCCCGCGCATTGATGCGCAGCGCATGGACCTTGTCCCGCATCAGGTCGCCCAGCGCCTTGTTCACGGCGCGCTGGCGTTCGATGCGGCTCATCTCCTCGAACTGCAGCGCGACGATCTCGACCGCGAAATGCGATTCGCCCGTCCCCGGCGAACCTGCATGGCCGGCATGCTGGTCGCTCTCGTTCACGACGCGCAAATGCGTCGGGCCGAGCGCGTCGATGAGACGCTTTTCGATTTCTGCGGCAACAGGGCCTTTCGGTTCGTCGGTCATCGTCCTTATATAGTCCTTTCGCGCACGGCTTTGCCAATCAGGAGCACCCTTGGCCTCGAACCCCAACAGAGACCGATTTCACGGCCGCGTCCATGAGGACGAACGGACGTGCGACCATCCGGGTTGCATGGAGGCCGGCGAATTTCGCGCGCCCCGAACACGGCACCGGCGCGGCGGGTTCGACGGGCCGGGCGATTATTACATGCTCTGCCTCGACCATGTCCGCGAATTCAACGCCGGCTATAATTATTTCGAAGGGATGGACGAGGACGCGATCTGGCAGGCGCAGCGCCCCTGGTCGGGCTGGGACCGGGAGACGCGCTCCTTCGCCAGCGGCGGCGCGAGCCCGACGCCGAAATGGCAGGACTTCACCGACCCGCTCGACGCCATCGGCGCCCGCTTCCGCCAAGGCGTCCGCGCCCCGCGCACCGACGGCCGCCCGCTCACCGACCGCGATCGCCGCAATTTGCAAATCCTGGGCCTGAAAACCGACGCGGATCGCGCGCAACTTCGCAGACGCTATGCCGAGCTGCTCCGCAAATATCACCCCGACCGCAATGGCGGCGACCGCGGCTATGAGCAAAAGCTGCAGCGCGTGATCGAAGCCTATCAGGAACTGAAGCGCGCGGCGGCGTTCGCGCAGGCTTAGGAAGGCGGCGCACCGAGGGGCTGCTCCACCCAATGGCTCAGATCGCGACCGAGATCGGCACCGAGCGCACGAATCGGTTCGGCAGAATCCTTACGCAGATGATCGAGCACGCTGTCGGGGATGGCGATCTCGTCCGCCGCGAACACGCGATCGGTGAGCTTGCGGTGGTCCGCTTCGGGCAGTTTCTCGAAATGGCCGGGGGCGGCGCCGATATGGCGGGCGATAGCTTCGAGCGTTGCGACCGGATCGGCCATCATGTCGTCGAACAGAAAGACGTGCAGCTGTTCGGCGCTGAAATGCCGCCGCCATCGCGCGATATTCTCGCGATATTCGCCATGGCGCACCCAGCGCACGAATAGCTTAAGGATGCGATCATGGCTGGCGCGGGTCAGGTCGAGCCGCTCCTGCATATGCCCCATGCGAATATGCGCCCAGGCCCGGTCGATCGGGTTGCGCAGGCAGTAGAACAGCCGCAGATCGGGATTGTAGTCGCGCAAAGCGGCGACGCCTGCATCGTCCATCACCGCATATTTGGGCGTGATCTCGCCGACGACCTGCTCCTCTCGCGCCTCCGCGAAAGCCGCGTGATATTGTTCGCGGGAGAGACGGCTGCGGCCTGTCCAGTAATGCATTTCCTCTGGCGCGACGAAGATGCCGGGATGCGTGGCGAGCCAGCGGCGCTGCCAGTTGCTCCCCGCCTTCATCGCGCCGAGGCCGAGAAAGTCGATCACGCGGCGACCTGCTCCATCAATGCCTTTTCCTCGCGCCACAGATCGGCGAAGGCGACGTCTTGGCACTCATCGAACCACGGCCCGCCATTGGTGAAATGGATGGCGTTGGGCGGCGCATCGGGCACCGGATATTCACCCTCGAGGAAGTTCCAGGTCAGCGGCAGCGATCCGATCAGGTTTTTGTCGGGAAGCCATTGGAACTGGTGCAGGAAGAGTGGCGTCGCGCTGTTCACCACCTGCGGTGTCAGCGCCCTGCAGGCCGGGTGCGCGCCATCGAACAGCATGAAGGACGACCAGTTCTTGCACGGATAGGCGGTCTGCTTGCGGCCATCCATCTTCGTCGCGCGGACGGGTTCATAGTCGTGCTTGACGACATGCACGGCCTTGTCCGGCTCCAGATCGTCGAACACGCGGGTAATGTTGGCCGTGAACAGGAAATCGCAATCGGCGAAGATCGTCCAGCCGTCATGATCGGCGAGATGCGGGGTCAGGAAGCGCGTCAGCGAAAACTCCGTCGTCGCGGCGTCGGGCGGGCGGGTGTAGAGGCCGCGACGACGCAGCTCGTCCTGCCGGATGGCGTAGACTTCGATGTCGGCGCTGGCATGGCGCTGGATCGAGTGGCGGCAGACCCGCCAGGCGATATCTTCGCGGCTGTCATAGCCGATGAAAATCTTGAGCGGCTTCGCCATGGCGGGTCTTCACCATAGAGGGGGCCGCGCTGTCCAGCACGCAATCGAAATCAGCGGCCAAGCCGGTCTATGGCGCGCTCCGCCTCTTCGAAGACCGCGCCCCACGGCCGCCCGGCCCGGCGCAACAGATGCGCGCTCGGGAAGAACCAGTCCGCCTCGCCCTGCGCCGCCCAGTGCATATTCACCTGACCCTCGTCGAGCAGGACGACGACCGGCACACCGAGACACCCTGCCGCGTGCGCAGTGGTGTTGCTGATCGAAACGAGCAGGTCGACGCTGGCGATGGCCGCGAAATGCGCGTCGATATCGTGGAAATGGTCGACACCTTCGACGCGGGCCAGCTTGCCGCCGGATCGCTCCTCCAGCTCCGCGAAACCGAACTCGTCCTCGCGATATTGCAGCGAGACGAATTGCGGGTTGGTTTGCGCCATGAATGCCGCCCAGTCGCCTAGCGCGGGCAGCGCCTTGTCGTCATTGGTGCTGTGCCACGCAATGCCGATGCGGGGTCCGCCACCGGCAGCGGCTTGCCGGAACCGTGCCACCCGTTCGGGATCGGCAAGCAGCGGCACGAAGCCGTCCCGCGCATCCCTGTCGCCCAGCAGATGCTGACCGAGCCTATCATAGGACGCGACGAAATCGACAGGCGGCAACGCCTCGTCATCGCCATGCGCCCGCACATCCACCGTAGGAAATGTCCGCTGCAGTGGCGCAACCAGCCTTGGGTCGGTCAGCGCGACGACCTTCGCCACCCGCTCCGCCGCCGGACCCAGAAACCGCGCCATCCGCATCAGCGGCACGATCTGCCGGTCGGCATCCGCCACCAGTAGCGTTTTGCCGTCGAGCGGCTCGCCGTCCCAGGCGGGCGCAACATCGGGCCGTGCCCATTTCGCCTGACGCAGATCGGCGAACAGCCGCCACGCCTCGGCCGCATGACCGCGGCTCTGCAACACCTTCGCCGCCATCATCGCCGTGCGCCGGTCTCCTTCGCGGCTGGCCTGTTCGGCCCTCGCGAGAAGCTCGGCATCGGATTCGATGGCGGCGAACGGGTTGCCCAGCGCCTAGACCTTTTCCAGCGCCTGCATGAAGTCCGCGATCAGATCGTCGGCATCCTCGACGCCGATCGACACACGCACGAGATTGTCGGTGATGCCGAGCGCCTTTTTGCGCGCATCGGGAACCGACAAATGCGTCATCGCCGCAGGATGGCTGGCGAGCGTTTCGGTGCCGCCGAGGCTGACGGCGAGCTTGGCGATCCTCATCGCGTCGAGGAAGCGGAAGCTCTCTTCCTCGCCGCCCTTGATGAAGACCGAGAAGGTCGAGCCCGCGCCCGAGCAATGCCGGTCGTAGATATCGCGCTGGCTCGACCCTTCCTCGAGGAAACCGAGATAGCCGACGCCGTCGACCTTGGGATGATCGCGCAGGAATTCGCACACTTTCTGCGCGTTCTCACCCGCCCGCGTCATCCGCAGTTCGACCGTTTCGAGGCTGCGGAGCAACATCCACGCTGTGTTCGGATCGGTGATCGTGCCGATCGTGTTGCGCATCGCGCGAATCGGATCGAGCCACTTCTTGTCGCCCATCGCGCCGCCGGCGACGAGATCGCTATGGCCGCCGACATATTTGGTGAGGCTGTAGATCGAGATATCGGCGCCATGCTTCAGCGGCTGCTGCCAGAGCGGGCCGAGGAAGGTATTGTCCATCGCGACGGGCGGCGGATCGTCCGGGAACGCAGCGTCGACGGCCTGGCGCACCATCTCGATATCGACGAGCGCGTTGGTCGGGTTGGCCGGGCTTTCGAGATAGACGATCGCGACGCGGCCCGATCCCATGCAGCGGCCCTTGGCCTGTTCGAGGACCGCGTCCACCTCCTCGCGCCTCGCGCCGGCGGGGAAATCGATAAAGGTC
Organism: uncultured Parasphingopyxis sp.; assembly: GCF_937129435.1. Taxonomy (GTDB): domain Bacteria; phylum Pseudomonadota; class Alphaproteobacteria; order Sphingomonadales; family Sphingomonadaceae; genus Parasphingopyxis. The sequence goes on along the minus strand of NZ_CAKZNF010000013.1, from coordinate 6,063 downwards.
ACGCCGAACCGGCCGAGCACACGGTTGATCAGCGTTTCGGTCGCCGCATAGAGCGGGCCCGAATGGACGACGACATCGCCCTGCCGGACATTGGCGAGCAGCACCGTTGCGATCGCCGACATGCCGCTGGAGAAGACGAGCGCTTCCTCGGCATCTTCCCAGACGCTCAAGCGATCCTCGCAGATTTCCTGGTTGGGGCCGTTAAAGCGCGAATAGACAAGCCCCTCGGCGCCGCCCGGGCGTTTGCCGGTAATGCCTTCGAAATGCCGCTTGCCGGCGGCCGCGCTTTCGAAGGCGAAGGTCGATGTCAGGAAGATCGGCGGCTTGAGCGAGCCTTCGGACAGCGTCGGATCGAAGCCATGGCCCATCATCAGCGTCGCGGGCTTCAGCTTGCGGTTGCCGATCTTTTCGACCTCGGGCTTGGGCTTGCGGCGCGGGGTCGTGCCGGTGAGATCGGCCTCGGTCTCGTCGGGGCTGAGCGTCGTATCGGGAATCTTGGGGGTCTTCGCCATGGGGAGTATCCTTCCTTGTCACGCTCCCAGGAAGGCAGGAGCCGAATTGACCGGAGGGGCCCAGCCTGCGCTGCGCGTTCCTAACCTCCGCAGGAACGCCTCTCCCTCATCCGGCCAAACTTGCCACGATGAACGTCACGCCGACGATCATCGGGATACCCAGAATATCGAGGAGGAAACCGGACTTCAACATCCGCGGCAACGCGATGTGGTTGGTTGCCCAGGCGATGGCGTTCGGCCCGGTGCCCGATGGCAGCATGAAGCCCCAGCTCGCGGCCAGCGCGGCGGGCATGGCGAGGACCATGGGATCGGCGCCGGTCGCGACGATCAGCGCCGCGACGACGGGCATGACGCCGCTCGCCGTGGCGACGTTGGAGGCGAATTCGGTGATCAGGACGACGAGCGCCGTCAACGCCAGCGCGATGACTATGACGTTGACCGTCTCCAGCGGTTCGAGCGCTTCGCCGAGCCAGGTGCCGAGACCCGATTCGATAATGCCCGAAGCAAGCGCCAGCCCGCCGCCGAACAGCATGATCACGTCCCAGGGCGCGCGATTCGCCTCGAGCCAGTTCAGCAGCGGCCGCCCGGTTCCGTCGGGCAGGACAAAGAGCAGCAGCCCGCCCAGGATCGCGATCGTGCCGTCATGGATCGCGCCTTCGGGCAGCATCGACTGGAAGAAGGGCAGCGCCACCCAGGCGCCGACGACGAGCGCGATCACCGGCACCAGCCGCCGTTCGGGCGACGTCCATTCGCCCGGATCGCCGATCGCCTCGCGTGCATGGTCGAGATCGAAATCGCGCCGCCCGACCTTCTGCACGCGCACGAGGATCGCGAGGCACAGCGGGATTCCGATCAGGACGACGGGGATGCCGTATGTCGCCCAGGTCAGGAAATCGATCTCGGTGCCGAGCGTCCGGTTCATCAGCCCGGCGGCAATGGCGTTGGTCGGCGATCCGACCAGCGTTCCCAGTCCGCCGATCGAGGCGGCAAAGGCAATGCCCATCAGGAGCGCGCCGCAAAAGCCGTCTGTCTCACCCTCCTTCATCCCGCCCGCCGCGAGCACGGCGACGGCAATCGGCACCATAATCAGCGTGGTGGAGGTATTGGAGACGATCATCGAGAGGATCGCGGTCGAGGTCATGAAGGCGAGCAGCAGCCCCCATGTCGTCTTGCCCGATCGCGAGATGATGGCGAGCGCAAGCCGCCGGTGCAGCCCCGTCCGCTCGATCGCCAGCGCTACGAACGCCCCGCCCAGAATGAGGAAAAGTATCGGCGAATAATAGGCCCCGGCCACCTCGCCGGTCGTCATCACGCCCATAAAGGGAAGCGCCACGAACGGCAGCAGTGCCGTCGCGGTGAGCGGCAGCGCCTGCGTCATCCACCAGCTCGCCATCAGCACGGTGAGCGCAGTGACGCGCCAGGCTTCCGGCGTCATCCCTTCGGGCGCAGGCAATGCGAGTATCGCAGCGAATGCGATCAGCCCACCAAAAAAGCCGTAGGTTTTGGCCGACATCTGCGCTCCCCCGTCACCCTGAACGCGTTTCAGGGTCTATATGCTCGGCTTTTGCCGTATTCTCGAGACGGTAGAGCATATGGATGCTGAAACAAGTTCAGCATGGCGGTGTGCGCGCCGTTAAAACACGATCAAAGACAATTGCCGCCCGTAATCGGGCTCTTCCCGGTGCGTCGCGCGGCGATAGCTGAAGAAGCGGTCCTCATTGGCATAGGTATCGAGTTCGAGCCGCTCGATCGCGCCCACCTCCAGATAGGTGAGCCACGAGGCGACATAGGCTTCGAGATCGAAATAATGGTGGCCCGGGGCGCCTTCGCGGAAGAACTGCTCATTCTCTTCCTCGATCGCTTCGAAGCGCTTGCGGAAGGCATCGTCGACTTCGTAGCTGCCGCGGCCGATGCACGGGCCGATCGCGGCAGCGATCCGGCTGCGCTCGGCGCCGAGTTCTTCCATCTTTTCGACGACCGAGCGCGTGACGCCGGTCATCGCGCCCTTCCACCCGGCATGGGCCGCGCCGATGACGCCGGCTTCGGTGTCGGCGAGCAGGATCGGCGCGCAATCGGCCGAGAGGATGCCGAGCGCGATGCCGGGGCGGTTCGTCGCCATGGCATCCGCCTCAGGACGCATGTCGTCCGGCCATGGCTTGTCGACGATCACGGCATCAGCGGAATGGACCTGATGCAGCGTGACCAGCTTGGCGCGTTTCGCCACGGCCTCGAGCGCACGGCGGCGATTGGTCTCGACGTCGGACAGCACATCGTCGGAGCCGATTCCGACGTTGAGACTCTCGTACAGGCCCGTCGAAACGCCGCCGGTCCGGCCCAGAAAGCCGTGCCGTACGCCCGACAGCGCATCAGCCTCAATGATATCGATCTTGCTCGTCATCGTCTCAATCGTCGCAAACGGCCCGCTTCTTTAGCGGTCATGCCGCGTGATGCAACGCATGGAAATCAAAATGCCGCCGGATCGGGCCAGGACTGTGACGTAAATGCCAGAACCTTGAAAAGCCGCCCCATTTCCGTGGGATTCGTCAGCCTGTCGCGCGCCGCGATGAGTTCCTCGCGGCAATGGGGCGCGGCCTTGGCCAGCGCCGCGGTGCGCGCGCCGAGGCCCATCGATTCGAGCCACATGCCCTGCTCGACCGGGCCGTGAACCTGCAGACCGGCCTCCCTCCCGATCCGCGCCAATTCGCCAAAATCGACATGGGCGGTCAGGTCCCGCGTGCCGGGCGCAGCGAAGATATCGGCATAGGCGTGACGCGATACGGCCTGCAGCGTATCGCCCAGTGCCGGGCCCTCATAGCCATAGTCGATGACGAGTGCGGCGCCGCCATGTTCGGCCAGCCGCGAAGCCAGCGCTCCGGCAACGGCCGTCGTCGCGGCGGACGTTTCGATCACGCTGCCGGGCTCGGCATCGCGCAAGGCCGGGGGAACGAGCGCCGTCAGGTCCGGTCCCGACATCACCGGGGCAAAGCCCTCGTCTCCGTATCCGACCGACAGTTCGCGCCAGCCATTTTCGTCCCGACAAAGCTGGCGGACCGGCAGGGCATCGAAAAATTCATTGGCCACGATCAGCAGCGGCCCGCCTTTCGGAACCTCGTCAAAATCGTCGTGCCACCGTCCGGTCGGCAGCCGTTCCGCCTGCATCCGGCGCAGCACCGGGCTGGTTTCGACCAGATCGATCGGCGGTTCGAATCGCACCGCACGCATCGCCCGCAGCGCGTCCTCGGCCAGCGTCCCGCGCCCCGGCCCCAGCTCGACATAATGCGCGTTCTGCGGGCTTCCTGCACGCGTCCACAGATCGGCGAGCCACAGGCCGATCAGCTCGCCGAACATCTGGCTGATTTCGGGCGCGGTGACGAAATCGCCCTCGGCGCCCAGCGGATCGCGCGTCGCGTAATAATGCGCGTTCGCCCCGGCCATGAAGCGAACGAGCGGCATCGGCCCTTCCGCCGCGATTTCTCGGGCGAAGCGCTCGGCGAGATCGGTGTCGCTCATCGCGGCGCGGGTACAAATCCTCCCCTGCAAGGGGAGGTGGCAGCCCGGAGGGCTGACGGAGGGGTGTAAACATCAGCGATGCGCATATCGCCGATGGTCATACCCCTCCACCGCTTCGCGGTCCCCCTCCCCTTGCAGGGGAGGATATTGCCGGCGAATATCATCCCGCCGCCTCGGCTCCCGCGCGATCGGGTTTCGCCTGCTCATAGCGGCCCTTTGCAGTGACGATCAGCCATATGCCGCCGATCAGCATCGGGATCGTCAGCAACTGCCCCATCGACATCTGGAACCAGAGCAAGCCGAGATGATCGTCGGGCTCCCGGAAGAATTCGACCGTGAAGCGCGCGACGCCGTATCCGGCCAGGAAAACGCCCACGAGCTTGCCCGGATGCAGCCGGGCCTCGGTCTTCCAGAACAGATACCAGAGCAGCAGGAACAGCCCGATGCCTTCGAGACCCGCTTCGTAAAGCTGGCTCGGATGGCGGGCGAGCTCGTCGGCGCGCGGGAAGACCATCGCCCAGGGAACATCGCCGGGACGGCCCCAAAGCTCGCCGTTCACGAAATTCGCCAGCCGCCCGAAGAACAGGCCGAAGGGGATGGTGCAGGCGACATAATCGTGGATCCGCAGCCAATCGAGCTTGTGCTTGCGCGCCATCAAAATGATAGCGAGGCTGACGCCGATGACGCCGCCATGGAACGACATGCCGCCGTCCCAGACCCGCACGATCTCGATCGGATTGTTCAGATATTCAAGCGGCTTGTAGAACAACACATAACCGAGCCGGCCGCCGAGCAGGATGCCGAGCGTCGCATAGAATACCAGGTCGTCGGCGTGGCGGCGGGCCATGGGCGCGCCGGGCTTCGCGATCAGCTTCAGCAGATACCACCAGCCGATGATGATCCCGGCGATATAGGCAAGGCTGTACCAGCGCAGCTGGAAGAAGCCGAGATCGAGCGCGACCGGCGACAGGCCGAGCTCGGCCCAGCGCAATGTATCGCCTGACGCGGCAATCGATGCTATGATAAAATCCAAACCGTCCCCCTTGGGCTTTTGCGCCTCTTAATAGCGGACGGGACAAAGGAAAAGCCGCAGGCGATGTCGCGGCAAGGAGAAACGACCATGGCGACCCATGCACCCGAAGCCCCCGTCAACCGATCCTTCACGCGGATGCAGGACGGAAAACCCGAACATTGGATTGAAATCGGCAAGCAGCACCAGGAGCATTACAAGACGTCCGCGCCCTATCGGATCATCGAACATCTGCGCGATCTGGGCGAGCTGACGCTCGGTTTCGGCTGCGACCAGCTGCACCATTCGCTGATGACGGCGACGCTGGCGCGGCGCGACGAGGCGAGCGACGAGGAAATCGTCGCCGCGCTCTGCCACGATATCGGCAAGACGATGTCGGTGCCCAACCACGGCGCGATCGCGGCCGAATTGCTGAAGCCCTATGTGTCGGACGATCTCTACCACACGATCAAGTGGCACCAGGATTTCCAGGGCGCCTATTACTACAATTACATGGGCAAGCCGACGACGCTGCGCGAGGATCACAAGGACGAGAGCTGGTATCCCCTCGCCTGCAAGCTGGTCGACGATTGGGATGCGCCGGCCTTCGATCCCGATTTCGAAGTCGACAGCCTTGAAAGCTTCGAGCCGGAAATCGTGCGCGTCTTTTCGACGCCGAAGATGATGTAGCGGCGGATGGCGAGCATCATCCGGGGCCTGATTGCAGGGTCGGCCCTGCTGTTGGCAACCGCGTGCACGACCCCGAACAACGCCTTCGACGGCGACTATGTCACCGATTACGATAGCTGCGTTGCCGCCGGTCACGCGCTGAACCCGAACGATCCGAACCAGTGCTATTTCGACGGGCAGGTTTTCCTGCGCGGTCGATAGCGAGCACTGGACCAGCGCCAACCCGTATTCATCGGAGACGACAAAGCCCCCCGACGACTGGCGCCGGAGGGCTTTTTTGTTTGCTGCGACCCGAAACTAGCGGGCGCTGTTCACGTCGTTCTGGGTGATCGGAACGATGCG
>NZ_CAKZNF010000012.1 GCF_937129435.1 uncultured Parasphingopyxis sp. | reverse complement strand
TCGCGGATGCGCGCGGCGAAAACCTCGTCGTCGAGCGCCTTCCAGCCCTCGTCGATCAGGATCATCGTCGGCTCGCCGTCGAGCCGCTCCTCGATCCGGTGGAACAGGTACATCATCGTCGGCGTGCGCAGCCGCGGGTTTTCGAGCAGTGCGGTCATGTCGAAGCCGAGCGTCTTGCGCTCGAGATCCAGCTCATCGGTCTCGTTGTCGAACAGCCAGGCGTGTTCGCCGCCGTGGATCCAAGCGGACAAGCGATCCGCGAGGTCGCCCGCCTCGGGGCGACGCGTACCGCTCAACAGCTCGCGGAAATTGCGCAGGCGGCGAAGGCTTGCATCGTTTTCGTAAGCCGCATCGACCGCATGGCTCACGGTCTGGAGTTCCTCGGGGCCCTCCGCCTTCAGCAGCACGCCCAGCCAGTCGCGCAGGAAGGCACGGTTGGCAGGGTTGTCGGGCAGCGAGAGCGGATTGAAACCGCTCGGCTCGCCCGCATAGATCCGGTCGTAACGCCCGCCGATCCCGCGCACGAACAGCTCCGCGCCGCGATCCTTGTCGAACAATATCGTGCGCGGGGAGAACTTCTGCGCCTGAGCGGCGAGGAAGTTCATCACCACGGTTTTGCCCGAACCCGACGGGCCGATGACCGAGAAATTGCCCAGATCGCCATTGTGGAAGTTGAAGAAGAACGGCGTCGCGCTGGTCGTCTCCAGCAGCGTCACCGCCTCGGCCCAATGGTTGCCCTCGGCCTGGCCCAGCGCGAAGCCATGCAGTGATCCGAAGCTCGCCATGTTGGCGGAAGAGATCATCGCGCGGCGCACGATATAGTGCTCGTTGCCGGGGAATTGCGCCCAGAAGGCAGGCTCGAGATTGGTATCCTCGCGCACCACGATCGCGCCGGTATCGGCCAGCGCGGCAGATGCGGCGGCGGTTGCATCGTCGAGCCGGGGCAGCGTGCGCTCGCGCACCAGCACAGACAGGTGGTGATCGCCGAAGCCGACCGCGCCGTTGCCCAGCGCATCGCGCGCGGCCATCATGTCGTTGCGTTCGGCCTGCGCTTCTTCGTCGACCGAGCGCAGGCGGCGGATCGCCAGGTCCATCCGCTCGCGCGCGGTGGTGCGTTCTGCCGGCGCATAACTCTCCGAGACGACCATCTCGTAGGGCAGTCGCAGCAGGCTATCGAGCAGGCCGGGGCTGGTCGCGTCGGGATAATCCTTGAGGCTCAGGATCGCAGCGAAATCGGGATCGCCCGAACCGCGCAGTTCCATTGCGTCGATGCCGAAGCTGGCCCGGCGATAGGGCAGGAAATGCCCGATATCGCGGTCTTCGGCCGGACGCCGCACGGGGCGCATCTCGCCATTATAGAGCGCCGAAAGCAGCTCGAGGATCTCGGAATTGGTGTAGCCCTTGGGGCCGGTGTAATCGCCAAGCAGCGACGCGCCGTAGGGCTGCAGCGAAGCGACGAGGCCGGTCGCGGCGGCCCGAAGCGAGCGCAGGTCCTTTGGATCGGCCTCGGTTGCGTCCTGATTGCGCTTGTTGAGCGCCTTGCTCGCCTTTTCGACCCAACCCGCCTTGCCGCGCGCCGGGCGACGGATGAGCGTGACGAACTGGTCGTTGATGAACAGCGAGCCCGAGCCGAGCCGCTCCTTCCACCGCGCATCGATATGACGCGCGAGCGGATCGTCGAATTCCGCGTCCAGCTCCACTTCGACCCGGCGACGGATCACGTGGTGGTACATGACGAAGCGGCTATCGAGCGTCGAGCGCAGCATCACCTCGCGGGTCGCCGCGTGGGCGTTGAGCGCCTCGGTATCCTCGGTCTCGAACAGAAGTCCGGGCACCTGGATTGCGGTCAGCAGCGAACCGTCGCGCAGCAGCAGCGTGTTCTCGTCCACCAGGCGCGCATAGGGCAGCCGGTCGCCGACGCGGGCTTCCTTCGCGCTCCAGGCGGCGGCTCCTTTCCATTTGCTCATGCGTCGACCCTCCTAGGTCGGCTCAAACATTTTCGTTGCCGCGATTTCCGAGCCGCCGGATGAGTCCATCCGGCTCGAAATCGCTCAGGCGGCGTAGCTGTTGCAGCCCCACCGCTTGTAATTCTTGATCCGCGGGCACTTGCTGACCTTGGTGATCCACAGGTCGAAGATGCGCGGTTCGCGCAGGCAGGCGAAATAGCCGATC
>NZ_CAKZNF010000011.1 GCF_937129435.1 uncultured Parasphingopyxis sp. | reverse complement strand
CGCCGCATTGCCGGGAATGACGTGACCGTCGCTCTCCACCGGGATCGCCGCCGGATTGTCGGCCTCGCGATGCAGATCGACCACGAGGCGCGAAAGGTGCGCCACGACCGCCGGGCAACCCAGCCGCTCGCACACCGCCCGGGCCAGATCGTGCGCGCCGATATCGATGGCGATGTGAAAATCGCGCAGTTCGGGATCGATTCCGAGATCGATATCTTCGGGAACCCGGTTCGACGCATGATCGACGACGCAGACGAGCCCGCTCGCCGTTTCGCCATCCCAATATTCGAAGACTTGTTCGTCACCCATGCGCAGGGCGTTGCCGTTCTCCGCGCAAAATGTCACCAGTCGATGTGGATCTCACAAAGGGACGCATGATGGAATTCACTCGCCGCCAGACGCTTGCCGGCCTCGCCGCCTCGACATTTCTCGCTGCGGGAGGCTGCGCGTCGACGGCGATGCGCGAACCCTCATGCAACAGCGGTGCCGCGATGCAATCGGCGGCCGACGCGCTGCTCGCGCGGCTTCCCGAAGTAGCGACCTACAATGGCGCACCTGGTTCTCTCGACGGCGGCCCCCTCGCCCGCCGGCTCGCGGATTATTCGCCGGCGGGCGAAAATGCCCTGCGCAGCGAGACCGCGACGCAGCTTGCCGCCTTGCGCAACAGCGATTGCGCCACGGGACAGCAGGCGCTCTACGTCGCCGTGTGCGAAGCGATCCTGACCAGCGCCTCCCGTTCGGCCGCCATTCCCTATGGCCGGATCGATCCGTTCAGTTACGTCAACCACGCTCCTTATCTGGTGAACCAGATCAGCGGCCCGGCCATCGATTCGCCGGCGATCATGTCGACGCAGCAATCGCTGCGTACGCCCGACGCGATCGAGGCGTGGCTCGAAAAGCTCGAAAGTTTCGACACGGCATTCGACGGGATCATCGAGAAGGTTCGCGCCGATGGAGCGGCAGGTTGTCGCCCGCCCAAGGCGCTGCTGCAGAAGACATTGCCCGTGCTCGATGGTTTCCTCGAAGGTCCGGCGGAACGTCATCCGCTGATCGTGGCATTGCACGACGGCATGGCGGAGGCCGTCATCGATCAGACGATGCGCGACCGTGCGGAAACGCGCGCTATCGCCGCACTCGAGACCAAGGCGCGCCCCGCCTATGCCCGGCTGCGCGAGCAGATCGCCGCGATGCTCCCTCGCGGCCGGGACGAGGCAGGCGTCTGGGCGCAGCCGCAGGGCGAGGCGCTCTACGCCGCCAATGTCCGCGCACTTGGCGATACGCAGCAGAGCCCGGACGAAATCCACGAGATCGGACGTGCCGAGGTCGAGCGGATCACGGCCGAGATGGAGACGCTGCTGACCGCCCAAGGCATGACGCAGGGCAGCGTCGGCGAGCGGATGCTTGCCCTGGCCGATGACGAGCGTTTTCTCTACGAGGACAACGATGCCGGGCGCGAGGAACTGCTCGATTATCTGCGCGGCATCGTGGCCGAGACCGAAGCGCGCTACGACGAGCTGCTGCCGCCCGAAATGGTGCCGAGCCAGCGGCTCCGCATTCGCCGCGTGCCGGTGGCGACGCAGGATGGCGCGCCGGGCGGCTATTACGATTCCCCGTCGCTCGATGGCACCCGGCCCGGCACCTACTGGATCAACCTGCGCGACATGAGCGCGGTCGCCCGCTTTGCGCTGCCGACTTTGAGCTATCACGAGGGCGTACCCGGCCATCACACGCAAACGGCGATCGCCAGCGGGCTTGGTGCGGCGCCGCTGATGATCCGGATCGCCAGCTTCAACGCGTATCAGGAAGGCTGGGCGCTTTATTCCGAGCGGCTGATGGCGGAACTCGGCGCCTATGCGGACGATCCGTTCGGCGATCTCGGACGCTTGCAGGACGAGCTTTTCCGCGGCGTGCGGCTGGTCGTCGACACCGGGATGCACGCGAAGCAATGGACCCGCGAACGGGCGATCCAGTATATGGCGGAGGTTACCGGCAACCCGGAAAGCACCTGCGTCGCCGAGATCGAACGCTATATGGCTTGGCCGGGCCAAGCCCTCGGTTACAAGCTCGGTCAGTTGCGGCTGCTCGACCTGCGCGAACGGATGCGGGCGGCGCAGGGAGATGCCTTCGACGTGCGGCAGTTCCATGCGACCGTGCTCGGCAGCGGCGCGATGCCCCTCGGACTGGTGGCGGAGCGAATCGATCGAGCCATCGGATAGGCAGCCGACGCGAAAACGGGCGCCGACATGGAAGCCGCCGCCCGTCTCAATGACGTGCTGACCGAAGGGGCCGCAGATCATCCACGGACGCCGGTGCGTCGACTCCGGGATCCGCTTGCCGGCCAATGTGAGGGTTTCGGGTTAATGTGCCGCTGAGAAGTGCGGTTAACGCAGCGCGCTGGGCAGGAGCCACCAGCCGGGCTGATTTTGCGCAAGCATTGCGAAAGCGGCGTCGCGCGCGGCGACGTTGGCAAAAAGCGCAAAGCAGGTCGCGCCGGACCCCGACATGCGAACGAACTCCGCCCCGTCCTGCTCGCCGAGCCATGCGAGCACCTCGCCGATTTCCGGTGCCATGGCGGTAGCCGGGGCGGTAAGATCGTTTGACCAACGCGGATCGGGCGTGACCGGCTCCGCAAGCGTCAGAGGACCGCCGTCACGTCCGTTCCATCTGCCGAAAATTGCAGGCGTGGAGACCGCGACACGCGGATTGACCAGCAGGACCGGCTTTCCGCTCAACGCCGGTGCGGAAACTTCTTCGAGCACGTCGCCGCGTCCGCTCCCGGCGCATGTACGGGAGATCAGGCAGGCGGGAACATCGGCGCCAAGTTCCGACGCGATGCCAGACGCCTGCACATCCTCGATGGCGACATCCCAAAGGCGCCCGAGCAATCGCAACGCCGCTGCCGCATCCGCAGACCCCCCGCCAATTCCCGATGCCACCGGCAGGTTCTTGGTCAACCGAAGACGCGCCCCTCTTTCGATACCGAAATGCGTGCGAAGCGCGTCCGCCGCGCGCAGGACCAGATTGCCATCGATCTCGAGCCCTTCGCCGGACGGCCCGTCGATGGTGAGCGAAAGATCATCCGCCGGCTCCGCTTCGAGCACATCGCCATCCGCACAGAAGGCGAACAGGGTTTCCAGCCGGTGATAGCCGTCCGCCATCCGCTCGCGCACATGCAGCGCGAGGTTCAGCTTGGCATAGGCGGTTTCGCGCAGCACGGCGCGGGTGGTCACGCTTGCGGGATCATGGCGACTGGGTCGCCGCCGTCAGCCCGATATCCATCTTGGCGCGCAGTCTCTCGGCCGCTTCGTCCTCGGCCGTGACCAGTGCCGCCTGCCAGGCGAAGCGGGCCTCGCGGCGCCGTCCGGCGACCCAATAGGCATCGCCGAGATGTTCGTTGATCGTCGGTTCGTCGGGATCGCCGAGCGCGGCACGTTCGAGCACCGGAATCGCCCGGTCGACATCGCCGCGCACATAATAGACCCAGCCGAGCGAATCGGTGATCGACGCGCTGTTGGGCTGGAGCTCGCTGGCACGGGTGATCAGTTCTTCGGCGCGATCGAGTTCCTCGCGGCGTTCGAGCAAAGCATAGCCATAATAGTTGAGCGCAATGGCCTCGTCTTCGGCCTCGGTTACCGAGCGGTCCAGCGCCTCCTTGGCGGCATCCCAGCGGCCGGCATCGACCAGCGCACCGCCATAGAGCAGCCATGCCGACCAGGGGGCTGCGTCTTCGCCCAGTTCTTCGATCGCCTCGCCATAGGCGTCGGCGGCGTCGTCATGCCGGTCGAGCGACGTGTACAGCTCTCCGAGCCGCTGCCAATCCGCCGCGCTGACATCGCGGCCGTCGGCATTCTGCAGGGCGACGGCCAGCGCCGCTTCCTCCTCGCCGCTTTCGGCCAGCAGCCTCGCCCGCGCATCGAGCGCATCGGCGTAGAAGGGATCGTTGACATCGATTCGCTCGAGCGCCTCGATCGCCGTGCCATATTGCTCCTCGGCTTCGAGGATCGCACTGGTGACGAGCCACGCCACGGCATTGTCGGGCGCGAACATGCTGGCATAGCGCGACAGGCTCAGCGCCAGCGTGGGCACGTTGCGGCGGTTGATCTCGGCGGAAATGCGGATCAGCATCTCTGCCATGCCCGCAGACGCGGAATCGACGGCACCGGGAATGTCCCGACGGCGCTCGAGCCGCGCACGAGCCCGCCCAAAGGCGCGGTTGTCGGCGGAAATCAGCTCCAGCGCCTCGTTCCGGCGGCGATGATCGGCGAGGATGGCAGCGGCAGCCAGACGCAGGCGCAAAATGCGCGCGCTGTCGGGCGCGCCGAGCGCTTCCACGGCCGCGATGCCTTCATCGTAGCGGCCGGTTGCCAGCAGAAGCAGCGCGTTGTGCTCGTCGGCATAGGCGGTATCGCCATCGGCGCTGGCAGCCCGGAGTATCGCAACCGGATCGCCCTCCCCCGACCCATAGGCGATCCAGGCATCGAGCAGCGGGACGACGGCGTCGAACAGCGCGTCTTCTTCGATCCGGTCGCGAATGCGTTTGGCCTCGCTCCAATCGCCCTCCTGCATGGCTTCGGCAAGAAACAGGAACTGTGCGTCGGGCGGCAATGCACCCCCTTCGCGCAGGTTTTGTGCGGCCTGCAACGCGAGCGGCCGATCTCCGGCGGCAACGGCGCGGCGGTAGGCACGGGTCGCCAGCTCCTCATCGAACGGCACACCGGCAAGCGCGGCGGCATAGCCCCGCGCGGCGGTATCAAGCTCGCCCGAAGCGTCGGCGACACGGGCCCGCGCATATTCGGCAAGGTTGGAGATGTCGTTCGCCTGCGCGGGCATGGCGACACACAGCGCCGCCGCCATCGCTGCGATCGGGAGCGGTTTACATATTGGGATAATTCGGCCCTCCCCCGCCTTCGGGGACCGTCCAGTTGATATTCTGGGTCGGGTCCTTGATGTCGCAGGTTTTACAGTGAACGCAGTTTTGCGCGTTGATCTGGAATTTCGGGTTCCCCGCATCGTCCTCCACCACTTCGTAGACGCCCGCCGGACAGTAACGCTGTGCCGGCTCGGCATATTTCGGCAGGTTGTAGTCGATCGGTATGTCGTCGTCCTTGAGTCTGAGGTGAACGGGCTGGTCCTCCTCATGGTTGGTGTTCGAGAGGAACACCGAGGACAGGCGATCGAAGCTGATCACGCCGTCGGGCTTGGGATATTCGATCTTCTGCACCTGATCGCGGCGCCACAGACTTTCGTGGTCGGGGTGGTGGCCCATTGTGAAGGGCATGCGGATGCCGAGATGCTCGGCCCACATCGTCGCACCGGCGAGGATCGTGCCGCCGAAATTGCCGTATTTCTCCACGAGCGGCAGCGTATTGCGAACCTTTTTCAGCTCCTTGTAGACCCAGCTTTCCTCATACGCCGCTTCATAGGCGCCGAGTTCATCGTTCGCCCGCTGGCTCTGGATGGCGTCGAACGCCGCTTCGGCGGCCATCATGCCGGTCTTCATCGCCGTATGGCTGCCCTTGATCCGCGGCACGTTCACGAAACCCGCCGAACAGCCGATCAGCGCGCCGCCCGGGAAAGCGAGCTTGGGCACCGACTGCCAGCCGCCATCGTTGATCGCGCGCGCGCCATAGGAAACACGCGTGCCGCCTTCCAGAATCTCGCGGATCGCGGGATGTTGTTTCCAGCGCTGCATCTCTTCGAACGGCGAGAGCCACGGGTTGGCATAGTTGAGCCAGGTGACGAAACCGAGCGCGACCTGCCCGTTCTCCTGATGGTAGAGAAAGCCGCCGCCATTGGCCTCGTTCAGCGGCCAGCCCTGCGTATGGATCACGCGGCCCGGATGGTGCTTGCCGGCGGGGATGTCCCACAATTCCTTGATCCCCAGACCATAGACCTGCGGCTGCGAATTCGCATCCAGCTCGAAGTGCCGGATCAGCTGCTTCGACAGCGATCCGCGCACACCCTCGGCGAAGAAGGTGTATTTGGCGTGCAGCTCCATGCCGGGCATATAGTCGGGCTTCTTCTCGCCATCCTTGGCAATGCCCATATCGCCCGTCGCCACGCCCTTGACCGAACCGTCCTCGTTCCACAGCACCTCGGCAGCGGCGAAACCCGGGAAGATTTCGACGCCGAGCGCCTCGGCGCGGCCCGCAAGCCAGCGGCAGAAATTGCCGAGGCTCACCGTGTAGGTGCCCTTGTTGTTCATGAAGGGCGGCATCATCACATGGGGCATCGAATATTTTTTGCCCTTGGTGAGGATCCAGTGATGGTTCTCGGTCACCGGCACGGTCAGCGGCTTGTCGTCCTCCTCGCGCCAGTCGGGGAAGAGTTCGTCCAGCGCCTTCGGATCGACGACCGCGCCCGACAGGATATGCGCGCCGACTTCGGAGCCCTTTTCCAGGATGCAGACCGAAATTTCATGGTCCCGCTCGGCGGCGAGTTGCTTCAGCCGGATCGCGGCGGACAGGCCGGCAGGGCCTGCACCGACGATCACCACGTCATAGGGCATGGACTCGCGTTCGGACATCTCGTCACTTTCTCCTTCGCCGCTTGCCTCGCATCGTCGCAAACGGCCCACATTCCGTCATATAGTCCCTGCCCGGCGATTGACCGGGCCGTCAACCATGGAGTGTAAGCGCCTCTTGATGCGGGGTGCAATGAACGAAATCGGGGACATCGAGAATACGCTGAACTGGTGGCGCGAGGCGGGAGCCGATGTGCTCGTCGCCGACGAGCCGCGCGGCTGGCTCAAGGAGCCGAAGGCCGACCTCACCCCGGTGCGCCCGCGGCCGGAGCCGGCGGCTGAAGCGAAACCGGCAAAGCCGGTCGTCATCCCGGAAGACCTTGGCGAACTGCGCCGCTTTCTGCTCGAAACCGACGATCTGCCCCTGCCGCACGGACCGCGCTTCGACGCCGAGGGCGATCTATCGGCCGGCCTGATGATCCTCCTCGCAATGCCCGAGACGCAGGAGGCGGAGGACAAGGGGTTGCTTCCCGGCGACACCGGACTGCTGTTCGACCGTATGCTGGCCGCGATCGGGCGAGACCGCGCCTCCGTCTATCTCGCAACGCTCAGCCCGGTGCGGGGTCCGGGGGGCACTTTGGACGACGCGCTGGTGAGCCAGCTTGGCGAAATCGCCAAAAAACATGTCGGTCTGGCCGCGCCGAAGCGGCTGATCGTCATGGGCAATGCGCCGAGCCGTGTCTTTTGCGGGGCCGATCTCGCCGAAGCCCGCACATTGGAACCGATTGTTAACCATAATGGCGGCACTGTGCCGGTGACCGCCACATTTCACCCGCGCTTCCTGCTCCAGCATCCCGGGTTCAAGGCCGAAAGCTGGAAGGACTTGCAGATTTTGATCGAAGGACAGACCGCGTGAAACGAACTATCCTCCTCGCAGCCACACTCACCTGCCTCGCCGCGACGCCCGCGCTGGCCGACAGCGAAACGTCCTTTCCACGCTCCGGAAGCGCCGGCAGTTCGACCGCGGACTTCGACGACCTGCTGAACCGCGGCGAACGCGACACATTCAGCCAAGCCTTCGCCGCGATCCGAACGGGCGATTGGGAAACCGCGCGACAGCGGATCGCCTCGCAACCCCGCAGCGTCCTTTATCCGGTGGCGATGGCGGAACTGTATCTCGCTCCCGGCTCGCCGCGGGTCGAAGCGGACGAAATTGCCGCCCTCCTCTCTCTCGCGCCCGATATTCCCGAGGCCAGCCGGCTTGCGGCAATGGGTGCCGAACGCGGTATGGTCTCACGGCCGGCCATTCCCCAAGCCCAATCGCTCCGTCATTCGCCGCGCCCATCGCGCCGCAGCCGCGCGCAATCCGTTTCCGACAGCGCGTCGCGGCAGCTCATGGACCGAATCCAGCCGCTGATCGTTGACGACAGTCCGAGCATGGCGGAAAGCCTGATCAACGAATATGGTTCGGGCCTGCCATTCGAAGGTCTCACCGAAGCACGCCAGCGCGTCGCGTGGTCCTATTATCTGACCGGCGATGACCGCAATGCGCAGCGCCTCGCCCGGCAGGCGCGGCAGGGCAGCGGCGACTGGGCCGTCCAGGCCGACTGGGTCGATGGCCTCGCTTCGTGGCGCGCTCGCGATTGCGATGCAGCCGCCGATGCTTTCGCCTCGGTCGGACGCCGCGCCCCCGACACCGAGATGCGCGCGGCCGGCCTCTACTGGGCTGCCCGCTCGGAAATGGCCTGTGGACGTCCCCAGAACGTACAGGAAAATCTGCGGACCGCGGCGCAGCTCACCGAAACCTTTTATGGCCTGATTGCCGGCCAGGCGCTCGGCATCGCGCCGGGACACGAACCGCACGCAATCCTCACCCCCGGCTGGGACAGCGTGCAGAGCGAGCCCAATGCCCGCCGCGCGCTGGCGCTCGTCGAGATCGGCGAGCGCGATCTCGCGGACCAATATATCCGCCACGGCGTCGCGATCGGAAATCCGCACAGCCACGATGCCTGGCTCGATCTTGCTAACCAGCTCCGGCTGCCCGGCGCGCAGCTCTGGATCGCGCGCAACCTGCCGATTTCGCACCATCCCTCCGCGATGGACCGGTTCCCGGCGCCCGATTACCAGCCCATCGGCGGCTGGCAGGTCGACCGCTCGCTCGTCTTCGCCCATGCGCTGCAGGAATCGGATTTCCGGCCCGACGCCGTCAGCCATGCCGGCGCGCGCGGCCTGATGCAGCTGATGCCGGGCACGGCCGCCGCCATCGGGCGGCAGCGCGGCGAGAGCTATTCCGGCGCAGCGCTCAACCGGCCCGAGGTGAACATCGCCTATGGCATGCATTATATGGAGGAAATGCGCGATTACGGCGCCACACAGGGGCTGCTGCCCAAGGTGATCGCCTCCTACAATGCCGGTCCGGGTGCCGTCGCCAATTGGGAAGGCCGGCTGCGCGATCGCGGCGATCCGCTGCTCTACATAGAAAGCATCCCCTTCTGGGAAACGCGCGGCTATGTGCCGATTATCCTCAGAAATTACTGGATGTATCAGCGCAATGCGGACGAAGAGACGCCGAGCCTCGCCGCGCTCGCCCAGGGCATGTGGCCGCGCTATCCGGGCATGACGGGTCCGGTCGCCATTCGTCTATCGGGTCAGGGCGGAACGCGCATTGCCGATTGACGAAAGCCGCGAATTCAAGCCGATCGGGATCGCCGTTCTGACGGTCTCGGACACGCGCACGCCGGAAGACGACACGTCGGGCGATATCCTCGTCGAGCGGCTGACCAGTGCGGGGCATCGCCTCGCCAATCGCGCGATCGTGCATGACGATATGGATTCCATCGTTGCACGCCTCCATGCGTGGATCGAGGACGAAACGGTCGACTGTATCATCACGACAGGCGGCACCGGCGTGACCGGACGCGATATCACGCCCGAAGCCCTCGAGCGCGTACAGGAAAAGCCGATCCCCGGCTTCGGCGAGCTGTTCCGAATGCTGAGCTATGAAAGCATCGGCACGTCGACTGTGCAGTCGCGCGCCTGCGCCTGCCTGGCGCACGGCACGTTCATCTTTGCGCTGCCCGGATCGAACGGAGCGGTGAAGGACGGCTGGGACGGCATTCTCGCCACCCAGCTCGACAGCCGCCACCGCCCCTGCAATTTCGTCGAACTGATGCCCCGCCTGCGCGAGCGCTAGGGCCCGGCCCGATTACATGCCGGTCGAACGGGCGCTGTTGATCCAGACCTCCCAGATCGTCGCACCGGGCATGGCGGTTGCCGTTTCGAAATATTCGCCGTCGCCTTCGACATCGCTATAGTCGCCGCCGAACGGACCGTTCGGCCAATTTCCCTCGGCCGGCGGCGTTTCGCTCGCTGGCGAATCGGCCCGGAAGCTGAAATTCTGCGGCGCATTGGGGAAGCTCACGCCTTCGCGGCCTTCGTTCGAATAGTTGAAGCCGAAGCTGGCATCGCCATAGGCGGCGACGGCGGTTTCGATGGACGTGCCCGGCCCCACACCCGCTTCGGTGCGGCATTGCTGTGCGTAGGTCGCCATGCCGATCACTTCGACATCGGGGCTGTATTCCTCGACATCATAGCTTTCGAAGAACGCGCAGATCGCGTCTTCGCCGCCCGACAGCGCGCATAGTGCGCCGAAATCGACCATATAGGCCGACTCGAAGCGAAGCGCGGTCGAAGCCGGGAAGCTTTCGGCGAACGCGCCGAGCGTCGCCGGAATGCGGACACCGGCGATCCGGTCCTCGCCGATCACACAGTCGGGATCGAAGGCCGCATCGTCACCGCCGGTCGCCTGCACGAGCATCCCGCCATCGGGAAGTTCGGAATCGAGTACGAGTGGTTCGGCATCCGCCTCCGCCGTTTCGGTCGCTTCGCTTTCCGTATTCTCGCCGTCCGCGCCGTCGCCATTCGCTTCGGTGCACGCGATCGCCAATGGCAGTACCGCCAGCATAGCCCATGACTTCTTCATATCGTTTCGCCTCCTGAAACTGTTCGGGACCGCATTGCACTTTTTTGCCGCCCATGCCAAATGTTCCGCATATGTTCTCTTCTGCTCCCAAGGGGCGAGGCGCCCCCGTCAACGATGCCCCACAGCGATTCAACCTCCCCGATCGCGAAGCCGACGGCGACTGGCTTGACGAGCGTGACGAGATTGATGGCGAACAGGCGCCACCCCGAACCACGGTCACGATCGAGCGGCCGAAAACGATTATCGCGCGCAACAATTCTCCCGACATTCCGTTCGACCGTTCGATCAACGCCTATCGGGGCTGCGAACATGGCTGCATCTACTGCTTTGCGCGCCCGACACACGCCTATCACGATCTTTCGCCGGGCCTCGATTTCGAGACCAGGCTGTTCGCCAAGCCCGATGCGCCGGCGCTGCTCCGGGCGGAGCTGTCGAAGCGCGGCTATGTCGCAAAGCCGCTCGCCATGGGCACGAACACCGATCCCTACCAACCGATCGAGCGCGAATACCGTATCACGCGGCAATGCATCGAAATCCTCGCCGAAACGCGGCATCCACTGACGATCACGACGAAATCGGACAAGGTCTTACGCGACCTCGATCTTCTGGCGCCAATGGCAAAACAGGGGCTGGTCGCGGTGGCGATCTCTGTCACCTCGCTCGATCCGAAAGTGCACCGCACGCTGGAACCGCGCGCACCGTCTGCCCGAAAGCGCCTCGCCGCCATCCGCGCACTGAGCGAGGCAGGCGTGCCCGTCTTCGCTTCGATGTCGCCCGTTATCCCGGCGATCACCGACCATGAAATCGAACACTTGGTGGAGGCGGCAGCGGAGGCGGGTGCGATGTCCGCTTTCTTCCTGCCGGTCCGCCTGCCGCATGAGGTCGCGCCGCTGCTCCGGGCATGGTTGGACGAGCACTATCCCGACCGCGCGGGCAAGGTCATGAGCATCATCCGCTCGATCCGCGAAGGCCGCGACAACGATCCGCGCTTTTTCACCCGGATGCGCGGCCATGGCCCGTGGGCCGAACTGATCCGCACGCGTTTTGAAAAGGCCTGCCGCAAACATGGACTGAACGAGCGGAAGATCGAGCTTCGCAGCGATCTCTTCCGCCCGCCTGCAGGACGACAGGGGGAGTTATTTTAAATGTTCCACTTCCTCTCCTCGCTAAGTATCTTGAAAAACCCCTCCCATCCCGTCGGTTCCAGTTTATCCTGTATGTATCGCCGAAGCTCTTGGTCCGTGAGTTTTAGAAACCAATCTCCGAAATCTCGCAAATAGTCCTCGCCCGGCCCCATCCGCCATCCGATGCTGTATCTTGGAATTTCCGGATATTGTTCCCAAGGCGGAACCATGGGATTTGGATGGGCCGGCGTGCCTCGCTCATCCAAATCCCGTGCGGCTTCATGGATAGCGCGTTTGATTTGATTGGGTGTCATCCGATCATTCTTCATCAAACACTTTCCAGCTTGTAATCCTTATACTCGTCGCGCAGTTGCCGTTTCAGGATCTTGCCGGTTGCGGTATGCGGCAGTTCTTCGACGAACTTCACCTCGTCGGGGAGCCACCATTTGGCGACCTTGCTCTTCAGATATTCGACAACGTCATCGCCGCTGAGATCGGCACCGTCCTTCTTAACGATCAGCAAGAGCGGCCGCTCGTCCCATTTGGGATGATAGACGCCGACGGCCGCCGCCTCGGCCACGCCGGGGCAGCCGACCGCCGCATTTTCCAGCTCGATCGAGCTGATCCATTCGCCGCCCGACTTGATGACGTCCTTGGCGCGGTCGGTGATCTGCATCACGCCATCGGGGTGGAGCACCGATACGTCGCCGGTGTCGAACCAGCCGTCGGCGTCGGCTGCGTCGGCATCGGCCTT
>NZ_CAKZNF010000010.1 GCF_937129435.1 uncultured Parasphingopyxis sp. | reverse complement strand
CGGAGGGCTTTTTTGTTTGCTGCGACCCGAAACTAGCGGGCGCTGTTCACGTCGTTCTGGGTGATCGGAACGATGCGAATTTCGACGCGGCGGTTCTGCTGCTTGCCGGCCGCCGTCGCATTGCTGGCGATCGGCTGGCTCTCGCCGAAGCCCTGCGTGGCGATACGCGCACGGTTGACGCCGCGCGCCACCAGATAGTCGGCCACGGCCTGCGCCCGGCGCTGCGACAGCGCGAGGTTGTAGGCGTCCGAACCGTCCGAATCGGTATGGCCGTACACATCGATATAGGTTTCCGGATAGGCGTTCAGCGTCTGCGCCACTTCGTCCAGCGTCTGGCGGAAGATCGGGCGAAGCTGCGCCGAATCGACGTCGAATTCGGCGACCGAGCCGGGCATCTGAAGATAGAGATTGTCGCCTTCGCGGATGACCTCGGTGTCGGTGCCGGCTGTCGCCTGTTCCAGGTCGCGCTGCTGGCGATCCATATAGGTGCCGATCGCAGCACCCGCGACGGCACCGATACCGGCGCCGATAATCTCTTCGGTGCGCGAATTGCGGCCGCCGATCAGGTCGCCGAGCAGATAGCCGCCGAGCGCACCGACGACGCCGCCGATGGCGCCCGTGGTCGACACGCGCTGGTTGCCGGTTTCCGGATTGGTCACACAGGCGCTCGTCCCCATCAGGGCGATGGCGGCCGCGCCGGCGGTAAGGCTCTTGGAAAATTTCATCACTTTGCTCCCTCTGGCAGAATTTTCTGCGGTTATGCGCCCTCAACACCCGCCATAGCCGCCTTGTTCCGCGCAGTCGCTTGAACAACTGCTGATCGCGTGGTTGTCCCGGAGAAAGATTCACGCCACAACACCCTATTCCGGCCATGCAACCCACGCCCATCACGCCCTTTCCCTGGTTCGACCTGTGCATCATCCTCGCCCTGGTGCTGCTGAACGGCGTCTTCGCGATGTCAGAGCTCGCCATCGTTTCGGCCCGCAAGGCGCGGCTCCAGTCGATGGCGAAGCGCGGGCGGCGCGGGGCGCAGACGGCGCTCGATCTCGCAGGCGAGCCCGGACGGTTCCTTTCGACCGTCCAGATCGGCATTTCCCTCATCAGCATCCTCGCTGGCGCCTATTCGGGCGCGAGCCTCGGCGGGCCGGTCGGCGAACGAATCGCCCTGCTCGGCGTCGAGCCGGGATTGGCGCAAACGCTGGGCTTCACGCTGGTCATCGCCGTGACAACCTTCGCCTCGCTGGTGATCGGCGAGCTCGTTCCCAAGCAATTCGCGCTCCGCAACCCGGCACCGATCGCCAGTCTGATCGCCATTCCGATGCACTGGCTCTCGATTGCGACGGCGCCGCTGGTCTGGCTGCTCGACAAGACGAGTGCGCTGATCTTCCGCATATTGCGCATGAACCGCGAATCGCAGTCGCGCGTCACGGCGGAAGAACTCCATATGCTGGTTGCCGAGGCGACCCAGTCGGGCGTCATCGAGGAGAGCGAGCGCGCCATCATCTCGGGCGTCGTGCGGCTGGCCGACCGGCCCGTGCGCGAGGTGATGACGCCGCGGACGGAGGTCGACTGGATCGAAGCCTCCTCGACGCCGAACGAGATTCGCGAAGTGCTGCTCGCGACGCCGCATACGCGGCTGCCCGTGGCCGAGGGTTCGGTCGACGAGATCATCGGCGTGGTTCAGGCGCGCGACATCGTCTCCGCGCTGTTCGAAGGGCGGTCGCTCGACCTGCGCGAATTGATGCGGCAGGCGCCGATCATCCCCGATCAGGTCGATGCGATGGACGCGCTCGAGGCGCTGCGCGAATCCGACGTGCCGATGGCGCTCGTGCATGACGAATATGGCCATTTCGAAGGCATCATGACTCCGCTCGACCTGCTGATCACCATCGCCGGCGAATTCGCGTCGGACCAGGATTTCGATACCGACCCGCCTTTCGTCGAGCGCGACGATGGAAGCTGGCTCTTTTCCGGATCGCTGTCGGCGGACAATATGGCGGAGAAGCTCGGCATCGACCTGCCCGACGACCGCGAATATGCGACCGTCGCCGGCTTCGCCCTGTCGATCCTGCGCCACCTGCCGACGGTGGGCGAGGATTTCGAGTTCGAGGATTTCAGCTTCACCGTCGTCGACATGGACGGGCGCAAGATCGACAAGCTGCTCGTCGTGCCGCCCGAGGGCGATGACGAAGACGGCTAGCATTGCGTGCCAAGCTGTGTTAGTCATATAGAACAGTAAGGAGATTTTTCATGGGTCCGCTGCTTCGCAACCTGCTTCTCGTCGTCGCCGCGATCGTGCTGCTGTTCCTCGCGATCAAGGTCGTCGCGAACGTCGTCGCGATCATCTTCTACGTGCTCGCAATCCTCGCCATCGGTTATGTCGTGCTGTATTTCGTCCGCGGTTCGAAGAGTTAGCCGACAGGCCCGTTAGCCCTGAGCCTGTCGAAGGGCGTTTCTCGATGTCGATAGGCAGACTTCGACAAGCTCAGCCCTGACGGCATCAGGGCCGCATCATAATGCCGATCAGGCAGCGCGGCTCGATAGCTTGCGCCGGCGCCGCCGCTCGACCGACGAGCCGATCCCCATCGCCTCGCGATATTTGGCCACCGTCCGGCGCGCGACGGTAAAGCCCTTGTCCTTCAGCAGGACGACGAGCTTGTCGTCGGAAAGGATCTTGTCCTCATTGTCGATGAGGTGACGGATTTCGCTCTTCACCGCTTCCGATGACGCCTCTTCGCCGTCCTCGCCGGCCGACACGCCGCTGGTGAAGAAATATTTCAGCTCGAACACGCCGCGGTCGCAGGAGAGATATTTGTTCGACGTCGCGCGGCTGACCGTCGATTCGTGCATGTCGATCACCTCGGCAATCTCGCGCAGGGTGAGCGGTTTGAGCGCCGCGACGCCCCTCTCGAAAAACCCCGCTTGCCGCTTCGTCAACTCGCTCGCGACCTTGACGATGGTCCGTGCGCGCTGGTCCAATGCCTTCACCAGCCAGTTGGCGTTGGTCAGGCACTCGTCGAGCCAGGCCTTGCCCTCGGCCTCCTTCTTCGCATCGCCGAGTTCGGCATAGTATGAGCGGTTGACGATCAGGCGCGGCAGCGTCGCCGCGTTGAGTTCGACCGACCAGCCCGATGCCGTGCGGCGGATGAAGATGTCGGGCACGACCTGCTGCACCGGCTCGCCGCCGAAGCGGCAGCCCGGCTTGGGATCATAGCCGCGCAGCTCGGCGATCATGTCGGCCAGATCCTCGTCGTCGACGCGGCACATGCGCTTCAGCCGCGCAAATTCGCCCCGCGCCACCAGATCGAGATGATCGATCAGCTTCGCCATGCACGGGTCGTAGCGATCCGCCTCGCGCGCCTGCAGCGCGAGGCACTCCGCCAGATCGCGCGCGCCGACGCCCGTCGGATCGAAGCCCTGGATCGTCTCCAGCACATCTTCGAGCTCCGACATGGGGACCGAGAGCTGATGCGAAAGCCGCAGCAGATCGGCGCGCAGATAGCCGGTCTCGTCGATCCGTTCGATCAGCTGCCCGGCGATCATGAGCCGATGTCCGGAGAACACCGCCGCCGCCTGTTCGCCCAAATGATCGACGAGCGAGATATCGGACATGGCGAGCGACTCGATATCGCCCTCGCCGCCACCCGCAAGGTCATCCATGCCGAGGCCGCTCGACGGCCCGGCCTCGATCCGGTCGCCCGGCCCATCCTCGTCGAACGCGCTGGCATCGATATCGAGCTGCGCCTCGCCATCGCCGTCATTGCCTGACAGGAGCGTATCGGCGCTTTCCGGCTCCGGCGCGTCGCCGAAGCCGTCGTCATCGCTGGACGCGGAGAGTTCGCGATCCTCGTCGCGTTCCTGTTCGAGCAGCGGATTGCGTTCGATCTCTTCGGCGATAAAGGCCTCGATCTCGAGGTTCGACAGCGCGAGCAGCTTGATCGCCTGCTGCAACTGTGGCGTCATCACCAGTTGCTGCGACTGTCTGAGATCGAGGCGCGGTCCGAGGGCCATGCTTAGGGCCTAAATCCGCGCTTGGCGCCGTCGCTGCGCGAGGAAATTTGGCTGGTGGCGAGGAAGGAAAGCGCAGGCCATGACAGCATGGTCAAGCGTTCCTGACGCTGCCAGCGGCCAAATTTGTCGCGCCCCTTCGGGGTTCCGAAAAGAGGCTCAACCTGACGGCGCAATTCGCGCTCGAACATTACCCAATGTCCTTCGCTTGAATTGCTTGCATGTTAAGCCTCTTTTCGAAACAGCGGCGGCGCCAAGCGCGGGTTTAGGCCCTTTAAGCCTTACCTTTCAAACCCTTCGCCGAGGTAAAGCCGCCGTACCTCGGCGTTCGACACGAGTTCGTCGGGCGATCCGGCAAACAGCACCTTGCCATCGTAGATGATGCAGGCACGATCGACGATGCCGAGCGTCTCGCGGACGTTATGATCGGTGATCAGCACGCCGATGTTGCGGTTTTTCAGGTCGGCGACGAGATCGCGAATGTCCGAGATCGAGATCGGATCGATACCCGCGAACGGCTCGTCGAGCAGCATGATCGAAGGATTGGCGGCCAGCGCCCGGGCGATCTCGCACCGCCGCCGCTCGCCGCCCGATAGCGCCATCGCCGGCGAATCGCGCAAATGCTGAATCGAGAATTCCTCTAGCAGCTGTTCGAGCCGCTGTTGCCGCGCCGCCTTGTCGGGCTCGGCCATTTCGAGCACGGCGGAAATATTCTTCTCGACGCTCAACCCGCGAAAGATCGAGGTTTCCTGCGGCAGGTAACCGAGGCCGAGGATCGCGCGGCGATACATGGGGAGGCCGGTGATATCCTCACCGTCGAGCATGATGCGGCCCGAATCCGGCTTCACCAGCCCCATGACCGAATAGAAGCACGTCGTCTTGCCCGCGCCGTTCGGCCCGAGCAGCCCGATCACCTCGCCCCGCCCGACATGCAGCGACACGTCCTGCAGCACCTGTTTCTTGTCGTAGCTCTTGGCGATCGAGACGACCGACAGCCCTTCCGGCTCCTCGCCGGTGACGGGCATCGCCTCGGCGGGCGCGATTGCGGAGGCATCGTTCATGCGCGCGCTTTTGGCATCATTCTTGCGTGATTGGAACCGGGCACCGGCCGGAAGAGAGGCAAGGGTCGAAGGAATTCGTCATTGCGAGGAGCCGAAGGCGACGCGGCAATCCAGAGCCACAAGCGCCGTCCTGTTTGGCTCTGGATTGCTTCGCTTCGCTCGCAATGACGAGGATGGATAGATTCTTACTCCCCGCCCCTTTGCGGCACCGTGAAGCGGCCGGTCACACGGCCGCTCGGCGTGCCCTGCGTCGTGATGCCATCGCCGCCCTGGCTGCGACCGTCGACCACGGCCCGGCCGCTGTTAAGATCGATCACCAGCCGCCCGCCGCGGATGATATTGCCACCCTGGTTGAGCTCAACGCCGCCGATCATCGTGATCAGCCGCCGGTCGAGATCGTAGGTCGCGAACTGGCCCCGCGCGGTCTCGCTGGGGCTGCGCACGAAAACGCCGCCCGATGCATCGAGCCGCCGCACCTGCACATCGCCGCCGGCATTGCCGCTGTAATTGACGGTGATACGCGACGCATCGAGCGCAAGATTGCCCTGGCGCACATTGACGTTGCCGGAAAAGATCGCACGATCGGCGCGGTCCTCCACCTCGATCCGGTCGGCGGCAACGTCGACGGGGGCGTTGGTGTTCAGCCCCTGCAGCGCCGACTGGCTGGAGGCGGGCACGGCACCGAGCAGAGCAAAGGCACCGGCGGCACAAAAGATCGACAATCGAGTCATGGCGGCTATCTGACGCCTCCCTGCTCGATACGCAAGCGGGCACGGCCATTGAGCACGACAGAGCGGTCTTCGATGTTCACGCGCATGCCGTTCGCCTGGAACCGGCCGAGCGGAATGCGTCCCGTCACCGCCCCGGTGCTGCGCATTTCGCGCGCGCCCAGATCGACATCGACATCGCTGGTTTCGAGCCGGTAACCGTCCGAAGCGCGCATCAGCACCGGCCCTTCGACGGCGACCGTCTGTTCGTCCATATCGTAGCGCCCGTCGCGCGCGACGATCACGGCGGGCCCGTCGTCGAGATCGATGCGTGCGGTGAGATTCTCCATCTCGACCACCGGCGTATCCGAAGAACGCTGCACCGCCGACTGGGCGCGCAGTTCGAACAGCCGTCCGCGATCGTCGGCGCCGCTATAGCGCGCCGCTTCGACGCGCAGCCGTTCATCGGCGATCTCGACATTGTCCTTGGAGAGCAGGAAATTGAGCTCGCTGTTCTGCTGAAGCGGCGCCATGGCTAGGAAAGCCGCCAGCACGCCGACCGCGCAGGGCAACAATATGTTGAGCAGCCCGACCAGTTTGTCATGCCGGCCGCCCGGATGCGCCCAGGCCTGGCGCCGATTGCGCTGCTGGCGGGCCGCCTCAGACATGGGCGAAGATGTCGATCTCCGGCCAACCGGCCAGATCGAGCTGCGCGCGATGCGGAAGGAAATCGAAACAGGCCTGCGCCAATTCCATCCGCCCTTCGCGTACGAGACGCGTGTTCATTTCGTCCATCAACCGGTGGAGATAGCGGACATCGGACGCGGCATAATCCTTCTGCGCGTCGCTGAGTTCGGGTGCACCCCAGTCCGAACTTTGCTGCTGCTTCGATATGTCCTCGCCCAGCATCTCCCGGCAAAGCTCCTTCAGCCCGTGCCGATCGGTATAGGTCCGCACGAGGCGCGATGCGATTTTCGTGCAGTAAACCGGTGCCGCCATCACGCCCATATAGTGCAGGATCGCGGCGATATCGAAGCGGCCGAAATGGTAGATCTTGATCCGGTCCGGATCGCCGAGCACGGCCTTCAGATTCGGCGCGGCATAATCGCTGTCCGGCCCGAAGCGGACGAGGTGCTCGTCGCCCTTTCCATCGGCAAGCTGCACGACGCAAAGCCGGTCACGAGGCGTCTGCAGCCCCATGGTTTCGGTATCGACGGCGATCGGCCCATCGGCCAGCACGCCCGCCGGCAGGTCTTCTTCGTGAAAATGAACGGTCATGCCCCGCCCATAGGCCGAACGCGATGAACGCTCAATGGCCGCGCGCTAAGCTTCCGTGTCGGACGCGTTGCCTTTGCGCCGCATCCGCGCCTTGCGCGCCATGATGTTGAGAGCCTCGACACCGGCGGCAAATGCCATGGCGGCGTAGATATAGCCCTTGGGGATATGCACGCCGAACCCGTCGGCGATCAGTACGAAACCGATCATCATCAAAAAGGCGAGTGCCAGCATGACGACGCTGGGGTTGCGATCGATGAACTCGGCGAGCGGATCGGCGGCGACCAGCATGACGACAACGGCAACGATGACAGCCACCACCATGATCGGCAGCACATCGGTCATCCCGACGGCGGTCAGGATCGAATCGATCGAGAAAACCATGTCGAGCAGCAAGATCTGCACGATGGCCGAGGTGAAGGTCAGCGATCCCCTGCCCTTCTTGTCGAGTATCTCGCCGGAAACCTCCGAATCGACATTGTGATGGATTTCCTTCGTCGCCTTCCAGAGCAGGAACAGCCCGCCCGCGATCAGGATCAGGTCGCGCGTCGAAAAGGCGGTTTCGAAGGTCGGCGCGCCATGGCTGTCCAGCGGGCCGGTCAGGCCGAGATCGAACAGCACCTGCGTCGCCTGCACGATCCAGGCGATCATCGAGAGCAGCGCCAGGCGCATGATCAGTGCGAGCGCGATACCGATCCGCCGGGCCTTTTGCCGCTGTTCGGGCGGAAGCTTGTTCGACAGGATAGAAATGAAGATGAGGTTGTCGATGCCCAACACGACTTCGAGCACGATCAGCGTGACGAGCGCGGCGATATTGGCGGGGTCGATAAAGACGGCGAGTATCTGGTCCATCAAGCGCAAATGCCGCAGCCGAATTGCGCTGACAAGACGGCTTTGCGCGCCATACGGTAGCTGGTTTCGCCAAAACCCTCGCAGACCGGGCAAAATTGCGCTATGGCGAATCATGGCGCGAACGGTTTGCGCCAGGGGGTTCGCGCGTCATGCCCGGCGCGACTGCTGATATATATGACCGGGCAAAGGAAGATTTTACTACCCATGGGTTTTGACAGGGGCCGGCGCGGACGCCGGCAGGACAAGCGCGACGGTTTCGGCGACGAAAACTATTATCAGGAACAAGGCAGCGGTTTTCAGGAGCGCGGCGGCTTAAGCGGCGGCAATGACGATCGCGGCGGCGGTTTCCAGGATCGCGGTGGCGGAGGCGGCGGCGGCGGCTTCCGCGGCGGCGGGATGCCCCGGCAGATTGTCGGCGAGGGCAAGGGCGTCGTAAAGTTCTTCAACGGACAGAAGGGCTTCGGCTTCATCGTCCGCGACGATGGCGGCGAGGATGTCTTCGTCCATATCAGCGAGGTCGAAAAGGCCGGGTTACAGGGCCTGGCCGAAGGCCAGCCGCTGAGCTTCACGCTGGTCGACCGCAACGGCAAGGTGTCGGCGAGCGACCTCGTGATCGAGGGTGAACCGCTCGAGGTACCGCAGCGCGAAGAGCGCGGCCCGGCGCGCAAGCTGACCGGCGACAGCGCAAGCGGGACGGTAAAGTTCTTCAACTCGATGAAGGGCTTCGGCTTCATCCAACGCGATGACGGCCAGCCCGATGCGTTCGTGCATATCAGCGCCGTCGAACGCGCCGGTATGTCGGGTCTCAACGAGGGTGACCGGCTCGACTTCGATCTCGAGGTCGATCGTCGCGGCAAGTTTGCTGCGGTGAATCTGCAGCCCAAGACCGACTAGAGGGGCGGATAAGCCAGGCGGCTCGTCGGTCGCCGCGCTTGCTCAACGAACCAGAAGGAGCCCGGCAGTTCTCGCTGCCGGGCTTTTCTTTTGCCCGCCGGTTGCGGCCGGCCGGACACTCGTCAAACGGCGTTCCGGATATATCTGCCGGGATCGGGGGCCACGACATCGAAAACTGATGAACCGGCCGTGGTGTGAGCGACTCGCCCGACGGCGGCGGTCACCAATCCCAGCGGCGAGATAAGGGCACAGCTTCGGCCTAAGGCCCCGCCTGCATCGACGTCAGAGCATGTCAGAGAGAGCTCCGTGGACGGCGTATGACAGGCAAAGGTAAGCCAGCCGGACGTCGTGGCAGCAACTCGTGAATGGTGCACACAAAAGGGCCCGGAGAGTTTCCTCCCCGGGCCCTTTTATGAGGTTGTCGGTATCGCCTAGAAGCTGACCGAGAACTCGGCGACCGCACGGTCGTCACGGCGGTTGGCGCGCGAAATGTCGGTCTCGACGGCCGTCGTGAACGACATGTTGCCACGCTCGATGCTGAGACCGCCACGGACCTCGGCCCAGCTGCCGTCATTGGCAAAGCCCGGCAGCACGATCGGGACACCGGCAGCGTTGGCGAAGCGAACAGTCATGTCCGTATTGTTGCCGCCCACGGCGTTGACATAGTCGGCCGATAGCTGCGGACGAAGCGTCCAGCCATCGCCGACCGTCGTCTCACCCTGGAAGGCGAAGCCGACCCGGCCTTCGATCCGCTGTTCGCGAACCGTATCGACCTGGAGCGCGGCCTCGGAACCGCTCTCCATATAGCCGTCGACCGAATTGCGCAGGTAACGAAGGCCCACACGCGGCGTCAGGTTGAAGTCGCTACCGATCCCGATATTGACACCGGCTTCGACGCCAGCGGCATAGTGGCTCGCCGTGGTGTCGTTGTTGAACCTCGCCGTCTCATAGCCATTGTCGGTGAGACGATCGGTGCCGATATCGCTGATCGAAGCCGATCCGAGGCCCGCAACATAGGCGCCGCCGCCCATATTGTAGGAGGCGTACATCATTGCCTGGTTCGTCCGCACATTGGCGGCCGATCCGCGCAGCGACGAACGGCCCTGGCTCAACGCGGTTGCACCGCCCACCGTCAGGTTGTCGGTGACTTCCGCCTCAAGGCCGAGCGCCATGTGGTAGGTGGCCCGCATGTCGTTCCGGCTGCCGAAATTGGTCGCCGTGCGGCCCATTTCGTAACCGCCCGAGATGAAGCCGCTCATATTGTCGGGCAGCTGGCCGAGCGTGCGGCCCGAAGACACGACGCGATCGGTGAAGCTGCGGCGGCTGGCCATCGTGGTCGACATGTTCGACCCGCCAGCGGCGATACCGATCGCTTCGGGCGAACCGACGATGTTGAAGGTGCCGCGCTGGACCCGGTCGGTGCCGATCATCGAGAGACGATCGGTGACGAGGTTCAGCATCTGCTCGTTCTGCAGGCTGCCGATCTCCATCGACTCGTTCCGGATGGTCGGCGCGAAGCCGGCGAGCGTCGCCGTCAGGCTCTGCGCGTCCATAACGTCGAGCGCACCATATACGCCGTAGAGCGAGTTGTAGTCGCTGCCACGGAGCGCATCGAGCGCGTTGGCGAACGAAAGCGCCGCCGGCGATGCACTGGCACCGATGAAATCGGTCATCAGCCCCGCTTCCAGCGTTACCCGGATCGCATCCGCATCGTAGGTCAGGACCGGGTTCAGAACCCCGACGCTGCCCGTCACATTGTCGAACTCTCCAATGACACGGGTGGCGCTGACGATGTTGTACCGGTCGCCGTCACGCGGAGCGGCACCGGTGCCGATGCGGAAGTTGGCGGTGCCGCCAGCTACGAAATAGCCCGGATTGTCGGCATCGCCCTTGACGGTAATCCGGTCGTTACGGTTGCGGACGATATCGAAGATCGTCGTCGCGCCCGAGGACAGGATTACGTCGCCGCGAACGGTGAACGTGCCCATATTGTTGCCGCGCGGATTGATGGTGCCGGAAACGACCGTGAAGAAGGTCGGATCGAACACGCCGCGGCCACGCAGAAGGCCGTCGACCATCAGCGCCTCGCCCGTGGTCAGGCGGCCGTCGATATCGACGATCCCGCCGGTCTGGGTGAAGTCGCCCAGCACCGTGAGATCGGCACGACCGGTGATCACGAGCCGTGCATCGCCGGTCACCGAAAGGACGTCGATCTCGTATCCGCGCGAGCTGAGACGGGTCGTGCCCGGAGCGCCAAGCATCACATCGAAATAGCGTGCCCGAACACCGGTGCTGGGATCGGGATCGATATTGTTCGGCACGAAGCCCGTGGCACCCGGAAGACCGTTTTCGATCGTCGCGGCCGGGAGCGGCGCATCGACATATTCCGGAGGTCCGCCGTTGATGCCCTGCGGCGATTCGCCGGCAGCCGGTGCCGCCGTTTCGCCGCCGAGCGTTGCGCGCCCACGTTGATCGGTCGTCGCCACGGCCAGATCCGCGCCGGCAGTTGCGCCACCATCTTCACGTGACGGCGGAACCGGGTCGCCGGTCGCAAGATCCTGGCACTCGTGCACATCATCAGGCGGATTGCTCGGTCCGCGCGGATCGAAGCACACCACACCAAAGTCCGGCGCACCGCCGTCGACGCTCGCACCCGGCGAGGTCGGAATGCCGTTCACGACATTGCCGTTATCGTCGATGATCCGATAGGCCGGGTCGAGCGTCGTGACCCAGTGCGAAGGATCTTCCCAAGCCCCATCGCCTTCGACCGAGCTCGCATAGCGATACGGGTTCACCTCGGCGATATAGTCCCAGAAGAGATAAAGCGGCTGATAGAAGCTCTCGGTGCCATAGCTCGAAAAGACCTGCGGGCCGAAGAAGCGGCTGCCACCCGAAAGAACGGCCAGCACCAGATTTTCGTCGCTGAGAGAATTGTTCGCCCGGTCGAGAATCAGCGGGCCGCCGGAGTCGCCGCCGGCCGTCGTCCCCTCGCGGGTGCGCGCTTCATCCTGGTACAGGTTGAAGTCGAACTCATTCGTCTCATTGGGGTCGTCGAAGTCGAGGCGATACAGGCTCTGCGGAAGATCGCCGAAGGGATCGCCGAAGAGGAAGGTGTTGCGCTCGTCGAACGAGGTTAGTGCGCCGAGCATGTTCTCGGCAGCGCGGCGGCGCCAGTCGATGCCCTGAATTGCGCCGTCGGTACCGTTGCCCGAACGGCCATAGCCGGTGATGTTGACGTGATAGCCGGTACCGTCGTCAGGCGTCTGCGTGGGGGTTGGCAGCGGCGAGAAGAGCAGCGTCCATGTGGGGACGTCGCTGGCCGGATCGCTCAACGCTGCGACCGCGACATCGCCTTCGAGGAAACCGAAGGCATTCGGATCTTCGAGCGAGCGCGGATTATAAAGAATCTGACCGATGTTATAGACGGCGAGGTCTGCGTTCGAAGCGAAGCCGTTGCTGATCCAGTTCTGGAACCCGGGCAGTGCGTTATCGTCGAACGAGAAGGCCGACTGGATCGTGCCGTTCGTGTCGTAATCGCTTTCAGGGCGGTCGTTCACGCAATGCGCTGCGAAGATGACCGTGCGAGGATTGATCAGCGAGCCGGTGCAGACGAAGCCGTCACTGCGGAAAAACATGCCGACGCCGTTCACCCCGGTATCGTCTATGATGTCGGCCGGCGTGAAATTGTCGTTGGGCACGATGGCCTGGGCCGGCGTTGCCAGCGCAAGCGCCATGGCAGCAAAAGCGGATCCCGCTGCGAGTGTTGCGGCACGGTTTTTATGAATCGACATTATCGAAGGCCCCCTGAAAAGTTTTGACGAAATGTTCTTATATCTCTTCGGGATAGATGGGCAAGATGGTTATCGAAATTCGAATCCCTGCGCTTCATTCGATGCTTGACCGGATTGCGACTCGCGGGAAATGCAAGCGATTCCACACTGCTGCAGCGCAACAATCGTGCGCGGTACAGGGGCGGTACCGGAATCTTTTTTATCCGGCACCGCCCGCGACTCGGAACAAATTACTCGACCGTCAACGTCCAGGCGCCGGTCGCACCACCGCCGAGCGTGGTCGGGCGAATGATCAGCGTTCCGGCCTGACTGAAGGTCAGTGTCAGCCGGGAATCGAGGCCGATCATCTCGCCGTCGCTGCCGACGCCGTCGTCATTGCTCTCGGCGACCGCGAAACCGAGCGGCGTCATCCCGCCAGCCTCGAGATAGGCGTCGAAATCTTCCGAGCGCAACGTGATGGTGACCGTCTGTCCCGGCGTGCCTTCCAGGCTGTAAAGCGCATAGTAGCGCGGATCGCCGCCATAGGGCGTTTCATAGGCCGGACTGTCCGCACCGAAGCTGCCATCGACCGTCTGGCCGACGCTGATCGGGGTCGGCGGAGGCGGAGGCGGAGGCGGCGGAAGCATTTCGGCCGAGATCGTATAGTTGCCCGTGCTGCCGGCGCCGAAGGTGCGCGCGCGGACGATATATTCGCCATCGTCGGGGAAGGTGAAGACGAGCCGCGAGTTGAGTTCGCCGGCGCCATCATCGTCCATGGCGAGTTGCGAGAACATGCCGTCGCTCATCTCGCCGACCTCGAGCAGCGTATCGAAATCATCGGACATCATCGTGATCGCGATCCGCTGTCCGGCCTCTCCGGAGATACGGTAATTGTCGAGATAATAGACATTCTCGTTCATGATCGCGCTGTCGGTGGTCAGCTGCGCGCTGCGCTCCTGCCCGGCCGTCAGCGGCGTTGTTTGCTGAGCCTGCGCGGCCGTTGCCGTGGCCAGCACCGCGAGCGCCGTGCCCATCGTGAACCCCAAAATCTTCTTGTGCATCGTCATACTCCCTGATCGGCCCCCGAGCGGTGACCGTGCCATTTGCGACCGCCATCCGCGTGTCGACGAACCGTTCTTTACATACGATGAATGGTTCGTCCAGATGGCCGTCGCGCAGCATGGCTGATTCCCCGTCGACCAGGCCGCCACCGTGATCCAGATCAATTGTTCGGCTAGGTGATCAAGCTTTTGAGAGTCTCCACCCGATCGGCCTCGTCGGCCGGTTTGTCACGGCGGATTCGGGCGATGCGGGGAAAGCGCATGGCGAGGCCCGATTTGTGCCTTTTGCTCTCGTGGACGGAATCGAACGCCACCTCCAGCACCAGCGTCTTCTCGACCTCGCGCACCGGGCCGTAGCGGGCAACGGAATTGCGCCGAACGAACCCGTCGAGCCATTTCAGCTCCTCATCGGTAAAACCCGAATAGGCCTTGCCGACGGGCACCAGTTCGTCGTCTTCGGTCCAACAGCCGAAGGTATAATCCGAATAGAAGCTCGACCGTTTGCCCGAACCGCGCTGGGCATACATCATCACGCAATCGGCGGTCAGCGGATCGCGCTTCCACTTGTACCAGAGGCCCGTCTTGCGGCCCGGGACATAGGGGCTGTCGCGGCGCTTCAGCATCAGCCCTTCGATCGCCGCATCGCGCGCGGCTTCGCGCATATCGGCCAGAGCCTCGAAATCCGCCGCCTCGACGATCGCCGAAAGGTCGAAACGGTCGGGCGGCAGCTGCGGTACGAACCCCTCCAGCCGCTTCCTTCGTTCGATCCATGGCAGTTCGCGCAGATCTTCGGTGCCGTCGAACAGGATATCGTAGAGCCGGACGAATGCCGGATGCGTATCCAGCATCTTCGCCGACACCTTCTTTCGCCCCAGCCGCTGCTGCAGCGCGTTGAAGCTGGCTGCGCCGCCCTCCGCCCCGCCCTGTGCATCGCCGCGTACGAGCAATTCGCCGTCGAGTGCGCCATCCTTGTCGAATGCGGCGGCGACATCGGGAAAAGCCGCCGAGATGTCGTCGCCCGTGCGGCTATAGAGCCGCGTCTCCCCGGCGGTCCTTACGAGCTGGATGCGGATGCCGTCCCATTTCCATTCGGCCGCATAGTCGTCGAGCGAAACGGTCCGCTCCTCGAGCGGATGGGCGAGCATGAAGGGGCGGAAAACCGGGACATCCTCGGCCGTGGGCTGCTTGGCGCGCCCCTCACCCCAGGCGAAGAGTTCGTCATAAGGCGGTTTGAGGCCGTGCCAGACTTCCTCGACCGCATCGACGTCGAGGTCGAAAGCCTGGGCGAGCGCCGTCTTGGCGAGCCGCGCGGACACACCGACGCGCAGCCCGCCCATGGCGAGCTTGAGCAGCGCATAGCGTCCCGAGGCATCGAACCGGTCGAGCATTTCGGCGAGCGCCCCCGGCGCCTGCGCGCGGCCGAGCGTCAACAGGCGCTCGACGACTTCGCCGAGACGGAGACCCTCGCTCTTCTCCCCGCCGTCACGCACCGGCCAGATCAGCGCCACCGTCTCGGCGGTATCACCGACATAGTCGCGGCTCATGCGGAAGAGCACGGGGTCGACGCGCTCGTCGACGATGGCGCTGACGGCTGCGCGCTTGACGCCGGGGATATCGAGTTCGCCCGTCAGCGCGGCAAGCGCCCAGCCGCGATCGGGATCGGGCGCGGCGCGCAGATAATCGGCAATCAGCTTGAGCTTGGCGTTACGCGAACGGGTATAGACAAGGCGGTCGAGAAGATCGGCAAAGGCGCGCATGGTCTAGAGAACGTGAACCGGCTGCACCCGTTCCGGGATCGGGCTCACTCGGCGCGGGTGAAGCGAAACGTCTCGATGCGCGTCTCGCCGCCCTGGCTGAGCCGGAGGTGGATTTCGAGCCGGTCGGGCGCGACCAGTTCATAGGTCAGGCCGGAAAAATAGGCGGCATCGTCCTCGATCGCGACGAGCGGAAATTCGATTGGGCTTTCGGCGCTGTTATCTTCCCAGCCGGAAAGATCGGCGTTGAAATGCTTGAGCCTGATGACCAGCGTTCCATCGCGCGGGACGATGTAGATGAGCTCGGAAAACTGCATGCCGTCGTCGCCGCTCTGCACGAAAATGCCGGTCATCATATCGCCCGTGGGCGGCAACCAGGCCTCCTGGCTCCGAGCGCCGAAGCCCTCGCCCTCCCATTGGCCGACGAGCCAGTCGAGCTGCGCGACGTTCGCAAGCGGCGAGGTGGCATCGCCAAGACTACGCACATCCTGCGCCACTGCCTGCGTTGCGAGCATCCCGGAAAGCGCAACCCCCAACCAGAACCGTTTCATCGCCCGTCCCCTTTCACGCCCGAAGCTACCCGAATTTGCTGGCCGTACAAACCAAAAGGGCCGACGCAAAGGCGCCGGCCCTTTCGCGCCCGGAGGGTTGCGTCCGGGCGTGATGGTTATGTGTCGCTATACGCGTCGGCCGCCCACCAGATGCAGCACGAGCAGGATCAGGAAGATGATACCCGCGCCATAGGCGAGGAACATAGCGAAATCGGCCACGCCGCCCAGACCGAGCAGCGCCGCGACGATCGCGATCACGAGGAAAATCAGTGCCCAACGTAACATGATAGAACTCCCATTGTGGATGCTGGAATAACCGGCGCAGCCATGGGAAGTTCCGGATAACCGGTTGATCCGAATAAAAAAGGCCGGCGCAGTGGCCGGCCTTTCTGTCGATGGGAGCTTGGTGCTCAGCCGTTTCGGCTGGCTTCGAAGAGAAACCATGCACGCTCCTCGGCCTGATCCGTCCAGTCGTCGAGCAACCCGTCGGTCGCGTTGTCGCCGGCCGCACCCGCCGCCTCCTTGGCTTCGCGCAGGATTTCGACGAGCTTGAGATTGTCGTCCCGCAGCTCGGCGAGCATGTCCGCGGCGCTGACGAAATCGGCGTCATTGTCGGCGATCGTCTGGTGCCGCGCGATATCGCCGATCGACCGAAGCGTCGTATTCCCGGTCTTGCGGACGCGCTCGGCGATCAGATCGGTCGTAGCGAGAATCTGTGCCGCCTGCTCGTCGAGCATCAGGTGATAGTCGCGGAAATGCGGACCAGAAACGTGCCAGTGGAAATTCTTGGTTTTCAGGTAGAGCGCGTAACTGTCGGCAAGCACCCTGTTCAGCGCTTCAGCGACCGCCTTGGTCTTGTCGTTGGTGAGATCGGTGGGGGTGGCGAGATTGGCTTCGGTCATGATGTCTGCTCCTGTTCTGCTGTTTCGATCCATTCGCTGTATGAACGGATTTATAGCAGATAAGTGCCGCGGAAGGGCCGGAATTGATCCGATATCGATGATCGCTTATCTAAATCAATAGAAATGCATTGATCGCCAAAATCGATGCAACGAGCAGCCAAACCGCCCCGATCGCGCGCCGGACGAGCTTGAGCGGAACCGTGTCGCGAAACGTCTCGCCCATCATGATCGCGGGGGCGCAACCGATGACGACGCCGATCGCGACCCCGACGGCCACGAACACCCATGTCCCGAACAGCGTCGCATAGCCGGCCGCGAGGAACTGCGTCTTGTCCCCGAATTCGAGCACGGCAAAGGCAAGGAAGCAGGCGATGAAGATCCCCGCCGGACGGGCGATGTCGGTCTTCGGGTCCTTGAACGGCCAGAAGGCCCCGGCGGCGGCGAACAGGAAACCGAGCGCCAGAAACAGCTGCGAAGCGCGATGATCGATCATCGGTGCGATCAGCGAACCGGCAAAGGCAGAAATCCCCGCGTTGAGCGCTGCGGCGCAGGCGACGGCCGCAAGCACGGTCATCGGCTTGCCGAACCGCATGGCGAGCAGCATCGCGAAAATCTGGGTCTTGTCCCCCCATTCGGCGAGCGTGGCCGTCACAAGGGGCAGGAAGAAGGAATCCATCGCTGGGAGCGGCGCTATCCCGACAGGCGAACCGAAATCGCCGCCAGCATGGCATCACGGGCGGTCGGGTCGTCGGCCGGATTGCAGCCGGTCGCGAGCTTCAACTGGTCGAAATAGAGACCGAAGGCCGTCGCGCCGCGATCCTGCGCAATCGCGCGTTCGAAGGCGTGAGCGATCCCCTCGACGGCAAGAAGATTGTGGGCGAGCGCGGTGGCGCGAATGGCATCGACGGCTTCGTGGAGCGCCGGCAGCGTCATCGCCCGGCAATCGGCTTCCAGCCGTTCGACCTGCGCCTGGATGTTGGCGCGGATCGCGAGCATCGCTTCCTGGTGGTGTTCCATGGCGCAACTCCTTTTGCCCATGATCAGCGCTACGCCGACTTGGTTACCATATGATTAAGAACCGCCGCCGGTACGGGACGAGCGCATCTGGAAATTGACGCTGGTCAATGCGGTTCGTTATTGATAATCAGTCGCATTAATTCAGATACAGAGACCGGAAATCCGTGAAGCTCGACGACCTACCCATGCGCCGCGTGGCGCGTATCGCCGCGATCGACTGGCCCCTGCTGCCGCCAGCCGATGCGAAGCGCCTGCGCAATCTCGGCTTCGATGAAGGCGTGGCCATCGAAAAGCTCCACCGCGCGCCGCTCGGCCGCGATCCGATCGCCTGCCGCGTCGGCAGGATGACCGTCGCAATCCGCCGCGCGCACGCGATCGCGATCACGGTGGCCGTCGACGGGGAGGCCGAAGCGGCGTGACGACCTTTCCGCTGGTAGCGCTGGCCGGCAATCCCAATGCCGGGAAGAGCGCGATGTTCAACGCGCTGACGGGTGCGCGGCAGAAGGTCGGCAACTATCCGGGCGTGACGGTCGAACGCCATTCGGGCCGGCTGTCGCTGAGTGACGGGCGGCCGATCGAACTGATCGATCTCCCGGGCGCGTACAGCCTCGACCCCTCGAGCCCAGACGAGCAGGTGACGCACGATGTCGTCATGGGCAAGCAGGAGGGCGAGCGGCTTCCCGATGCCATCGTCGTCGTCATCGACGCGGCGAATCTGGAAAACCATCTCCGCTTCACGCTGCAGCTGATCGAACTTGGCCTGCCCGTCGTCGTCGCGCTCAACATGATGGACATGGCCGAACGCGACGGGCTGACGCTCGATGCAGAGATTCTCTCGCGAGACCTTGGCGTGCCGGTGGTTCCCACGGTGGCGGTGCGCAAGCGCGGCGTGGACGCGCTCAAGGACGCAATCGGCACCGCCGTGACCGGCGGCAACCTCCGCAAGGTCGAGCCGGGCCATGGCGAGGGCGACGATTACGACCGCGTGCTCGTCCGGGAAAGGGCGCGTGACTATGCTCGCCGCGCGATCATCGACGAGAAGCCCGCACGCCGATGGAACCGGCGAATCGATGCCGTGCTGCTCCACCCGCTGGCCGGACCGCTCATCCTGTTCGCGCTGCTTTTCGTGATGTTCCAGGCGGTCTTTACCTGGTCCGAAGCGCCGATCGGCTGGATCGAAGGCGCGCAGGAATGGCTTGCCGGAACGGCAGCCGCGGCCCTTCCCGACGGGTTCATCCGGTCCTTCCTGATCGACGGCGTGATCACCGGCGTCGGATCGGTGGTCGTCTTCCTGCCGCAGATCCTGATCCTGTTCGCCTTCATCCTGATGCTCGAAGCAACAGGCTATATGACCCGCGCCGCCTTCCTGATGGACCGGCTGATGAGCCGTTTCGGATTGTCCGGATCCTCGTTCATCCCGCTGCTGTCGTCCTTCGCTTGCGCGATCCCAGGCATTATGGCGACGCGCACGATCGCAGACCCGAAGGACCGGCTGACCACGATCCTGATCGCACCGCTGATGACCTGTTCGGCAAGGCTGCCCGTCTATGCGATCATCATCGCCGCCTTTATCCCCAATACGACTGTCGGGCCGGGCATCGGCCAGCAGGGGCTGGTCCTGTTCGGCCTCTATATCGCCGGGATCGTTGGCGCGATGTTCGCCTCGCTCGTCCTGCGGCGCACCGTGGCGCGCGGCGAGAGCGGCACCTTCATCATGGAGATGCCGAAATATCAGTGGCCTTCGCTGCGCGACATCGTGATCGGCCTGTGGCAGCGCGCGATGATCTTCCTGAAGCGCGCCGGTACGATCATCTTCGTCGTCACCATCGCGCTCTGGGCATTGCTCTCCTTCCCGCAGGTGCCCGAAGGCAGCGATCAGACGCAGTCGGAATATTCGGTCGCCGGCCGCGTGGCCGACGGGCTCCACGTCGTGATGGCGCCGATCGGCTTCAACGAGGAGATCAGCCTGGCGCTGATCCCGGCCATGGCGGCGCGGGAAGTCGCCGTTGCGGCGCTCGCCACGACCTATTCGATCGACGAGACCGACGAGGCGCAGGCCGAACAATCGCTGACCGAACGCCTGCAATCGCGCTGGAGCCTGCCCACCGCCCTCGCCTTCCTCGCCTGGTTCGTCTTCGCGCCGCAATGCCTGTCGACCATCGCGGTGACGAAGCGCGAGACCAACGGGTGGAAATGGCCCGCCTTCATGCTCTCCTATCTTTTCGCGCTCGCCTATATCGCGGCGGGGATTACCTATTGGACAGCCACCGCGCTCGGGTTGTAACCCACCCTCCAATCGAGAATCGGAGAATCACATGGCGGGAAGCGTCAACAAGGTCATCCTGATCGGCAATCTGGGGCGCGACCCCGAAAGCCGGACGTTCAGCAATGGCGGCAAGGTCGTGAACCTGCGCATTGCGACGAGCGAGAACTGGAAGGACCGCAACACCGGCGAACGGCGCGAAAAGACCGAATGGCATTCGGTCGCAATCTTCTCCGAAGGCTTGGCCAATGTCGCCGAGCGTTATCTCCGCAAAGGCTCCAAGGTTTACATCGAAGGCCAGCTCGAAACGCGCAAGTGGCAGGACCAGTCGGGCAACGACCGCTATTCGACCGAGGTCGTGCTGCGCGGTTTCAATTCGACGCTGACGATGCTCGACGGCCGCAATGACAGCGGCGGCGGCCAGCGCGACGATAACGACTGGGATCGCGGCGCCGGATCGAGCGGCGGCGACAATTGGGGCGGCGGCCAGTCCAAGGGCTCGGGCCCGGCCGGCGGCGCGTTCGACGACGATCTCGACGACGACGTGCCGTTCTAGGGCTGGATCGCGCGGGCCGGGCTATAGCCGCAACCCGAATTTCGGGCCGATCCACGTCATGGCGAGATAGAGCAGCACCGTCACGACGCAGCCGGTGAGTAGCGCGGGCCAGAACGACCAGCCCTGCCGCAGCATCGCAGGAATGATCAGGAACATCGGCAGCGACGGCAGGACGAACCAGAAGGTCGCTTCTGCATGGCGCGCCATATTGGCCGCGTCATGAGTGTCGCGCCAAAGCCAGATCATGCCGAGCACCGAAATGAGCGGCAGCGACGCGACGAGCGCCCCGAAGCCCGGACTGCGCCGGGCGATCTCCGATACGATCGCGATGATCACGCCCGAAATCAGCGCCTTGACGAGCAGATAAATCATGATCGCGCGCTATCATGGCAGCCGGAAATTGCCTAGCAGGATCGCTCGCTATGCCCGACCATCGCACAATGATACTGTCGCGGCTGGATGACCCGTAACGCCTCCTGTCATTGCGGCGCGCTCGTGCTGCGCTGTGCCGGCGAACCGGCCAAAGTGTCGCTTTGCCATTGCGATGATTGCCAGCGGCGGACGGGATCGCTGTTCAGCGTCTGCGCCTTCTTTCCGCGAACCGCCATCACAGTCGAAGGCAGAGATGCGAAAGTGTTTCGCCGCGCTTCGGCGAGCGGCTCCGATGTCGCCTTCCACTTTTGCCCCGATTGCGGAACCACGCTCTGGTGGGAGCCGGACCGTATGCCCCATCTGATCGGCGTCGCCGTCGGCGGTTTCGCCGATCCGGATTTTCCGATGCCGGCGCAAGCGGTGTGGGACGAACACAGGCATCGCTGGCTGGAACTGCCGGAGGCGATCTCGGTGCACGAACGAAACCCGGTGCGAAAGCCGCCCAGCGGCTAGCTGCCCGTTCCCGCCAACTCTTCGATAACGCGCAGAAAATCCTCGCCGTAGCGCGCGAGCTTCGCCTCGCCTACTCCGGCGATCTTCGACATCTCGGCAATGCTCGCCGGCTTGGCCGCGGCCATCTCGCGCAGCGTCGAATCGTGGAAGATGACATAGGGCGGCACGGCGTTTTCCGCGGCGATTTCGCGGCGTCGTTCGCGCAGCGCGTCGAACAGCGGATCGCCGACGGGATTGGCCTCCTGGTTCTTGCGGCGGCGGCGCTGGCGCTTCGGTGGCAATACAAGCTCGACGGCCTCTTCGCCGCGCAGAATCGAGCGCGCATTGGGGCCGAGCGCGAGCCCGCCATGATCGGTCAGCACGAGCGCCTCGCGCGTCTGCAGCGCGCGGGCGACGGGGCGGACCATCGGCTCTTCGTCGTCCGACAGGATATCCCAGACCG
This sequence comes from uncultured Parasphingopyxis sp., assembly GCF_937129435.1. Classification (GTDB taxonomy): domain Bacteria; phylum Pseudomonadota; class Alphaproteobacteria; order Sphingomonadales; family Sphingomonadaceae; genus Parasphingopyxis. Next base: position 13,987 of record NZ_CAKZNF010000010.1, on the reverse strand, counting down.
ACAGCCGGTCATGGCCGAGATCGACGATGCGGTCGCTCGGCTTGCCTGCCAGCACGGCTACGACATGGCCGACGCCGAAACGCTGGCCGGTGCGATAGACCGCCGATAGCAATTTGCGCGCCGTCTCGGTCGCGTCGATAGCGGTCGGCGGTTCGAGGCAATTGTCGCAATTGCCGCAGCGCTCGGGCGGGTCCTCGCCGAAATGCCGGAGCAATATGGCGCGGCGGCACCCGGCCGTCTCGACCAGCGCGCCGAGCGCGTTGAGCCGCGATCGCTCGCCCGCTCGCCGGTCGGGCTCGATCTCGCTCTCGATACGCTGCCGGGCTCGCGAAAAATCCTCCGCACCCCAGAAGAGATGCGCCTCTGCCGGATCGCCGTCGCGCCCCGCCCGGCCGGTTTCCTGATAATAGGCCTCGATCGATTTCGGGATTCCCGCATGGGCGACGAAGCGGACATCGGGCTTGTCGATCCCCATGCCGAAAGCGATCGTCGCGCAAATCACCATGTCTTCCGAGGCGACGAAATCGGCCTGGTTCTTCGCCCGTTCCTGGGGCGGCAGCCCGGCATGATAGACAGCGGCGTTGCGCCCCGTCGCGGCGATTTCGGCCGCGAGCCTCTCCGCCTTGGCCCGGCTCGGCGCGTAGACGATGCCCGGCCCCGGCTGCTCGTCGATCAGCGCCTTGACCTGCTGCTTGAGCCCGGTGCGCGGGCGGATGACGTAGCGGATATTGGGCCGGTCGAACCCGGCAACGATCAGCGCCTCGTCCTCCATGCCGAGCTGGGCGAGCACATCCTTGCGCGTCGCCTCATCGGCGGTAGCGGTCAGGCCGAGCCGGGGGACGCCCTCGAGCCGGTCGAGCAGCGGTCGGAGGAGCCGATAATCGGGCCGGAAGTCATGGCCCCATTCGGAAATGCAATGCGCCTCATCGATCGCAACCAGCGAGAGCGGCACCTGTCCGAGCATATCCTGAAACTGCGGCATGCTCGCGCGTTCGGGCGCGACATAGAGCAGATCGAGATCGCCGGCGCGGAAGCGGTCGGCGGTCTCGGCGCGGTTCGCATCGGCGGATGTCAGCGTCGCCGCCTTGATCCCAACCGCATCGGCGGCGCGCACCTGATCGTGCATCAGCGCAATCAGCGGCGACACGACAAGCGCCGTGCCGGGCCGGGCAAGTGCCGGGATCTGGTAGCAGAGCGACTTACCCGCCCCTGTCGGCATGATCGCGAGCGCATCCTTCCCCGCCATCACCCGGTCGATCACCTGCCGCTGCGTCCCGCGAAAGGCCTCGAAGCCGAAAACGGCATGCAGGATTTCGTCGGGATCGCGCATGGCGACCGCTATAGGAAGCGCGATGCGCGGCGTCACCCATGGCGCAAACGCCGCCGTTAACCGCTTCCGATAACCCCATGCGTAAGAGAACTCTTAAGGGATCGCGGCGTAAAGCTTTGCGTAACCAATGACGAGGGCGGGCGGAATGCATCCCAGAGAAGCGGTGATCGAACAGGCTGCACGGTCGGCAAGTCCGAACCGTGCGTCCCTGCGCGTCGGCACGGCCGATCGGACGGACGAAATCGGTACGCCGCTCTGCCGCTTTTTCGAGCCCGGCGCGCTGCCCCGCGATATCGCCAACCAATGGTCGGTGCTGGCCGATCACGCCGCCGAACCCAATGCCTTTGCCGAACGGTGGTTCCTCGAACCCTCGCTCGCCCATCTGGCGGTGACCGAGGACGTGCGGCTCGCCGTCGTTACCTCCCCGGACGGACTGCTGGTCGGACTGATGCCGCTGACCGTCAAACCCAATTACGGCCGCATCCCGATCCGCAACGTCCAGAACTGGCAGCACGCCAACGCCTTTCTGGGCACGCCCCTGATCCGCGCCGGGCTGGAAGCGGCCTTCTGGCACGCGCTGTTTTCGGCACTCGACGAATGCGGCTGGGCGACGGGCCTCGCGCATTTCAACGGGCTGGTCGAAGGCGGTCCGGTGCTTGAAGGGCTGCGCGCGGCAGGGCGCCGCTGCGACATCGTCAAACGCTATGAACGCGCGCTTTTGCGCTCGGACCTTACACCGGAGAACTATTGGGCCGAGGCCGTGCGTGGAAAGAAGCGCAAGGAATTGCGGCGCCAAGCCAACCGGCTGTCCGAGCTGGGAAGCCTCGAATTCCGCACGCTGGCACGCGACGAGGATTGCGCGGGCTGGGTAAGCGATTTTCTCGAACTCGAAGCGCGCGGCTGGAAGGGCGATGCGGCCTCGGCGCTGGGCTGCGACGACGCCTTGACGGCATTCTTCACCGACATCTGCACCGGCGCCCATCGCGAGGGGAAGCTCGATTTCCATCGGCTCGATCTCGACGGCAAGCCGATCGCGATGCTCGTCAATTTCTTCGCCGCGCCGGGCGGCTTTTCGTTCAAGATCGCGTTCGACGAGGACTATGCCCGCTATTCGCCCGGCGTCCTGATCGAACAGTATAATCTGCGCGTGCTCGAACGCGACGACATCGACTGGATGGATAGCTGCGCGTCGGAAGATCATCCGATGATCAACAGCCTCTGGCACGAACGGCGTTCGATCGTCCTCATTACCGTCCCGCTGGGCGGCCGCCGCAACCGAATGATCTTCAACGCCTGCCGCGCGACCGAAAACGCCGCCGCCAGGGCCAAGGGCTTCGTCCGATCGCTACGGGAAAAGGGAAATGACTGAACCGGTTTTCGCCGCTCCGGCGCTCGCCGCGCTGCGCCGCGCCTATCCCGAGGCGCCGGCGCTGCTCGATCATGGCATGCGCGACCATCCGATGCTCGGCTTCGATGCGCTTGCCGAACTGGCGCTGTCGATGCGCGAGGTCGATGTCGAATATAACCGCGCCGACCTTCCCGTCGGCATCGATCCCGACGCGGTCGAGGCGAACGGGCTGGGGATCGTCGAGACGCTGAAGACGATCGAGACCAATGGCAGCTGGATGGTGCTGAAGTTCATCGAACAGAACGCCGCCTACAAGGCGCTGCTGCACGAAACGCTGGCCGAGATCGAACCGGCCGTGCGCGATGTCACCGGCGAGATGCTGAAACTCGAAGGCTTCGTCTTCGTCTCCTCGCCCGGCGCGATGACCCCGTTCCACATGGATCCGGAACACAATATCCTGCTGCAACTGAAAGGCAGCAAGACGATGACCGTCTTCCCGGCGGACGACGACGAACTCGCGCCCGGCGCCGCACATGAAGCCTTCCACAATGGCGGCCATCGCAACCTCGCCTGGCGCGACGATTTTGCGTCGCGCGGTTCGGCATTCGAACTGACGCCGGGCAAGGCGGTCTATGTTCCGGTCAAGGCGCCCCATTTCGTCCGCAACGGGCCGGAGGCGTCGGTTTCGCTCTCGATCACCTGGCAGAGCGAATGGGCCTATCGCGAAATGTATGCGCGGCAGTGGAACGAACTCGTCCGCCGCATGGGCATCGAACCGAAGTCCCCGAAACGTTTTCCGCATCAGAACCATGCGAAGTCGCTGGCCTGGCGCACGATCGACAAGGCCCGCCGGGTGGTGGGGAAATAGTAGGTGTATCCCTCTCCCCTTGAGGAAGAGGGTTGCGCAGACTTGGCAGCTTGCTGCCTAGTCGTAGCTGGGTGAGGGGTAGGAGCTCGCAAGGCGAGCGCGCGGCGCATGGCGCCGCTTCCCCTCTCCAACTGCGCCTAGGCTCCTGCGTCGCCAAGGCTTCCTATCCTCTCCCTCAAGGGGAGAGGAACATCAGAACCTCTTCCGGAAGCTCAACTCCACATAGCGCCCGCGCGGATCGACGAAGCCGGGCTGGTAGGCGAGCGGCACATCGCCATTCTGGTCGGTAATCCGCTGGACGCCGCCGAAGATATTGTCGACGCGCAACGCCAGCCGGCTCCCCGCGAGGAAAGGAATGTCCTCGACGATGCCCGGCCGGCTGTCGAAGCTGAAGAAGGCGCGCAGGTTGAACGTCACGATATCGTCGAAGAACAGGTCGCTCGATCCCGGCAGGCCGCTGCCGTCGATCCTTGCCGCCCCACTATATTCGCCCGACAGCCGGAAACCGATCCCGCCGAGGAACATACCTCCTTCCAGCTCCACAGAGTGCCGCGCCGTGGGCGAGGAACCGCTGGTGACCGACCCGTCGAGCAGGTTGAGCTCGGGAACGCCGGGCCGGATCAGCACCGTCTCGTCGAGCCTGTAGGTGTGATAGAGCGAGAGCTGCCACCGGCCTCCTCCGCCACCGCCACGGCCGCCGCGCATGAAACCCATCGGGCTGCGCCCACCGCCACGGCGGCCCTCGCCGCGCGGCGGTCCTTCGCCGCGATTGGCTTGCTCGCCCTGCGGGGCCGCGCCTTCCGGTTGCGCCTCGCCATCGGGTGACGGTGTGCCTGCGGAAGCCGGCGTCTCGTCCGATGACGGCGCATCCGAAGCGCCCTGCCCTCTGCCACGCCGGCCTCGTCCTTCGCCGCCTCCGCCCCGCCGTCCGCGCCAGCCGCCTTCCTCCTCGTCATCGTCCGAACCGATCCGGCCCGACAGGTTGATGCCGTAGCGGATGCGCTCGCTCCGCACCTCCGAGAAGGTCACGGGCCGCGCATCGACAGCGAGCAGGTTGCCGAAGGCATCGCGCGTCACCCGATCGGGGAAAGCCGCTTCGATTTCGGGCGTCAGCAGCGGGAAGGACGCGGTGACGTTCTCGCTGCGGTTGCGGACATATTCGCCCGACAGGCGGACTTCCGGATTGTCGCCGAAGCGATAATTGACGCCGAGCTTGAAATCGCGCCGCTCTTCGGCGGCGAGGTTCGGATTGCCGCCGGTCGTCCGGTCGATCAACACGCTCTGCCCCGTCGTGAAGTCGAATACGCTGACATTGGGCGTGACGATGAGGGGATCGCCGAGCTGCTGCACGCTCGGGGCCGCCTCCTCGCCGATCACGCTCGCGAGGATCGACAGCCCGTCGAGCGGCTCCCAGTTGAGGCCATAGCCATATTCGACCAGGCCGCCGAAATCGCTGAGATCGGCATAGCCGATATTGCCGTTGATCGAGAGGTCACCGAGAAAGCCGAGCACGAGGTTGCTGCGGCTGGCGATGGGGATATCGACATTGGCCCGCGCGAACAGCCGCTCGCGGCTGAGATCGGCGACGGAGATCACACCCGAACGCTCGGCCTCGCTGTCGATGGCGCGCCATTCGAAGCCGCTCGTCGCGCTGACCGTCACCGGGCCGGCGGGCATCGCCAGCGGGCTTCCGGCGATCGTCGCATTGGCATCGGCATTCTGGCTGACGCTGTGCGAGCGATCGACGGTGAAGCCGAGCCCAAGGCCCAGATCGCGCGCGAACGGATCGAGGCTCGGATCGCCCGCCGCGATGCGGGTGACGAGCGTCGACAGGTCGGACCGGTCGGTCGCCGTATCGCTCTCGCTGCGGCTGTAATTTCCGGTCAGCGACCAGCGCCACTCATCGAACTGGCCGTTGACGGACAGCCCCGCCTCGGCGTCGAGCGAATCCGAAAAGCGGTTGAGCGTCCCGCCGACGGCCGGAAGGTAACGGTAGATCGTCTCGTCGCCCGCCACCCGCGCAAAGGGGCTTGAAGCGGGAATCGTCAGCGACGTCCCCGGCAATCCGAGCCGCGATGTCGTGTCGGTGCGCGAGACCTCGCCGCTCAGCGTCGCCGAGGTCGTTCCGCCCAACTGGCGGTTGTAGCTGGCATTGACCTCGAACGAATCGGTTTCGCCGATCAGCGTGCGGAATTCGCCATTATCGACGAAACCCGGCTCGTCGATGCGCGACTGGACGATGCCGCGCTCGCTTTCAAACAGCGCCGATCCGGGTTCATATTCGACGTCGATATTGAGGCGCCCGTTCTGGCCGATCCGCGTCAGCGTCGCCTCGATTTCGCTCGCATTAAAGCCGCCCTGGGTCGACCGGCCATGCTCGACCTCGCCGACGAAGGACGCGAAATTTTCTCGCAGGATGAAGTTCACGACGCGCTGGTCGGGCCGATAGCCGTAGCGAAGCGCCAGCTCCTCCGGGAACACCTGCACCCGCTCGATCGCTTCTGGCGGTAGGTCGCGCAGTTCGCGAAAGCCGGAGATACGCTGGCCGTTGAGCAGGATGATCGGCCGTCCACCGCTGCCCCGGCCGCGCGCCGAACCCGTCTGGGGTGAAATGGCGGTCAGCAGATCCTCCACGGACGACGCGCCATAGCTCGCAATGTCGGCGGCATCGAGCTCGGTCTCTGGCGGAATATCGCCGATCACCTCGCCGCGGCGCGGCGCCGCCGTTACGACGATGACATTGCCGACGACTTCGGATTCCGTGCCCGCAGGCGGCTCATCGGCTGCAGGCGTTTCCTGCGCCATCGCGCCATGCGGGATAGCGAGCGCGGCAAGGGCTGTACTCGAAAGGGCAAGCGCGGCGAAGCGTTTGCGGACAACGGTGCGGGGCATCGACAACGGAACTTTCTCATCACTGCCGACAACAGCCGGTCGGTTGCACCCCACGGACTTACCGATGCGGCGCGTTTCACTCCCAACGCCGTCACCGCCATTCGGTTTCGCATCGATTTGTCGCAAAACTGTGCCCTGCGTCGCGCCAGTCTAACGGACCGCCTTGCCGGACACTCATCCCGGCCCTTCCCTTCGCAGCGGCTTGCCGCTATGGCGCGGCGGATTTCCGGCACTATATAGGCGATTATGGCGAAAGAAGAACTTCTCGAAATGCGCGGAACGGTGGTGGAACTGCTGCCGAACGCGATGTTCCGTGTGAAACTCGAAAACGATCACGAGATCCTGGGTCACACGGCCGGCAAGATGCGCAAGAACCGCATCCGCGTGCTCGTCGGCGACGAAGTGCTCGTCGAAATGACGCCTTACGATCTGACCAAGGGCCGCATCACCTATCGCTACATGCCCGGCCGCGGCGGACCCGGCCCCTCCTGACGCTGAAACTGATACTCGCATCGGCCTCGCCGCGGCGATTGCAGCTGCTGCAGCGGATCGGGGCCGAACCCGATCAGGTCGATCCTGCCCATATCGACGAAAGCCCCGCACGTGGCGAACTGCCGCGCCACTATGCCGTGCGCATGGCGAGGGAAAAGGCCGAGGCGGTTTGCGCGCGGCATCCCGGTAATATCGTCCTCGGCGCGGATACCGTGGTGGCGGCGGGACGGCGCATCCTGCCCAAGGCCGAGACGGCGGACGAAGCGGAGCGATGTTTGAACCTGCTCTCCGGACGCCGCCACCGCGTTTATTCCGCCGTCACCGTGATCGATAGCGAAGGCTCCGCGCGCCATCGGCTGTCATCGACCATTGTCGCATTCAAGCCGTTGAGCCGACAGGAGATCGAAACCTATCTTTCGACCGGCGAATGGGAGGGCAAGGCGGGCGGCTATGCCATCCAGGGTTGCGCCGAAGCCTGGGTGAGATTCCTCTCGGGCAGCCATTCGGGGGTGATCGGCCTGCCGCTGTTCGAAACCCGCGCGCTGCTCGAGAGCGCGGGATACGACCTTGGCTGAGTGGATCGTCGAAAACGGGATCGGTGAAACGCGCGCCGCGCTGGTCGACGGCGACACGATTCTCGAGGCGCATATCGAACCCAATGGCGAGCCGATCGCGGGCAGCATTGTCGAGGCGAAGCTCGTCGAACAAATCGCCGGCAAACGCGCTGGCCGGCTCGAGCTTACCGATGGCGCTGAAGCGATCGTCGAACCCCTGCCCGCTGGACTGACCGAGGGCGCGACGGGCCTCTTCGAGGTCGTTCGCGCGCCGATCCCCGAACCGGGCCGCCCAAAGCTGGCCAAGCTGCGCCATGCGCCCCGTGCCGATGGGCCGCGATCCGCGAAACCGTTGGCCGAAAGGCTCCCCGGTAATCATCCGATTGTCACGCTGGCCGCGCATGAGCCCGACCGGCTCGAAGGGGCAGGCTGGTCCGAACTGCTCGAACAGGCGGCGAGCGGCGCCGTCCCCTTCCCCGGCGGCGCGCTGCGCATATCGCTGACCCCCGCCATGATCGTGATTGACGTGGACGGCGTGATGCCGCCCGCCGAGCTCGCGCGGGAGGGCGCCAGGGCGGCCTCGCAGACGATCCGACGGCTCGATATTCAGGGGTCGATCGCCATCGACCTACCGACGCTCGACGCCAAGGGCGAGCGGCAGGCGGCGGCCGAGGCCTTCGACGCCAGCCTGCCCCTCCCCTTCGAGCGCACGGCGGTCAACGGGTTCGGGCTGATGCAGGTGGTCCGCAAACGCGCCGGCCCGTCGCTTGCCGAACGCTTCCAATATGACGCGCCCGCGAGCCACGCCCGGGCACTGCTGAGGCGCGCCGAACGCACAAAGGGAAGCGGGCCGCGCACCATCCGCGCGCATCCGAGAATCTTCGCGATGCTCGAAGAGCGAGCGGACTGGATCGACACACTCGCCCGCCGCATCGGCGCACCCGTGACGCTCGAAATCGACCCCGCGCTATCGATGGCCGGAGGCACGGTGCACGCCGAAACGCCCTGAATTCGCTTCAATCGCTCCCGCCGCTGTGCCAGTCTCGACCGCGAGAGGGAGAGAGCGATGCTAACAAAAGGCGACGATTATCCGCTGCACCAGACGCCCGAGCCGATGGCCTATTCGGGCAGCGACCGGAATTTCTACGACCGCTATTTCTTCAACGGCTATAGTGCCGACGGCAGCCTGTTCTTCGCCGCAGCCATGGGGATTTATCCGCATCTCGATGTAATCGACGCCAGCTTCTGCGTGCTGGTGGACGGGGTACAGCACAATGTCCGTGCCTCGCGGCGGCTGGGGTCGGAGCGGCTCGATCTGCACGCCGGGCCGATCCGGGTCGAGATCGTCGAACCGCTCAAATCGCTGCGGATCGTCGTCGCCGATGCCGATGCGCCGATCGCCGCCGATGTGATCTTCACCGCGCGCCACGACGCGATCGAGGAGCCACGCTTCATCCGCCGCAACGGCCCGCGCATGTTCATGGACTATACGCGGATGACGCAGAATGGCGGCTGGTCCGGCACCATCACCGTCGACGGCACCGAGCACACGGTTTCGCTCGACAGCCACATCGGCACGCGCGACCGCAGCTGGGGTATCCGGCCCGTCGGCGCGGGCGACAGCCAGCCACCGCCCAGCGGCAATCTCCCGCAATTCTACTGGCTCTGGACGCCGCTCAACTTTCCCGATCATGCGACCTTTTTTCATTCGAACGACGATGGCGTGGGCGTGCCGTGGAACCGCCGCGCGGTGATCGCGCCGACGGGTGGCGGCGAGGCGGAAGAGTTCGACGATGTGGTCTACGATATCCGCTACCGCTCCGGCACGCGGCGCGTCGAGCGGCTGCAGGCGTTCCTCTGCAACGACCGCGATATCGAGATCATCGTCGAGCCCCAGGGCCCCGTCTTCCATATGTCCGGCCTCGGCTACATGCACCCGCAATGGGGGCACGGCATGGACCATGGCGACGAGGAGGCCGCTTATGACACCATCGTCACGGCCGATGCCGAGTGGGCGAACCCGTTGCACATCCATATCCAGGCCTTCACCCCGGCCGTGCTCAGGATCGACGGCAAGGAACATCGCGGTCACGGCGTGCTCGAACAGCTGCTCATGGGCCCGCATGGCGCGAGCGGGCTGACCGGGCTGCTGGACCCCGCACGATGAGCCGCGATTTTCCCGTTGCTCCGGAAGAATTCGAGACGGGCTGGGTCGAGCAGGTCTTCGATGCGACACCCGGTTCGCTGGCGGGCCTGACGCACGAACCCGTCGGGACGGGGCAGGTCTGCGACAGCTATCGCTTCCGATGCGACTGGCAGGAAGAGAGCCACCCCGCCACCTTCGTCGCCAAATGCCCGAGCCGCGACGCGACCAGCCGCGGCGCTGCCGCGCTCTTCCACCTCTACGACATGGAGGTCGGCTGGTATCGCGACGTCGCGAAGGACAGCGGCGTTTCCTGCCCGCCGCCCTATCATGCCGAAATCGGCGCCGATGAAACGCAATTCGCGCTGCTGCTCGGTGACATGGCGCCGGCCGAACAGGGCGACCAGCTTGCCGGGGCCGATGCGGCGACGGTAGCGGCGGCTCTGCACGAGGCGGCGGCGCTTCACGCATGGCGGCCGAAATCCGGCAGCTTCGACGACCTTGCATGGCTGCATCACAGCGCCGGCAATAGCGGCTATATGCGGCAGGCGCTCCCGAGCCTGTTCAAACAGTTCCAGCCGCGCTTCACCGGTCTTTTGCCGGAGGAGGTGCTCGATCTCGGCGCCGAACTCGTCGCCCGGTTCGACGCCTATATGGATGCCGCGCCGCAGCCCGAATGCATCGCCCATGGCGATATGCGGCTCGACAATATCCTGTTCACGGCACCGCGCGAGGACGACCTCCCTCTGGCGATCCTCGTCGACTGGCAAACCTGCTCGATGGGCCATGGCGCGGGCGACGTCGCCTATCTGATCGGCACCAGCTTCGCCGATCCGGAAGACAGACGCGCGCAGGAAAAGCCGCTGATCGCGCAATATCTCCAGCGCCGCGAAGCGCTCGGCGCCCCGGCCGATCCCGACGCCTTCTGGGACGCCTATCGCCGCAGCGCCTTCGCCGGCTACATCATGGCGATCAACGCCGCGATCCATGTCGAGCGAACCGAACGCGGCGACGCCATGTTCGCGGCGATGGCCGAACGGCCCGCGCAGATGGCGCTGGACCTGGAGAGTTTGAGCCTGGTGTGATTGTCAGACTTTGGCTTGCGCCAAAGCGCGGCGCCAGCCCACACCCCCACCCGACCTCCCAACCAGAGTGCACTAAGTGGGAGGTCGGGTGGGGGTGTGGGCTGGTGCCGCGCCGAGCCGAAGGCGAGGTCTGACAAAAACTCCGCTTGAGACCTGCGCGACCTGACACCATATCCCGCCCATGCCCAAACGCGCCCAATCCTGCCCGATCTGCCGCAAACCCCCGGCTGCGGAATTCGAACCTTTTTGCAGCCGCGGCTGCAAGGATCGCGACCTGCTCAACTGGCTGGGCGACGGCTATCGCGTGCCCGGCCCGCCCGTCGATCCGGAAAGCATCGTCGGGGTAGAAAACGGGGTGGACAGCGACCGCTGAACCGCCCTATAGCGCCGCCTTCCGTGCCAACCTGCCGGAATGCCCAGGTAGCTCAGTTGGTAGAGCATGCGACTGAAAATCGCAGTGTCGGCAGTTCGATTCTGTCCCTGGGCACCATTCTTTCCCCAAATCCCCAAAGCATTGGGCTCACGTCTCGGACCGCAGGAGAGACCATTTGGCCGGTCCTGCGATGCAAATTGGCAGGTTGCGCTATTGGGTCGTTTCGAACCCGAGCAGCCGCCGCTGCTCCGCCCAGTCGAGCGGCAGTTTCGACATCCGTGCCAGGCGGATGCGGGTCAGCGTTGCCGGCTGACGCCCATCCAATATGGCAGTAGTGATGTCCGGCGCGAGATATCCAAGGCGGACGAGCCTGGCAAAATAGTCCTTGTCGTAACCTTCGGCCGCAGCGACGGCTTTCACATCGTCGTTGCTGCGCTCAACCGACAGCCTTGCACCATGCGCTGTCGCCATCAGCTTGATCAGCGATGGATCAGCATGCCGGTTAGCTAGCGCCTCGCCCGGCGGGATGGCGATGCGGGATTGCTTACCGCTGCTGACCACGCGTGCCGGTATTTTCAAATCCAGAATTACGGGGTCTTCTATCGCGTCAGGAGAGACCTTGACCGAGAGATCGATCCGATCCTGTTCGATGGTGACCCGATCGACCAGCGCATCGATCCGTGCACGCCGCACGGGATGATCCCCATCCAGATCTGAAGCCCAATCGGCTGCATCGGCAAAGATCTGTTCGAGCTCGCTGGCATTGGCGTCTGGAACGGCTGCCGACAGCTCACTGTGGTCTGTAAGGAGCTTGCGCAACCGCCCGACCACAGTCTCTTCCAAGTCGATCGCCGGTACCCGCCAGGATGGGCTCGCTCCTCATCGCTATCCTGTCGCGACCGGTAATAACGGTATCGGCGCTTCCCCTTGCAAGCATGATCAGGTGACATCCTTCTGCACAAACCATCATAGACCAAACCCGTCAGCAGGCTTGGGGCGCTCGCATGATGACCATGCTTCCGTGCCACGCGGTTGCGGGCGAGCCGGTCCTGGACCTTGGCGAAGAGATCATCGTCAATGATGGCTTGGTGTTGGCCCGGCCATGCCTTGCCCTTGTGAACGATGTCGCCGGCATAGATCCGGTTTTGCAGCATCGCATATAGCGCGCCTCTGCCAAGGATCGCGCCGCCATAGGGATTGCCGTTGCGCGAGATACGTCTCCGCGTTCGAACTCCCGCATCCTTGAGTTCGTCGGCCAGGACCGGAACCGAGCCTAGCTCGAGATAGCGTGCGAAGATGTGCCGGACAGTTACTGCCTCATCCGGTTCGATATGAAGCTTGCGATCCGCGACCCGGTAGCCGAACGGCACCGTCCCGCCCATCCACATCCCCTTCTTCTTCGAGGCGGCAATCTTGTCGCGGATCCGCTCACCCGTCACCTCGCGCTCGAACTGGGCGAAGGAGAGCAGCACATTAAGGGTGAGCCGTCCCATGCTGGTTGTGGTGTTGAACGACTGGGTGACGCTGACAAAGCTGGCGCCGGCCCCGTCCATGATCTCGACGATCTTGGCGAAGTCGGCGAGGCTGCGCATAAGGCGGTCGACCTTGTAGACGACGACGACATGGATTTTGCCAGCGCGAATATCAGCCAGCAGCTGAACCAGGCCGGGCCGTTCCATATTGCCCCCTGAAAAGCCGCCATCGTCATAGAGTTCGGGATGCAGCGCCCAGCCCTCATGCCGCTGGCTGGCAATGTACGCCTCGCAGGCCTCGCGCTGTGCATGCAGGCCGTTGAAGTCCTGCTCCAGCCCATCTTCAGTCGATTTGCGGGTGTAAATCGCGCATCGCAGTTCGCGAAGTTTTGCGTCCGGTTCAATCAGCGGCCGCTGCAACCTTGCGTTTGACCAGTCCGAAGAAGCGCGGCCCCGACCAATGCGCTCCCGTCAGGTGACGGGCGATCTGGCTCAGCGATTGATAGTGCCGGTCTTCAAACTGGAATCCCTCGTCGGTCACGAGGACCTTGATGGTCTTGCCATTCCATTCGCGCACGAGCCGCGTACCGATGGCCAATTGTGATGGCGCGGCTGCTCCAATGTCACCGGTCGCATCGAGCTCGCTTGTCATCTGGTCAAGCCTGCGCCGCAAAGGCGGGCTCAGATCTCCATAGTGTTTTGCTTGCCAGCGCCAGGCGATCGCCCTTGCCAGAAGATCGGGGCTGTGGGGCGGCGTCTCGCGCCGGAAGGTTCGTCGCCATTCGGCGCGAAGCTGGGCCGGCGTCATCGACGCCAGCCCAGCGACGCGTGTATCGAGCGGAGCCACTAGGACGCGACCGTGACCGTATTTGTAATCCGATAGGCCGATGCACCGGACTTTCGCTGCTCGCGAATGATCGTGTGCCCCTTCTTCCGCAACCCCGGCATGAATGCACGGGCGCTATGCGGCTGCCAGCCTGTCGCAATCGTGATGTCCTCGATGGTTGCTCCGGCCTTGCGGTTCAGCAAACGGGTGACGGTGTCGGACTTGCGTTCGGCTTTGGCCGGCTCGGCAGCGACGGTCTGGTTCGGTGCGGTCGTATCCGTGGTCATGATTGGGTCTCCTGTGCGGGCAAGTGCACACTGCACCTGCTCCCACGACCCAAAGCCCCGGTTCGGTTGCGGGGCTGCTCGGACTCGATCGCGCTCGTCACCAGCAGCACGACCAACGCTTGGTCGGCGTTGGAAGTCCAGTCTCATTGTCAGGCGTCATCAATGATGTCGGCTCCGCGCCCCATGTCGGTCATTCGGTAGACCGAATGGTGTTCCCGAAAACGGACGCTCAGGACTGCCGACCGGCGGGATCAGAACTCCCATCCGATGGTGACGGAGCCGGCGATGCTGTTCTCGTCGCCGCCGACAAGCGCGCG
>NZ_CAKZNF010000009.1 GCF_937129435.1 uncultured Parasphingopyxis sp. | reverse complement strand
CGAGAAGGTCATGCCCAGCGTCTGCGCCCATTCCGGCAGCGCCGTATAGTGCAAATGGTGGGGTCCCGCCCAGATATAGATGAAGATCAGCGTCCAGAAGTGGACGATGGAGAGACGGTAGGAATAGACCGGCCGCTCCACCCGTTTGGGGATGAAATAATACATGATCCCGAGGAAGCCCGCGGTCAGGAAGAAGCCCACCGCATTATGGCCATACCACCATTGCGTCAGCGCATTCTGCACACCGGAAAAGACGCGGTAGCTGAACGAGCCGAACGGATCGACGGGGATCGACAGATTGTTGACCAGATGCAGGACCGCAATCGTCACGATGAAGGCGAGATAGAACCAGTTCGCCACATAGATATGCGGCTCCTTGCGCTTGAAGATCGTGCCCATGAACACGATCAGGTAGGCGACCCAGACGACCGTCAGCCAGAGATCGACATACCATTCCGGCTCGGCATATTCGCGGCCCTGGGTGATGCCCAGAAGGTAGCCGGTGGCGGCCATGACGATGAACAGCTGATAGCCCCAGAAGACGAACCGCGCGAGATTGGGAAACGCCAGCTGCGTACGGCAGGTGCGCTGCACGACGTAGAAGCTGGTCGCCAGCAGCGCGTTGCCGCCAAAAGCGAATATCACAGCGCTCGTGTGCAGCGGGCGCAGTCGACCGAAGTTGAGATAGGGTTCGAAATTGAGCTGCGGGAACGCCAGCTGAGCGGCGATGAAAACACCCGCCAGAAGGCCCGCAAGTCCCCAGAACATCGTGGCGATGACACCCCAGCGAATGGGATCGTCGTCATACCGCGAAGGACCGTCGGGAAGCTTGAAGAAGCCCCGCGCCTTTCCCAGCGGATCGAACCGCGATGCACTGACCCAGACCATCACGAAACCGAGAGCCGCGATAATCCAGGCGTGCGCCGCGAAACCGCTGTCCGCCGCGCCCAGCGCCGCCGCCATCGCAGCCAGCATGACCAGGAACCACAGGCCCACCCGGCCCAGCGCCGTTTCCGCTTGCATAGAATTCTCCGTCCTTTTGCAGGGGGTTAAGCGGACCGCCCACGAAGATCATTGACCCAGATCAAATTCGGAAAAGATTTCACGCGGCCTCGCGCAGGAAGCCCGCCCGGTCACGGAGGCTCTCCACGGCATTCAAAATCACGCCTGAACGGCCCACCGTCTCGATCACCCCGTCGTCCCTGAGCTTCGATAGCTGACGGCTGACGGTCTCGATTGTGAGCCCGAGACTGTCCGAGATATCACGGCGGGACATCGGCAATTCGAGCACCAGCCGGCCGTCCTGCTCGACCCCGATCCGCTCGGCCATCCCGATCAGGAACACGGCGATGCGTTCGCCCGCCGTCTTGCGGCCGAGCGCGATCGTCTTCTCGCGGCACCGGCGCAGCGAAAGCGTGGTGTTTTCCAGCAAATGGTGAAGGACCCCCGCTTCGCTCGATGCCAACCGGAGGAATTCGTCCGAGTCGAAAGCCAGGATGTCGCAGTCCTTGAGCGCGCTGACGGAGTAGGAATAGTTGTCGGGACCGGGGACAGTGAAGACCTCGCCGGCGAACTGGAAAGCGACGATCTGGTCGCGCGACTCTGACGCGTGCGCCACCAGCTTGGTGGCCCCGTCGACCACGAAGACGATCTGCTGGCCCGCGCCCGCGAAATCCAGTGAATGCGCCTTGGCGAGCTGGCCTGGCCGGGCGAGCGCCTGGAACCGGAAGTATACGGTATCCGACAGATTTGCGGGAAGTATCCGGTTGGCAAATCGCTGGAAGGGTTCGGCTGGTGTAATCATGAAGCCGCCCTCGCCCCGATAGGCCGGCGCTTCCTTGACCCAGATCAATGCCCGCAGAAATTTTCCGCGCCACAGGCGTCTGAGCGCTGCAACATCCCTGGGCCGCATGGGGCGGCCACTGCCGCGCTCGAGGACGATCGAATGAAGAAGTTTCTGGTAGCTGCGCTGGCCGGTACGGCAATGTTCGCCGCACCTGCCCAGGCTGCGGACAACGATGGCAAGCTGCAGGTAAAGCTGCTCGGCACCCTTGTCGCACCCGATGGCAAAATCACCGATATCAACACGGATATCGTGGGCCTTCCCGCCGCGACGCAGACCGAGGCGAGCGACAATTTCGTACCCACGCTGGCAATCGAGTATTTCGCGTCGCCGAATTTCTCGATCGAGACGATCTGCTGCGTGACACAGCATGATGTCGATGCGGTGGCCGGGCTGCCGGGTGCCGAACTGGTGTCAGACGCCAAGGTCATCCCCGCGACCTTCACCGCGAAGTACCATTTCGATCTCGGCGGCGTGAAACCCTATCTCGGTGCCGGGGCCACTTACTTTTGGTGGGTCGATGTCGAACCGGGTGCGGACACCATTCCGCTCGGTGTGACGCGCACCACGCTGTCGGACGAATTCGGCCTCGTGCTGCAGGCAGGTACCGATATCGCGCTTGGCGACAGCGGTCTCGGCCTGACGATCGACGCAAAGCGCTACTTCGTCGACACGACCGCGCGCTGGTATGCCGGTGATACGCTGGCGATCGAAACCGAGCACAAGCTCGACCCGTGGGTATTGAGCGCTGGCGTAAGCTATCGTTTCTGAACCAAGCCAGGCGGAATTAGCCTGTAACCTGAGAGCCTTGGCCCCCGGGCCATGGGCGAGACAGTTTTGGTGTCATTCAATCGCCCGCCGGAAGTCGTCTCGCAACGACTAGACACGGTGACGCTCAAAGCCGGAAACCTCGACCAGCAACTCTCGATTAAGTCACGCGAGACCCAGCTTGGAATGGCGGTAGAAGTAACCACGGCCCCGCAGGGCCCCGTAATGAAAGCCTATAGCGAAGGAGCGTATCTTATGGCGACGAAACGATCACCATCCCCTCCCATAGCAGCGATACGGAGATCGACGAGTTCTTCGGCGCATGTGACGCATGAGAAGTTTCAACTTGGTAGCGGAGGAGGGACTCGAACCCCCGACACGCGGATTATGATTCCGCTGCTCTAACCACCTGAGCTACTCCGCCACGGAAGGCGCCGCGAAACGGCTGCGCGGCCTATAGTGAGGGCGTGCGAGCCGGTCAACACGCGCGATGGATCGAACGGAACCGGGCGCCGCCAGAGCGCGTTGGTCTGGGCGAAACGGAACTGATGGAGCGCCGCCATGGAACTCGAAACACCATTGGATACGATTTGCCGGTTGATCGTGCGGGCACGCGAGTGGGACTCGCAGGTCCCCGAAAACGATGAAGAGGACGATCGGGACGATCCGGTGTCCACCGACGATCAATATGACGTCATGCTCGATGAGAAAAACGAAGCCGTCGAGACGGAAATTCAGGCATTGCTCGATGATTTGGCGGACGACGAGACGGCGGAAGTGCTTGCGCTGGCTTGGATCGGCCGTGGCACTTTCGAACCGGAGGATTGGGAGGACGCGCTGGCCGAAGCGAGCGACGGTGAACGCAACGATGCGGCAGACCAGCTGATGGATATGCCGATGCTCGCCGCTTATCTCGAAGCCGGACTCGCGGCTTTCGGTATGAGCTGTGAGGGTATCGGTCAGCTCGACTGATCAGCCGGAAAATCGGTGCTCGGACAGTGGCTCCCACGGGCCGCCGCGATAATACCAGCTTGCGAGACCCGCGATTGCAAGCGGTCGTGGAGAGAAGCCTTCTGACAGTTCTTCATGGAGAGCCCGTGCGGCGTCTGGCGTAACCTTGTTCTGAACCGTGATGTGCGGGCGCCAGTCCGCCTGATCCTGCGGCGTGAGAAGTCCGGCAAAAGCCGATGCGAGTTCGTCGCGCAACGCCGCCAGTTTCTCCGACTCAATTCGATAGGCGACGCCTTTGCCGAGCTTCATGACGTCGCGAAGCTGCGCCGTCGGAGCCGGATATTCGCGTGTGAGGGCCGCAAGCCGCTGCTTCAATTCCGGTGCAACGCTCGGCGGCAGATGGTGGAAGAGCGTCACATGGACGGGCAGAAAATTGCGTTCGGGCGGGAAATGGCGTTGCCGCAACGTATTGAGCCAGGCAAAATCTTCCTTCCCCAGCAAGGCGGTGACGATAATCGGGGCATCGCTCATCGGACGGGAACCGGCCTGAGAGCCGGTGGCCGGTCGATATCGGCGATCGCACCCCGCCCGGTGGGCAGGTTTTGAAGCCGATCCACGGCCAATGCCGGTTTCCCGTCCGTCAGGCGCGCCAGCGCGGCGCGCGGGTTGCGAATCAATACGGGATGCCCCGGTTGCCCACGATATATGGCGCGCGCATCGCTACGCGGCGATGAACGCGCGACCTTGCGCACCTGGCCGATGTCGAGTGCAGGCATGTCGCCGAGCAGAACGAGCGCCGATCTCTCCAGCGGCCTCAGCGCGCGCAATGCCGCCGCCAGGCTCTGACGCCGCGATGCGTTTTCCGGCGGAACCTCAACCGTCGAAATGCGCGGACTTTTGAGCAGTGGCAGCCGTTTCAACGGCGACATGGTGCGCATCACCACCAGCACTCGCGCGCAATCCGATCGGAGCGCGGTCCGTATCGCATGTTCCGCGAGCAGACGGCCCCGATATCGGACGACCAGCTTGTCCCGAGCTCCGAAACGCCGGGATCGGCCAGCCGCAAGGACGATAGCCGCGCGCATCGCGGTCAGATTTCGACCTGGCTCCCCAGCTCGACGACGCGGTTCGTCGGCAAGCGGAAGAACTGCATCGCACTTTCCGCGTTGCGGAGCATCCAGGCGAAAATCTTCTCCCGCCAGGGCGCCATGCCGGGTGTTTTCGACGTCAGCAGAGTCTGCCGCGCAAGGAAGAAGCTCGTTTCGATCATACGGAACGGGGGGCCGCACACGGTCAGCTTTTCGAGCGCGAGCGGTACGTCGCTGTCCTGCATGAACCCGTAGCGAAGGATGACGCGATAAAATCCCGAGCCCAGATCCTCGACGGCACTGCGCTGCGAATCGGGAACGAAAGGTTGGTCGAGGATCATCACCGTCAGGAGGACGATGCGCTCATGGAGCACCTTATTGTGTTTCAGGTTGTGGAGCAGCGCATGCGGCACGCCTTCCGGCGCCGTCGTCATGAACACGGCGGTGCCAGGTACGCGGGTTGCCGAACCGGCGGCAGATTTGACGAAGACCTGCACCGGCATGGCAGCTTCGCGCATCCGGCCCCGTAACAGTGTCCGGCCCTTCGCCCATGTTGTGAGCAGCGTGAAGGCGATCACGCCAATCAGCAGCGGGAACCAGCCGCCATAGGGGACCTTGGTGAGGTTCGCGGCGAAATAGGCGATATCGACGACGAAGAAGACGGCGAGCAGCGGAATCGCGAGCCACGGCTTCCACTTCCAAAGCCCGAACAGAACGACCGCGAGCAGGCAGGTGTCGATCAACATCGCGCCGGTCACCGCAATACCGTAGGCGGCGGCCAGATTGCTCGAATTCTCGAAGATCAGGACGAGCAGAATGACCATGGACAGCAGCGCCCAGTTGATCACCGGAATGTAGATCTGGCCCATCGACGAGGCGCTAGTATGCGTGATCTTGAGGCGCGGGATGAAGCCGAGCTGGATTGCCTGTTGCGTGACCGAGAAGGCGCCGGAAATCACCGCCTGGCTGGCGATAATCGTCGCCATCGTCGCCACGAAGACCATCGGCAGGCGAAACCATTCGGGCGCGAGCATGTAGAAGGGGCTGGAGATCGCCGACGGGTCGGAAGCGAGCAGCGCCCCCTGCCCCAGATAGTTGAGCATCAGCGCGGGAAGCACGATCGCCATCCAGGAAAGGCCGATCGGCTTGCGGCCGAAATGCCCCATATCGGCGTAAAGTGCCTCGGCACCCGTCACGGCGAGCACGACCGAACCGAGCGCGAGAAATGCCGCCCAGCCATCGATCATGAAGAAGTTGAACGCATACCAGGGATTGAGCGCAAGAAGGATGCCCGGGTCTTGCATGATGCTCAACGTTCCGAGCACGGCAAGAATGGTGAAATAGACGAGGATGATCGGTCCGAAGAGTGCACCGACGCGCGCCGTGCCGAAACGCTGGATCGCGAACAGGCCGATCAGGATGAAGATCGCGATCGGGATAACCAGCGGCGCCAGCGATCCCTCGACGACAGCCAGTCCCTCGACGGCCGAAAGGACCGAGATCGCAGGCGTAATCATGCTGTCGCCGTAGAATAGCGCGCAGGCGAAGACGCCGAGCAGCACGATCCCCCGCGTCCACGGCATATTGCTCCGGGCCCTGCGCGATATGAGCGCCAGCAGCGCCAGGCTGCCGCCTTCACCGTTATTGTCCGCGCGGGTCAGGATGATGATGTATTTGATCGTGACGACCAGCATCATCGACCAGAAGATCAGCGACAGCACGCCCATGATATGGATGCGGTCGAGCGACAGCGGGTGGTGCCCCGCGAAGGTTTCGCGAAACGCATAGAGCGGACTGGTGCCGATATCGCCATAGACGACGCCGATCGCGCCGAGCGCGAGCTTGGCGATATTTCTGTCGCGATGCGACCCGTCCTCCGAAAATTCGGGATTGGACTCGCTCATAATGCCTGTCGCGGACCCTCGACACTGTGCCGGGCGCGGAAAAGCTCGACTTCCCTGTCGATTCCGCGCCAAAGCGCGCGCCCTATCACTTGAATCGATGTGCGGCAATGCGCGACAATTCCCCCACGTCCCGCTATATGCCGCGCATCCAATCATTTCAGGAGGCGTGAATGCGCGTCGGAGTTCCCAAGGAAATCAAGAATCACGAATATCGCGTCGGTTTGACCCCGGCATCGGCCCATGATGTCATCCAGGCTGGCCACGAGGTGATCGTCGAAACCAAGGCCGGCACCGGCATCGATTTCGACGATGACGACTATCGCGCCGTCGGCGCGCGCATCGTCGATACGGCTGCGGACGTGTTCGCCGAATCGGACATGATCGTGAAGGTGAAGGAGCCGCAGGCACAGGAAATCGCCATGCTCGAGGAGCGGCATATCCTGTTCACCTATCTCCATCTGGCAGCCGATCTGCCGCAGACGGAGGGGCTGATGAAGTCGGGCGCCACCTGCATCGCCTATGAGACCGTCACGAGCCCCAATCGCTCGCTGCCGCTATTGAAGCCGATGAGCGAGGTGGCGGGGCGAATGTCGATCCAGGCCGGCGCGCATTATCTCGAAAAGGAGCAAGGCGGTCGCGGTATCCTGCTTGGCGGCGTACCCGGCGTGCAGCCCGCCAAGGTGGTCATCATCGGCGGCGGGGTTTCAGGTCTCAATGCCGCGCAGATGGCGGTCGGCCTGCGCGCCGATGTGACGATCTACGACATCTCGAACGATCGGCTCGCTGAACTCGACACCCATTTCGGCAATCAGATCAAGACCGGCTACGCTTCGCAGGCAGCGATCGAAAAGGCCGTTCAGACCGCGCATCTCGTGATCGGTGCGGTGCTGGTGCCGGGCGGCGCGGCGCCCAAGCTGGTGACGCGCGACATGCTCAAAACCATGAAACGCGGCTCGGTCATCGTCGACATCGCCATCGATCAGGGTGGGTGTTTCGAAACCTCGCGCCCGACGACGCATGACGATCCGGTCTATGAAGAAGAGGGCGTCATCCACTATTGCGTCGCCAATATGCCCGGGGCCGTGGCGCGGACATCGACCTTCGCGCTGAACAACGCCACCCTGCCCTATGTCATCCAGTTGGCGAGCAAGGGGCCCGACAAGGCGATGGCGGACAATGTCCATCTCGCAGCCGGCCTGAACGTCTCAGACGGCAAAATCCGGCATCAGGCGGTCGCCGATGCTTTTGGTCTGCCTATGAACTAGGGGCTTCGCCGCCCTCGGCCGTTTCGTCTTCGCCTTCGGGCATGACGGGACGGCCAAGCGCGCGCGAAATGCCGAGCAACCGGTTTTCGAGATCGGCGCGATAGGGTGCATCCTCGGGCGTGCGTTCAAGCAACGCGCGCCACACTTGTGCCGCATCCTCATATTGCCCCGCCTGCGCCAGCGCGAGGCCGATGAAGAAGGGCGGGCCCGGATGTTCGGGGTCGAGCTGAGCGGCGCGCTCGAACGCAAGCTGCGCCGCGGGGTTCATTTGCCCATCGCCATGGAGAAGCAGCGCGTTGCCGTATCCGACCCACAGATCGGCATTTTCCGGGTCGGTCTCGATTCCGTTCCATACCGCATGCGCTGCCGATTCATGATCGCCGCGCCGGTTGAGCGCTTCGGCCATCACCAGCCAGTGTCCGGCGGTTCCCATGCCCGGATCAGTGAGATTCTCGTCGAGATCGGCCGTGCCTTCGGCAGGAATATCGCGCGCCGCCACCGTTGGCCGTCCCTCGAGCATCGGGCTTCCCTGCCAGGCATAGCCGGCAAGGCCGACCATCAGCGCGGCGCCGAGCCACTCGAGCCGCGTCCCGCGAAACGAGGCGAGCCGGACGAGCCAGAACAGGATCAGCCCGATCAGGAGGACGATGGCGAACCAGCCCATCAGCGATCGCCCCTGTTCTTGCGGAAGCGTCCCCGCGCCAGCCAAAGGCCGGTGCCGAGCAGCAGCAGCGGCAGAAGCCAGAGCGGCCATGTCACGGCATCGAAGGGCGGTTCATAAGTCACCCAGCGGCCGTAGCGGTCGACAAGCCATTGCCGGATCGCTTCCGGCTCCTCACCCGCCGCGATCCGCCGCCGAACCAGTGCGCGCATGTCCTGCGCCATATCGGCATCGCTATCGGCGATCGACTGGCCCTGGCAGACGAGACAGCGGAGCGACTCCATCAACTCGCGTGCCTCGGCCTCCTGCGCGGGATCGGGGAGCTGCTCGTTCGCCCATTGCGCATCGGGAAGGCGCGATTGGGCGTTGGCCGGCCCGGCATATGATGCAAGCATCAGGCACAGCATGATGGCAAGCAACCGGATCACCGCGCATCCTCCAGTGCCTGCATGATCACGGGCACGTCCTCGGGCCGGATTTCGCCGATATGCTGGTGCCGGATCACACCTTCGCCATCGACGACGAAGGTTTCCGGCACGCCCGACGATCCAAATGCAAGCTGCACCCGGCTATCCACATCGGCGCCGATCCGCTGATAGGGATCGCCGTAGCGCATCAGGAAGTTGGAGATATCTTGCGGCCGGTCGCGGATGGCGATGGCGTCTATGCTCACGCCGCGTTGCTGCAAGGCCGTGAGCTGCGGCGCTTCGGTGATGCACGGCAGGCACCAGCTGGCGAAGACGTTGACGAGGCGCGGTTCGCCGGTCGCCAGGTTCGCGCTGGTCAGGCCCGGATGATTGGAAACGGCAGGATCGAGCGCGAATTCGGGAACCGGCTGCCCCACCATCCGCGATTCGATCGTCTTCTGCTGCGGGTTCGCGTTGCCGAAGAACAGCGCATAGCCGAAGAAAAGGATGAAGATACCGGCGATACCGAGCGGCACCCAGAGGATCAGGCGGTTCGATTCGCTTGTCATCCGTGCGCCTCCCGCAGCGCAGAGCGGCGTTCGCGCCGGACGCGGCCGACAAGGGAGAGCAGCCCGCCAAATGCGATCATACCGCCGCCGAGCCATATCAGCGTCACGAACGGCTTCCACCACAGGCGCAGCTGCCAGCGGCCCTGCGCATCGCTGTTGCCGAGCACGGTATAGAGCTGTCCGTCCCACGAGGTCGCGATGGCGGCTTCGTTCGTTTCGGTCGGCGGCGAGGCGAACATGCGGGCCTGCGGCATCAAGCCGAAGGGTTCGCCATCTCCGCGCGTTACCGCGAGCTGCCCCTCGATCGCCGTCCAGTTCGGCCCAGCTACCGGATCGACACCGACGAACCGCACCGTATAGGGGCCGACCTCATGCTCCTGCCCCGGCGTCGTCGCGACGAGAACTTCCTCGGTAAAGGCGCTTTCCGACGCCATGCCGGCAAGCGCCACGGCAATGCCGAGATGCGCGATCACCATTCCATAGGTGAACATCGGCGTCCGGCGCAGGTTGCGCTTCCAAAGCGGCGCGACGCTGGCGGCCCCGACGCCGACGGCAAGGACGATGCCGAGTGTCGGCAGGATACCGATCGGCGAAACGAAGAACATCAGTCCGGCAAAGGCGAGCGCGGAAAACAGTATCGGAAAGGAAATGCGGTTGATCAGGTCGCGCCAATCGTCCTTGCGCCAGCGCAGCAGCGGCCCGAGCGCCATGATCGCGATCAGGATCAGCGCGAGCGGCCCCGCCGTGCTGTTGAAATAGGGCGGGCCGACAGAGAGCTGTTCGCCCGTCAGCGTTTCGACGAACAGCGGATAGAGCGTGCCGATCAGCACGATCCCAAGGATCGCGGTGAGCAACAGGTTGTTAGCGACAAGCGCCCCTTCCCGGCTGACGGCCTGGAATTTCTTGCCCTCGCGAACGGTTCCGACCCGTAGCCCGTAGAGCAGCAGTGCGCCGCCGATATAGAGGACGAGGAGCGCCAGGATAAATGATCCCCGGCGCGGATCGACGGCGAAGGCGTGGACGCTGGTCAGGATGCCCGAGCGCACCAGAAACGTCCCGATCATCGACATCGAGAAAGCAACGACCGCCAGCATCACCGTCCACGCCCGCAAACTGTCGCGCGTCGCCAGAACCGTAACCGAATGGAGCAGCGCTGTCGCCGCGAGCCAGGGCATCAGCGAGGCGTTCTCCACCGGATCCCAGAACCACCAGCCGCCCCAGCCGAGCTCATAATAGGCCCAATAACTGCCCGCCGTGATGCCGAGCGTCAGGAATATCCAGCTGCCGAGCACCCAGGGACGCATCGCCCGGGCGAAATCGGCGCCGACATCGCGAGTCATCAGCGCGCCGACCGCGAAGGAGAAGGCGACCGAAAGCCCGACATAGCCGAAATAGAGCGTCGGCGGATGGAAGGCCAAGCCTGGGTCCTGCAGCAGCGGGTTGAGGCCCATGCCCTCCTCGGGCGCCGGGGTCGACCGCGCGAACGGGTTGGAGGCGAAGAGCAGAAAGGCGTAGAAGCCGAGGCCGATCGCCGCCTGCGCCGCCAGCGTGGCGATCAGCGTGTTCTCGCGCAGCCGCCTCTCGAAGAACGCGACAAGGCTGCCCGCCACGCTGAGCACCGTCACCCAGAGCAGCATCGAGCCTTCGTGATTCCCCCAGGCACCGGCAAATTTGTAGAGCCAGGGTTTTTCCGAATGGCTGTTCCGCACCACGAGTTCGACCGACAGGTCGGTGCGCAGGAACAGCCAGATCAGCATCAGGAAGGAGATTGCGGCGAGCAGCCCCTGCACGACCGCCACCGGCCGCACGGCGGCGGCGAGATCGTCGCGACCGCGCACGGCCATGATGCCGAAAACGAGCTGCAGCGCACACAGCGCCGTGGCCAGCCAGAGGGCCGCTAGTCCGGTTTCCGCTATCACGAAGCCGTCGCCTCGCTCGCCATGTCTTCCATCGGCGGCGGCATGTAATTCTCGTCATGCTTGGCGAGGATGTTGTCCGCTATGAACACGCCGTTCGCGTCGAATGCGCCTTCCGCGACGACACCGCTATTCTCCTGGAACAGGTCGGGCGTGATCCCGGAGAAGCGCACCGGGACCGTCGCCTCGCCATCCTCGACGATGAACGTGATGGTCACACCATCGGGCAGATGTTCGATCGAGCCCTCGGCTACCATCCCGCCGAGCCGGATCGATTGGCCCGGGGGCACCGGTTCGACGGCGATCTCCGCGGGTGTGCGGAACAGGGCGGCATTGTCGCGCAGGCCTGCCAGCGCGAGAAAGCCCGCGCCGATTACGGCCACCACCGCAATGACGGCAAGAGTTAGCCGCTGATGCTTGGCCTTCATCGCCTGTGCTCCTTCCGCAGCGCATCCGCCTTGTTTTCACGCGCACGCATCACGGCCATACTCCAGCCCAGAAGCGCGAGCGTCGCGCCGATCGTGATGCCATAGGCGGCGACGATGAAAGGCCAATGATCCATCCCCCTGCCCGCCTATCCCTCGGCCATCCGCCGCAGGCGCGCTTCGATCCGCACGCCCGCAATGATCGTTCGCATCCGCATGAGGACGATCGCCGCGAAGAGTAAGGTAAAGCCAGCCATCGAAACGAGCATCGGCCAGAGGATCGCCATGTCAATCGTCGATCCCTGCAGCGTGATGCTCTGCACCTGATGGATCGAATTCCACCATGTCACCGAATAATGAATGATCGGCAGGTTGATCGCGCCGACGATGCCGAAGATCGCAGCCATCTTGCTCGTCCCGCCCTGCTCCTCGCTGGCCGAAGCAAGCGCGATATAGCCGAGATAGAGGAAGAACAGCACGAGAGCCGATGTCAGCCGCCCGTCCCAGACCCACCAGGTGCCCCAAGTCGGCCGCCCCCAGATCGAACCGGTGATCAGGCCCAGCGCGGTGAACATCGCGCCTGGAACAGCAATGGCGCGGCCGGCAATCCCGGCAAGCGGATGCTTCCAGACAAGCTGCATCACCCCGGCGACGAGGATTCCCGCCCATCCCGCCATGCCGAGCCAGATCGTCGGGACATGGACGTACATGATGCGGACGCTGTCGCCCTGAAGATAGTCGGGCGGCGTGTAGAACAGGCCCGCGCCCAACGCGAACGCGATCGTTGCCAGCCCCAGGACGAGAAACCAGGGCGTCAACGGTCTGGCGATATTGAGAAACCGCGTCGGATTGGCGAAACCATGCATGTTGCGGACCGCTTAGCGTAGCATCCCCGCGGAGAAAAGCTTAGGCAGAACGGAAATCGCCAAACCGCATCGAAAGTTTTTACCTCCAAGTGACTCCGCCCAACGCTTCCGCACCGCAAAACGCGATGGCCGGGATCGGGCTGCGCATCGGTGCGGCTTCGGCAATGGCGCTGATGGCGGCAACGGTGAAGCTCGGCGCCACGTCATACGGCCTGCATCCCGTCGAGATGCTCGGATGGCGCTTCATCTTCGCGCTGCCGCTGACGATGCTGTTCGTGGCGACGCGGCCGGGCGGGCTGGGCCTGTTCCGCACCGGTCACAAGCTCGCCCATGTCTGGCGCGGTGTGCTCGGCATGGTGACGATGGGGTTCGCCTATTGGTCGCTGATGCTGTTGCCGCTTGCCGAAGCGACGGCGCTCAGCTTCGCCGCGCCGCTTTTCGCAACCATTCTCGCGGCGCTGCTGCTCGCGGATCGGGTCGGGTGGCACCGCTGGAGCGCCATCGTGCTCGGCTTTGCCGGTGTCCTCTTCGTCATGCAGCCGCAGCACAGCGCATTGCCGGCCAAGGGGCTCGCGGTCGCTGTTGTCGCAGCCTTTCTGGTCGCCTGTGTAAACATCACGATCCGCCAGATCTCCCGCTACGACCCGCCCGAGACAACCGTGCTCTGGTTCACGACGATTTCGGCGCTCTGCCTCGGCTGCGTGATGCCGTTCGTCGCCGAACCGCATACCGCGGGCGAATGGCTGCTGATCGTCTGCATCGCGCTGTTCGGCGGTACGGCACAGATGCTGCTGACCGCATCGCTGAGCGTGGCGCCGGTGCCGGTCGTCGCGCCGTTCGATTACACGCAGCTGGTCTGGGCGGTTACGCTGGGCTGGATCATGTTCGGCGATCTGCCGCCGGCAACGACCTGGACCGGCGCGGCGATCATCGTCGCCAGCGGGCTCTATGTGCTGATCCGTGAACGCCGGTCGTCGCGCATCGTTCGCGTGCCGGAGGGCTGATCAGCGGCCGATCAGCTGCTTGGCGATCCGATCGGCCACGGTGGAAGCCGGGTCGCCCGTCGCGGCGCTTTCCTGCCAGACCTGCTCGAGCCGCTCCGGGATCTTGCCGATCCGCGCCTCGACCTCGGCGCGGTCGCCCTGACCGAGATATTCGAGCCCGACATTGATAATGCCGCCAGCGTTGATCACGTAATCGGGCGCATAGAGGATTCCGCGTTCGAAAATCCGGCCGCCGTCCTCACGCGTCGCAAGCTGATTGTTGGCGCCGCCAGCGACCGCCTTGCATTGCAGCCGCGCGATGCTGTCGGCATCGAGCACGGCGCCGAGCGCGCACGGGCTGACGACATCGGCGTCGACGAACAGAATCTCGTCGACCGAAACCGTGTCGGCACCCAGTTCCTCCGCCAGCGCCGCAACGCGCGCGTCGACCGTATCGGCGAGCGTGAGCCGGGCGCCCTGCTCGGCGAGCAGCCGCGCAAGTCCGCCGCCGACACTCCCGACGCCCTGGATCGCAACGTGAACGCCTTCGAGGCTGTCCTGATCGAGCGCGCGGTTCACCGCCGCCTTGACGCCGAGGAACACGCCAAGCGCCGTCGACGGCCCGGGATCGCCGCCTGCCTCACCCTTTTCGACCGGCAGGCCCGACACATAGTCGGTCTCGCCCTTGATCACGACCATGTCGTCGTCGGTGATGCCGACATCCTCTGCCGTCACATAGCGGCCGCCGAGCGTATCGACCGCACGACCGAAGGCGCGGAGCATTTCGGGCGTTTTCGTGCGCGTTTCATCGGCCAGCAAAACGGCCTTGCCGCCACCCATGGGGAGACCGGCCATCGCGTTCTTGTAGCTCATACCGCGAGACAGGCGCAGCGCGTCGGTGATCGCCATCGCGGAGTCGGGATAGTGCCAGAAGCGCATACCGCCCGCGGCATTGCCCAGATGCGTAGAATGGATGGCGATGATCGCGCGCATCCCGCTGTCCGGATCGTGAAACAGATGGACGCCCTCATGGTCGTCGTAATCGGGGAGATCCCAGGGGGCGGCCATGTTATACTCGTCTAGCTGCGGTGCGGAGAAAACCCGCGGAAAATGGGGCGACCGACGGGACTTGAACCCGCAACCCCTGGCATCACAAGCCAGTGCTCTAACCGATTGAGCTACGGTCGCCGCGAAGGCCGTTCCGGCCGGTCGCGCACATAGTCCCTACGGCCCGGTCAGGTCAACGCATTTGAAACATAGTTGCGCGGGGTTTCTAGCCTGTTCGATGGCGCGAATCGAACCCGTCAGGGTTCGCAAGGCCAAACGGCCGCCGCGCCTTGTTGGCGCGAAAGCCAAGGCTGCGGATGCAGCCGCCCGGCGTTCGAGGCTCAATCAAAGAAGCCAGCCGGAGCTGCGTAAGCAGCGAAGGCTGGTGGGCGCGGCTGGGATTGAACCAGCGACCCCTGCCGTGTGAAGGCAGTGCTCTCCCGCTGAGCTACGCGCCCGAAATCCGGAGGCCGGTTGACGCTTCCGGAAGAAAAGGGGCGGACGCCCTGAACAGGTGTCCGCCCTTTCCATCGGCAAATAAGGCCTTGCCGCAGCCCCGTCCATCCTTGGCCGGACAGAAAAACGCGTCTTTAGTTGACGGCGTCCTTGAGTGCCTTGCCCGCCTTGAACTTCGGCTGGGTCGAGGCGGCAATCTGCATCGGCTCACCCGTGCGCGGGTTGCGGCCCGTCGAGGCTTTGCGATGCGAGGTCGAAAACGTGCCGAACCCGACGAGGCGGACTTCTTCGCCTTTGCCGAGCGCGCCCGAAATCGTATCGAAAACGGCTTCGCACGCCTTGCCGGCGTCCGCTTTGCTCAGGCCCGCCGAATCGGCAACAGACGAAATCAGTTCCTGTTTATTCATGCTCTCCGCACCCCTTGATTGTAGTGAGCTCTTAATACGCGAGTCTCACGGTGTTTTGGACGACGGGCATCTAAGTCCATTTGGCGGGGGCATGTAAAGCCCAAATACCGAAAAACACCCGCAAAACGGCGCTTTTTTCCAAATTGATTGGATAATTTTCGGTCAATGACGAATGGAAGGCTCGCTTTCACCGCCGACAGAGGGCGGCATCGAAGGATTCGGATCGGTCGCAAGATCATCCGCTTCGGTCCATTCGATGGCTGCGAGCGGCGCCGTCAACGCCTTGGCGAGCACCTCGTCGACATGGGCGACCGGTACGATCTCGAGGCCATCCTTGATGTTGTCCGGAATTTCCGCGAGGTCTTTCTCGTTCTCTTCGGGGATCAGCACCGTCTTGATGTTGCCCCGCAAGGCCGCAAGCAGCTTTTCCTTCAATCCGCCGATCGGCAACACGCGTCCGCGCAGCGTCACTTCGCCCGTCATGGCGATTTCGCGATCGACCGGAACACCGGTCAGCGTCGAGATCATCGCCGTGACCATTCCGACGCCGGCGGACGGACCGTCCTTCGGCGTCGCGCCTTCGGGCAGATGGACATGGATGTCCTTGCGCTGAAACAGGCTGGGCTTGATGCCATAGCTCGGCGCGCGCGCCTTGACGAAGCTCATCGCCGCCTGAATCGATTCCTGCATGACATCGCCGAGCTTGCCGGTCGTCTTGATCTGGCCCTTGCCGGGCACGGTGACCGCCTCGATCGTCAGCAATTCGCCGCCGACCTCGGTCCATGCCAGACCCGTCACGGCACCGACCTGGTCTTCGTCCTCCGACACACCGTAGCGGAATTTCTGTACGCCCAGGAAATCGGCCAGATTGTCAGGCGTGACTTCGACGGTTTCGGCGTCCTTTTCGAGAATTTTGCGTAGCGCCTTGCGCGCGAGCTTGGCGATCTCGCGCTCGAGCGTGCGGACGCCGGCTTCACGCGTGTAAAGCCGGATCATTGCTCGCAGACCGGCATCGGTCAGCGTGAACTCGCCGTCCTTCAGCCCGTGTTGCTCGATCTGTTTCGGGATCAGGTGGCGCTTGGCGATCTCGACCTTCTCGTCCTCGGTGTAGCCGGGCAGCCGGATGATCTCCATCCGGTCGAGCAGCGGCTGCGGCAGGTTCAGCGTGTTCGCCGTCGTCACGAACATGATGTCCGAAAGGTCGAGGTCGATCTCGAGATAATGATCCTGGAACTTGTCGTTCTGTTCGGGATCGAGCACCTCGAGCAGCGCCGATGCCGGATCGCCCCGGAAATCCTGGCCCAGCTTGTCGATCTCGTCGAGCAGAAACAACGGGTTCCAGCTGCCGGCCTTTTTCAGGTTCGTCGCGATCTTGCCGGGGAGCGAGCCGATATAGGTGCGCCGATGGCCGCGAATCTCGGCCTCGTCGCGTACGCCGCCCAGCGACTGGCGAACGAATTCGCGCCCCGTCGCGCGCGCGATCGATTTGCCGAGCGACGTCTTGCCGACACCGGGCGGGCCGACGAGGCACAGGATCGGGCCTTTGAGTTTATTGGTGCGCGCCTGCACCGCGAGATATTCGACGATCCGGTCCTTGACCTTTTCCAGTGCATAATGATCCTCGTCGAGCACGGTCTGGGCTTCGCCGATATCCTTTTTCAGCTTCGATTTCTTGCCCCAGGGCAGGCCGAGCAGCGTGTCGAGATAGTTGCGGACGACCGTCGCCTCGGCGCTCATCGGCTGCATCGATTTCAGCTTCTTGAATTCGGCCTCGGCTTTGGACCGCGCTTCCTTGGAGAGCTTGGTTTCCTTGATCTTCTTGCCGAGCTCGGCGATCTCGTCGCCCTCTTCGCCCTCTCCGTCACCCAGCTCGCGCTGGATCGCCTTCATCTGCTCGTTGAGATAATATTCGCGCTGGGTCTTCTCCATCTGGCGCTTCACACGGCCGCGAATCTTCTTCTCGACCTGTAGCACGCCGAGCTCACCCTCCATGAAGGCGAACGCCATCTCCAGCCGCTTCGCCGGGTTGCGTTCGACGAGCATCGACTGCTTGTCGGAAACCTTGGCGCCGATATTGGCGGCGACCGCATCGGACAGGCGCGACGGCTCGTCGATTTCCGTCAGCTGGACGGCGGTTTCTTCGGGAATTTTCTTGTTGAGCTTGGCATAGTTGCCGAACTGTTCGACCGTCGAGCGCATCAGCGCCTCGGTCTCCGGCCCCTCGGCCTTTTCGTCCTCGAGGATCGTGACATCGGCAATGAGGTGTTCGTCGCGATAATGCAGTTCGTCGAGATTGGCGCGCTGCTGTCCCTCGACAAGCACGCGCACGGTGCCGTCGGGCAGCTTCAGCAATTGCAGCACCGTCGCGGTCACGCCGATATCGTACAGTGCCTCGCGATCGGGATCGTCCTCGCCCGGATCGAGTTGGGCAACCAGAAAGATCGTCTTGTCCGCCGCCATCGCGCGTTCGAGCGACACGACCGATTTGTCGCGCCCGACGAACAGCGGCACGATCATATGCGGAAACACGACGATGTCGCGTAGCGGCAGGGCGGGAAGCGATTGCTGACTCATGGTAACTCCGAAATGCGGGGGCGCGAGGCCCGTTTGACCACAATATGGAGCCCCTCCCCACCCCGTTCAACGGGTCGGGGTGCTTCGAGCGGGGATGGCAGGTCTTTTGCCGTGGCTAGGCGGCGTCGTCCGCGGTTTTCTTGTCGGCTTCTGCAAAGACGCGAACGGGTTCCTTGCGGCCCTCCACCACGTCCTTGTCGATGACGATTTCGTTGACACCCTCCATCGACGGCAGGTCGTACATCGAATCGAGCAGGATACCTTCCATGATCGATCGCAGGCCGCGCGCACCGGTCTTCCGATCGATCGCCTTTTTCGCGATCGACGACAGCGCGTCCTCGGTGAATTCGAGATTCACGTCCTCCATCTCGAACAGCTTGGCATATTGCTTGACCAGCGCGTTCTTCGGTTCGCTGAGGATCTTGATCAGCGCATCTTCGTCGAGATCGTTGAGCGTGGCGAGCACCGGGAGGCGTCCGACGAATTCGGGAATCAGGCCGAATTTGAGCAGATCTTCCGGTTCGACATGGCGAAGCACTTCGCCGACACGGCGCTCGTCGGGCGCTTCGACGATAGCGCCAAAGCCCATCGACTTGCCCTGCATGCGGTCCGAGATGATCTTTTCGAGGCCCGAATAGGCGCCGCCGCAGATGAACAGGATGTTGGTCGTGTCGACCTGCAGGAATTCCTGCTGCGGATGCTTGCGGCCGCCCTGCGGCGGAACGCTGGCGACCGTGCCTTCCATCATTTTCAGCAACGCCTGCTGGACACCCTCGCCCGATACGTCGCGCGTAATCGAGGGATTGTCCGACTTGCGGCTGATCTTGTCGATCTCGTCGATATAGACGATCCCGCGCTGGGCGCGCTCGACATTATAGTCCGACGCCTGGAGCAGCTTGAGGATGATATTCTCGACGTCCTCGCCCACATAACCGGCTTCGGTCAGCGTCGTCGCGTCGGCCATTGTGAACGGCACATCGAGGATCCGGGCCAGCGTCTGGGCGAGCAGCGTCTTGCCGCAGCCCGTCGGCCCGATCAGCATGATGTTCGATTTCGCCAGCTCGACATCGGCGCCTTTCGCACCGTGGTTGAGCCGCTTGTAATGGTTGTGGACGGCGACCGAGAGAACGCGCTTCGCCTGCCCCTGCCCGATGACATAATCGTCGAGTACTTCGCAGATTTCCGCCGGCGCCGGAACGCCGCCATCGCCCTTCTTGGCCGAAATCGCGCCCTTGGTCTCTTCGCGTATGATGTCGTTGCAAAGTTCGACGCATTCGTCGCAGATGAAGACCGTCGGCCCCGCGATCAGCTTGCGCACCTCGTGCTGGGACTTGCCGCAGAACGAGCAATATAGCGTGCTCTTCGAATCCCCGCCGCTCAATTTCGTCATAACCCAATCCTTTCGGCCATCCCGCCATGGCCGCACACTTTCTAACCCGCCAGAGGCAGACGGGACAATGGTTTATTGCACATAGATGTCGCCAACGCCTTAACTGCTCGGCGATCAGTCCCCGCTCTTGTCCGCGTCGGCGGCTGCGGGGCGCTTTTCATAGACCTCGTCGACCAGCCCGAACGCTTTTGCTTCATCGGCCGAGAAGAACTTGTCGCGCTCCATGGCATCCTCGATCTCTTCGATCGGCTTGCCGGTATATTTGGAGTAGAGCTCGTTCATCCGGTGCCGCGTTTTCAGCAGTTCCTGCGCGTGAATTTCGACATCCGCGGCCGTGCCCTGCATGCCCGAACTCGGCTGGTGGATCATGACCTTCGAATTGGCGAGCGCGACGCGCATGCCGGGTTCGCCTGCCGCCAGCAGGAACGACCCCATCGACGCGGCAAAGCCGACACAGACGGTGCCGACGCGCGGGCGGATATATTGCATCGTGTCATGGATCGCCATGCCCGCCGTGACCGAACCGCCCGGCGAGTTGATGTACATGAACACGTCCTTTTTCGGATTTTCCGATTCGAGG
Organism: uncultured Parasphingopyxis sp.; assembly: GCF_937129435.1. Classification (GTDB taxonomy): domain Bacteria; phylum Pseudomonadota; class Alphaproteobacteria; order Sphingomonadales; family Sphingomonadaceae; genus Parasphingopyxis. The sequence goes on along the minus strand of NZ_CAKZNF010000009.1, from coordinate 34,262 downwards.
AACAGCAGCTGCGCGGTGATGACCGACGCCATATTGTCTTCGACCTGGCCCGTCAGGAAGATGATCCGGTCGCGCAGCAGGCGCGAGAAAATGTCGAAGCTGCGCTCGCCGCGGTTCGATTGCTCGATGACCATCGGGATGAGCGCATTGGAGATGGGGTCGTTCATGTCGTGCCTTTCAGGGAAATCTTCACGCGCCAACATCGCGACTCTGATCCGCCGCTTCAAGACCCGTTATTCACCCGGTGCGGGAAAAGTCAGATAGGCCAGCCTGCGCAGCTCTCGGCGCCCGCGCACGACCGTGTCGAGGATCAGGCCGGCAAAGAAGCTCAGCGTGGCCAGGATGACCAGCCCCGTGCAGAGAATGGCGGTCGGCATGCGCGGAACGAGGCCCGTTTCGGCATAGGTGATCGCGAGCGGCACGGCGAGAATGATCGAAATGGCGGTGAGCAGCGCCGCAATCACGCCGAAGAACGACACGGGCCGCTCCATCCGGAACAGCGTCATCATCGTATTGAGGATGCGCCAGCCGTCGCGATAGGTCGAAAGCTTCGACGTCGAACCTTCGGGCCGCGCGCCATAGTCGGTCACGATCTCGGCAACTGGCATCTTCAGTTCGAGCGCGTGCACGGAGATTTCGGTCTCGATCTCGAAACCCTGGCTCAGCACCGGGAAGCTCTTCACGAAGCGGCGCGAGAAAACGCGATAGCCGGAGAGGATATCGTTGAAACTGCGGCCGAACAGCTTGGCGAGGATGCCGGTCAGCACTTTGTTGCCCAGCTTGTGGCCCGAACGATAGGCGGCGTCGACTTCGGTGCGCCGGGCGCCGACGACCATGTCGAGCTGCTCATCGATCAGTTTCTGAACCAGTTCGGGTGCGGCGCCGGCATCATAGGTCTCGTCGCCATCTGCCATGACGTAGATATCGGCATCGACGTCGGCGAACATGCGGCGGACGACATGGCCCTTGCCCTGCATCCGCTCGCGGCGGACGATCGCACCGGCAGCGTCGGCCACGGCGGCGGTCCGGTCCGAGCTGTTATTGTCGTAGACATAGATGGTGGCCGTGGGCAGCGCGGCGCGGAAATCGGCGACCGTGCGCGCAATCGCTGCTTCTTCGTTATAGCATGGCAGAATGACCGCGATGGAAGGCTGACGCCCTGCAATCGGCGCGATCGAGCGATCGGCGATGAATTCCTTGAACTGCTGCACCGGGCACCCCTTGCTGCGCCATAACGACAGGCGCAGTTTTAGGGCCGGAATGGTTAACTAAGCGTTGGGATCGGCGCGCAAAGGCAGCGAACAACCAAAGCCCAGAAGTCCGATGACGGCTACTAGGTAATCGCGCCGGAAGGGCTTAGCTCTCGCTTTCATCCTTCGCTGCAGCGGCTTTCTTGGCCGGAGCCTTCTTGGCGGGAGCCTTTTTAGCCGGGGCTTTCTTCGCAGCGGGCTTCTTTGCCGCAGTCGTCTTGGCGGCCGGCTTTTTGGCCGGTGCCTTCTTGGCGGTCGAAGTCGATTTCGCGGCGGTTTTCTTGGCCGGAGCCTTTTTGGCGGGCGCCTTCTTCGCCGCCGGCTTGGGCGTTTCTTCTTCCTCGGCCTCGATTGCCGCTTCCAGCTCCTCGCGGGTCACGGTGCGGTCGGTGATTTCGGCCTTGTCGAACAGCCAGTCGACGACCTTGTCCTCATAGAGAGGCGCGCGAAGCTGCGCGGCGGCCATCGGATCCTGCCGGATATATTCGATGAACTGCTCGCGCTGTTCCGCCGGATAACGCTGCGCGGCCTGCGCGAGAAGCTGATTCATCTCGTTCTGGTTGATCTGGACGCCGTTCTTCTGGCCGATTTCGGAGAGAAGCAGCCCGAGCCGCACGCGGCGTTCGGCAATCTTCTTGTAATCGTCCTTTTCGGCTTCCATTTCCTTCCTGGCGGCCTCGGGGTCTTCCTCCTGCGCCGATTCCTGTTCCAGCTGCTGCCAGATCTGGCCGAATTCCGCCTCGACCATCGACGGCGGCACCGGGAAGTCATGGTCGCCGGCCAGCTTGTCGAGCAGCTTGCGCTTCATGTGCGTGCGGGTGAGGCCGTTCAGTTCCTGCTCGACCTGGCCCTTCATCAGTTCGCGAAGCTGGTCGATGCCCTCGAGACCGAGCGACTTGGCGAACTCATCATCGGGCTTGGCGTCGACGGGCTTGCGGACTTCGCCGACGGTGACGTCGAAAACCGCGTCCTTACCCTTCAGATAGTCGACATTATATTCGTCCGGAAAGGTAACCTTGACCTGCTTTTCGTCATTGGCCTTCACGCCGACGAGCTGGTCCTCGAAGCCTGGGATGAGCTGGCCCGAACCGATGGTGACGGGCATGCCTTCACCGGTACCGCCTTCGAACGGCTCGTCGTCAACCTTGCCGACGAAATCGATGATAACCTGATCGCCTTCCTTCGCCTTGTACGTCTTGGCGGCGGCTTCGTAGCTCTTCTGGTCTTCGGCCATGCGGGCGATCGCGTCTTCGACGGCCTTGTCGCCGGCCTCGACGGTCAGCCGTTCCAGCTTGATGCCGTCGATCTTCGCTTCGGGAATCTCGGGTAGAACCTCGACCTTCATCGAGAGCTTGATATCTTTCCCGCTCTCCCAGTCGTCCGGCATGTCGATTTCGGGCTGCATCGCCGGGCGCAGTTCGTTTTCGCTGATCGCGGACTGGATGCCTTCCTGGATCGCCTTGTTGACCTGCTCCTGCTCCATCGCCTCGCCGTGCATCTTGCGGACGAGATTGGTCGGCACCTTGCCGGGGCGGAAACCGGGCATCCGCACCTGCGGCGCGATTTCCTTGAGCTGCTTGTCGACGCGCGCTTCGATCTCCGAGAACGGGATGGTCAGCGTATATTCGCGCTTCAGGCCTTCGTTGAGCGTTTCCACGGTCTGCATCGGTCTATCAAAATGCCTTCTTTATGAGGAGTTTCGGAGCGGTTCTTTGCATGGGATATGCGGCAAAGCTGGTGCGGGCGAAGGGACTCGAACCCCCACATCTTTCGATACTTGGACCTAAACCAAGCGCGTCTACCAGTTCCGCCACGCCCGCAAGAGGACCGCCGGTCGGCGCGCGATATAGCAGTAACGCGCGCAAGGGCAAGCCGGGAGCTTTACGGCATCGGGGCAAAACGATAGCGATTGCGGGATGAAGCAATGCATTCTCTCTTTGGTCGCGGTTGCTGCGGCCACCAGCCTTTCCGCTTGTGGCGGAGATTCCGGCGGCGGCGAAACCGATGCCGTGAGCCAGGCCGTCGAGTCCGGCATCCTGTCCAAGGCCTATCTCGAAGGCGAATGGTGCTACGATCACTATGAAGCCGATGGTCAGGTCGAACAGGAACAGATCGGCTATCGTTTCGATGCCGATGGCGGTTTGATGTATCAGGCGGAAAGCGGCGGTCCGATCGACCAGGAGGGCAGTTACGAGATCGGCAGGCGCGGCCTCACGATCATCCCCGCCTTCGACGCCTTTCCGCCGATGCGCGCGGTGTCGATCGATGCCGACCGGCTGACCCTGCTCGCGATGGAAGCGCAGCTGGTCTGGACGCGCGGTCCCTGCGCCTAGCTATCCGGTGCGATGCGAGCGCTTGTGACGATCGCCTCGTAATCGGCGAGGCCGTTTTCGAAATAATGGATTTCGGGCGCTTCGAAAGTGATCATGTAGAGGCGGCCATCGATGACGGCCCCGGTCGCCCTACCCTCACGCCGGATTTCCTCGCCGCGCAGCGTATAGTCGTAATCGAAGCGGAAGCCCTGCTGGCCGGCGAAATCGGCGGGAGCCATCGCGCCCATTACGAACAGCGCGGTGCCGGAGGCGACGCGATAGCTGCTTTCGAACAGCGCCGCGATCTCCGGGGGAAGCATGGCGGCGCGGAAGCGCGGCAGGGGTCGTTCCCGACGGTCGGTCTCGCGGAACAGCGTCTCGCCGTCGGCGATCCCGCCATAAAAGGTGATCTCGTTGAGTCGTGGCCCGTCGAGCGTCCACAGTTCGGCGTTCTTGCCGGGGCCGGTGAGTGTTCCGGCGCGGTTTCAGGCGTTCGGCGCGGTCACGACCAGGTTCGAATTGCCGACCTGAAGCGGTTCGCCAGCCGGCGCGATCCGATACCCCACTGCGCAGGAGGCCAGCAGCAGCAAGAGGCAAAGCAGGCCGGTGCGCGCCGTCATGACGTCACCCCGGCGAGCATCGCGACCATTGCCGCGTCCTCGGCATCGGGCCGCAATGCCAGATACTGCCGGAGCGCCGTCCGTCCTTCCTCCTGCCGGTCGAGCCGCAGCAGCGCATAGCCGAGGCCGCGCCACGCCTCGGCCATATCGGGCCGCATCAGGAGCGCCGCCTCATAGGACCGCGTCGCCGCGTTGAAATCGCCGGTTTCGCCGCGCCGCCGCATCAGTTCGGCCTCGGCATAGCGCAGCTCCGCCGTCCACCCATCGGCGGCCAGCGCGTCGAGCAAATGCCGGGTGGCACCATAGTCGTTGAGGTTGATCTGGTCGTCGACGATCGCCTGCCAGTGCGGCGCGAGCATGAGCGTGTAGCGGTCGCGATAGCGTTCGCCGCCCTCGCCCGCCGCCTCGGCGAGCATGCGCAGGTCGACCATCCGGTCCTCGGACAGCGGATGTGTGCCGAAAATCGCGTCCTCGCCGCGCCCGTCATGGCCGCGATCCTCCGCCCGGGCGTCGCGCTCGTCGCGGATCTGCGCCCAGATGCGCGAGGCCGCCATCGGATCATATCCGGCGTCGACCAGCAGGCGCACCGATTCGGTGTCCGCCTCGCGCTCCATCTCGCGGGTATAGGAAAAGAGCGAGCTGATCATCGCGAGCTGTCCTGCCGTAGCCAGCAATCCGCCCCCGGCGACGAACAATTCGATGCCGAGAAAGCTCATCACGTTCGTGCGGTCTCGCACGGTGCGAAACATCTGCAGCGAATGGCGGTTGCGATAATGGGTGAATTCATGCCCTAGGACGGCGGCTAACTGCGCCTCGTTGCGCACGCGCAGGAAAAGACCGGACCATATTTCCATCACGCCATTGGGCGCCATCGACGCGTTGAAATAGGGCGTGCGGACGATGTAGATGCGGATGTCCTCGCACTGGTCGCCGGCGATCCGGCAGAAGACCTCGTTCACATAGGCGTTGAGGCCGGGATCGCGCATGACGAAGTTCGATCGCTGCAACTGCCGCTCATATTCGTCCATTACCATCCACAGGCCGCGCTCGTCCTCGTCCTGGGGCTGGTAGCCGCTGACCGTTTGCGCGCCGGCCGGCGTGGCCAGCAGCGCCAGCGCAACGGCCGCTCCGATCGCCTGCCGGATCACGACGCGTCCGCCTCCCCCGCCCTTGTGGGCATCTCCCGCAACAGGCTGTCCACCGTCGAACGCGCGCCTTCGGGGCTGCGAATGTCGCCGACCGAGGAGGAGAGTATGTTGAACCAGACGATGTCGCCGGTCTCGAGCTCGACGAGGCTGACATAGGCGAAACGCTGCCCGCCCGACGGCGCGAAGCACAGCCCGATCAGACATCCCGCCCATCCCAGCACCTGCAGCGCCACGCGCTCGTCGGAGGAAAAGCTGTCGCGCGCCGTCAGGAACAGCGCGTAATTGCCGCCCCCCAACTCGCCGATCCGCGCCGCGCCCGGCCCCAGCGTCCAATCGAACCCCTCTTCGCCCTTGGTCGGCAGCCTTTCGCTACCATAGCGGAACTCGGCGATCGACATGGCGACGGCCATGTGCAGCCGCTCGTAATCGGCGACAAGGCGTGCCGCGTCGCCCTGTTGGTCGGGGAGCAATACCATCGATGCGCCGCGTTCGGACAGATTGGCGGCGAGCCCGGACAGCAGGTTCGTCTGCGCCTCTTCGGTCCAGTCGACGCGCGGCTCGATCACGCCACCTGCGTTGAGCAGCCCGACCTCGACATCGGGCCGCATGACGACGATCCGCATGTCCCGATCCGCCGGAATGGCATAGCCCTGCGGCCCGTAGCCCCGGACGCTGGTGCACCCGGCAAGGATGAGTGCGAGCGAGAGGATAGCGGCTCGGATCATCCGATACAGGCTAAACCGTTCGGGAGGCCGAGCAAAGTGCCACATTTCCGTCATTCCCGCAAAAGCGGGAATCCCGCTACCTATGTCCGTTTAAGAAACAGCGATCCTTCGGGAGCGGAAGAGAGCAGGATTCCCGCCTTCACGGGAATGACGGTTTTCTGCTGTTGCGTGCCTTCCCTCTTCCCCCTATCCGTCTCGATTGACGTAAACGGAAAGAGCAAAAGAGCCGTTCGACAGAAAGGATCCCAAGTGCGCTTTGAAGGAACCAAGGACTATATCGCGACCGAAGACCTGCGCGTCGCCGTCAACGCGGCCGCGACGCTGCGCCGCCCGCTTCTCGTCAAGGGTGAGCCCGGCACCGGCAAGACCGTCCTCGCGCATGAAGTCGCCAAGGCGATGGGCGCGCCGCTGATCGAGTGGAACATCAAGTCGACCACCAAGGCGCAGCAGGGGCTTTACGAGTACGACGCGGTCGCGCGCCTGCGCGACGGGCAGCTCGGCGATGAGCGCGTCCACGACATTTCGAACTACATCAAGCGCGGCAAGCTCTGGGAAGCGTTTACCTCGCCCGAACTCCCCGTTCTGTTGATCGACGAGATCGACAAGGCCGACATCGAATTCCCGAACGACCTGTTGCAGGAACTCGATCGGATGCGCTTCTACGTCTACGAGACCAAGGAGGAGATCGAGGCCAAGGAGCGCCCGATCGTCGTCATCACCTCGAACAACGAGAAGGAGCTGCCCGACGCGTTCCTCCGCCGCTGTTTCTTCCATTATATCAAATTCCCCGATCGCGAGACGATGCAGGAGATCATCGACGTCCACTTCCCCGGCATCCAGAAGATGCTCGTCAACAAGGCGATGGACATCTTCTACGAAGTCCGCGACGTCCCCGGCCTCAAGAAGAAGCCGAGCACCAGCGAACTGCTCGACTGGCTCAAGCTCCTCCTGCACGAAGACATGCCCCTCGAAACGCTGAACGAGCGCGATCCGAAAAAACTCATCCCGCCGCTCCACGGCGCGCTGCTCAAGAACGAGCAGGACGTGATGCTGTTCGAACGGCTGGCGTTTATGAGCCGGCGGCAGGGGCAGTAGCAAAAAGGGGCAGCCGGAATGACGAGCTCGGTCAATCATTGGGTTCAAGTGGGAGCCTTTCTTCTTGGTATTTTGCTTTTACCAGCTATCGCCCAGGCTCAGGATTATCAGATCGTATCGCCTAGCTGGGTCGACCCGGTCGATGGGCCGCCCCGCCCAAGGCTTGCCGAGATCGCCGTCCCCGAATCTGCGGGAATCTTGCAGCTAAGCCGGGTTGGTGAATTCAGCGCTGACACCGGCACGGACAATTACGCCCAATATGGCAGCGAGAGCGGCGACACAGTCGGTACGATTTACATATATCGCACCGGTCTCTCCGATCCCGGGATCGTCGCATTGGCAACCCTGCAAATTATCGAAGGGCTTTATGGAGAACCCGTACAGACCCGCAATGAAACGACGCAGCTGGACGACATACCAGATGCGGCGCGGATGACGGTTTACGAGAATGCCTCCGTTCGCGGGGCGACCGCGTCGACCGCGGCAGGCTTCGCTCGGGCGGGGCTATGGATGATCAAAGTGCGCGTCACGGGACCGCAATCGCGCAGGGACGACATTGTCGGTGCAGCCTATGCATTGCTTAGGGGTATCGAGTTGCCGGAAGGAATACCTATCCAGCCAACATCCATTTACGATCCGGCGCCCTGCCCTACCATCGTAACGCCACCTGCCGCCCTCGTGCCGGGTTCTGGATTGGAAGGCGCACTGGTCAGCAGCACCCTTGTGGCCGGACGGTCGGACTCGGATATCGAAGATGATGGCAACCTTTTTTTGCGAAGGCCGCTCGAAAACCCATGCATAGTTGACGGCGATGTAAACGAGGACGGAATCTGGCTGGTTCTGGGTGATGCGGCGCGAAACGGTGAACCGCAGATCGTCTTGTTTGGCGACAGTGGCCACGGAATGGAGGTACTTCCGCGCATTGACGAGCTAGAATCCCGTCCTTTCATTGCACTCTATCGTGGAGATCAGGCTTGGATCTTCGGACCTTTCGACGGTGTGCCTAATATTGAACAGATGCGCTCGCTTGGCGGCGAAGGCTCAATGGAATGGGCAGGGTCGCCGGTAGCGGAGGTGGCCGTGGGTAGTGAAGGTAATTCCGAGATTAGGATATTCTCAGACACCCCAGATTAGTCTCGCGCTGAGTTCCCGAGCTTGAGCAGCGCGCCAACCCGTTTCGCGCAAATTCGCGCAAATTTGGAACGTCTCGAATTTCGCCATCCGTGGCAGCGCACGCTGTACGAATTTCTGCTCTTCGGTTTCAAACAGGCCTGGGCCTGCCTGTTCGGCGGGCTGATGCTGGCGCTTCTGGTGGGCACGCACGTTTTCTATCCAGATGATGCCGCCCTCGCCCGATACGATTTCCTGACGCTGGCTGCACTTTCTATCCAAGTCGCGATGCTCGTTCTTTGCCTCGAAACATGGGCCGAGGCCAAGGTCATCCTTGTCTTTCACATCGTCGGTACGATCATGGAGCTGTTCAAGACGGCGAATGGCAGCTGGATCTATCCCGAACCGAGCCTGATCAGAATTGGCGATGTGCCGCTCTTATCAGGGTTCATGTATGCCGCCGTCGGTTCCTACATCGCACGCATCTGGCGGATTTTCGACATGCACCTGACCGGCGCCCCGCCGCTTTGGGCCGCCGGCGTTCTCGCGGCGGCGATCTACGTCAATTTTTTCGCGCATCACTGGCTGCCCGATATCCGCTGGGCGCTCTTCGCCGCCACCGCCCTCCTCTTCTGGCACACGCGCATCTGGTTCACGCCATGGAAGACGCCGCGCTGGATGCCGCTGCTCGTCGGTTGGCTGCTCGTGGCGCTGTTCATCTGGTTCGCTGAGAATCTCGGCACCTTCGCGCGCGCCTGGACCTATCCCGACCAATCGGCGGGCTGGCAGATGGTGGGTCTCGCCAAGCTCGGCAGCTGGTATCTGCTGATGATCATCAGCTTCGTGCTGGTCTGGTCGGGCAATCGAACCGAGCAAAGCGCCCCCCGCCAAATCAACAACACAGCGCCGTAGCGCAGCGTCCAGACCGCCCCGGATTCTTGCAATCGCAGGTATATCCTCTCGATATGTCGCCGTATGTCCATACTTTCCTACCAGCGCCGCATCTGTCATAGTTCACGCTAACGGAAAGCAAGGCCGGAGCTTCTAACCCCGTAGGGTGTCAAGCGACTGTCAAGCGACTGTCAACCTGACCGGCTGGCGGCGCAAAAATATGGGATAGCCAATGTTCTTTTCCTTCGTCGACGAACTCCGCGAGGCGGGCATTCAGGCCAGCATGAAGGAACATCTCACGCTGCTCGACGCGCTCGACAAGGACGTGATCGAGCGCAGCCCGCAGGATTTCTATTATCTCGCCCGCGCGACCTTCGTGAAGGATGAGGGGCTGCTCGACCGGTTCGACCAGGTGTTCGCCAAGGTCTTCAAGGGCATCGAGACGAGCTATGGCACCGAAGAGGCCGAAATTCCCGAGGAATGGCTGCGCGCCGTCGCCGAGAAATATCTCACCGAGGAGGAAATGGCCGAGATCGAGAAGCTCGGGTCCTGGGACGAGATCATGGACACGCTCAAGAAGCGGCTCGAGGAGCAGAAGGAGCGACACGAGGGCGGCAACAAGTGGATCGGCACTGGCGGCACCTCGCCCTACGGCCATTCGGGCTATAACCCCGAAGGCGTTCGCATCGGCGGCGAGAGCAAGCACAAGAAAGCCGTGAAGGTCTGGGAGAAGCGCGAATTCCGCAATCTCGATTCGACCAAGGAGCTGGGCACGCGCAACATCAAGGTCGCGCTGCGCCGGCTGCGCAAATTCGCGCGCGACGGGGCGCAGGACGAGCTCGACATCAAGTCGACGATCGACGGCACGGCGAAGAAGGGCTGGCTCGACATCCATATGCGCGCCGAACGCCGCAATGCGATCAAGGTGCTGCTGTGTCTCGACATCGGCGGGTCGATGGATCCGCATGTGAAGGTCTGCGAGGAACTGTTTTCGGCGGCATCGAGCGAGTTCAAGAATCTGGAATTCTTCTACTTCCACAACTGTCCCTATGAGGGCCTGTGGAAGGATAATCGGCGGCGGTTTTCAGAGCGGACGCCCACCTGGGACGTGCTCCACAAATTCGGCCACGACTATAAGCTGATCTTCGTCGGCGATGCATCGATGAGCCCGTACGAGATCACCCATCCCGGCGGCTCGGTCGAACATTTCAACGAGGAAGCGGGCGCGGTGTGGATGCAGCGGCTGACCAACACCTACCCCGCCGCCGCGTGGCTCAACCCGGTTCCCGAACAGCAATGGGGCTATTCGCAGAGCACAAAGGTGATCCGCGAATTGATGAACGACCGCATGTACCCGCTGACGCTAGGTGGCCTGGACGATGCGATGCGGGAGCTGACGCGGAAGCAGGGTTAGTTCGGCTTGTCGAACGCCTCGATAAGGGGGGCGATATGGCTCTCATAGTTGCGCCAGCGCCCCGATGATTTCTTGTAGAGCGGCTGGCGCACCTGCCAGGCGCTGAGCGTTCGCACCGTTCCCTCGCCCTTGTGCGGCTCGAGACACGCTTCCTCGAAATCGAGGCCGGCGAAGTCGAGGAGGCGGCGGATATGCGGCTCGGGATCGGAAACGAGCGCGTCGTAATCGAGCCCGAGAATGTCGTCGGGCCAGAGGCTCTGCCAATGCGCCATCAGCCGCCGGTATTCGCGGTAGAAATGGACGATGTCATCCAGGTCCCGCGCATAGGGCGCGCTGGCACCGAGGTGGGCGAAGTAGATCGACAGGCCGTTGTCGATCGGATCGCGCAGCGTATCGACGATTTTCGCGCCGGGGAAGACGTGTTTGATGAGACCGATATGCCGGAAATTGGCAGGGCGTTTGTCGGTGACGATATCGCTTCCGGGAAATCGCTTTTCGAGTTCTGCGAGATAGGCGGCGCGCAGTTCGGCAAGTTTCGGCCGGCCAGCTGTCGCGGCATCCTCGGGATAGCGATCGAACGCCGCGATCAATTCTGTGGGTACGAGATCGAGTTCGCCTCCCATGGTTACCCGGCTGTGTCGCGACAGGATCTGCTCGGCAAGCGTCGAGCCCGAACGGTACATGCCGCAGATAAAGAGCGGCTTCTCCTCGCCTCCCGGCGTATCCGGCGTATCCGGCGTATCGAAGGCGGCGATAAGGCGATCGGTATGGGCGCTCTCGGCGGCGCGATTATAGGCGAAGCTGTTGACCGTTTTCACCTGCGCACTTGCCTGGTTGGCGGCGCGGTAGGCGGCGAAGGCGGCGTCGTAGTCGCCCAACCGGTCGAGAATCTGACCGAGTGCGAAACCCAGATCGGCGCGGTCGTCGGCGGTGCTTGAGGGGGCGCCGATCCGCGCCTCGATCCTTTTGACCAATGTGTCATCGGCGCTCTCGATATCCGAAAGCACCGCCAACCGCGTCAGCACCAATGCATCGCCCGGCTCTATTTCCAGCGCCTTGGCATATGCCTCCCGCGCCGCTTCGCGATCACCGCGATCTTCGTGCAGCCCGCCAAGGTTGAGCAGCGCCGGGAAATAGCGCGGAGCGATAGCCAGCGCCTTTCCCAGCTCCTCCTTTGCTTCGTCGGGGCGAGAGAGATCGCCGGTCAGAACCACCGCCCGATTGAGATGCACCTCCTGCGGGTCGGCGACGCCGCGATCGAGCGCCTGCGCATAGGAGGCGAGCGCTTCTTCAAACCGGTGCAGCCGGCGTTGCGCGTAGCCGAGATTGTACCACATGTCAGGCAGATCCGGCTTTTGCGAAAGCAGCGCTTCCAATTCTGTCGCCGCCTCCGCGAAACGCCCGGCGTTGAGATGCGCCATGGCGCGGTCGGCGAGATCGGCGATGCTCTCGGTCATGGCGCGGTCAGTAGAGGAGGTGCGGCGCTCGCTCAACGCGCCATGCCTCTTCGTCGGCGTGCGCCATGGCATCCAGATCGCCCGGTTCGGCTCCCGCATCGTCCACCCATTCGCGCAGCGCGGGTCCGCCATTGATAACGTCGATCGCTAGCATGTCATTGGTATATTCGTATTTGAAATCGGTGCCGCGCCAAATCGAATAGTCCGGATACAGTTTTCGGATCGCCTTGAAAGCCAGTGCCTGGAGCCGCCACGGCTTGAACGCCTTGTGATCGTATCCCGCCCCTTCGGCATGGATATGGACGCCATGGCACAGTTCGCCGACATGTTTGTGAAAGGTCGGTTGGAACCAGATTTCGCGCAAGGTGCAGCCTGCGAGCCAGTCCGGCGCGAGGCGCTCCATCTTCGCCAGCACGGCGCGGGCATTGATACCGGGGGCGCCGAAGATTTCGAGCGGCCGCGTCGTTCCCCGGCCCTCGCTCAGCGTCGCGCCTTCGAGCATCACCGTCCCGGCATAGGCGCGCGCCATGTTGAGGTTCGCGGCGTTGGGGCTCGGATTGATCCAGATGCGCTCGTCGAGCGGCCAACCGAAACCGGACGAATCATCGGGGCGCCAGCCTTCCATCTCGATCACCCGATAATCGACGTCAAGGTTGAAATGGTCGACAAACCAGTAACCGAGTTCGCCCATCGTCATCCCGTGCCGCATCGGCATCGGTCCGGCGCCAACGAAACTTTCCCAGCCTTGGCGTAGCGTCAGCCCTTCGACAGGCCGGCCCGCCGGATTGGGCCGGTCGAGCACCCAAACCGCCTTGCCGCTCCCGGCGGCGGCTTCGACCATATAAAGCAGCGTCGTGATGAAGGTGTAGATTCGGCAACCCAGGTCCTGCAGGTCGATCAGCACGGTATCGAAGGTATGCATAGACTGGCCGGTCGGCCGCCGCACCTCGCCGTAAAGGCTGAACACCGGGATGCCATAGACCGGATCGGTCGCATCCTCGGTCTCGACCATATTGTCCTGCTTGTCGCCCTTGATCCCGTGCTGCGGGCCGAAGGCGGCGGTGACGTTGACGCCCGCCGCGATCAGCGCGTCGAGGCTGTGGGTCAGGTCTTCCGTCACCGAGGCCGGATGGGCCAGCAAGGCAACGCGTCGACCCTCCAGCGGCTTACGCAGCTCAGGGTCGGCGAGAAGATGATCGATACCGAATTTCATGCGGCACCCGGTGGCGTCAATTCGGCAGCAAAGCAATCGGCATGATGGAATTCGGGATCGCCAGGCGGATGATGGTAGCCCCAATAGGTTTTGTTGCCGTCCGTATCGACAATAATCGCCGAGATCGCGGCGCGAATGATCTGATATATGCGATCGGGCGGCAACGTCAGATCGACTTCAAGCGCAAAGAAACTGTCCCCGGCGTCAAGCTCGATCTGCGGCGGTTCAGGGAGATTCAGATCGCGGGCGCCTTCGCGGAAATCGTTGAACGCGTATGCCGCCCATTGGCTCGATGGTGAAAAGTTATACTCGTCATAGGGCACAGCCCCGGGTTCGCGCAGGAACAGTTCGAAACAGGTCGCTTGCCAGAGATTGTCGCACCGTTCGCGATTTGCGGGATCGGGCAGAGTCAGGTTGTCGACCGGGCAATCGACGACATAGCGCAGCCAGAGCGTGTCGCGCTCCTTCCATTCGTGCTGAACTTCGATACCCTTCACGATTTCGCTGGGCGTCGTGGGATGGGGTGAGAGATTAAACCGCATAGAACCCGATTACCCTGAGCTTGTCGAAGGGTTGCACTTACTGTTTCGACCTAGAAGATAGGACGGCCCTTCGACAAGCTCAGGGCGATCGGTAATGGTAGCGATGCAGGTTTCCCCATGCTAACCGCCCGCGCATCATGAGCGATTTCCAATCCGATCTCCTGCGCCTCCTGGAGGAACGCGGCCACATCCACCAGCTTACGGACGCCGGGGCGCTGGACGCATTGGCCACAAAGGAGACGATTACGGGTTATGTCGGCTTCGATCCGACGGCGCCCTCGCTCCATGTCGGCAACCTTGCCTCGATCATGCTTCTCCGCCGCGTTCAGCAGGCCGGCCATCGGCCGATCGTCATCATGGGTGGCGGCACGGCAAAGGTGGGTGATCCCTCGGGCAAGGACGATGTCCGCAAGCTACTGACCGACGAGGTGCTCAAAGCCAATATCGCCTCGATTCACGACAGCTTTGCCCGCATTCTTCGCTTCAACGACAGCAAGACCGGGGCCATTCTCATCAACAATGACGAGTGGCTGTCGGAGCTCAGCTATATCGATCTCCTCCGCGATGTCGGGAAGCATTTCACGATCAACCGGATGCTGACCTTCGATTCGGTCAAGCTCCGCCTCGACCGCGAACAGCCGCTGACCTTCCTCGAATTCAATTACATGATCCTGCAGGCCTACGACTTTCTGAAACTTTCGCGCGATTACGGCTGCAAGCTGCAGCTCGGCGGCAGCGATCAATGGGGCAATATCGTCAACGGCATCGAGCTTGCCCGCCGGATCGACGGCGCAGAGCTTTACGGCGTCACCGCGCCGCTGATCACGACGGCGGACGGGAAGAAGATGGGCAAGTCGGTCTCGGGCGCCGTGTGGCTCAACGAGGAGCAACTGCCCGCCTATGACTTCTGGCAATATTGGCGAAACACCGACGATCGCGATGTTGGCCGCTTTCTGCGGCTGTTTACCGATATGCCACTGGACGAGGTGCGCCGGCTCGAAGCGCTCGAGGGCGCCGAAATCAATGACGCCAAGGTGCGTCTGGCGAACGAAGTCACCGCCATGTGCCGCGGCGAACAGGCCGCGCGCGATGCGGAGGCCACGGCGCGCGAAACCTTCGAACAGGGCGGAACAGGCGATGACCTGCCGACGCTTGCGGTGGCAGGCGAAATCGGCGTGCTGGACGCGATGGTCGAACTCGGGCTCGTGGCTTCAAAGGGCGAAGCACGGCGGCTGATCCGCGGCGGCGGCGCGCGCATAGACGGCGAGAAGGTCGGAGATGAAAACGCTACGGTTTCTGCGGGAAATGAGCCCGTTCGCCTTTCCGCAGGCAAGAAAAAACATGGTGTAATCGTTTCGGCGTAAAACCGCTCTCCGCCGCGAAATTCCGGGCCGGAACGGCGTGAACGGCCATGCTCAATACGGTGTTAACGCCGCCGTTTTCCAACCGCTTAAGTGTGGTTGTGCATGATGATGCTCCAAGAGTCGCATATTGGAGTTTTCGCCATGGGAGCACAGCCCCTCGCCCAGCACATTTTCGACGTCGAAAAGCGTCGTGCCGAACGCGATGCCGTTTCGATCAAGGCGGAACTGCACGAGCCGAATGAAGAAGCGCATGAAGTCCTGATCGGCAATCTCTCGCCTTTCGGCTTCATGGCGATCTCTCCCGTAGGTTATCGCGAAGGCACGCTGGTCCGCCTGCAACTGCCAATGATCGGCGAAGTGAACGCCCGCATCGTCTGGTCGCTCAGCGATCGGATCGGCGCCGAGTTCATCCGGCCTTTCGACGTGCGCGGCTATCGCGAATTGCTCGACGCCGCGCCGCGCCGGGCCAACGGTTAGCGCGCCGCAGATTAGCCGGATCGCAGGAGAGGCACCGCCGCATCGCGCTTGAACAGATAAAGGGCGGTGCGGGCAGCCTGTCCGCGTTCGCTTTCGAGCCCCCCTTCGCGCTCGATCAGCAGCCGTGCATCGTCCGTTGCCATCGGCGCGAGATCGGCGACCTGTTCGGGCGTCGCGATCCGGAAGCCGACGTCACCCGATTGCCGCGTGCCAAGGATTTCGCCGGCGCCGCGTAGCCGGAGATCCTCCTCCGCAATCCGGAAGCCGTCATTGGTTTCGCGGAGCAAAGCGAGCCGGGCCCTTGCCGTCTCGCTCAGCGCATCTCCGCGCAACAAAAGGCACACCGACCGCTGATCGCCGCGACCGACCCTGCCCCGCAGCTGATGGAGCTGCGCCAGTCCGAACCGATCGGCCCCCTCGACGATCATCAAAGTCGCATTGGGAACATCGACGCCAACCTCGATCACCGTCGTCGCTACAAGGACCGCCAGCTCGCCCGACTGGAAACGTGCCATGATGGCGTCCTTCTCCTCGCCCTTCAACCGGCCATGGACGAGACCGACCCGCTCCTGGCCGAAGCGCGCCTGAAGCACCTTCGCCCGATCCTCGGCCGCCGCCTGGTCGACCTTCTCGCTTTCCTCGACCAGCGGACAGACCCAATAGGCCTGCCCCCCGCCCGAGACATGGCGACCGAGCGCGTCGACGATCTCGTCGAGCCGGTTCGCATTCATCACCCGCGTTTCGATCGGCTGGCGCCCCGGCGGCATCTCGTCGAGCCGCGACACGTCCATCTCGCCATAATGGGTGAGCGTCAGCGTGCGCGGAATCGGCGTTGCGGTCATCACCAGAAGATGCGGCGGCCGTTCTGCCTTTTCCGCGAGCATCATCCGCTGGGCGACACCGAAGCGATGCTGTTCGTCAATCACGGCCAGGCCAAGATTGCGGTATTTCACCGCCTCCTGAAAGATGGCGTGCGTACCGATCAGGATGTCGATCGACCCGTCGGCGAGCCCCATCAGCGTCGCTTCGCGCGCCTTGCCCTTGTCGCGGCCCGTGAGAATTGCGACCTCGACCGGCAAGCCCCGCAGCATTTCGCGCACGCTTTCATAATGCTGGCGCGCGAGGATCTCGGTCGGCGCAAGAAGCGCTCCCTGCGCCCCTGCTTCGACCGCGATCAGCAACGCCATCACTGCGACCAGCGTCTTGCCCGCGCCGACATCGCCCTGAAGGAGCCGCAGCATCGGCCGATCCTGTGCCATGTCGTCTGACACTTCCTGAACCGAACGCCGCTGCGCGCCGGTCGGCGTATAGGGAAGGTCGAGACTGTCGCGCAGCCGCCCGTCGCCGATCAGCGGCGTGCCGCGCCGCCGCCGAGAGGCCGCGCGCACGAGGCTCAGCGCCAGCTGGTTGGCGAAGATTTCATCATAGGCAAGCCGTCGCTGCACGGCCTCGTTCGCCGGTTCGCGGTGGACCGTCTCGAGCGCCGCCTTCCATGCCGGCCAGCCTTCCCGCGTGAGAACGCTCGGTTCGATCCATTCGGAGAGGTCGGGCACCCGCTCCTCGGCCTGTTCGATCAGCTGCCGCAGCCGGTTGTTCGTCAGTCCCTCGGCGAGCGGATAGACCGGCTCGCGCTTCGGGATCGTGTCCAGCTCCTCTGGCGGCAGGACGATCTCGGGATGGACGATCTGCAATTCCTGCCCGTAAAGATCGAGCCGCCCCGACACGGCCTTGGGCTCACCCAGCGGCAGTTGCTTTTTCGCCCAGCCCGGATTGTTGAAATAGACGAGGCTGACATAGTTGCCGTCCTTGTCGGTCGCGTGCACCTTCATGGGGCTGCGCGGGCCTGACTGACGATAATCGACCGGCGTCACCACTGTCGCGATCGTTCCGCCCGCATCCTCCATATCGAGCGTTTCGACGCGTTTGCGGTCGATCCAGCCGGTCGGCAGGTGGAACAGCAGGTCGCCCACCGTTTCGATCTTCAGCCGCGCCAAAGGCTTGGCAAGCTTGCTGCCCACGCCTTTCAGCGTCTGCACCTCGGCGAAGAGCGGATTGAGAATGTCGGGCCGCATGGCTACATGGATAGCCGTTCGCCGACAGGCCTCAAAGCGCCTGCCGGCCTTTTGTTGTGGAGCCGGCATGGATCGCGAGACCCGATTGAAACGATTGAAGTTCCGCGCCTGGCACCGCGGCACCAAGGAAGCCGACCTGCTGATCGGTGGCTATTACGACCATTATGCCGCCGGATGGAGCGAGGAAGAGATCGCCTGGTTCGAATCGCTGCTCGATCTCGACGATGTGCACATCATGGCCTGGGCGATGCAGACCGAGCCGGTGCCCGATAGATTTGCTGGCGACATGATGGAGCGGATGCAGCGGCTGGATTTCGTGCCGGTGTCGAAGTGACGCGTTTAAGCTGGTCCAGCGATGGAAAGCCCCTCCCCTTGATGGGGAGGGGTTGGGGTGGGGTGAGGCACCTTCGGGCGATGGCGCTTGCGGAGATGTCACCCCCACCCAACCCTCCCCCATCTAGGGGGAGGGCATTGTGACCGATCTCTCCCCTCTTCTTTCCGCCGCCGCGCCGATGACGCTGGCGAGCGCGCCGCAGGGCTTCCTGCCGCTGTTGATGAGCGACCTCGCCCGGCTGGCTGCCGGAAGAGGTGCGCGCGCAGTCTATGTCGCGTCCGATGACAATGCGATGCGTGCGCTCGCCGATGCCGCGCGCTGGTTCGCGCCCGACATCGATATCGTTGCCTTTCCGGCCTGGGACTGCCTCCCCTATGACCGCGCCAGCCCCAGCCTACGCATCATGGCCGAACGGCTCGCCGCGCTCCATGCCCTCGGCACGGAGCCGGAACGGCCGCAACTGCTGGTCACCACGGTCAATGCCGCAACCCAGCGCACGCTTACGCCCTTCAGGCTGCGCCAACTCGCCGCCACGCTTGCGCCCGGCGAACGGATCGAATTCGACAAGCTGATCATGCTGCTGCAGGGTCAGGGCTATGTCCGCACCAACACCGTCGCCGATGCGGGCGAATTTGCGGTGCGAGGCAGCATCATCGACCTTTTCCCTTCGGGCGAAGAAGAAGGTCTCCGCCTCGATTTCTTCGGTGACGAGATCGAAACAGTGCGGCGGTTCGATCCGACCGATCAGCGCACGACCGGCAATGTCGAGCGATTCGATCTGCTCCCGGCGTCCGAAGCGCTACTCGAGGAAGACACGATCCGCCGTTTCCGGACCGGCTATCGCGAGTTGTTCGGCGCCACGGCAACCGGCGACCCGCTTTATCAGGCGATCAGCGAAGGCCGCCGCTTGGCAGGCATGGAACACTGGCTGCCTTTGTTCGAGGAACGGCTCGACACGCTGTTCGATCATCTCGGCGACGACGCCGTCACCGTGCGCGACCATGGCACGCCCGCGGCTGCGGAAGCGCGGTTCGGCGCGATCGAGGACTATTTCGGCAATCGCAAGGCGGCGCTTGGCGGCGATCCTGGAAGTTATCGCCCGATCGATCCCGAAACGCTCTACCTCCCGGCCGATGACTGGGCGACGCGGATCGAACGGCGCCCTCTCCACATCGCCAGCCCCTTTCGCGAGCCTGACAACGACCACGTCGTCGATTTCGGCGCTCAGGCGGCGCGAGACTTCGCGCCCGAGCGCAAGGGCGACGCCAATGTCTATCGCGCCATTGCCGATCACGTCGCCGAACTCCGCCAATCGGGCAAGAAGGTCGTCCTGGGCAGCTATTCCGAAGGCGCGCGCAACCGCTTTTCGGGACTGATGGCCGAGCACGGCCTGCAGGTGGAGCACAGCGCCGACAGCTGGTCCGACGCGCAATCGCACGATCTCAGCCACGCCATCGTTCCACTCGATCACGGTTTCACCGCCGGGGACATCGCCGTCCTCACCGAACAGGACATGCTCGGCGATCGCCTGCGGCGCCGGACGCGCCGAAAAAAGGATGCCGACGCCTTCCTCAACGAACTGGCGACGCTCTCGCCCGGCGATTTCGTCGTTCACACCGAGCACGGTATCGGCCGCTATGAGGGACTGATTTCAATTCCCGTCGGCGATGCACCGCACGATTGCGTCGCGCTCGAATATGCGGGCGGCGACAAGCTCTACGTTCCTGTCGAAAATCTCGATGTGCTGTCACGCTATGGCGCGTCGGAAGGTATGGTGTCGCTCGACAGGCTGGGCGGCGAAGGCTGGCAACGGCGCAAGGCGAAGATGAAGGATCGCATCCACGAGATTGCGGGCGAACTCATCGCCACCGCCGCCAAGCGTGCGCTGCGCGAAGCCGAGAGCGCACTCCCCGACTCCGACTACGCCCAGTTCGTCGACCGCTTCCCCTATGCCGAAACCGACGATCAGGAACGCGCGATCGGCGATGTCGTTGCCGATCTCGGCAAGGGCAAGCCGATGGACCGGTTGGTGTGCGGCGATGTGGGCTTCGGCAAGACCGAGGTCGCGTTGCGTGCCGCCTATGTCGCGGCGATGAGCGGGATGCAGGTCGCCATCGTGTGTCCGACCACCCTGCTCGCGCGCCAGCAGTACACCAATGTCACCGAGCGCTTCGCGGGCTTCCCGGTCGAGATCGGCCGCCTGTCGCGCCTCGTACCTGCCGCCGAGGCCAAGGCGACGCGCGAAGGACTCGCCAGCGGCAATGTCGATATCGTCATCGGCACACATGCGATCCTTGCCAAGTCGGTCGACTTCAAGCGGCTCGGCCTCGTGATTGTCGACGAGGAGCAGCATTTCGGCGTCACCCACAAGGAGCGTCTCAAGGCGCTCAAGGCGGACGTGCATGTGCTGACGCTGACCGCCACGCCGATCCCGCGCACGCTGCAAATGGCGATGAGCGGACTGCGCGAACTCTCCGTCATCCAGACGCCGCCGATCGACCGGCTCGCGGTGCGCACCTACGTCATGCCCTGGGACCCGGTCGTGCTGCGCGAGGCGCTGCTGCGCGAACATTATCGCGGCGGCCAGAGCTTCTTCGTCGCGCCGCGCATTGCCGACCTGCCCGAGATCGAGGAGTTCCTGCGTGAACACGTTCCCGAGATCAGCTTCGTCATCGCCCATGGCCAGATGCCGCCGACGCAGGTCGAAGAGCGGATGAGCGCCTTTTACGACAGAAAATACGATGTGCTGCTGTCAACGACGATCGTCGAGAGCGGACTCGATATTCCGTCGGCCAACACGCTGATCATCCACCGCGCCGACATGTTCGGTCTCGCCCAGCTCTACCAGTTGCGCGGACGCGTCGGGCGCTCCAAGGAACGCGCCTATGCCTATATGACGACGCCGGCCAACCGCGTGGTGACTGAGGCGGCGCAGAAGCGCCTGTCCGTCCTCTCCGATCTCGAAACACTGGGCGCGGGCTTTCAGCTCGCGAGCCACGATCTCGATCAGCGCGGCGCCGGCAATCTGCTCGGCGATGAACAGTCGGGCCATATCAAGGAGGTCGGTTTCGAGCTCTATCAGTCCATGCTCGAGGACGCGATCGTCGCCGCCAAGGCGGGGGATGCGGGGATTGAGGCAAGCAGTCGCGACCTGTCGCCGCAGATTTCGGTCGATGCGCCGATCCTGATCCCCGAAGACTATGTCCCCGATCTCGACCTCCGCATGGCTCTTTACCGCCGCATGAATGGCCTTGAGGATCGTCAGGAGGTCGAGGCGTTCGCCGCCGAGCTGATCGACCGGTTCGGCAAGTTGCCGCTGCCGACCGAGAACCTGCTTCGCGTGATCGAGGCGAAACTCAACGCCAAAAAAGCGAATGTGGCGAAGATCGATGCCGGCCCGCGCGGTGCGCTCGTGACATTCTTCCAGGATCGCGTTCCCGATCCCGCCGGTCTGATCGCCTATGTCGAGCGAATAGGAAAAACCGCGCGCCTGCGGCCAGATCACAAGCTGGTCATCACGCGAAACTGGGGCGATCCACAGGCGCGGTTGAACGGCATTTTGCAGCTTTCCAAAGGCCTTTCGAAGGCCGCAGGCTGACCTTGGTCGAAAATTCTCCCGCAAAAGGCCGAATGATGTAAACTCCCGGGCACCATTGCTGGAGAGGCACAATGGACATCGGATGGATCATCGGAACGATTGCGTCGCTCACCATGTCGGGCGGCGTGCCGGAGCAGGCGCGGGACGAAGCCGCGCAGGATCAGTCTGAATCCCATTCGCTCGACTATGATCGATTGCATGACGATCGCATGACCGTACCCGTCAGTATCGGCGGTATCGGCGCTTATCGCTTCATCATCGATACCGGGTCGGAGCGGACGGTCATATCGCGCGAGCTGGCCGAAATGCTTTTTCTGGACGCGAGCGACGATGTCGTCCTTTCGACCGTCCTGGACGTGCAGCGTGTGCCGACGGTTCTGATTCCCGAAATGGGCTTTGGCGAACGTACAATGGAGGGCGTTCAGGCGCCCGCGCTCGAGAGGCGCAATATCGGCGCTGCGGGCATGCTGGGGATCGATGCGCTGGAAGACCATCAGGTCGTGCTCGATTTCGATCGTCGCGAAATGACGCTGACGCCCTCGCGCTTTCGTGACCGGAATCCCTCCGGCCAGAATATCATCATCGTTCGCGCCCGAACGCGTCTCGGTCGTCTTGTTCTCGCCGATGTGCAGATCGATGGCACGAACATCACCGCCATCGTCGACACCGGGTCGAGTTTCTCAATCGGCAACTATGCCTTGCGCGACCGCCTGGTTCGTCGCGGCAGGATGGAAGCGGATCAGCGCGTAAACGTTACAGCGGTGACCGGGACTTCGATGGACGTGGAATATACGATAGCCGAGCGCGTTCGGATCGGGCGCGTTGTTCTCAACGCATTGCCGATCGCCTTCGCCGATTCCGAACTTTTCCACCAACTGGAACTGGACGACCGTCCGGCAATGCTCTTGGGCATGAACGCGTTGCGCGCCTTTGATCGCGTATCCATCGACTTCGGTAACCGCGCACTCCGCCTCGAGATTCCGTCCCGAAGCGATCCCCGTCGCCGCCAATTTGCGGCAATGGGATTATAGGGTCGAAGCTATTTGCGCCGGTGTGGCTGCGCTGCAATCAGCTCGGCCAGGCGATCCGATGGCAAGGGCGGCGCGCACAGAAAACCCTGATAGATCGTACATCCCTCTCGCGCGAGCGCGGCCAGTTGCTCTTCGGATTCGACGCCTTCCGCGATCACCGTCATACCCAGCGACAATGCCATTTCGATGATCCCGCGCACAACGATGCGGTCCCGGCGCTCCCCCATGATGTCGCGGCTCAGTGCACTATCGATCTTGAGATAGTCGAGAGGGAGGGATTTGAGATAGGCGAGGCTCGAATAGCCCGTGCCGAAATCGTCGATCGCGATCCGGAACCCGGCTTGGCGCAGTTCGGCCAGCTCGGCCGCTGCGCCCGAAAGATCGCGAATCAATTCGCCTTCGGTGATTTCCAGCGTCATTCGGTCCGGCGTGATCCGGCCTTTTCCTACCAGCGATTCGATCGCCGTTAGAAAATCGGGTTGCGCCATGTCATCCGCGGTAATGTTGACTGCGATCCGCAGGCCATCGAGTTCCTCCGGCCATTTCGATGCCTGTTCCAAAGCCTTTGCAAGCACATGCCGCGAAAGATCGGTCACACGATCCGCGCGGTCGGCCGCGGCGAACAGGGCCATCGCGCCCATTTCGCCGAAAACCGGATGCCGCCAGCGCGACAGCGCCTCGACGCCGATGATCGCTCCGGTCGTGACCGAGACCTGAGGCTGGAAGAGGATTTCGATCTCGTCGCCCTCCATCGCCGGCAACAGATCGGCCTCCAGCCGTGTGCTGTCCGACGCGCGATCGACGGCATCGTCGTCCATGACATAGATTGCACCGTTTTCGGCTTCGCGGGCTTCGGCCAGCGCTGTATGGGCACGCCGCAGAATCGCCGCCGCGTTCCCGATCGCCGCATCCGCCCGGCTGACGCCTGCACGCACGCGCACGCGGATGGTCTGTTCGTCGACGATGATGGGTTTCTCAAGGACGCCGACCAATTCGCGCGCTACCGCCGCCGCCTCGTCCAGTTTCGAGGAAGACGCGAGGCCGATCGCGAACTCGGCCCCGGCAATGCGGGCGATGAGCCGGTTCCGGCGGCCTGTTTCGCCGACAAACCTCTCTATCCGCCGCGCTATGGTGCGTAATACCGTGTCGCCGGCGCGCTCCCCGAAGCCCTTGTTGATGAGCTCGAACCGTTCGATGGCCATGACGATCAAGGCGGCACTGTTCTCACCGGCTGCTTCCGAGCCGAGCCAATCCAGCGCGCCGTGGGAATCCGCCAGTCCCGTCAGACCGTCCCGGCGGACGCGATCCCGTGCGACGAACGGGCGATCCGGCCGCTCGATCCGTGCGACGATGTCGTCCCCGTCAGCCGTCAATGTATGGATGAGACGTTCGCGCTTATTTTCCGGCAATGCGTGTGCGAACACAGCCAGTTCAGCCCCGCGGCGCATCTTGGCAACAGCCGCCTGGCCGGCATCGTCCTCATCGCCGATCAATTCCAGGAATTCCCTTAGCGAAAGGGTGTCGCCACTGGGCTGGAGCATTTCAGCCAAATCGGCGGACAGTGTTACGCGATCATCCGGTCCGAGCGTCCATCCAAGCTGTTTCGGCCGATGGCTGCCGATGCGCTCCCGCCCATGACCGCTGAGCCGCGTCACATAGCGATCGGCGAAGCGCAACGCCTGAACCAGTTCAGCATCGCCGAACGGACTGGCGAGAAAATGCGTCGCGCCGACGGACATGCATTCGCCGATCCGATCCGCATCGGTGCGCGAGACGAGGACCAGAAGCGCGGCCAGATTGGCCTCTGCCGGTTGGGAGAGAATTCGTAGCGCTTCGATCCCCTCGTCGAAAGCACCCCGTGCATCGACCAGCGCGATGCGGGCTTCGGACAGCAGAAATCGGTGTTCGAGTTTCTCGATCCGGCGCGCGGAGACAGCGGCCCAGCCTGCCCGTTCGACCAGCAAAGCGAGTTCGTCGCGCTGGCGAAACGAGACGAGGAACAGCGGCGGGCGGCGATGTTGATCTTCGGTTTCGGCCGACATGCTCTCGTCTTCCCAATGAAGCGATCCTCTTAACCAGCGCGCACCGCCCCGCCAATCGGCGCGTGCACAGGCTTGCCGCGCACCGGACGCACCTCTACCGAAGCGTCATGACGATGAACGCACATGCCGGAGATCGCTTGCTGGCGGACCGGTTCGGCCGCCGGATCGAATATCTGCGTCTTTCGGTTACCGATCGCTGCGATCTGCGCTGCCGCTATTGCATGGCGGAGAAGATGCAGTTCGTGCCGCGCCGCGACGTGCTGAGCTTCGAGGAGATCGAGGCGCTTTGCGATCTCTTCATCGCCCGGGGCGTTCGCAAGATCCGTCTGACCGGGGGCGAGCCATTGGTGCGCTCCGGCGTTCCCGATCTCGCCAAGAGACTGGGCCGGCGCCTGGACGATGGCCTCGACGAATTGACGATGACGACCAATGCCACCCGCCTCGCCGATTCCGCCCGCGAACTGAAAGATGCGGGGATAGAGCGGATCAATGTCAGTCTGGATACGCGCGATCCCGATTGCTTCCGCTACATTACCCGATGGGGCGATATCGACCGGACCCTGCGCGGTATCGAAGCGGGAAAGCGCGCCGGACTGGCGATCAAGATCAACATGGTCGCGCTCAAGGGCTTGAACGACGACGAGATCGTTCCGATGATGCGATGGTGCGCGGAACAGGGCCATGACCTCACATTGATCGAAACCATGCCGCTCGGGCATATCGACGAGGATCGGACCGACCGCTACCTTCCCCTGGACGGCGTGCGCGAAAGACTGGAGCGCGATTTCACGCTTCTTCCCATGGCCGAGCGCACCGGCGGTCCGGCCCGCTATTGGCAGGTCGCCGAACTCGGATTGAAGCTCGGCATGATCACGCCGCTCACGAACAATTTCTGTGCAGGCTGCAATCGTGTCCGGCTGACCGCGACCGGCAGGATCTATATGTGCCTTGGCCATGACGATCATCTCGACCTCAAATCCGCGCTGCGGGAGGGCGGTGTCGATGCCGCGAGCGTCCTTCTGAACAAGGCGATGTTCCAGAAGCCCGAAGCCCATGATTTCAGGATCGCTCCCGGTGCGGGCGAGCCTGCTGTCGAACGCCATATGAGTGTCACGGGCGGATGATTGCCGACGAGAATTACGCGCTGCTGGCCTCGCCGGCAGAAGCCGCGCAGGAGGCCGAGGCGGAGCTGCGCGAAAAATACAGTTTCGTGCCGTTGGAGGAAGCCGATCGCGTCATCGCGCTTGGCGGCGACGGCTTCATGCTGCAGACGCTGCATCACATGCTCGAGGTCAACCGGATCTGCCCGGTGTTCGGCATGAACCGCGGCACTGTCGGCTTCCTCATGAACGAATGGCGCCCGGACGGGCTACGCGAGCGGCTGAACCGGGCGAAGAGCTTCGACGTGACGCCGATCCGCATGGATGCAACGACCGTCGAGGGCGAGGTTATTTCGAGCCCTGCGATCAACGAAGTCTCGCTGCTGCGCGAAACGCGGCAGACGGCAAAGCTCGAAGTGTCGGCGGGCGGCAATGTCGTTATCGAGGAACTGTTTTGCGACGGCGTCCTCGTTGCCACACCCGCGGGATCGACGGCCTATAATCTGTCGGCAAATGGGCCGATCCTGCCGCTCGATTCGCAAATGCTTGCGCTGACACCGATCAGTCCGTTCCGGCCTAGGCGGTGGGGCGGTGCGATTCTGCCCGATCAGACCCGCATCGGTTTTCGCGTGCTGGAACCGGTCAAAAGGCCGGTCAGTGCGGTGGCCGACCAGCGCGAAGTGCGCGACGTTGCGACGGTCGAAGTGTGTCTCGATACCTCGCTCACCCTGACGCTGATGTTCGATCCGGAGCACGCCCTCGACGAGCGGATCGCGATGGAACAATTCATGGTCTGAGGCGCTTGCGGGGCGGTAAAGCCGTTGCTATAGGCCCGCTTCCGCAAGGCGGCGTTCCCCGGTAGCTCAGTGGTAGAGCAAGCGGCTGTTAACCGCTCGGTCGTCTGTTCGAATCAGACCCGGGGAGCCATCTTCTCCTTGAAAATCCCAATAGATCTAGGCGCCTGAGCGCGATTCAATCGCCCTGTCGGCTCAGCTTGTACATCGCGAGCTGGCCGTAGTTCTTCGCCAGATCGATCCGCCCGACATAGTGGGTGCCGTAGCGCCGCTCATTCTGCAGCGCCAGCATCGCGGCGAAGGCTTCGGTCGTGTAGACTTCCCCCTTGGGCGTGACCGGCTCGATCCGCGCCGTCCGCGTCACTTCGGTGCCGAAGAAGGACATCCGCCCCATCACCCCGTCATGCGCCGTATAGATCGGGCCGTGATGCACGCTGATCCGCATCCCGCATTCGCCCGCGCAATCGCTCAGCTGTTGCGGAATGTCGCTCAGCGCAGCCTGAAGTTCGAGCACAATTTCGGCGGCATCGACAGGATCGCTGACCACGGCGTAAAGCGCATCGCCCCAGCTGTTGCGATACAGGACATTGTGGTCATGGCGATCGAGCACGGTGCCGATCGTCCCCAGGATTTCCGATACGAAGACCGGGAGCACGGGCTCGTCGAGTTTCGAGAAGCCTTCGAAATCGGCGAATATCATGGAATGGGCAACGCGGCTCACGCCCTTCGGCATGGCGATGGACGGCGGCCGCTTGAAATTGCGATCAATCGCGCCCGGATCGATGAGGCGGGTCTCGTTGTCGAGTTCTCTCCAGAGCGCCACATCCTTCGCGGTCCCGGCCGGCTTGATACCGTCTTCGCTCTCGAGGATCGCAAGCTGGATTGCATGGGTGTGCAAGTGCCGTGCGCGCATAAGGGCCAGCCCCATGGCCACGCTCGAACCATAGGTGAACAGCTGCGGATCGCCGATAAAGGTCATGTCGGTCGCGAAGCTCACCGTATGTGCCGCGTCGAGACAGTAGGTGAAGCGCTTGACCCAGCCTGGCCCGCCCGGCTCGACCGATTGCGCGACGAAATCGCCTTGGTCGAAAGGCAGCACGACGTGAAGCTCGCAGCCCCGCTCGATCAATGCTTCGGCCACAAGGATATCCGAGCCGCAAGCGAGCGCGCCATAGCCGGCGGACGGCTCGATATCGTCGAGTTCTGCATCGATACGCTCGCGCAAGACCGCTTCGCTCGCTGTATCCTCCGCGAACATATGGCCGGTGTAAAAGACAACCGGCGCGGGGCGCAGCAACTCAACCAGCGGCGCCACGGCTTCGGCGCGGTCGGGTAGGATGCTGGCAATCAGAATCATCTGGTTACAGGTGGAAGCCTTGGGCCCCACCCCGGCATCGGCACAAGCCGCCGCCTGCTTCATGGTATCGAACGACGCGTCGGCATCGCCGAGCAGCAGATGGGCCTCGGCCTTGGTCGCGGTCGCGTAATAGCCGATCGGATCGACAATTTCCGGATCGTTCAGGATTTCCCGGGCCAGACGATGCGCCTGCTCGGTCTTGCCCGCCAGCATCGCGGTAGTCGCCGCGTTGATCGCCGGGAAGTAGCCGCCCTTGATCGTGTAGACACCGAGATAGGCCTCGCTGGCTTCGGCAAATAGCCGCGGCCGTTCTGCTTCGGCCGCCTGTTCGGCAAGGTCCTTCTTCAGCCGGCCTTCAAGCGAGAGCATGTCGACATCGTCGGCAACGGCCAGCCCGGTTTTCTCATAGAGTTCGAGTGCAAGTTCGGCATCACCCATCCGCGCGAGCGCCAGGACCGCCGCATAATCGAGTCGCCGATCGGTGATTCCTTCGCCGCGCGCCGACATCGCCGCATCATAGGCGGCAAGAAAATCGCCGCGTTGCAGCGCGTCGTTTGCGCGCGTCAGGGCGTCTTCGGGGGACTGCTCACTCAAGGCCTTCCCCCGGGATCACGCCTCAGCCCAACGCACCGTGGCAATGCTTGAACTTGCGTCCGGAGCCGCACGGGCATGGCGCGTTCCGGCTGACCTTACCCTGCCAATCTTCCGGATTGTCGCCCAGTTCGGCCGCGCCGATCGATTGGCGCTTCGGCAATGTGTCGGCCAGCACACCGAGCTGCCCGGCATCGAGATCGTTCGTATCGTCCTCGCCGGTCAGCGGATCGATATGCGTGGTGATGAAATCGGGCAGTTCGGGCAGCGGCGGCGGGGCCTGTGTCTGCTGGAAGCGTGCAAAGGCGAGCGTTCGCGTCACTTCCTCGCGCACGGTCGTCAGCAGCCGCTGGAACATCGCAAAGGCTTCGCGCTTATATTCGTCGATCGGCTTTTTCTGCGCGTAGGAGCGAAGGTGAATGATCGATCGCAGCGAATCGAGCGTCGAGAGATGCTCTTTCCACTGCACATCAAGAACTTGCAGCAAAATGCTCTTTTCGATGGATTTCCAGTCTTTTTCCGGGATGTCCTTCGATTTTTCCGCGACCTGCGCGTTGGCGCGCTCGAGCAGTCGTTCCTCGATGATTTCGGGGCTGATTTCCTCTTCCTGAAGCCAGGCATCGAGATCAGGATTCTGCCCCAATATCTCGTCGACACGCTCCTTGAGCCCCTCGATATCCCATTGCTCGGGGAAGGTGCCGTGCGGACAATGATCGGCGACGATCCCGTTCACCGTTTCCTCGCGCATGTCGATCACGACGTCACCGATATCCTCGGCATCCATGATGTCGCCGCGCTGTTCGTAGATCACCTTCCGCTGATCATTCATGACGTCGTCATATTCGACGACCTGTTTGCGGATGTCGTAGTTGCGCGCTTCGACCTTTTTCTGAGCCGTTTCGATGGCCTTCGCGACCCAGGGGCTGACGATCGCCTCGCCCTCTTCGAGATTGCTGCGGACCATCTTCGCGAACATGGTCTGCGGTCCGAAAATGCGGAGCAGATCGTCGTCGAGCGAGAGGTAGAAACGGGAGAGCCCCGGATCGCCCTGACGGCCCGAACGGCCGCGCAACTGGTTGTCGATGCGGCGGCTTTCATGCCGTTCGGTAGCCAGCACGAAAAGGCCACCTGCCTCGAGAACCTTTTCGCGCTCGGATGCGACCTCGTCCTTGATCTTCTGAACGGCGGCATCGCGCTCGGGCCCTTCGGCCATGTCGGCCAACTCGTCCGCGACGCGAAAGTCGACATTGCCGCCCAGCTGAATGTCCGTGCCGCGGCCCGCCATGTTCGTTGCGATGGTGACGGCACCGAGCCGCCCGGCCTGGGCCACGATCCCGGCCTCGCGTTCGTGATGCCGCGCGTTCAGAACCTCGTGCGCGACTTTCTCCTTTTTCAGGAATTCGGACAGCATCTCCGATTTCTCGATCGAAACCGTGCCGACAAGCACAGGCTGCCCCTTGTCGCGCGCCTCGCGAATCGCGGTTGTGATGGCGCCGAACTTGTCCTGTTCGTTCTTGTAGAACTGATCGACCTCGTCGATCCGTTGCACCGGCACGTTGGTCGGGATCGTCGTCACGTTCATCTTGTAGATGTCGAAAAATTCGGGCGCTTCGGTGAGCGCCGTGCCCGTCATGCCCGACAGCTTCGGATACATGCGGAAATAGTTCTGGAAGGTGATCGACGCGAGCGTCTGGTTCTCCGGCTTGATAGGCACGCCTTCCTTGGCCTCGACCGCCTGGTGCAGGCCGTCGGACCAGCGGCGGCCCTCCATCATGCGCCCGGTAAATTCGTCGATGATCACGACCTCGTCATTCTTGACGAGATAATCCTTGTCGCGCTTCTGCAGGATGTTCGCGCGCAGCGCCTGCTGCAGATGGTGAACGACCTGCGTGTTCTCGAAATCGTAGAGATTCTCACCCTCGAGTAGCCCGGCAGCCTCGAGCATCCGTTCGGCCTTTTCGGTGCCGTCCTCGGTCAGCGTCACCGAACGCTGCTTCTCGTCGAGCTCGTAATCGTCCTCTTCGAACTGCTTCACGACCGCATCGACGCCGATATAGAGCTCGGACTTGTCCTCGGTCGGGCCGGAAATAATGAGCGGCGTGCGCGCTTCGTCGATCAGGATCGAGTCGACCTCGTCGACGATCGCGAAATTGAACGGCCGCTGGACCATCTGCTCGCGCGAATATTTCATATTGTCGCGAAGATAATCGAAGCCGAATTCGTTGTTGGTGCCATAGGTGATATCGGCGGCATAGGCGGCACGCCGGTCGGCCTCGGGCAGGTTCGGCACGATTACGCCGACGTCGAGACCCAGAAATTCGTAAACCTGCCCCATCCATTCCGCGTCGCGCCGGGCGAGATAGTCGTTCACGGTGATGACGTGGACGCCCTTTTCGTCGAGCGCATTCAGATAGACCGCCAGCGTCGCGACGAGCGTCTTGCCCTCGCCGGTCCGCATTTCCGCGATCTCGCCGCGATGCAGGACGATACCGCCGATGATCTGCACATCGAAATGGCGCATCCCGAGCGTGCGAACGGCGGCTTCGCGCACGGTCGCAAAGGCTTCGGGCAGAATGTCGTCGAGCGTCTCGCCTTCGGTCAGCCGGCCCTTCAGTTTCGCGGTCTGATCGCTGAGCGCGTCATCCGACAATGCCTGGATGTCCGGCTCCAGCGCATTGACCTGCGCCACGATCTTGTCGAGTTTCTTCAGATACCGGTCGTTGCTCGATCCGAATATGGCCTTGGCGACACCGCCGAACATGCGCTTTCCTGACGTAATATGGGTGGGGCGGCCCTGCCGTATGCGGCGCGAAAAGCCCCGAAAATCCTAGGCGCGCGATGTAGGTGCGGCGATGGGAATAGTCAATTATCGCGCGGGCGACGGATCAACAGCTATCGCCCTGCGTCGAACACCAGGTCACCGTCGTTCGCCCTTCTGTGCCGAAGCGCTGGCCGGTCCTGTCCACCGGTGCCTGAAACCGCGCCCTTTGCTCGATCTGCGAGCAGATTTGCCGATCGATCGTCCTGCTGCCGCTGGGGGTGCTGGCACGGCACGCGAAAGCCCTGCCGTCGCTGCCGATGCGGAACGCCACGGCAACGCGGCCCGGCGACGTTCTGTCGACCTCGTCGGGCGGCAATTCGCCGGCAACGACCCAGCCGCGCGGCGAATTGACCGGCATCGCCCCGCCATAATCGGTATCGAAGGATACATCCGGCCTTGTGCTGTCGAGCGTCCAGTCGGCGGTGATCCGGTCACGTAGGATTGCGGTAGATTGTGAAACGGGGCCTTGACGGTCCTGGCCCCGTCCACGGCCGCGCCCCCTACCCCGGCCAGGCCTATCGCCCGGGACCTCGCCCAGCGCAATCGGCGCATAGCGCGCATGTTCCTCGACCAGGTCGCACGTCGCATCGCCCAAGCGATCACTCGGCGACATGACGACCTCGCAATCGCGCGCCCGGCCGTCATGGCCGATGTCGAAAACGACTGTCACGCTGCCGCTTTCGCCAGCCGCGACGGCCGCCGCCGGATAGGCGTCCGCGCTCCACCATGTCGACGGATCGCTCATGCGCTGCTGTGCGAACAGGATCGCGGCAAGCGCGGTCGATGTGAGAATCATGTCGTTCCCCCAATCCTTGCCGACCCGTGCACGGACTTTATCGCCATGCGTGGCGCTTGCCAATTGTACGGCCTGGAAGCACCGGCCGTCCCTTGCACTCGCCGGGCGATGGGCTAATCGCACCGCATGGAGCTTGAACCTTCGCCTCTGGCCCGGCCCTTTCCCGACATGCCCGAAATCGGAGGCGCAACGCCGCGCATCGCGCGCGCGCACTACAAGGACTGGGATCGATGCGACCTGACCTATGTCGAACTGGCCGAGGGAACCGCCGTCGCGGGCGTTTTCACGCGCAACGTCTGCTGCTCGTTCGAGGTCGAGCTGGGCCGTGAAAACATCGTGCAGGGACGGGCTCGCGCGCTCATCGTCAACGCGGGCAATTCGAACGCCTTTACCGGCTATCGCGGCCGCGAGGCCGTTGAGGCGATCATGGATCAGGTCGCCGCTCATCTCGGATGCCCACGCGAACAGGTGTTCGTATCCTCGACCGGCGTCATCGGCGTGCCGCTGCCGAAGGGTCGTGCCAGGGCAGGTATCGAGGCCGTTCTGGGCAGCGATCCCTGTTCGTGGGAGGAGGCCGCCCAGACCATCGGCACGACCGACACCTTCGCCAAGGGAGCAACGGCACAGGCGGTCGTGGGCGACAAAACGGTCACGCTCGCGGCGATTATCAAGGGGTCCGGCATGATCGCCCCCGACATGGCGACGATGCTCGGCTATATCTTCACCGATGCGGCGATCGAGCCGGGCTTTCTGCAACAAATGCTATCGGCGGCGAATGAGGAGAGTTTCTCCTGCATTACTGTCGATTCCGACACTTCGACGAGCGACACCGTCCTGGCATTCGCAACCGGACGAGCAGGGAATGCGCCTCTCTCGTCCTTTGACGATCCGGGTGCCGACGCCTTCGCCGCCGCGCTTGGCGAGCTATGCCGCGAACTGGCGCAACTTGTCGTTCGCGACGGCGAAGGCGCCACGAAATTCATCTCCGTCGAAATATCCGGCGCGGTCGACGATGTAAGCGCGCGCCGCATCGGCCTCGCAGTCGCCAACTCGCCGCTCGTGAAAACCGCGATCGCAGGTGAGGACGCCAATTGGGGCCGGGTCGTGATGGCCGTCGGCAAGGCTGGCGAGCCAGCGGATCGCGACCGGCTCTCGATCGGCTTCGGCGGCATCTGGGCCGCGCGCAACGGTCAGCCGCTTGCCGATTATGACGAAGCGCCCGTCGCCGCGCACCTGAAGGGCGAAGAGGTCGCCATTCAGATCGATCTCGGGCTCGGCGAGGGCCGGGCGACCGTCTGGACCTGCGATCTGACGCACGGCTATATCTCGATCAACGCCGATTATCGTTCATGAGCCCGATCCTGAGCGAGCAGGTCGCGATGTTGATGCGCAAGGTGGCGAGCGAGATCATCCTTCCGCGATTTCGCAAGCTTGCCGATCATCAGATCGCCGAAAAGGCGCCGGGAGACATCGTCACGATCGTCGATCGCGAAAGCGAAGCGGTGCTGGCCGAAGGGCTGACGCAGCTGTTGCCGGAAGCTCGCATCGTCGGCGAAGAAGGCGCCGCGGACGATCCACGGCTGCTCGATACGCTGGGAGACGGCATGGTCTGGCTGATCGATCCGCTCGACGGGACGAAGAACTTCAGCGAAGGAATCTCGCCCTTTGCGATCATGATTGCGTTGATAGACGGTGGCGAGGTGCAGGCAGGCTGGATCTTCGACCCGATCCAATCGCGTACCTGCTACGCGGCACGCGACCGCGGCGCCTATATCAACGGCGACCGGATCGTGACGCAGACGAGCCTGCGCAGCCTGCCGAGTGCCGCGATCGGAGTCTATTTCATGGAGGAAGAACAGCGCCGCGACATCGAAATGCGCGCCGATGGAAAACTGCAGATCGCGACCATTCCACGTTGTGCGGGCGAGCAATATCCGCGAATCGCCCTTGGTACGAACGACATCAGCCTGTTTGCGCGGACCATGCCGTACGATCACGCCGCGGGGGCGCTGTTTCTCGAAGAAGCCGGTGGGAAGACGGCCTGGCCGGACGGCCGCGCCTATCGGCCGACGGACCGGGCACCGAACCTGCTCTCGGCCGTCACGCCG
>NZ_CAKZNF010000008.1 GCF_937129435.1 uncultured Parasphingopyxis sp. | reverse complement strand
CTCGCGGCCAGTTCGCTCGGCGTCTACGGCGTCGTGATTTCGGGCTGGGCGTCCAACTCCAAATACCCGTTCTACAGTGCCTTGCGTGCCGCCGCGCAGATGGTGAGTTACGAGGTGTCAATCGGCTTTGTGCTGCTCGCCGTCGTGATGTGGGCCGGGTCGTTCAACCTGCAGGCGATCATCGCCGCGCAGGAAGGCCATATTTTCGGCTTCATCAATGCTTTCGGTTTCAATCCGCTGATCTTCCCGATGGCGATCGTCTTCCTGATCTCGGCGATGGCCGAAACCGCGCGCGCGCCCTTCGACCTGACCGAGGCGGAGAGCGAGCTCGTCGCGGGCTACCAGACCGAATATTCGTCGATGAGCTTCGCGCTCTTCTGGCTCGGCGAGTACGCCAATGTGCTCCTGATGTGCACGCTCAACGCGGTGCTGTTCTGGGGCGGCTGGCTGCCGCCGATCGACTGGGCGCCGCTTTACGCCGTGCCCGGCATCTTCTGGCTGTTCGCCAAGATCCTGCTCTTCTTCTTCATCTTCAGCTGGGTGAAGGCGACAGTGCCGCGCTACCGCTACGACCAGCTGATGCGCCTCGGCTGGAAGGTCTTCCTGCCGCTCAGCCTGATCTTCGTCGTCGCGATTTCGGGCTATCTAATGTTCACGAGGTACGGCATTTGATCTCGCTTCTCGCCTTTTTTCTGGTCAACGAAGCCTCGCTGGCCGCGCAGGGGACGACGCTCGTCTGCACGCGCGACAACGGGCCGGCATTCTCGCTGTTCGTGCCCGCCAGCACCGATGGCGAGCGGGGCTATGCGATTTTCGGGCTCGCTGTGCCCGAGCGGCCCGGTTCCGTCGTCGGATCGCTCGACGGCAATCTCAGCCTCTTTTGGCAGAGGGAGGACGGTGGCGAGACGATGCTCGATATCGTCCGATTCAACGCCGCGAGCGGCACCGCAAGTTACCGGATGCGTAGTGAATCCGATCCGTCCGCCCCGATCACGAGCGTCGCATCGTCGGACGGCTATTGCGTGCGCCGTCGCGATGCTATGGTCGAGGGAGGCGCACAGTGAGCGCGTTTCTCGCCCTTTTCGCGCTGGCGTCGGCCGGACCCTCGGACGTGCTGGATTGCGGCGCGTTCGATCTTTCCGTTTGGAACGGCGAGGAACCGCAATATCGCGTGTCGGGCCACAGCATGCACTGGCCCTATGGCACGGGCAATTTCGAGAGCGTCGAGGGATCGCTGGACGAAGGGTTGCGCCTGACCTGGACGATCCGGGAGTCGACCGCGCATCGGCGTGGCCCCAGGGACCTCGTCGTGACGCTCGACGTGACCGGCCATGATCGCGCAACGGGCCGTGCCCGATACGCCATCGAAGGCGTCGCGCCGCCGCCGAACCCGCGCGTCCCGGCCACCATCCGTCGCATCCAGCCGTTCGAAGGCAGCGGCGAATGCGTCGCGCACGCTCCGCAGGAAGAGACGCCCGAGGAGCCGCAATCATGATCGACATGATGCCGCTCGTCCTTGCGCTCGCCGCCGCGCAATCCGGTCCCGAACAGCTGTCGCATAGCGTCGGCCGGGTTCCCGCATCGGCGGGGATCGCCGATTGCCATGTCCGTTATTCGGATCGCCGCCCGCATTTCGAGAATGCCGTGCAGTCTCGCCCGATCGAGCAGGTGGAGCCGCGTTCTCGGCGCTTCCGCGAGACATTCTATTTCGACAGTTGGGAGCAGGACGGCGCCGACCCGATTGTCGACATCGCCCAAGCCGACGGCGAAACCGTTCGCAACAGGCTTCTGTTTTCGGGCGTGACGCGTTCACCGGAGGACGACCGGCTCGTGCTCGATATGTATTTCATGAACACCCAACGCTACACCGTCATCTTCGACCCGGCCAAGCCGGATGAGGCCGAATATTCGTCGCGCGAGCGCGGCCCCGCTCGCGACTGGGATGCGAGCGGCACCGGCCATCGCCGGATGATCCTCAACGAAACGCCGATTCCAATCACGGAAAGGAGCGAATGATGTCCGTCGCTCAATTCGTCAAATCCTTCACGCTGTACGAGTTCGTCCTCGCCCATGCGAAGACGCTGCGCTACTTCTTCAAGCCGAAGGCGACGATCAACTATCCGTATGAGAAGAACCCGCTGTCCCCGCGTTTCCGGGGGGAACATGCGCTGCGCCGTTATCCGAACGGCGAGGAACGCTGCATCGCGTGCAAGCTGTGCGAGGCCGTCTGCCCGGCGCAGGCGATCACGATCGAGGCCGAACCGCGCGAAGACGGCAGCCGCCGCACGACGCGCTACGACATCGACATGACCAAATGCATCTATTGCGGGCTGTGCCAGGAGGCCTGCCCCGTCGATGCGATCGTCGAAGGGCCGAATTTCGAATATGCGACCGAAACGCGCGAGGAATTGCTGTACGACAAGGACAAATTGCTGGCCAATGGCGACAAATGGGAGCGCGCGATCGCCGCGAACCTTGCCGCCGATGCGCCCTATCGTTAAGCGGCGCGACAACCGAACAGGGGCCCGATTCATTCCGTCATGACCATCCATGCATTCGCCTTTTACGTCTTCGCGACCATCGTCGTCGCGAGCGGCGCGCTGACGATCCTGTCGCGCAATCCGGTGCATTCGGTGCTGTGGCTGATTCTGGCCTTTTTCAACGCGGCGGGGCTCATGCTGCTGGTCGGCGCGGAGTTCATCGCGATGCTGCTCGTCATCGTCTATGTCGGCGCGGTCGCGGTGCTGTTCCTGTTCGTCGTCATGATGCTCGATATCGATTTTGTCGAGCTTAGAGCCGGTTTTACGCGATACCTGCCGTTCGGCGGTCTGATCGCGCTGGTGCTGTTTGCCGAGATCGTGCTGGCTATCGGCGTCTGGAATTTCGCCGATATCGCCGAAGAGGCGCGGCTGGGCGCAGTCGATCCTAGCGTTCCCAATATCGAGGCGGTGGGCCGCGCGCTTTACGGCCGCTATCTGCTGATCTTCGAAGGCGCGGGGCTGTTGCTGCTCGTCGCCATGGTTGGCGCCATCGTGCTGACGCATCGCGAACGGTCCGGTGTCCGCCCGCAGAAGATTTCCGAACAGATCAAGCGCCGCCCCGAAGAAGCGACGCGCAATACGCAGCCCGAAGTGGGCAAGGGGATCGAGCTGTGATCGGGGCGAAACTATGATTGGCTTGGGCCATTATCTCGTCGTCGGCGCGATCCTGTTTGTGATGGGCGTGCTCGGCATCTTCCTCAACCGGAAGAACATCATCATCATCCTGATGGCAATCGAGCTGATCCTGCTGTCGGTGAACATCAATCTCGTCGCCTTCAGCGCCTATCTCGGCGATATCGTCGGGCAGGTCTTCGCGATGTTCGTGCTGACGGTAGCGGCGGGCGAGGCGGCGATCGGTCTCGCGATCCTCGTCATCTATTTCCGCGGCCGCGGCACCATCGCGGTCGACGATCCGAGCCGGATGAAGGGATAGCGTCTTGATCCAGCTCATCGTCTTCCTGCCGTTGCTCGCGGCGATCGTTGCCGGGCTCGGCAACCGGCTGATCGGCAATTTCGCCGCCAAGATCGTGACGACGGGCGCGCTATTCGTCGCCTGCGCGCTCAGCTGGCCGATTTTCCTCGGCTTCCTGACCGGGGCGGAGACAGCCTATGTCGCGCCGGTGTTCGACTGGATCCGGTCGGGCGAGATGGATGTGGCCTGGGCGCTGCGCGTCGATACCCTGACGGCCGTGATGCTGGTCGTTGTGACGACCGTGTCGGCGCTCGTGCACCTCTACAGCTGGGGCTATATGGCCGAAGACCCCAGCCAGCCGCGCTTCTTCGCCTATCTGTCGCTGTTCACTTTCGCGATGCTGATGCTCGTGACGTCGAACAATCTCGTGCAGATGTTCTTCGGCTGGGAAGGCGTGGGGCTGGCGAGCTATCTGCTCATCGGTTTCTGGTATCACAAGCCGACCGCCAACGCCGCCGCGATCAAGGCCTTCGTCGTCAACCGCGTCGGCGATTTCGGCTTTTCGCTCGGTATCTTCGGCACCTTCTTGGTCTTCGGCACCGTCTCGATCCCCGAAATCCTCGCCGCAGCGCCTGAAATGGCGGGTAGCTCGATCGGCTTCCTCGGCTATCGCGTCGATACGATGACGCTGCTCTGCCTGCTGCTGTTTATCGGCGCGATGGGCAAGTCGGCGCAGTTCGGCCTGCACACCTGGCTGCCGGACGCGATGGAAGGCCCGACTCCGGTCTCCGCCCTGATCCACGCCGCGACGATGGTGACGGCCGGCGTATTCATGGTCTGCCGGCTATCGCCCATGTTCGAGACCGCGCCGATCGCGATGGGCGTCGTCACCTTCTTCGGTCTGCTGACGGCCTTTTTCGCGGCGACCGTCGGCACGACGCAAATGGATATCAAGCGCGTCATTGCCTATTCGACCTGCTCGCAGCTCGGCTACATGTTCGTCGCCGCCGGTGTCGGTGCGTACGGCATCGCGATGTTCCACCTGTTCACCCATGCCTTCTTCAAGGCGCTGCTGTTCCTCGGCGCGGGTTCGGTCATCCATGCGATGCATCACGAGCAGGACATGCGCTATTACGGCGCGCTCCGGAAAGAGATTCCCATCACCTTCTGGACGATGGTCATCGGCACGCTCGCGATCACCGGTGTCGGCATCTACTGGCTCCATGCGGGTTTCGCCGGTTTCCATTCGAAGGACGCGATCATCGAGGCGGCGTTCGCCAGCGAATCCGGCCTGGGCGGTATCGCCTTTTTCACGCTGGTTTTCGCCGCCTTGCTGACCAGCTTCTACAGCTGGCGGCTCATCTTCATGACCTTTTTCGGCCAGCCCCGCTGGGCGGCGTCGGGCCATATCCAGCACGCCGTTCATGGTGACACGCACGATCATCCCGATGACGAGAGCGCCGGCCATTCGCCCGATCCGCACG
The DNA here is from genome assembly GCF_937129435.1 of uncultured Parasphingopyxis sp. Classification (GTDB taxonomy): domain Bacteria; phylum Pseudomonadota; class Alphaproteobacteria; order Sphingomonadales; family Sphingomonadaceae; genus Parasphingopyxis. Next base: position 1,311 of record NZ_CAKZNF010000008.1, on the reverse strand, counting down.
AGCCCGACGCGCAACACATGACGACCGGCACGGCCGGCTATCATCCGCACGAAAGCGGTCTTTCGATGCTGATCCCGCTGGTCCTGCTCGCCATCGGCGCGGTGTTCGCGGGCTATGTCTTCACGCACGACTTCGTCGACAGCGAAGCCTTTTGGGCCGGCAGCATCGCGTTCAACGAGCATCTGATCCACGAGATCCACGAAGTGCCGCTCTGGGCGAAGCTCGCCTCGACGGTGGTCATGCTGGTCGGCCTGCTGATCGCCTTCCTCGCCTATATCCGCCATACCGACTGGCCCGAGAAGTTTGTCGGGCAGTTCCGCGTGCTCCACGCCTTCCTGCTCAACAAATGGTATATCGACGAGCTCTACAACGCGATCTTCGTGCGCCCGTCCTTCGCCATCGGCCGTTTCCTCTGGAAGCGCGGTGACAAGGGGACGATCGACCGTTTCGGGCCGGACGGCTTTGCCTGGGTGGTTTCGCAGGGCAGCGGCATCACGCGGCGCATCCAGTCGGGCTATCTCTATACTTATGCGCTCGTCATGCTGATCGGCCTTGCCGCGGCGGCGACCTGGGCGATGACGCGGTAATGGCATGAACCAGCTCGGCTTTCCCATTCTTTCGCTGATGGTGGCGCTGCCGTTCCTGGGTGCGCTGGCCTGCCTGTTGTGGCCCGGACAGGGCGAGCGCAAGGCGGCGAGCGCGCGCATGGTTGCGCTCATCACGACGCTGGTCACCTTCGCGCTCGGCATCGGCCTGTGGCTGACTTACGAGATCGGCGGCCCGCAATGGCAGTTCCAAGAAGATCACGACATCTTTGGCCGCTTCTCTTGGGCGCTCGGTATCGACGGCATCGCGCTTATGCTGATCATGCTTTCGGTCTTCCTGATGCCGATCTGCATCCTGGCGAGCTGGCGATCGATCAAGACGCGCGTCCCCGAATATATGGCCGCCTTCCTGCTGATGGAGGCGCTGATGATCGGCGTGTTCGTCGCGCAGGACCTGTTCCTCTTCTACATTTTCTTCGAAGCCGGTCTCATCCCGATGTACCTGATCATCGGTATCTGGGGCGGAGCGGAGCGGATCTACGCCAGCTATAAATTCTTCCTCTACACGCTGCTCGGATCGGTGCTAATGCTGATCGCGATGCTGTGGATGGTGAACGAGGCGGGCACGTCCGACATCCCTAGGCTGATGGCTTACGACTTCCCGGTGAACGCGCAAATCTGGCTGTGGCTCGCCTTCTTCGCCAGCTTCGCGGTGAAGATGCCGATGTGGCCGGTGCATACCTGGCTGCCGGATGCGCACGTTCAG
>NZ_CAKZNF010000007.1 GCF_937129435.1 uncultured Parasphingopyxis sp. | reverse complement strand
CCACGATAAGGGGTGGCATCGGCGTGGCCGCTGATGATCAGGCGGTTGTCGACCTTGGCCAGAATGGCCGCCAGGCGCTCGAGCAGCGTGGCGAAATGCGGGTCCAGTCGTGCACTGCCACGGCTGAACATGAAGCGCTGGGCATCGTCCTTGATCAGGATGCGCAGGCCCTGCGGCACCACCTGCACTTCGATGTTGGCCTCAGCGTCCAGTTGCAGCGCCAGCGCCTCCATCAGCTTGGCCAGATCCTGCATCTGCTGCGACTCGGCATAGTGTGGCCGGCGGGCGGGTCCCGGCTGGCCATCGCCCTGTTCAGCACCCGGATCTTCCTCGGGCGTGCGCGCCTGGTTTTCCCGGTCCTGGCGCGGGCTGACCTGCACCGGCACCCCATCGAGATCCAGCGGCGTGGTGCTGGTGCCGTCGAAGATGCCGGCACCACCATCGACCAATGGATTGTTCAGCTGGTCGGCATTGGCGCGGCTGGCGTCCTGGGTCTGCGGCTGGATGATCCACAGCACCATGAACAGCGCCATCATGGCCATGGTGAAATCGGCGAAGGCTACCTTCCAGGCACCGCCATGCCCGTCGTGGCCACCCTTTTTGCTACGACGTTTGATGATGATTTCATGGCCTTCACCGGCACGCGGTTCTCGTCGAGCTCGTAATAGCCCCATTGCTCGCCCGTGGTTGAAACCATCAGGAGGCGCAGGCCCGGACGCGCCGGGTCGCGCCAGGGGCCAAGGATCGTCAGCGGGTCCTCGATGTTGGTGCCGCCCCAGCCGGTGCCCGGCTCCGCGACCTGGAAATAGCGGCCCGGTGTGGACCGTCGGCCCTTGATACGGACGCCCGTGTCGGGCCAGTCGAGCACCTTGCCGGCCTGATGCTCGGAGACGACGCCGGTGATGTGGTCATCGACCACCACCACCTCATCCACCAGCCCCTGCCACTGGGTCGCGAACATGCCGATGGTGGCCGAGCCGCAGCCGACGCGCATCAGCTTCTCCGGCACCCCGTTGATGATCGGCGGCTGACCCGCCTGCACCACCACGGTCGCGCCCTCGTCGCAGATAATCTGCAGCATGCCGCTGAGCTTTCGAACACGCTAGCACCGGAACACCTCCAGCTTCTGGTATCCGAAGACGTTTGGATTGAGCAGGCTCTGCCGCGGGGTGGCCAATCCGAAGAAAACGTGCTTGGCGATGGCTTCCTTGTCGATGGCGTGAAGGATTGCCTTGCGAACACGAACATCATCGAAGGGCTTGCGCTTGATATTGAAGTGCATGAAGTGCGTCGCGTACCCAGGGTTCATCTGGATATTCAGCTTTTTGTTTTTGAGTATTTCCCGGATCGTCGCGCCCTGGAAGAAATAGGCAACATCGATATCGCCGCGCTCAAGCGCGAGCTTGGCGATGGGGTCTTTCCGGATCACCTTGCCGACAACCCGATCGATATCCAGGAATTCATGGTGATGCCGGTCGGCGCGCCCAGCATGTCCGACGCAATTCGCTGGGGCGCGGAGATCTTCCACACGCTTAAAAAGGAGCTGTCGGCAGCGGGGCATTCGACCGCGGTGGGAGATGAGGGCGGCTTCGCGCCCAATATCGGTTCGACGACCGAAGCGCTCGATTTCATCCTCGCCTCGATCGAAAAGGCGGGGTTTACCCCCGGCGAAAATGTGATGCTGGCGCTCGATTGCGCGGCAACCGAATTTTTCGAGGACGGCAAATACGAGCTGAAGGGCGAGGGCAAGTCGCTCGCCCCGGCCGAATTCGCCGACTATCTCGCCGATCTCACCGCGCGCTATCCGATCTTCTCGATCGAGGACGGGATGAGCGAGGACGATTTCGACGGCTGGAAGGCGCTGACCGATGCCATCGGCGACAAGGTCCAACTCGTCGGCGACGACCTGTTCGTGACCAACAGCGAGCGGCTCAAAATGGGTATCGAGAAGGGGCTCGCCAATTCGATTCTCGTCAAGGTCAACCAGATCGGCACGCTGACCGAGACGCTGGAAGCCGTAAAGATGGCGCACGACGCCGGCTACACCGCCGTGATGTCGCACCGCTCGGGCGAAACCGAAGACGCCACCATCGCCGACCTCGCCGTCGCCACCAATTGCGGCCAGATCAAGACTGGCAGCCTCGCCCGCTCCGACCGGCTGGCGAAATACAACCAGCTGATCCGCATCGAGGAAGAGCTGGGAGCCAAGGCGCATTATGCGGGGCGGGAGATTTTGCGGTCCAGCTGAATCGTTCAATCCAGAACCAAGAAGGGCAACGTCCGTAGCTCTGGATTGCCGCGTCGCCTTCGGCTCTTCGCAATGACGTTTCACCGGGAACGCCGGGATCGCGACTCGTCGCGCACCGGATTCCATTCGTCGCAAAAACGAAAATTCCCTTGAATCAACGAGTCGCTTCTGATTCAACGGAAACATGGCCAGCCGACCAAGAACAGTTATCCACACGCTCCGCGCCGCGGCGGCGCCGGCGCTGGCCTTGCTGATCATTGCGAACTTCGCCGGTTATGCGCTGCTCGGGCCGAACGGGCTGCTCGCCTGGGGCGATTATGCGCATCAGCGCGAGCAGCGCGAATTGCAGCTCGCCGAGTTGCAGGAAGAGCGCGCGCAGATCGCCAATCGGGTCGAATTGCTCGACCCGGATCGCGTCGATCCGGACTTCGCCGACGAGCTCGTTCGCCGCAATACCGGACAGATCCGTGAGGACGAGCATATCGTCCTGCTCGACGACGACGCCTGAGGTTTTTCCGGGACCGCCGACTCATTTTCGTCATTGCGAGCGAAGCTAAGCAATCCAGAGCTGCAATCGATAAGGCTTTTCAGCTCTGGATTGCCGCGTCGCCTTCGGCTCCTCGCAATGACGGATTTCTTTTCCGGGCAGGCAGGAACGCTCGTCACCCCCGTTGCGGAATCGGTGGCGCTCGGCCATATCGGCGCGGCAACCGAACGACCGGAAGGGACTCCGTCTTGGCCAAAGCACCGGCACCGAAAAAAGCCGCGCCGCGCAGGAAGCCTGCCGCCAGCAAATCCGCCACGCCCGCGACGCCCGAGCGCGAACGCCCCGCCGAGCCGAAGCGATGGGAAGCGGACAAGGACGAGCTGCTCGAATATTATCGCCAGATGCTGCTCATCCGCCGGTTCGAGGAAAAGGCCGGACAGCTTTACGGCCTCGGCCTGATCGGCGGTTTCTGCCACCTTTACATCGGCCAGGAAGCGGTCGCGATCGGGCTGCAAAGCGCGCTTGACGGCGATCTCGACAGCGTCATCACCGGCTATCGCGACCATGGTCATATGCTTGCCTATGGCCTCGATCCCAAGGAAATAATGGCCGAACTCACTGGCCGCGCGGCGGGCAATGCCGGCGGCAAGGGCGGGTCGATGCACATGTTCTCGGTCGAGAAGCGCTTTTACGGCGGGCATGGCATCGTCGGCGCGCAGGTGTCGCTCGGCACCGGCCTCGCTTTCGCGCATAAATATCGCGAGGATGGCGGGCTTTGCCTCGCCTATTTCGGCGACGGCGCGGCGAACCAGGGCCAGGTCTACGAATCGTTCAACATGGCGAGCCTCTGGAAGCTGCCGATCATCTTCGTGATCGAGAACAACCAATATGCCATGGGCACCAGCGTCAATCGCTCTTCGGCCGAAGAGCAGATGTTCAAGCGCGGCGAATCTTTCCGCATTCCGGGATTGCAGGTGAACGGCATGGACGTGCTCGACGTGCGCGGCGCTGCCGAAGTGGCCATCGAGTGGGTGCGTGGCGGCAAGGGGCCGATCATTCTCGAGTTGAAAACGTATCGATACAGAGGCCATTCGATGTCCGACCCGGCGAAATACCGGTCGCGCGAAGAGGTCCAGTCGGTGCGCGAGAAATCCGATCCGATCGAGGGGATCAAGAAGGATCTCGACAAGGCCGGGGTCTCGGAAGACGAACTCAAGGCGATCGACAAGGAGATCAAGGGTGTTGTCGGCGAGGCGGCCGACTTTGCGGAAAGCTCGCCCGAGCCGGAGCCCGAAGAACTCTACACCGACGTTCTGGTGGAGCAATACTGATGCCCATCGAACTCAAGATGCCCGCGCTCTCTCCGACGATGGAGGAGGGCACGCTCGCCAAATGGCTGGTGAAGGAAGGCGACACGATTTCCGCCGGGGATATCATGGCCGAGATCGAGACCGACAAGGCGACGATGGAATTCGAAGCCGTCGACGAAGGCGTGCTGGCGAAAATCCTGGTGCCCGAGGGCACCGACGAGGTTGCCGTCGGCACCGTTATCGCGATGCTCGCCGAGGAAGGCGAGGAGGCGGGCGACATCGAGGCGCCGGCCGAAACGCCCAAGGAGGAACAGCCCGTACCCGAGGCCGCCTCGACCGAGCAGGACGCCAAGGACGGCGATAGCTCCGCCAAGCCCAAGGAAAACGACACCCCCGCCAGCCTCTCCGTCGAGCCCGAAGTGCCCGAGGGCACGGAGATGGAGAAGCTCACCGTCCGCGAGGCGCTGCGCGATGCAATGGCGGAGGAAATGCGCGCTGACGACCGCGTTTTCGTGATGGGTGAGGAGGTCGCCGAATATCAGGGCGCCTACAAGGTGACGCAGGGGCTGCTCGACGAATTCGGCGCTAAACGCGTCATCGACACGCCGATTACCGAATATGGCTTTGCCGGCGTCGGCACCGGTGCGGCGATGGGCGGGCTGCGGCCGATCGTCGAATTCATGACGTTTAATTTCGCGATGCAGGCGATCGACCACATCATCAACTCGGCGGGCAAGACGAATTATATGTCGGGCGGCCAGATGCGTTGCCCGATCGTGTTTCGCGGGCCCAACGGCGCGGCGAGCCGCGTCGCCGCCCAGCACAGCCAGAATTACGGCCCCTGGTATGCGAGCGTGCCGGGACTGGTGGTGATTGCCCCATTTTCCGCTGCCGACTGCAAGGGGCTGCTCAAATCGGCGATCCGATCAACGGACCCGGTGGTGTTCCTCGAAAACGAGCTGCTCTACGGCCAGAGCTTCGACGTGCCGAAGATGGACGATTTCACCGTTCCGATCGGCAAGGCGAAGACGGTGCGGTCGGGCGACGATGTCACCATCGTCAGCTATTCGATCGGTGTGGGCTACGCGCTGCAGGCGGCGGAAAAGCTGGCGGGCGAGGGGATCGAGGCCGATGTCATCGACCTCAGGACGCTCCGCCCGCTGGACAAGGCGGCGGTGCTCGAAAGCCTGTCGCGCACCAATCGCATGGTCGTGGTCGAGGAAGGCTGGCCGACCTGCTCGATCTCAAGCGAGATCACGGCGATCTGCATGGAAGAGGGTTTCGACGATCTCGACGCGCCGGTCACGCGCGTGACCAATGAGGACGTGCCGATGCCCTATGCGGCGAACCTGGAAAAACTGGCGCTGATCGATGCGGACAAGATCGTCGGCGCGGTGAAGAAGGTCTGCTACAGGTAGATCGGCGGCGGACGCTTGCCCGCCGCCGATCCTAACCTGCTAGCACCAGCCGAATACGCGGCACCAGAACCCGCCGCCATTGCCACCACCGTTGGAGTTGCCTCCGCCGTTGGAATTGCCGCCGCCATTGGAGTTGCCGCTCGACGAGCCGCCACTGGAGGAACTACTCGACGATCCACCGCTGGACGAACTGGATGTCGAACCACCCGTCGACGAGCTGGTCGTCGACCCGCCGCTGGACGAGCTGCTTGACGTCGAACCGTCGCTAGAGCTGCCGCCGGAGCTTCCGTTCGGGCCACCGCCGCCCTGGCCCGGGTTGCAGTCGTCGGTGCCGTCTTCGTCATTGCCATGGCCGTCATTGGCATCACCGCAGCCGTCATCGTTCTGATACGGCTCGCCGGAGCAATCGTCATACCGGTTCAGGCTCTGCGTGTTGGTGATGTTGTTATTGTCGCGGTCCCTGACGATGAACGCGCTTTCATAGCGAATCGTGCGCTGACCGATGATACGGAAGCCGATCAGCGGCTGATAGTCGAAGGTCGCCTCGACGAACATCACGGCGGTTTCGTCGGGAGAGGTGATCTTGTTGCCGTTCGGCCCCAAGCCGTCGGCCAAGGAACTGTTTGTCCGGCCATCGCCCTCAACGCCATAGGCCGGGCCGACATCGAGATCGCCCATACAGCGCTGCCAGTTGATCATCTGGCCCTCGCTACCGCCGCTTCGTCCATTGGGTTCGAGCGAGGAGAGCACGATCCGGCCATGTTCTTCGAATTCGATCGGCTGGCCGATCAGGTCGGCGGCCGTGAATGCTTCGTGGATATCGGCTTCGTCCACGGTCGTTTGCGAACGGCCGGCATTGTCGGCCACCGTCATCGCGATCTGGCTGACGCGGAGATGTGCAAGGGCATAGTTGGCGGTTTCGAGCGCGCCGAAAAGGAGGGCGAGGACAAGGGGAAGCGCCATCGCGAACTCGGTCAGCGCCAGCCCGCGTTCGTCGCGTGCCAGCTCGGCATTCTTGCCACGATTGAAGATTTTCCGGAGGAATTTCATCTCACTTGTCCCAATTGCCGCTACAGAACTGCGTCAACGTCGACGCAGATCAGGCCTAGGAGGCAGATGCCGCCATCTTCTCCGCCGCCGCCACCGCCACCGCCACCACTGCCACCACCATTGGCCGCGCACAGAACAGCGGGATCGGCCTGCGATCCATAGGGCTGGGTGCGGACGACGGCGGCCGCGAACACCCGGTAATTGTCGGATACGCCGACCAGGCTCGTCACCGGCACGATACGGGGCCTCTCGACCATAACGCCGAAGAACACGACGTCGTCCGCGCCGCCCCGGCCTTCCGCGCCAGCATCGAGATCGTACGTTCCGTTGTCGTTGTAATCTTCCCAGCAATCGCCGTCGTCATAGGAACCGTTGCCGTTGTGATCGGTGACCAGCGGCTCGGCTTGGCCGACGTCGGAAAAGTCCTGATAGCTGAACTGTTGGAAGGTATATTCGGCATCTTCGCCGCCGACGCCTTCCATATGGTCGATCAGATAGGCTTCGACCCGTTCTTCGAGCGTGCCTCCTCCCGCATTGAACGCGGGATCCTCGACCGCTGCCAGTCGAGCGGTCTGGTTGACTGCGCCCTGCAGCGTCGAGCGCAGATAGTTCTGATAGCCGAGATCGAAGGCACCCAGCATGACAATCATCAGAGGAACGAGGATCAGCCCGAATTCGACGATCGTCGCGCCGCGGCGATCGTCACGAAGCCTGCGGAGAAGACGCTTGTTCATCGTGTCAGCCTCAGTCTGCCGATGCCCTGGCCGATCGCCTCGAAAACCTCTTCAAGATCGGAGCCGTCGCTGGTGAAGAAATGTTCACCGCTGGAGGCGCAAGGACGGATGTCATCGGTGTCGTCTTCATCGAGCGCAATTACCCAAATCGTCATACCCATGGATTTCGCGCGATTGCATGCGCTCAGAAAATGATTGATGTGTCGTGTATTTTGACCCTGACCACCCTGAAGCCGCTGTTCTTCAGTTTCATATCCATAGGCCGAATAGCCACCGGAGCTGACTTGGAGGCGCCCGTCGGTCAGAAACACGATGTGCTTGGAAACTGGGACGTCGTTGAACTCGGTCGGGTTGTCGCCCGCAAACATTCCCGTCGACGATAAATAGCGTGCCCCCCATGTGATCCCGATATCGTGGTAGGTGTTGCCTCCCACGGTCGCTGTCGCCGTCGCCGCGTTTACCGCGTTCTGATAGTCGGTTCGATTGCTGAAGGTCCGAAGTCGGCTGGCCCGTGCAGGGCAGGCCGACAGACCGACGGTATCCCCATCATCGTCTTCAACTTCCGATGGAACGTAACGGCCCCATTGCAGCGCCGTATCGCTGCTGCCACTCGCAATCGAGTCGATATCTGCCCTGCTGACAGATTGCTCGATCTCTATGGGCTGTGCTGAATTTCCCACAGTCGGTCGTTCTTCGATGCACGCACTGGAACTATTCCGCCAGGCGGAGATGCTCGACCAACTCGTGCTTGATATCGGGACTGCCCAAAGATCATAGACGTCGTCATAATCTCGGCAGGTGCCGTTGTTTCTATAGCGCGTACATACCCGTCGTTCCTGCCAGTAATGTGTTTCGTCTAGAATGTCGGTATCGCGAAGGTCGCCACCGACGTTAACCGTCATCGAATAAGGCATGAAGCCGAAACGGGTACGTGTGTCATTTGCGTCTTCCAACGCCTGATACAGCCCCATCGCACCCTCCCGCATTTGCTCGAGTTTCGAACCCGAGCGTGGGGAACAGCCGCTTTGTCCCGATCCGGCTATACAGTTCATCGAACCCGTCACGTCGAGCACGACCATGATGTCGTTGTTGCCATAGTCCTGGCTGGCGTCGCATTCGACGCTGATCGGAATGATCTGCTTGCCGAACATGCTCATGATCGTGGTCGGCACGTCCGCGCTGGCGGAGACTTCGACAGTGCCCTCGTCGGTGGCGCTCTGGTCGACTTCGTAGACGAGGTTCTGCGAATTCATTGTACCCGCAGGAAAATTGAATTCGAAGAAGCGCTCGCCCTCGGCCTGAGCGGCATCGCTCCACGTATTGCCGACCATTTCGCGGCGCGCGGCGAGGGCGGCGGCGTCGCAGGCATTCTGCAGCTTGGCCTGCGCCATATAGGCGCGGCTCATATCGAGACCGGAACCAACCATTGCGGCGATCGGCACCATGGCCGCCGCCAGCATCGCCAGCGTGTTGCCCCGCGAATCGGAGCGCAAACGACCGAGCAGAGACGGCTGGCCGCTATCTGCTTCCGCTTTTTGGCGTTTCCACCAATTCCGCATGGTCCCATCCCCGTTGATTCTGGGCACAATTGTGCCGGTTCTCAGCCGGTTCTGGAGCAACAAGCTTAAATGATGCTGTAGGCGCAGGGTTAATGCTCCGTTATCCAAGCGGCCGATGCCCGAAGCCGAACCCCTCCCGCCCCTTGGCGATCCGGAACGAGAACTGGCGCTGGCCTATGTTCGCGCCGATGCGCGGGATCGGATGCGCGCGCTTTGGGCCATCGATGAGAATTTCGGTGCGATCGTCGCCGGAACGAGCGAACCGGTCATCGGCGAGATGCGGCTGCTGTGGTGGCGCGAGCGGTTTGAACAATTGGGCGAGGCGGTTCCGGCCGAGCCGTTGCTCGGCGCGGTCGCGGATGCGCTGGGCGACGATCGGGAGACGGCGGCGCGATGGGGCGCGATGGCCGAGGGATGGCACGCGCTGCTCGCCGAAGAGGTGGACGAATCCGATCTTGCCCGCTTTGCCGAACAGCGCGGAGCGGGGCTTTTCGGGCTTGGCGCCGATATCCTCGGCGCGGAGGCGGCTGCGATCGTGCTGGAGGGCGGACGAGGTTGGGCGCTCACGGACCTTGCCTATCGCGCAGGCGACGAACCTCTCCGGCAACGCGCGCTGGAGCTCGCCCGGCCGCATCTCGACGCTGCGACAGCTGAGCGCTGGCCGAGGCGGTTGCGGCCGCTCGGCATGCTGGTGCAACTGGCGAAGCGCGATGCCGCCGCGCCGGGCAGCGAGCGGCGGCAGGGAGCGCCAGGGCGCGTGCTGCGGATGATGCGCCATCGACTGACGGGCCGTTAGCCGTTAGTCCTGATTGAGGGAACGACGGGGAGGGAGAGATGGGGCGCTATCTGGCCGGTGTGGCATCCTCGTTGTTGCTCGTCGCGGCAGGGTTCTTTCTCTGGCAGGGACTGGCGCAGGACGAAGACCGATTGCCGCCCCCTCCTGCACCTCCCGACGCATCGCCGTCCGATCCCGCCGAAGCCGCGCCGCCTGCGACGTCCGGCCCACCACCGCCCGAAGCGACCGAGTTGACGCGCGAACAGCGGCGCTTCTTCCGCTACGACCGCAACCGCGACCAGATCATCACCCGTACCGAAATGATGAGCAGCCGCACCAACGCCTTTCGCAATCTCGACACCAATGGCGACAATTACCTGACCTTCGAGGAATGGGCGGTGCGAACGAGCGAGCGGTTCGAAGGCGCCGATGCGGATGGGTCGGGCACGCTGACCCCCGCCGAGTTCGCGACCACGCGCCCGCGCCGCTCGCCCAGCCGAACCCGCTGCAACTGTTGACCTTTGCGTGGCAAGCCGGGATGGCAGGGGCATGACACATAAAGCCCTGCTTCTCGTCGCTTCGCTGGCGGCCTCGCTCCCCCTTGGCGCCCAGGCGCAGACGCCCGATGTCGATGCCGAACTGGCGGCGCTGGCCAACGATCCGCGCATGGCGGAAGCGGCATCCGTCATCGCCGCGCAGCACGATCAGCGTCTGCAGGATCTCGTCACGCTGACCGAAATTCCGGCGCCGCCTTTCGAGGAAAACGAACGCGCCGAGGCGCTTGCCGCCATGATGCGCGAGACGGGTTTCGGTCCGGTGGAGATCGACGAAGCCGGTAATGTCGTTGCGCGCAGGGTAGGCGCGGTTGGCAATCGCTCTGTTGCGGTCGTCGCGCATATCGACACGGTGTTTCCGGCGGGTACGGACGTGACCGTCACGGTCGAAGGCAACCGCTACACGGCCCCGGGCATCGGCGACAATACGCGCGGCGCGATCATGCTGCTCGAGCTGGCCACCGCAATCGCGGAGGCCGGCATCACGACCGATGCGGACCTGCTGCTGATCGGTAATGTCGGCGAGGAGGGGCTGGGCGATCTCAGCGGCGTGCGGCATCTCTATCGCGAAGGCGCGGACCACCCGGATTCCATGATCGCGATTGACGGCGGCGAACCACAGCGCCTCGTGACGGGCGCGATCGGATCGAACCGTTACCGCGTCACTTATCGCGGCGCCGGCGGGCACAGCTGGGGCGATTTCGGCGCCGGCAATCCGCACCATGCCGCTGCGCGCGCCATCGCGCTGTTCGACGAGCGCGTCTGGCCGGTGACGCAGGAAGGTGACCGGTCGAGCTACAATATCGGCCGGATGGGCGGTGGCACGTCAGTCAATTCGATTCCCTTCGAGAGCTGGTTCGAGGTCGATATGCGGTCGGGCAACCCCGAGCGGCTGGCCGCGCTCGACGAGGTGTTCCAGGAAACGATGCAGGCCGGTCTCACGGCGGAAAACAGCCAGATCGCCGGCGGTGCGCCGCTGACGATGGAGATCGAGGCGATCGGCCAGCGCCCGGCGGGGCAGGGCGATGCCGAATGGCCGCTCGTGCGCCGCGCGATAGCCGTGCTGCGCGACGACGGTATCGAGCCGCAGACCGCTGCCTCGTCGACCGATGCCAACATCCCGATTTCGCTCGGCGTGCCGGCGATCACGATCAGCCGCTGCGGTTCGGGCGGAGGTGCCCATTCTCCGGACGAATATTGGATCGATGACGAGGATGTCGTTCCGTGCACCGTTCGCGGGCTCGAGATCGTCCTGCTGGAAGCGGGGTTGACCGATTAGGCGGCGATGGCCCGGCCCAGCCCTGCCGCCCATGACACGAACTCACGACGAGCTCGGCCCGTATAGGCTTCCTTGCGCTGCTTCTTGTGCACCCGCTCGTCGAGGTCGGGAAAAAGCCCGAAATTGACGTTCATCGGCTGATAGTCGCGCGCATCGGCACCGCCCGTTATGTGGCCGAGCAGTGCGCCGAGCGCCGTCGTTTGCGGCGGAAGCGGCATGGCCTTACCGGCCATCTCGGCGGCGGCGAGCCGTCCCGCCATCAGGCCGACCGCACTGCTTTCGACATAGCCCTCGCAGCCCGTGATCTGGCCGGCGAAGCGAATATGCGGCGCAGATTTCAGCCGCAGCTCGCCGTCGAGCAGGCGCGGTGAATTGATGAAGGTGTTGCGATGGAGCCCGCCCAGCCGCGCGAACTCGGCCTTTTCGAGGCCAGGGATCGTGCGGAACAGCTCGATCTGCGCGCCGTGCTTCAGCTTGGTCTGGAAACCGACCATGTTCCACAGCGTGCCCAGCGCATTGTCCTGCCGCAGCTGCACCACGGCATAGGGCCAGCGGCCCTTGGGATGTTCCGCGGTTGCGGCATGCGGATTGTCGAGCCCCACCGGCTTCATGGGGCCGTAGCGGAGCGTGTCGACCCCGCGCTCGGCCATCACCTCGATCGGCATGCAGCCATCGAAATAGGGCGTGTCCTTCTCCCAGTCCTTGAATTCGGTCTTCTCGCCTTCGATCAGCCCTTGGTGAAAGGCGAGATACTGCTCCTTTGTCATCGGGCAGTTGATGTAGTCGCCCTCATCGCTTTCGCCCTTACCCCAGCGCGAGGCCATCCAGGCGATATCCATGTCGACGCTGTGGCGATGGACGATTGGCGCGATCGCATCGAAAAAGGCGAGCGCATCCGCGCCCGTCGTCGCGCCGATACTCTCGGCGAGCGACAGCGCGGTGAGCGGTCCGGTGGCGACGATGGTGAGGCCGCTGTCGGGCAGCGTATCGACGCGTTCGCGGACGATCTCGACATTAGGATGTTCCGATAGCGCCTGCGTCACGGCGTCCGAAAACCGGTCCCGATCCATCGCCAGAGCCGAACCCGCCGGCACTTTGTGCGTGTCGGCGCATCGCATGATCAGCGAGTCGAGATCGCGCATTTCTTGATGCAGCAGACCGACCGCGTTGCGTTCGGCATCGTCCGATCGAAAACTGTTCGAACAGACGAGTTCGGCCAGGCCATCGGTCTGGTGGGCAGGCGTCATATCCCCGCCACCGCGCATTTCGAAGAGGCGAACCTTTCGCCCTTGCGAGGCAATCTGCCAGGCGGCTTCGGAGCCTGCGAGGCCTCCGCCGATGATCGTGATGGTTCCGTCAGTCATGGTGTCCGTGCGATATCAGTTCGGTTGCTTCTTAGGGAAGCGGGGGCGTGGCGATGCTCTCATGCCCGGATTGGCCAAGTCATTGAGCGTCGCTTTCGCTGCCGCTAAGGCCATTAGCACAGCGAAGAGGGCGGACGACAGTATGGAATCCGAACGACCGACAGGCGGCACATCGGCGAATCTCGTCCTCATGCTCGCGCTCGTTGCGGGTTTGAGCTTCTACGCGTCCAATTGGCTTGGCCAGATTCCGGAACCGGCCTTGTGGGCATGGAAGGGCGCCGGTGTGGCGGTCCTCGCATTTTGGGCCGCATTGAATGCCCGTGCTCTGGACGGATGGCTGATTGCGCTGGTCATGGCCGCCGGTGCGACGGGGGACGTGTTGATCGATGCGGTATCGCTTGAAGCCGGTGCGATCGCGTTTCTCGTCGGCCACCTGATCGCGATGCTGCTCTACTGGCGCAATATCCGACCGTCGCCTTCATCGAGTCAGCTGATCCTCGCGATCGTGCTGGTGCCAGCAGTGATCTGGATCGCCTGGTCGCTACCCGCCGATCGCGATGCGGCACCGGGCGTTGCACTCTACAGTGCCGGGCTGGCGTTGATGGCGGCGCTGGCTTGGATCAGCCGCTTTCCGCGCTACCGGACGGGGATCGGCGCAATGCTGTTCGTCGCGTCGGACCTGCTGATTTTCGCGCGCATCGGGCCGTTCGAACAGTCGATGCTGCCGGGCCTGCTGATCTGGCCGCTCTATTTCCTCGGCCAGGCGATGATCGCGGTTGGGGTCGTGGGGACGCTTCGCACCGAACCGGCGGACTAGGCCGGCTGCGATCCGATAGTCGTGCGGTGGAGCAGCCGCGCATGGCCTTCATAGCCGCCCGTCGCGCGGTGCAGGACCGAGCGATTGTCCCACATGACGAGCATGTTCGGCTCCCATTGATGCCGGTAGACGAATTCGTCGCGAGTCTGCCATTGGTAGAGCTCCATCAGAAGCGCCAGCGCCTCGTCCTGCTCCATGCCTTCGATGCCGGCGATATAGCCGATACAACTGTAGAGCCCCTCGCGCCCGGTTTCCGGATGTTGGCGGATAATCGGGTGGAGTTGCGTCGCTTCGGCATCTGACGAAGGCCGGATATCCATCGAGCGCCCCTTGGCCCGATCCGCCTCGCCATAGGTGCCGTCGGGCGAATAAGCGTTCTTTGCCGAATGGATCGCCTGCTTGCCCTCGATCTTCGACCGCAATTCGGCTGGCATCGCCTCGAGCGATGCATGCTGGTTGGCGTAGAGCGTATCGCCGCCGGTCGGCGGGATGGTGATGCCGTAGAGGCACGTGCCGGCGGGCGGGTGCTCCTGAAAGCTCCAATCGGTGTGCCAGTTTTCGGCGAAGAGCGGCGCCTGCTCGTCGGCCTCGCGCTTCACCGCGATGATGTGCTCGCGGCCCGGAATCGGTGCGATGAACGGGTCTTCGCCGAAAGGGCCGAAGGCGAGGGTGAAACGTTCGAGATCGTCGTCGGCCAGTTGCTGGTCAGGAAAGGCCAGGACATGGTGCTCGAGCCAGGCGGCGCGGATATCGGCGATGGTCGTGTCGTCGAGCGGCTTCGACAGGTCGAGCCCGGCGATCGTCGCACCGCAGGCCTGGCCGGAGGGGGTAATCTCCATTGAAATCTCCGATTGGGCTGAGCCTGTCGAAGCCCTGCTTTCTTTCTGTCCAGCAGTTACGAGAAAGGGCAGCCCTTCGACAAGCTCAGGGCAAACGGACCGATATCATTCGCCGTCTTCCTCCGAAATTTCCGCCGCCACGGCCTCTTCGGCCGCGTCTTCCGGCTCCTCTTCTTCGTCGATCAGCGCGACGGCGACGACATTCTCGCCCTTGGCGACGTCGATCAATGTTACGCCCGCCGTGCTGCGGCCCATGACGCGGGTGTCGGAGACGTTCATGCGGATGAGCTTGCCCTGATCGGTGATGATCATGACCTGGCTTTCGTTGGACGCCGGGAAGCTGGCGACGACCTTGCCGTTGCGCCTGATGTTGTCGATGTTGAGCACGCCCTGGCCGCCGCGACCGCTCTGGCGATATTCGTAGGAGCTCGAGCGTTTGCCATAGCCATTGGCGCAGACGGTCAGGATGAATTCCTCGACCGCGGCCATCTGCTCCATCCGGTCGGCGGGCAGTTCGGGATCGTTGTCATTATCCTTCCACGGCGCGGCGCGCAGATAAGCGTCGCGTTCCTCGATCGACGTGTCGGCGGCGCCCATGACCGTTAGCGAGATCACCTCGTCGTCGCCTTTGAGCTTTATGCCGCGCACGCCGGTCGAAGTGCGGCTCTTGACCGGATTGACCGCCTCGGCAGCAAAGCGGATCGCCTTGCCGTTCTTCGTCGCGAGGAGCGCGTCGTCATTCTCTCCCAACAGCGCAACGCCGATCAGCTTGTCGTCGCTGTCCTCGTCGAAGCGGATCGCGATCTTGCCGTTCGACGGAATGTTCTCGAACGCATCCATCGAATTGCGCCGCACGTTGCCCTTTGCGGTGGCGAACATGACGTGCAGCTTTTCCCATTCCGCCTCGTCTTCGGGCAGGGGCAGCACGGTGCGGATATATTCGCCCTCTTCGAGCGGCAGCAGGTTCTGCATCGGCCGTCCGCGCGTCGCGGGTCCGCCTTCGGGCAGTTTCCAGACCTTGAGCCGGTAAACCTGGCCCTTGTTAGAGAAGAAAAGCACCGGGGTGTGAGTCGAGGTGACGAAGAGGCGGACGACGACATCCTCGTCCTTCATCGCCATACCGCCGCGGCCCTTGCCGCCGCGCCGCTGCGCCCGGAAGGTCCCGAGCGGGGTGCGCTTTATATAACCTTCATGGGTGACCGTGACGACCATTTCCTCGCGCGCGATCAGGTCCTCATCCTCGATATCGAAGTCACCGGCGGTGATTTCCGATTTGCGCGGCGTTGCATATTGTTCGGTGATCTCGTCGAATTCCTCGCGCATTACCTGGTAGAGTTTCGCACGGTCGCTGAGGATGGCGAGCAATTCCTCGATCGTCGCGGCAAGCTCGCGCAGTTCGCCGGCGATCTCGTCGCGACCGAGCGCGGTCAGGCGGTGGAGGCGCAGGTCGAGGATCGCCTTCACCTGGGTCTCGGAAAGCTTGTAGATATCGCCCTCGATCTCCGCCTCGACGGCCTCGACGAGTTGGATGTACGAACGGATCTCGGCGATCGGCCATTCGCGGGCCAGCAGCGAGGCGCGGGCTTCTGCCGGATTGGCGGAAGCGCGGATGATCCGCACCACCTCGTCCATATTGGTGACGGCAACGACGAGGCCGAGCAAGATATGCGCGCGCTCGCGGGCCTTGAGCAGCTCGTATTTCGCGCGCCGGGTGATGACCTCTTCGCGGAATTTGACGAACGCCTCGATAATGTCGCGCAGCGTCAGCGTTTCGGGACGGCCTCCGCGGATGGCGAGCATGTTCGCCGGGAAGCTGGCCTGCGCCGGCGTATGGCGCCACAGCTGGTTCAACGTGACTTCGGGTGACGCTGCTTTTTTGAGGTCGATGACGATGCGGACGCCTTCGCGGTTCGATTCGTCGCGGATGTCGGAGACGCCCTCGATCCGACCTTCCTTGGCCGCATCGGCGATCTTCTCGACCAGTCCCGACTTGCCGACCTGGAAGGGGATTTCGGTCAGCACGATCGACTGACGATCGCGCCGTTCCTCGATCTCGTGCCGCGATCGCATCATGATCGAGCCGCGACCCGTCTCATAGGCCGCGCGGGCGCCCGAACGGCCGAGGATCAGCGCGCCGGTCGGGAAGTCCGGCGCAGGCACGATTTCCATGAGTTCGGTGCTCGTGATCGCCGGATTATCGATATAGGCGCGGCACGCATCGAGCACTTCGCCCAGATTGTGCGGCGGCACGTTCGTCGCCATGCCGACGGCGATGCCGCCCGCCCCGTTGACGAGCAGGTTGGGGAAGCGTGCGGGGAGCACCTGCGGTTCGCTGCGCGAGCCATCGTAATTGGGCGTGAAATCGACGGTGTCCTTGTCGAGATCGTCGAGCAGCGTCATCGCCACCTTGGCCATGCGCGCTTCGGTGTAACGCATGGAGGCCGGCGGATCGGGATCCATCGATCCGAAATTGCCCTGACCGTCGATCAGCGGCACGCGCATCGACCAGTCCTGCGTCATCCGCGCGAGCGCGTCGTAAATCGCGCTGTCGCCATGCGGGTGATAGTTGCCCATGACGTCGCCGACGATCTTCGCCGATTTGCGATACGGTCGCCCGGCGACGAAACCGCCTTCGTCGCAGGCATAGAGGATGCGGCGATGGACGGGCTTCAGGCCGTCGCGCACATCGGGCAGCGCGCGGCTCACGATCACGCTCATCGCGTAATCGAGATAGCTCGTCTTCATCTCGTCGACGATGCTGACGGGACTGATATCGGATGGGGCCGCGAGGGCCGTTTCGTCTTCGCTCAAAACTGGTTTTTCCGCAATGGATGATGTGGCCGCAGCCTAGCAAAATGCTGGCGAAAGGGCCATCGAAAGGCCCGCTTTATCCACAGTTGCCGACCCATGGTTCAGGGCGCGATTTCCTCGCCGTCCCAAGCGAAGATGCGACCTGAGTCGGCCGGTTTCAACCCGTCGATGACGTCGAGCAGCTGAAGCGCCGCTCTTTCGCGGTCGAACAACTGTTTTGCGGGCACATTGCGCTGGAACGGTTCGCTGAGCGGCGTGTCGACGGTGCCGGGATGAAGCGCGACGATAATCGACCGATCGTTCTTGCGTTTCTGTTCGATGGCGAGATTGCGGATCATCATGTTCAGCGCGGCTTTCGAGGCGCGATAGCCGTACCAGCCGCCGATCCTGTCGTCTGAAATGCTTCCGACGCGCGCCGAGAGTGCCGCGAAGACGCAGCGTTCGCTGCGCGGCATCAAGGGCAGAAAATGCTTGGCGACAAGGGCGGGGCCGATGGTGTTCACCGCGAAATTGCGGGCCAGCCAGCGCGGATCGAGTTCGGCAATCGATTTTTCGGGCTGACGCTCGCCATCGTGCAGCAGGCCCGTTGCGACGAAGACGAGCGAGGGTTCGCCGTCGATCCGGGCCGCTGCCGCCGCGATGCTCGCCTCGTCCTCGATATCGATATGCGCCTCGCCGCTTCCCGAGCGGGACAGGCGGATGACGTGATCGAACTGATCCTCGTCGTCGAGCGTGTCGGCGACAGCGCCGCCAATTCCGCCCGAAGCGCCGATCACGATCGCACTGGACATCGCGTTGCGGCGCTTTCCGCTCAGCCGCGAACGAAGCGCCAGCTATTCTCGTCCGCCCCTTCTTCCGTGAACGCATAGCCGTCGCTGTCGAAATTCTTGAGCGCTTCGGGATCCTCGAGCCGGTGTTCGCAGATATAGCGCGCCATCATGCCGCGCGCGCGCTTCGCCTCGAAGCTGTTGAAGCGCAGCCCGTTGGGGCCATTCTCGCGAAAATCGATGGCGATGACGCGGGCCGATTTGGTCGTGCGCGATCCTTCGACAGCGGCCCAATATTCGTGGCTCGCCAGATTGACGATCACGCCCGAGCCATCTTCCTCGAGATCTTCGGCGAGCAGCCCTGCGATCTTCGTCCCCCAGAAATCGGTGAGCTTCTTGTATCGCGGCGCCCATTTGGTGCCCATTTCGAGCCGATAGGGGCGAATTTCGTCCAGCGGGCGCAAGAGGCCGTAAAGCCCTGACAGGATACGCACATGGTCCTGCGCGAAGCGAATGGCTTCGTCGTCGAGGCTTTTCACCTCGAAACCCGCATAGACATCGCCATTGAAGGCGTAGATTGCCGGGCGTTCTGGCTGCGACCAGAAATCCTTGTAGCGGCCGTAATTGAGCTCGATCAGCTTGTCGGATACCGGCATCACCTCCTGCAATTTGCGTTTGGTGAGATTGGATGCGGCGGTGACGAGACGTTTGGTCTCCTCGGGAAAGCGCGCTTCGGTGGCCGTAGGCGGTGAAATTTCGCTGTCGAAGTCCAGCGATTTGGCGGGGGACATCAGTGCTAGCATGGGCGATGCGTTAGCGAGTTGGCCGATAGTCGTCAAAAGCCCGTTCCACGCCTTTGCGGTGGTTCAACGCGCGTTCAGCGGACGCATGCGATACATAATCCATCGACGCGCAACTTGTGCCGCCTTTCATCCGTTATTAGCAGGATCGGGAACGCAAAGCTCTTTTGCGCAAATCTGTTTGGGAGACAAGCACCAATGAAATTCGTTTCGAAATTCACCCTCGCCACCGCAATGGCATTCGGCATGGCAGCCGTCGTACCGATGGCGCCGGCCAGCGCGCAGGAAGAGGCCGCACAGTTCAACGCCGCCAATATCAGCGAGGCCGTTCGCGGCCCGGTCGCGGCTGCGCAGACGGCGCTGCAGGAAGAGGGGACCGATCTCGCCGCTGTCCGCGCACAGCTCGAAACGGCTGCCGGCGCGATCCAGAACAATGACGACCGCTTCATCGTCGGCCAGCTGATGCTTCAGCTCGGAGTTAAGATGCAACAGGCCGGCCAGCCCGCCGATCAGGTCCAGACCGTGCAGGGCCGCGGTCTTCGGCTTGCGGTCGACAGCAATCTGCTGCCGACGGCCCAGCGTTCGACCTATTACGGTTTCCTTGGCAATATGGCGAACCAGGCCGAGAACTGGCCCGAAGCGATCGAGGCCTATACCGAAGCCCTTCGTTACAATCCGAACAACGCCGATGCCGCGATCCAGCTCGCGCTTGCCCAGTTCCGCAGCAACAACAATGCGGCGGGCTATGAAGCCGCCGACCGGGCTTTTGCCGCCGCGCAGGAAGCCGGCACCGACATCCCGGCAAACTGGGTAACGGTACCGCTGAATGCGGCGATCCAGGCACGCGATGTCGAGCGGATTTCGACCTACGGCCCGCTGCTCGTCAGCATCGAGCCGACGCCGGCGGTCTGGAGCCAGACGCTCCTCGGCTATGCATCGGCGGCGCGGCTCGACGACCAGGCGACGCTCGATGTGATGCGGCTGCTGCGGGCCGCCAACGCGCTCGATCAGGCGACCTATACCGAATACGCCAATCTGGCGCTCCGCCGCGGTTATCCCGGCGAAGCGCAGAGCGTGATCGAAGAAGGCCAGGCTGCCGGCGTGACCTTTGACGGTGAAACGACTTCGGAAGTCCAGAGCCGGCTGAGTTCCGACCGGTCGTCGCTTGGCGAGGCGCGGGCGTCGGCAGCCAGCGATGCCAATGGCATGGTCGCGTTGAACACGGCCGATGCCTATGTCGGCTATGGCGAATACGGTCCCGCGATGGAGCTTTATCGCCTCGCCAAGGAGAAGGGCGGTATCGACACCAGCCCGGTGGACCTGCGCATGGCCGCTGCTCTTTATGCGCAGAATCAGACCGCCCAGGCGCGTCAGGCGTTCGAATCGGTAACGGGTTCGCGCGAAACGCTCGCCAAGTTCTGGCTGGCATGGCTCGATCAGCAAGGTGGAGCGGAGGCTGCAGCCCCGGCCGAGAGCGCAACGGAATAGGGTGAATAAGCGGGGTGCGGCAGGCTGGTCTTGCCGCACCCCTTTTTGTATGTGGCGCAGAGAAAACGGGGCGCCGTGAGCGCCCCTTCTAGGTCGGAGTGTTGAGGATGCGTATGTTTCGAACGGCCGGTCTTGCCGCCTCGCTTATGTCGGGCATTTGTCTTGCGATGCCCGCCGCCGCGCAGGAGCAGGCAGCTGCGCCCTCATACGAGCTCTCCCGCGATGTTCGCCAGGCGGCCCAACAGGCGCAACTGGCCATCGCGCAAAACAACTTTGCCGCTGCGAGCGCCGCGCTGAATCAGGCGGGTGCCGCCGTACAGAATGACGGCGACCGTTATGTCATCGCGACGATGCAGCTCGATGTCGCCAATCGTACCTTCAACCAGGCTGCGCAGGTCGCGGCGATCGATGCGCTGATTGCCAGCCCGATGGTAAGCGAAAGCGAACGCGCCGAACTATATTATCACCGTGGCCGGATCGCCTATAATTCGGGCGACAACAATGCCGCACAGTCGTCGCTGCAAACGGCAGTGCAGCGCGGCTCGACCAATCCGCGAACCTATGTGGCGCTGGCCAGTCTCCTGCAACAAGCCCGCGACAATGCCGGTGCATTGGCGGCGGTGGACCAGGCGTTCCAGCTTCAGCAGACGGCGGCCGTTCCGATTCCGGAGGACTGGTACCGGCGGGCGATCGATATCGCCCAGCGTGTCGGCGATCAGGGCAAGGTGGCGCAGTGGTATTATGCGCTGCTGGCCGCTTATCCGACAGTGCGCAACTGGCGCGACGCGTTGCGTCATTATCGCACGACAATGGCCGCCGATCCCGAGGCGGTATTCGATCTCTGGCGGCTGCAGGCCGCGACCGAAACACTGACGGGGGAGGGGGACTATCTGGCCTTCGCGCAGGCGGCCAATTCGGCAGAGCACCCCGGCGAAGCGACCCGCGCGATCGAAGCCGGTCGCGGCAACAGCATGCTCGACGGACGGAATGCCGAGATTGCCGCGCTGGCGCGCACGACGGGGCAGGCGGCATCCTCGCTTCGCGGGCGGCTCGAATCGCGGGCGACGGCGGCGCGTTCGGCGGCGACCGGCGCAGAGGCCATGGCCGTTGCGGACGCTTATCTGGATTTCGGCCAGTTTGCCGAGGCGGCGGAATTCTATCGCCTGGCTGTCGAAAAGGGCGGGATCGACGCCCAGCGCGCCAATTTGCGATTGGGAATAGCGTTGTCGCAGGCAGGCGATGTTGCGACCGCACGCACGACGCTGAACGGGGTGACAGGGCCGCTCGGCGGCGTGGCGCGTTACTGGACGGTATTCGCCAATACACGCCCGGCGCAGGCACCGGTCATGACCCCGGCAGCCGTCTCCACGTCCGATAATGCGACGGGCGGCTAGTCTTCCTCGTCGAGATCGACCGGCACGCCGGGAAGCGATTTCGCCGTCCGGATCGTCAATGACGTCTTGACGCTCTCGACATTGGGGATCGTCGTCAGGTGCGAGGTCAGGAAATCCTGAAAATGCTGCAGGTCGCGCGCGACGATTTTGAGGATGAAGTCGATCTCTCCGTTCAGCATATGACATTCGCGGACGAGCGGCAGCGAAGCGATGTGGGACTCGAAATTCCGCAAATCCTCCTCGGCCTGGCTCTTGAGGCTGACCATCGCGAACACGGTAATTCCATAGCCTAGCGCGCGAGGTTCCAGCTTCGCGTGATAGCTGTCGATGACGCCGCTTTCCTCGAGCGAACGGACGCGGCGAAGGCAGGGCGGTGCGGTGAGACCCGCACGGCGCGCAAGCTCGACATTGGTGATCCGCCCCTCGTCCTGCAGGGTCGACAAAATCAACCGATCGATATCATCCAGTGCGGGTGACCCCGATGCCATAGTCTTTTCCTTCGTGAATCGACTTATCACTATAATTATATTTCGCCAAAAAGCAATTGTCCCACTTTCGTACGTCGGGGATTAACAGCTTTCGTTAACCAATAGCGCAGGCTATCCGAACGTTCCGCGCGGATGACTGGAATTTTCTGTGAAGAAGGGCGCCAATGCGGTTTGACGATATGCTGGCGACGGTCCTCGCGCAACCGCGCACGACCGCTGCGGCGCGCATTGCCGTCTGGCGCCAGCTTGTCGACCTCCTGGCGCAGCGCGACGATGTGGCGGCCAGTCCCCAGCATATCGATGCGCTTTCGCTGCTCGACGAACTCAGGGCCGATGTACCCGATGCCGACAGGATCGCGGCGGCGCACGCATTGCGCGGTCGCAGGATCGCGCCGTGGCTGATGGCCTTTTTTGCTGAGGAACGCCCCGAAATCGCCTCGCCGGTGCTTCTTGGCGCGGATCTGTCGGCCGAGGACTGGATCGCCTTGTTGCCTGCCACGCGCCCCAGCTCGCGCGCGCTCCTGCGACACCGGCGCGACCTTCCCGCCGAAGTGGTCGATCAGCTCGACCGCTACGGCGCCGCCGACATGATCTTGGAGGGCAGACGAGAATCTGTGTCGCTTGGGGACTCGCAAGAGAAGGGCCGCGACGAACCGCAGCCCGAGCCCGAGAATGCACCGGCCGGCAATCCCCAGATCAAGGAGCTCGTGGCGCGGATCGAGAATTTTCAGCGCGAGCGCCAGGCATATGGCATTTCGCCGGCAGCGGCCCGGATCGAGGATTTTCGCTTCGAGGCTGGCACTGACGGTGTGATCTGCTGGGTGGAGGGCGCGCCGCGCGAACCGCTGATCGGACAGACGATCGCGTTCAGCGCGGATGCGCTCGATTTCGGTGTCGACGGCCATGCTGCCGGGGCCTTTCGCCAGCGCGCGCCGTTTCGCGATGCGCGCCTCGTCGTAGCGGGGGAGGGGCCTGCCTCGGGACGCTGGCGGATTTCCGCCGTACCTTTCTTCAATGACAGCGATGGGCGATTCGCCGGCTATCGCGGCATGGCGAGGCGTCCGCGCCGCGACGAAGAGGCAGCGCCGGAACAGGGGCTGTTCGGATCGGGCCTCGCACCCGATTCGCTGCGCCAGCTGATCCACGAGCTCCGCACGCCGCTCAACGCGATCATCGGTTTTTCCGAGATGATCGAGAAGCAGCTGCTCGGCCCCGTCGCCGAAAGTTATCGCGAGCGCGCTTCGGCGATCGCCGGCGAAGCCGTGCGCCTGCTGCGATCGGTCGACGATATCGATACGGCGGCCCGTGCCGAGACCGACCGGCTGTCGCTCGAACCGGAGGCCGTACAGGTCTACGAATTGATGGATCGCCTCGACCGCGCGCATGCGCCGCCGGCCGCTGCGCGCGGCGTCGATCTCGCCATACGGGTCGCGCCGGAGCTGCCGGATCTCGCCGTCGATCCCATTGCCGCGGAACGGATGCTCGAGCGGCTGCTGTCTTCGACCGTTGGCCTGGCGCGCCATGGCGAGCGGATTGCCATATTGTGTGAGCGGGACCGGACCGCAGACCGGATCGTCTTCCGCTTTAAACGTCCGGCTCTGCTTGCGGGCCGCAGCGAGGACGAACTGCTCGACCCGGGCTATTCTCCGGAAGGAGACTGGCCGGACGCGCCCGCGCTGGGCCTCGGTTTCGCGCTGCGCCTCGTCGGCAATATCGCGCAGGAGGCGGACGGCAGGCTCGACATCGAGAAGGACGAATTTGTCCTGCACCTTCCGGCAAAAGATGCTAGCGCCCTGTCGGGTGAACAGAGACACTGAACAGGGTGGGCGCGAGGAAGCGGGGTTTTCCGGTCCGGAACGCCGGGTGGGCCGTATCGACACACCGCCCGATCCCCGCGCCCACGCCGCTTTTCCCGACGATTTCGGCCGCCGCTTCCTGATCTTCTGCGATACCGAGGAGGAGTTCGATTGGGAGCGGCCGCTGGCGCGCGAAAATGTCGGCACGACGGCGATGGAGGGCCTTCCCGGAGCGCAGGATTTCTTCCGCGAGGCGGGCGCCAAGCCGATCTATGTCGTCGATTATCCGATCGTCGATCAGGATCTCCCGGCCGCGACCATCGCTGATATGCACGCGCGCGACGGATGCGAGATCGGGACGCAGCTTCATCCCTGGGTGAATCCGCCCTTCGACGAAAAGGTGACGCCGAAGAACAGCTTTACGGGGAATCTGCCGGTCGAGCTTCAGCGCGCGAAGCTGATCGCGCTCACGGAACGGATCGAGGAGCGGGTCGGCGTCCGACCGACGATCTATCGTGCCGGCCGATACGGCATCGGCGAAGTCAGTTCGCACCTGCTCGAAGAGGCGGGTTATCGGCTCGACAGTTCGGTCAGGGCGCTGTTCGATTATTCGGAGCAGTCGGGCCCCGATTTTTCCGGGTTCGGCACCAGCGCCTTCTGGGCCGGCCGGAGCCGCGAGCTTCTCGAGCTGCCGCTGACAGCAACCTATGTCGGGTCGCTGCGCGCCGCCGGGAACAAGCTGTACGGGCTCAGCGAGAAAATTCCGTTCCTGCGCGGCGGACTGGCGCGGTCGGGCATGTTGCGGCGCGTGTCGCTGACACCGGAAGATTATCCGCTGGGCGAAGCGCTCGAGGCGATCGAACAGCTGCTCGACCAGGGCCTGCGGATCTTCAACCTGTCCTTTCATTCGCCCTCGGTCGTGCCGGGCCACACGCCCTATGTGCGCGATGCAGCGGACCTGAAGGATTTCTATCGCTGGTGGGAAGGGGTGTTCGATCTCTTCGCCCGGCATGGCGTGACGGCAACGACCGGGGCGGAACTTGTCGATGCGGCCCGTGCCGCCCGGTAACGCTTGCCAAGCGCAAGGTGCTTTGGCAGGGCTGCGCCGCTGATCGGTGGGGCCTGTAGCTCAATGGTAGAGCCGGCCGCTCATAACGGCTTGGTTGCAGGTTCGAGTCCTGCCGGGCCCACCAGCCTTCGCTGCTGACGCAGCTTCGACTGGCAAGCCAGCGTGGCTTCATCGGCGTTGACATGGCGGGCTTGCCCGCCGAAGCCTTTGGCAAAGGCGGGGAGTGGCGCAGCCCGGTAGCGCATCTGCTTTGGGAGCAGAGGGTCGCAGGTTCGAATCCTGTCTCCCCGACCAGTTTTCAGGTCTTTAGAGCTCCTCCGGGGGACGTGCGGCTTGAAAATTCCGAGCAGCTATGCTGCGAGGATGTTGCCGGCACATGAAACCCACGCACATCCTTTCAAGCTCAAAAAGAAAAAGGGCGCCCCGATCGGGACGCCCTCTTCTAAGACAATCCACCGGGCGAACCCGGCGGGCCGAATTACATCGCCGGCTCTTCTTCAGCCGGGGCATCTTCGGTCATGGTGTCTTCAGCCATCGCGCCGTCTTCGGCCATGCCTTCTTCCATCATGCCGTCTTCGGCCATGGTGTCTTCAGCCATCGCGTCTTCGGCCGGGGCCTCTTCTTCGGTGGCGGTTTCTTCAGCGCCTTCGTCGGCGGTTTCGGCACCACCGCAAGCGGCCAGCGCGAACATGCTCGCGGTCGCGAGCGCAACAGTAAGCTTTCTCATTAATGTGCTCCCATAGCATTGCAGGATTCGGGTCCTGCCCGATCCAGCGCGCTGCCATAGCGCCGCCACACAGCGCGTCAACTTGAAATACGCACAGTTCATCGAACTGGCTGATTTGATGAACGGTAGATTAACGGCCGTTCATCGACTCGATCGGCATGCGTATCCTGCTCTTTACCGGGCTGGCGGTGCGAAATCGGCGTCGCTGTTCGCCATCACCGCCAGCATGGTTACCCAGGCGGCGACATTCTGGCGCAGCTGGACGGGGTCGACCTTGTCGAGCGTGTCATCGGGCGTGTGATGCAGATCGAAATAGCGCGTGCCGTCCTGTTGCAGGTCGATCACCCAAGTGCCGTCGGCGACGAGCGGTGAAATATCGGCGCCGCCGGTGGCAGGGGACGATCCGCGCGGAATGCCGAGCGGAGCGAGCAGCCGCGTCAGCCGCGCTGCGTCCTCCTCGGCGCCGTCGGGAAGGTCGAACTCGACGCGCCAGACGCGGTCGGCGCCGAAATCCGATTCGGCGGCAAGCGCATGGAATTCCTGCCGATGTGCCTCGAAATAGGCGCGCGCGCCGAACAGTCCGACCTCTTCGGCACCGGCCCATAGGAGCCGGATGGACCGCCGGGGTCGCATTCCACGCTCAAGGAAACGATGCGCGGCCGCCGTCACAATCCCGCAGCCCGACGCATCGTCGATTGCGCCCGTGCCGAGATCCCAACTGTCGAGATGGCAGGCGACGACCACCATACCGGCATCGGGGTCGCTTCCCGGTACTTCGGCGAGGACATTGCCCGATTCCTGCTGCCCCAGGTCGCGCGGGGTCAGCACGAGGTTCATCGTGATCGTTTCGCCGGTCGACAGCATGCGATCGAGATTGTCGGCATCGGGGTTGGAGAGCGCACCCGCCGGAATCGGTTCAACACCGTCGGCCCAATTGGTACCGCCCGTATGCGGGTTGCGATGATCGTCGGTGCCGACGGAGCGGATGACAATGCCGATCGCGCCGCGTTCGGCGGCGAGCGACGGTGCGATCCAGCGCACCGGCCCGGCAAAGCCGTAGCCCGACCCGTCCTGCGTCCGTTCCATGTGGTGCGTCACATAGGCGATCCTGCCGTCGAGGCTGCCGGGCTCGGCCGCCTGCAAGGCTGCGACGCTATCGAAGCCGACGACCTCCGCCGTAATGCCTTCGCGCGGCGTCGCGGCGCTGCGGCCCAGGGCCGTCACATGAAAGGACTGAGGAAAGGGTGAGACGATCCGCGCACGCTCCTCGCCCCGCACCCAGGTCGGCATCTGGTAGGTTTCGATGCGCGGATTCGAAAAGCCGTATTCGCGCAAATGTTCGACAGCCCAGGCGCGTCCTCGCGCCTCGGCCTCCGTCCCCGCCATACGCTGGCCGACTTCGGTCGACAGGCCTGCGGCGATGTCCCAGGCGATTTCGTCTTCGGCGAGTGCCTGGTCGCGCAATTCGGCGATCCGTTCGTCGCTGAGCTGTGCGTTGGCGAGCGAGGGGAGGGCGGCGATCAGGAGCAGGGGGAGCTTGTTCATGGCCATGGGCCTTAACCGGGGCAAAGGCGTTTGCCAACGCGCCCCCCGATCTCTAGATGCACGGCGACTTCCAATATCGCTATTCCAAGGACGAAACGACCGATGGCCGCGCAATATGCCTTCGTGATGAAGGACATGACCAAGACCTTCCCTGGCGCCCCCAAGCCGGTGCTGAGCAACATCAACCTCCAATTCTATCAGGGCGCGAAGATCGGCATCGTCGGCCCCAACGGCGCGGGCAAATCGACGCTGATGAAGATCATGGCCGGAATCGACACCGATTTCGCCGGCGAGGCCTGGCCCGGCGAGAACATCACCGTCGGCTATCTGCCGCAGGAGCCCGAACTCGATCCCGACAAGACCGTGCTCGAAAACGTAAAGGACGGTGCGCGCGAGACCGCCGATATGGTCGAGCGGTTCAACGCGATCAGCGCGGAAATGGGCGATCCCAAGGACGACACCGATTTCGACGCGCTGATGGAGGAAATGGGCACGCTCCAGGAAAAGATCGATGCGGTCGATGGCTGGACGCTCGACAACCAGCTCGAAATTGCGATGGACGCGCTGCGCTGTCCGCCGAGCGACATGAGCGTGGAAACCCTGTCGGGCGGCGAGAAGCGCCGCGTGGCGCTGACGCGGCTGCTGATCGAAAAGCCGCGCATCCTGCTGCTCGACGAGCCGACCAACCATCTCGACGCCGAAAGCGTCGCCTGGCTCGAAAATCACCTCAAGGAATATGAGGGCGCCGTGCTGATGATCACGCACGATCGCTATTTCCTCGACAATGTGGTTGGCTGGATTCTCGAACTCGATCGCGGCTCCTATTATCCCTATGAGGGCAACTACTCGACCTATCTCGAGAAGAAGGCCAAGCGCATGGCGCAGGAGGACCGCGAGGAAAGCGGCCGCCAGAAGGCACTCGCCCGCGAACTCGAATGGATCCGGCAAACGCCCGCCGCGCGGCAAACCAAGTCGAAGGCGCGTATCCGCAAGTTCGAGCAGCTCCAGGACGAACAGCTCGATCGCAAGCCCGGCAAGGCGCAGATCGTGATCCAGGTGCCCGAGCGGCTTGGCGGCCAGGTGATCGAGGCGAAAGGGCTGACCAAGGCCTATGGCGACAAGCTGTTGTTCGAGGATCTTGATTTCATGCTGCCGCCGGGCGGCATCGTCGGTGTCATCGGCCCAAACGGCGCGGGCAAGTCGACGCTGTTCAAGATCATCACCGGCCAGGAAGAGCCCGATAGCGGCAAGATCGAGATCGGCGACACGGTTCGCCTCGGCTATGTCGACCAGAGCCGCGCGCATCTCGACGGCTCGAAGAACGTTTGGGAGGAGATCTCCGACGGGCTCGATTACATGAAGGTCAACGGTCACGACGTGTCGACGCGCGCCTATGTCGGCGCCTTCAACTTCAAGGGCCAGGACCAGCAGAAGAATGTCGGCAAGCTATCGGGCGGCGAACGCAACCGCGTCCATATGGCGAAGATGCTGAAGCAGGGCGGAAACGTTCTTCTATTGGACGAACCGACCAACGACCTCGACGTCGAAACCCTCGGTGCGCTCGAAGAGGCGATCGAAAATTTCCCCGGCTGCGCCGTGGTCATCTCGCACGATCGCTTCTTCCTCGACCGCCTCGCGACCCACATCCTCGCCTTCGAAGGCGACAGCCATGTCGAATGGTTCGAGGGCAATTTCGAGGCCTATGAGGAGGACAAGCGACGGCGGCTGGGCGACGAAGCCGACAGGCCGCACCGGATGAGCTACAAGAAGCTTACCCGCTAAGCATTCCCACCCGTCTCATTGGGCTTCACGTCCGCACGGTCGTCGGCCTTGTCGACGCCGGTCGTCGTGTCGGGATCGTCGACGCGCTTGTGTTCGTCGCGCGTGCCGACGGACTTGCTCTTGTCGCCGCCGGCGCGGCCTTGCTGATCGGGAGCGTTTTCGGCTTGGTCCACAAGATCGCCGTCGTCATGGCGTTTGGCTGTTTCGGTGCGGGTGTTGGTCATGATGATCTCCTTCACCATATCAATGTGTGGAGGGCCGTCCGCGTTCCAGAGGGTCGCGCGGCGCGGAGTTTTCAGCGGGTCGACCGCTTCTCGAAACCCGTGATCGCCCCGACGGTCGTTTCCGCGACATCGATACGGTCGACATTCGCCGCTGGCGGGCCATTCTGCGCCAGGGCAATCATCCGCTCAACGGCATCTGCTTCACCTTGAACGACCGCTTCGACCGTGCCGTCGAGGCGATTGCGGACCCAACCGGCAAGGCCGAGCTCACGGGCGCTTTTGACGGTCCAATCGCGGTAGAAAACGCCCTGGACGCGGCCATGGATTTCGAGACGGCGGGCGATCATCGTGTCGGTTTCGCATATCCGGCGCCGCCTGCCAAAGTGCGAGCCCTGACGCCGCGGCCAAATGAAAAGGGACGGGGCGCCATCGGCGACCCGCCCCCCTTTCTCTCTTTGGAGGCCCCCTCCTATTTGAAGGCGCCCTCATTTTCGCCGCGCTTGCGGATGGCGGAGAGGTTGTCGTTGATCTTGAAGATCACGAGCATCAGTTCGGTGTACATACGCCAGACGAGCGGGCCGATGATCAGCATGAGCAGGCCGGGAAGGGCAGCGCCGTTGACGATGCTCAACAGTGACAAAATGACGATGGCTGCGACGCCGAGCCAGAAGATGATCTGGATGAAGATCGGCGTGATGAATTTGTCGAAAGTCAGATATTCGTTCATGTTTATTCCCCTCATGCGAATAGTTTCGAAACATTCGCGACCCCTGCAATTCAGGGGTTAGCCAGTTCGGGCGGGATTGAAAAGCGCCCGACGCACAAAGGCGGTATGGCTATCGAACGCGTTTGACGAAGATCTGGCCGTTGTCGCGGCGTTCGGTCGTGAAATTGGGCGCAGCCTCGAACATCTCGGACAAAGTCGAAAAGCCGTAATTGCGGGCGTCGAAGCTCGACCGGTTGCCCGCGCGCTGGCCCACTGCGGACAGGCTGGCATAGCCGCGATCGTCGCGCTTGCTGGCCGTGTAGGCGTCGGCGAGGAGGGCGATGAGCTCGTCGTCAATTACGCCGTCGCTGCTGCTCTTGCCGTTGTCGCTGTGCTGGGCCTTTTCGGCCTTGATCAGCGCATCGACGTCGATGAAGCGCGTGCACGCCTGTTTGAACCCGTCGGGGGTCTTGGCCGCGCCGAAGCCGTAAACGGGCAGGCCATCCTGCCGAATCCGCATCGCTACCGGCATGAAATCGCTGTCCGAGCTCATGATGCCGAAGCCGTCGACGCGGCGCGAATAGAGCAGGTCCATCGCATCGATGGTGATCTTCATGTCGGTCGCGTTCTTGCCGCGCGTCAGATCGAACTGCTGCTGCGGCTCGATCCCGTATTTGTGCAGGATATCGACCCAGCCCTTCAGCGACTGTTTGCGCCAGTTCCCATAGGCGCGGCGGATATTGACCGTGCCAAGCTCGGCCAAGGCGGTGAGGACAGGGTCAATGCCCTGGTGCGACGCATTGTCGGAGTCGATGAGAAGGGCGATGTTCGGATTATCGCCATGATTTTCGCGTGCCATGCCCGCGTCCTAGCGGGCCGGACGTGCGTCGAACAGGGGCAACCGCGCTATTCCGCCGCCTTTCCGTGGCCCAGCTCTGCTTCTCCGATCCGCAACGTATCGAAGACCAGCGTAAACCCCGGATCATCGTCGATATCGGCCGAGGTGAAGAATTCGGGTGCCGCCTCCGTGCCGAGCGCGATCACGTAGATACCAAGGTCTCCCTCGGCGGGAAAAACGATATCGCCGCGCCCGAACAACCGCATGGGATCGCCGCCTTCGCCGGGATCGGGCCGTTCGAGATAGGCGAATCGGAATCCTGTCGTTTCGCGGTCGCCCAGCATTTGCGGGCCGGACGAGAGTAGCTGGAAATCCTGGCTGCTCCCCCCGAAGCTTGTCGCGATCTGGTCCATGACCTCGCGGATCGATTCGCGCCGCTGTTCGCCCTGCGCGCCGGGACGCGTCAGCATGACCGGCGCGATCATCAACATACGCGTGTCGGCGCCGCGATATTTGGGTCCCGTCAGAAAGACGGTGGTTCCTTCGCGGCCCGGCCAGTCGTCCCAGCTGGCGGGATAGTCGAATTCGAAGGGGATGAACCGGGCGGCGTTCTGCGCGGAAGCCGGACGATCCCGGCTGTTGACGAAATGCACGACCGGGTCGCCTTCGGCATAGGTCACATATTCGGCTTCGTTCCAGCCAAAGGCGTCCGAGATTTCATTCCACTGAGCGTAGATCGTGATTCCGAATGTAACGATGATGACAAGGCCAGTGTAGAAGGTTGTCCTGCTTTTGCTCATGCCGCGTCGCGCCATCACAATCTCCGCGCGTCAGAATAACAGCATCGAGACGCATTGCGAAGAGCGAGAGAGCTGCTCGCTAGCTGGCGTCGGCCGCTTCCTGCTTTTGCGTTATGGCGCTGACGGCGAGGATTGCGATGAATGCGGCGAGGAAGCCGGGAATGATCTCGTAGACGCCGTCGCCGCCGAGGAACGCGCTATTCCAGCCCAGCACGATCCAGGCGATCACCACGCCCGCGCCGGTGACAAGCCCCGCCACCGCGCCCGCGCCGGTCATCCGGCCCCAGGTCAGCGACAGCAGGATCAGCGGTCCGAAGGCGGCGCCGAATCCGGCCCAGGCGTTGGATACGAGCCCCAGCACTTCGCTTTCTGGGTCGCTGGCGATCCAGATGGCGACGAGCGCGACGAGCAGCACGCTGATCCGGCCGACCGTCACGCTTTCGCGTTCGCTCGCCTGTTTGCGGAGGAAGAGCTTGTAGAAGTCTTCGGTCAGCGAACTCGACGACACGAGCAGCTGCGAACTGATCGTCGACATGACGGCGGCAAGCAGTGCGGCGAGAAGGAAGCCCGTGATGAGGGGGTGGAAAAGCAGTTCGGCAAGGACGATGAAAATCGTCTCGGGATCTTCGACCGCGATGCCGTTTCGCACGGCATAGGCGCGCCCCGCCAGCCCGACGCCGATTGCGCCCAACAGGCAGACGAACATCCAGGCCATGCCGATATTGCGCGCGGCCGGAACCTCTTTCACGCTCCGGATCGCCATGAAGCGGACGATGATATGCGGCTGGCCGAAATAGCCGAGCCCCCAAGCCACTGCCGAAAGAAACCCGATCGTCGTCAGGTTGAAGCCGATATCGAGAAAACCGGGCTGCACCTGCGTCAGCGATTCGCCCGCGCTACCGCCGGGGCCGAACATCACCACAAGCGGCATCAGCACCAGGGCCACGACCATGATGCAGCCTTGAACGAAATCGGTCAGGCTGACGGCCAGAAACCCGCCCACCATGGTGTAGGCGAGCACGACGCCCGCCGTCAGCCATATCCCCAGCATATAGTCGCTCATCCCGCTGACATCGCCGAACAGGCCGGCAAAGCTCGTGTCGAACAGCTTGCCCCCGGCGACCAGACCGGATGCCGTGTAAACCGCGAAAAAGATGACGATGATGAGAGCGCTCACGACGCGCAGCGCGAGGGCGGCGTCCGGAAAGCGGTTGGCGAGATATTCGGGGATGGTCAGGGCATTGCCAAGCCGCTCGGTCTGCTCGCGCAGCCGCGGCGCGACCACGATCCAGTTGACCAGCGCACCGGCAAATAGCCCGATACCGATCCATGCCTCGACCAGCCCTGCCGCATAGAGCGCGCCCGGCAGGCCAAGCAGCAACCAGCCCGACATGTCCGACGCGCCGGCCGAAAGCGCCGCCACGGCCGGTGAAAGCTGCCGCCCGCCCAGCAGATAGCCTTCGCTACTGTCAGTCGATTTGCGCCATGCATAGAGACCGATGCCAAGCATCAGCACGAAATAGAGCGAGAGGGTGATCAACTGTCCGGTCGGCATCGCCGCCTCATAGCAGGCGACCGGCGATTGGCTAGGGCAGGGGAGAGTGCCGAGTTCTCAGGTCAGGCCGGCTTCCAGCTCAGCATCTTTGCACCTTCCAGCTTCGATTGCGCTTGTCCCTTGTCGATGATCGTGAGGACCGTGGTGCCGCGCATCATTCCCATTTCGAGCATGGCGTCGACGAACACGCTTTCTCCCTCAGCCACGGCCACATCCATTGCGGCCGCCGACTTCTTGCCGCCTCGCGCCATATTGGCCGATATATGATGCGTGCCGGGATCGACTTCGGCCATGACGAAGCGATTGGATTTGAGCTGGCTCGATCCGAACCCGTCGATCGCGACGTTCATCCCCTGCGCCGCACCGACAAGGCCGCGACGAACGATGTAGATGCGCCCCTTTCCCGCTGGAGGGGGCGAGCGCGTGGCGGCAATCTGCTCGGCCGAGGCCTTGGGCGGCGCCTTGTTGGCCGAAAGCGAATAAACGATGATGCCGATGAAGACGGCGAGGAAGACAATGGCGATGATGATCACCGTTTCGGGGTCCAGGTCGCCCAGGATCGTCGGGCCGAGCATGGCACCCACGATGGCGGCGACGAAGATCACGATGATCCAGAAGGTATTGCGGCTCATGTTCCAACTCCGCGGTAAAGCGACCCGGGCTTAGAACACCGATACATTGTGCCCGCGCTTTGTTGCCGCGACGGCGGGCACAGCGCAATCGAAAAATCGTCCGTCCCGTCAGGCAGGCGAGAAGGCGCCTGTCTCTTCGTCGAGCGTGTGCAGCATCCCGCTGGAAATCGCGAACCAGGCGCCGTGCAGTTTGAGCCGTCCGTCGGCCTCCCGATCGGTCACGAAAGGAAAGCTGCGCAGGTTGGCGAGGCTGACCTTGATCGCCTCATGCTCCATCGCGTGGACGGCGGTATCGCCCTTGGAACCATGTTCGGCGATCACGGTTTCGCGCGCTTCGTCGAGCAGGTCGATCCAGTGCGCGATGAAGCCGCCTTCGCCCGGCGCCGCATCGGCGAAATTCGCGGTCAGCGCGGCCTGGCAGCCGCCGCACATGCCGTGCCCCATGACGACGATTTCCTCGACCTCGAGCTGGGTCACTGCGAATTCGAGCGCGGCCGAAACGCCATGGCGCCCCCCGCCCGTCTCGAAGGGCGGCACAAGCGCGGCCACATTCCGGACGACGAAGATCTCGCCCGGAGAGACATCGAATATCTGCGTCGGATCGACCCTGCTGTCGGAACAGGCGATGATCATGACCTTGGGGCTTTGCCCCTCGGCCAATTCGGACCAGCGCGCGCGCTCGCGCTGCCAGTGAGAGTCGCGAAAGCGCCGGTAACCGGCGATCAGATCGGTGAATAGCGTCATGGATGTCCTGCTGGCAGAGCATGGCGGGGGTAGCAAGAGGGCTTCGGCATCGCTATCTCCCGCGCATGACCGAACTGCCCGTTGCCGACCCGTCCATGCCGCCGGCGCGCCGCACCCGCAAGCCCGATTGGCTGCGCGTCAAGGCGCCGGTGGGCCAGACGTTCAGCGAGACGCGCAAGCTGATGCGCGAGTTGAGCCTCAATACCGTGTGCGAGGAGGCCGCCTGCCCGAATATCGGCGAATGCTGGTCGAAAAAGCATGCGACGGTGATGATCCTCGGCGATGTCTGCACGCGGGCCTGCGCCTTTTGCAATGTGAAGACCGGGATGCCGCGCACCGTCGATGCCAGCGAGCCGCAGCATGTCGCCGATGCGGCGGCGAAACTCGGCCTTGAGCATATCGTCGTCACCTCGGTCGATCGCGACGACCTGCCCGATGGCGGCGCATCGCAGTTCGTGAAGGTGATCGAGGCGTTGCGTTCGACAACCCCCGACACGACGATCGAAATCCTGACGCCCGATTTCCGCAACAAGGCGCGGGCGGCGGTCGAGAGCATCGTCGAGGCCCGGCCCGACGTCTACAACCACAATCTCGAAACCGTGCCGCGGCTTTATCCGACGATTCGGCCCGGCGCGCGCTACTATGCCTCGCTCAGGCTGCTCGAGGACGTAAAGGCGCACGACCCGTCGATCTTCACCAAGTCCGGTATCATGCTCGGCCTTGGCGAGGAGCGGATGGAGGTCCATCAGGTGATGGACGACATGCGCTCGGCCGATATCGATTTCCTGACCATGGGCCAGTATCTCCAGCCGACGCCGAAGCACGCCAAGGTTGCCGATTTCGTGAGCCCGCAGGCGTTCGACGCCTATGCCGGCATTGCCCGCGCCAAGGGCTTTCTGCTGGTTGCGTCGAGCCCGCTGACCCGATCGAGCTACCATGCCGGTGACGATTTCGAACGGCTCCGCGCGGCGCGCGAAGAAAGGCTCGCCCGGGCCTGACGATGCCGCGACACAGCGAAACGCGAAAGCTGCCCTATACGGCCGAGCAGATGTTCGGCCTCGTCGCCGATGTCGGGCGCTATCCCGAATTCCTGCCCTGGGTGGTCGCGACGCGCATTCGCAGCGACAGCGAGACCGAAATGCTTGCTGACATGATCGTCGGATTCAAATCGCTGCGCGAGACCTTCACGTCGAAGGTCCAGAAAGCGCGGCCCGAACGGATCGCGGTCGACTATATCGATGGCCCGCTCAAATTCCTGCATAACGAGTGGGTGTTCACGCCGACCGAAACGGGCTGCGAGCTGGGCTTCACCGTCGATTTCGCGTTCAAGAACCGGGTGTTCGAATCGCTCGCGGGCCAGTTTTTCGACAAGGCGCTTCGCAAGATGACAAGCGCCTTCGAAGCGCGCGCCAATGAACTCTACGGCAATTCATCGACGCGCGCGTCGGGCATCAGCAATTCGAGCGCCCAAAGCGTCGCCTGAGCGCGCACGCCGCCGCGGCCATTGTCGGCAAATTGCTTCTGATCGGCGACGACGTTTTCGGGATCGTCGCCGCGCCGCGCTTTTGAAAAGACGACCGTTCCGACGGGCTTCTTTTCGCTGCCGCCGCCGGGCCCGGCGACGCCCGTGATCGACACCGCGACATCTGCCCCGCTGTGTTCGAGCGCTCCGACCGCCATCGCCCAGGCAACGGCAGGCGAGACCGCACCGAATGTCGCGAGCAGATCCTGGTGGACGCCGAGAATGTCACGCTTGGCGTCGTTAGAATAAGTGATGAAGCTGGTCTCGAAAACATCGGATGATCCAGGAATTTCCGTCAACGCCGCACCGACCAGCCCGCCGGTGCAGCTTTCGGCCGCCGCAATGCGAAGCCCGGCCTTGCGATTGGCTTCGATGACGCGCCGCGCGGTCGCGACGATCTTGGCCGGAAGCAAGGTTTCAATATCGCTCATCGCCGCCATTTGCCCGGCCTGTATCCGATTGGCCAGTGCGCTTCCGTCAATTCTTCGCCGACAGGGTCGCGACAGCTTGTGCGGCGATGCCTTCGCGCCGCCCCGTAAAGCCCAAGCCCTCGGTCGTCGTCGCCTTCACGCTGACGGTGCTCGCATCGATGCTTAATATGTCGGCAATCCGCGCCCGCATCGCATCCCGATGCGGGCCGATTTTCGGTACTTCGCAGATGATTGTCACGTCGCAATGAGCGATCGCATAGCCGGCTGCGGCGGCCAGCGATGCCGCGTGCGAAAGGAAACGATGCGACGGCGCGCCGCGCCATTGAGGGTCGGATGGCGGGAAGTGTGTGCCGATATCGCCTTCACCGAGCGCACCGAGAATCGCGTCGGTCAGCGCATGCAGCGCAACGTCCGCATCCGAATGGCCGGCCAGCGTGCGATCATGGGCGATTTCGATGCCGCCGAGACACAGGCTGTCGCCCGGCGCGAAAGCGTGGACGTCATAGCCCATACCGACGCGCGTTGCGGGCCTGATTGCCTCCCGCCCCGCGAAATCCTCCTCGAACGTCAGCTTGTCGAGCGAGCGGTCGCCTTCGACGATCGCGACCGAAATCCCGGCGGCGCGGACGATTTCGGCGTCGTCGGTCGCGTGCTCCGGCCGATCCGGTGACCGGTGCGCACGCAGTATCTCGTTGAAGCGAAAGGCTTGCGGCGTCTGCACCGCGACGAAATCCTCTCGCCGCGCACCGCCGCCATCGGACCGCGCGAGGCTGTCGGTGACGGGGAGGGCAGGGATAACGGCGGCGTTTTCCGCACAGGCTTCGATCAGCCGGTCGACCACGGCTGCAGGCAGGAACGGGCGTGCCGCGTCGTGGATCAGGACAAGGTCGGCGCCGCCGCTTTCGGCGATCGCCTCCAACCCGAGCCGCACCGACTGCTGACGCGTATTTCCGCCGGTGATGGGCGGGGCGAGGGGGCGCCCGGACAGGGCTTTTGCAAAACGGTCTTCCTGTTCCGCGCCGATGACGACCCGGACCTGATCGATGGCCGGGTGAGCGGCGAGCGCGTCGAAGGCATGAGCGAGCACGGCCTTGCCGTCGATCTCGCGATATTGTTTGGGAACGCCCGCGCCGGCACGGCTCCCCGACCCGGCCGCGACGATAAGGGCCACCACAGGTTGTTCGGCAGACATGGGATGCGCTTAGCCGAGCCGCACCTTGCCCGCCACCGGCTTTTTCCCTAGATGCGCGCGCATCATGACACGCCTTGCGCCCATCCAGATCGGCCCCGTGACGATTTCCAGCCCGGTAATCCTCGCGCCGATGACCGGCGTCACCGACCGGCCGTTCCGCCGGCTGGTGCGGCGCTATGGCTCGGGTCTCAACGTCACCGAAATGGTGGCGAGTCAGGCGATGATCCGCGAGACGCGTCAGGCGGTGCAGAAGTCGCTATGGGACCCGATCGAGGATCCGGTCTCGATGCAGCTTGTCGGCCGTGAGCCCGACGTCATGGCGGAAGCCGCGCGGCTGAACGAAGAGCGCGGCGCGGCAATCATCGACATCAATATGGGCTGTCCCGTCCGCAAGGTCGTCAATGGCGACGCCGGATCGGCGCTGATGCGCGAGCCCAAGCTCGCTGCCGCGCTGATCGATGCGACCGTGAAGGCGGTCGATGTGCCGGTGACTGTGAAGATGCGGACCGGGTGGGACGATCACAGCCGCAACGCGCCCGAACTGGCGCGGATCGCGCAGGATCTCGGCGCGCGGATGGTGACGGTGCACGGCCGCACCCGCTGCCAGATGTACAAGGGCCATGCCGACTGGTCGTTCGTGGCGAGCGTCAAGGAAGCGGTCGACATTCCCGTCATCGTCAACGGCGATATCTGCTCGATCGAGGATGCCGAAGAGGCGTTGCGACAGTCGGGTGCGGACGGCGTGATGGTGGGCCGCGGCGCCTATGGCAAACCATGGCTGCTCAGCCAGATGATGCACTGGTTTGCGACCGGCGAACGCCGCCCCGATCCGGGCCTCGACGAACAATATCAGGCCATCGACGCGCATTATTGCGAGATGCTCGACCATTATGGCGAGGACGTTGGCGTAAAATTCGCGCGCAAGCATCTCGGCTGGTATACCAAGGGGCTGCACGGCTCCGCGGAATTCCGCAACAAGGCCAATCAGGAGGGCGATCCCGCGGTTGTCCGGCAGATGCTTGCGGATTTCTATGGCCCCTGGATGACCCGCGAAGCCGCCTGATGCAGCCGGATTTGCGCCGGACAGAGTGTCCAGCGCGCCGCACTGTTGCCCGTTTGCAGCGAAACTGTGTTTTCTCCGCAACGCCTCTGTGATACGCGCGCCACGATGGCGAGCGAGGCGACGCAGATCGATGCTGAGGAAGAGGGCGTTTTCGCCAGCTTGCGCGCGCGGCCATGGTTTATTCCGTCGATCGAGGTTGCGACGTCCGCGATCCTGATCGGCATTTGCGTTGCCGCCTATTTCATCCTGACCGGACAAGGCTCGACCGACGTCTTGCTGACGCCGTTCCTTACGGCGGCGCTGCTCGTTGCGATCCTCGTTCCGGCCATGTTGCTGATGGTGCTGATCGCGCGGCGCATCGCGCAGGGAAGGGCGGCGCGATCGCCGATCGGCGGCAAGGGGCGGCTTCATGTGCGCCTCGTCGCGCTCTTTTCGGCGATTGCCGCCGTGCCCACGCTTCTGGTCGTGATCTTCGCCTCGATCCTCTTCCAGTACGGCGTCGAATTCTGGTTTTCCGAACGCGCGCGCGACACGCTGGAAAATGCCGGCAGCCTCGCCCAGGATTTCTACATCGAGAGCCTGGAGGAGGTGGAGGCCGAGACCGTCACAATGGGTATGGACTTGGCTCCATTGGCCGAAAGACTTTCATTTGAGAGCCCTGAATTCCAAGACAATTTCGCGTTCCAAGTTTATGCACGGGAACTGTCCGACGCCACGATCTTCACCGTTGATGAAGACGGAGCGATCCAGACCGTTGCTCTTGTCAATCCCGACGAAGCATCGCTTGAACCGCGCCTTACCGCGGCGCTCATCGGATTGGTCGATGCCGAAAGCGAGTCGGCGCACAATGATGCGGGCAACCGCTTTGAAGCAATCGCCCAGTTCGGCGGAAACCCAGAATATCTGATTTATGCCTCGCGTGCTTCTGACCCGCAGATGCAGTTGCAGACCGAACGCGCCCAGGCGATTCTGAGCGATTACGACCAGCTGATCGATCAAGGCCGCGCCATGCAATTGCGGTTCAACGCGGCCTTGCTCGTCATTTCCTTGCTGATCGTTGCCGCGGCCATCTGGATCGCGCTAAATGTCGCGGATCGCCTCGTGCGGCCCGTAAGCGCGCTCGTCGAAGCCGCGCGCAAGGTTGCGGGCGGCGACCTCACGACCCGCGTCCCCGAGGTTGCCCGGCAGGACGAGATCGGCACGCTCGCCACGGCGTTCAACAGCATGACGGGGACGCTGGAGGGCCAGACGGCGGAACTGGTCACCGCAAACGACCAGCTCGACAGCCGCCGCGCCTTTACCGAGGCGGTTCTCTCCAGTGTCAGTGCAGGCGTCGTCTCG
The DNA here is from genome assembly GCF_937129435.1 of uncultured Parasphingopyxis sp. Taxonomy (GTDB): domain Bacteria; phylum Pseudomonadota; class Alphaproteobacteria; order Sphingomonadales; family Sphingomonadaceae; genus Parasphingopyxis. Next base: position 30,730 of record NZ_CAKZNF010000007.1, on the reverse strand, counting down.
GTCGATGGTGGACGCCGGATCCGTCTCGTCAACAGCTCGGCGGCGGAGAAACTCCGTGCGAGGGAGGAGGAGTTGATGAACGCGGCGCTGGCCGATGTCGCGCCCGAACTCGACAAGCTTCTCGATGCGGGTGCCGGCCAGCAGATCATACAGCTTGCCGTCGACGGCGAGCCGCGGACGCTCGCGGTGCGCGTGGTCGCAGATCAGGGCGGCCATGTGCTGACATTCGACGACATCACGCAGCAGCTTCTCGACCAGCGCCGTGCCGCCTGGTCGGATGTCGCGCGCCGTATCGCGCATGAGATCAAGAACCCGCTGACGCCGATCCAGCTCGCCGCCGAACGCCTGCAGCGGCGGTTCGGCCAGCATGAGGATGCCGAGGCGGCAGGCGTCTTCGAGAAACTGACCGGGACGATCGTCCGCCAGGTCGGCGATCTTCGGCGCATGGTCGACGAATTTTCGTCCTTCGCACGGATGCCCAAGCCCGTGTTCCGGGAGGAGTCGGTGCTCGATCTCGCACGGCAGGCGCTGTTCCTTCACGAGGTCGCGCATCCGGAGATCGACTTCACGCTCGATGCGCCGGAGGATCTGCCCTCACTCGTCTGCGACCGCCGCCAGCTTGGTCAGGCGCTGACCAATGTCGTCAAGAACGCCGTCGAGGCGGTCGAGCAGAAATATGGGGAAGGGGAGTCGGGTGGCACGATTACGCTGACGGCCGAAGCGGACGATCATCGATTGTGTATCGAAGTGGCGGACAATGGCATCGGCCTTCCCGCCGAGCGCGAGCGTCTGACCGAACCCTATATGACGACGCGCGAAAGTGGCACGGGGCTGGGTTTGGCGATCGTCAAGAAGATCGTCGAGGAGCATTTCGGCACGATCGCCTTCACCGATCGTCCGGGCGGCGGCGCGCGTGTACGCATCATGCTCGATCTCGCGACGCTCGCACCGCTGACGGGGGGCGATGGCGGGGAAGGGGAGGACGATACGAATCTCTCCCGCCTGACCCGTAAACCCAAAGAGGAAGACTGATCATGGCGCTCGAAATCCTCGTCGTCGACGACGAACGCGACATTTGCGAGCTTGTGGCCGGCGTGCTCGAAGACGAAGGCTATGAGGCGCGCACCGCGACGAACAGCGACGAAGCGCTGGCGGCGATGGACGACCGCCGTCCCTCGCTCGTCCTGCTCGATGTGTGGCTGCAGGGATCGAAGCTCGACGGTCTCGACCTGCTCGACGAGATCAAGCGGCGCGATCCGACCCTGCCGGTCCTGATGATCTCGGGCCACGGCAATATCGACACCGCCGTTGCCGCGATCCGGCGCGGCGCCGTCGATTTCATCGAAAAGCCGTTCGAGGCGGCGCGGCTGCTGCATCTCGTGTCGCGCGCCACCGAAACCGATCGGCTTCGGCGCGAGAATGAGGCGTTGAAAGCGCGCGTCGGGCAGGAAGACGAACTCAACGGTAATTCGAGTGCGATCAACGGCGTGCGAGCGACATTGAAGCGCGTCGCCGGGACAGGTAGCCGCGTGCTGATCACCGGGCCCGCGGGCGTCGGCAAGGAAGTCGCCGCGCGATTGCTCCACAGCTGGAGCTCGCGCGCCGACGCGCCGTTTATCGTCGTCAGCGCGGCGCGCATGACGCCCGAGCGGATGGAAGAGGAACTGTTCGGCGCCGAAGACGAATCGGGGCCGCGTCCCGGCCTTCTCGAACAGGCACATGGCGGCACGCTGTTTCTCGACGAGATCGGTGACATGCCGCTCACGACGCAGGCGCGCGTGCTCCGTGTCTTGACCGATCAGCGCTTTACCCGGGTCGGCGGCCAGCGGATGGTGAATGTCGATGTGCGTGTCGTGTCGGCCACCGCCAAGGATCTGGAGCAAGAGATCGCCGAAGGCAGGTTTCGCGAAGACCTGTTCTACCGGCTGAATGTCGTGCCGGTACATCTCCCGCCGCTGGCGGAGCGGCGTGAGGATATTCCGGCGCTAATCGAACATTTCGCCGCGCGCTATGCGTCGGAAAGGCGGGTGCCGAATCCGGAAATTTCGGACGAGGCCATCGCCGCCATGCAGGCCTATGAATGGCCGGGCAACGTCCGCCAGCTCCGCAATATCGTCGAGCGGACGATCATCCTCGCGCCGGGCGATAGGATCGCACGGATCGATGTCGATATGCTGCCACCCGAGATCGTCGACGATCAGGTACCCATGGCGAGCAATGCCAATGCGGCCCAGATCATGGGCACGCCGCTGCGCGAGGCACGCGAGACGTTCGAACGCGAATATCTGCGTGTGCAGATTCGCCGCTTTTCGGGAAACATCTCGCGCACTGCGACGTTTATCGGGATGGAACGCTCTGCGCTTCACCGCAAACTCAAGTCGCTCGGACTGAACGAAAGCAAGAAAAGCGACGGCTGATTGCGCTTACGCTGCAGTGCACCTAGATTGTCGGGCAGGCGCGGATGTGCCTGATCGAAAGACGTCGATCAACGATGCCCCGCGGGCCGCGACCCGCCAATAACAGGAGCCGCTTCAATGGCTGACAAAGTGAACATCCTTCAGGACCTGTTTCTCAACACGCTGCGAAAGAACAAGACCCCGGTGACGATGTTTCTCGTCAAGGGTGTGAAATTGCAGGGTATCATCACCTGGTTCGACAATTTTTCCGTGCTGCTTCGGCGGGACGGGCAGTCGCAGCTCGTCTACAAGCACGCCATCTCGACGGTGATGCCAGGCGGGCCGCTCGACATGTCGGAGATCGCCGACGGCATCAAAAACAACAAGAAGCCCAGCCTGTTGCAGGAGATCTTTCTCAATGCTGTGAAGCGCGAGGAGGATCCTGTTACGATGTTCCTCGTCAACGGCGTGATGCTGCAGGGCGAAGTGGCGGCTTATGACCTGTTCTGCCTTCTGCTCAACCGCGACGGCCAGTCGCAGCTCGTCTACAAACATGCGATTTCGACGATCCAGCCGGACAATCCGGTCGATCTCGGGTCGACAGAGCCTGCCGAGGACGAGTGAGCCTTTTCGAACGCGGTGATGACGAAGGATTTGCGCGCGGTGCGCGCGCCTTCCTGATCTATCCCGATCTGGGATCTGATCATGCACGCGACGCCGAAGCGCGGCTCGACGAGGCCGCCGGTCTTGCCGAAGCGATCGGGATCGATGTCGTCGAGCGCGAGGCAGTCGCCGTCCGGCAGGTCCGCCCGGCCAGTCTGATGGGCAAGGGCCAGGTCGAGCGTCTCGCCGCAACGGCGCGCGCCGCAGAGGCCGAACTGGTCATCATCGACGCGGCGATTACGCCGATCCAGCAAAAGACGCTCGAAGAGGAGATGAAGGCCAAGGTCATCGACCGAACCGGATTGATCCTCGAAATCTTCGGCGAGCGAGCCGCGACGGCCGAAGGGCGGTTGCAGGTCGAACTCGCGCATCTCGATTATCAGGCGGGCCGGCTCGTGCGGTCATGGACGCACCTCGAGCGGCAACGAGGCGGCTTCGGCTTTCTCGGTGGCCCGGGCGAAACGCAGATCGAGGCCGACCGCCGGATGATCCGGGATCGCATGGCCAAGCTCCGTAAGGATCTGGAGCAGGTGCGTAAGACACGCAGCCTGCACCGGGCGAGGCGGCAGAAGGCGCCGTGGCCGGTGATCGCCTTGGTCGGTTATACCAATGCCGGAAAATCGACACTTTTTAACTGGATGACGGGAAGTGACGTCATGGCGGAAGACCTGCTCTTCGCAACGCTCGACCCGACGATGCGAGAGATTTCCCTGCCCGGCCTCGACAAAGCGATCCTGTCGGACACGGTGGGATTCGTATCCGACCTCCCGACGCAGCTTGTGGCCGCGTTTCGCGCGACGCTCGAAGAGGTTAATGCCGCGGATCTGATCGTCCATGTCCGCGATATCTCGCATTCCGAGAGCGAGGCGCAGAAGGCGGATGTCGAAAATGTCCTCACCGAAATCGGTGCGATCGGGGAGGGGGATAGCGCGCCGATGATCGAGGTCTGGAACAAGATCGACCGGCTCGACGAAAGCGACCGCAAGCTGCTCGAGGACATGGCGGAGGACCGGCGCGATATCGCGATGGTGTCGGCGCTGAGCGGGGAGGGTGTCGATCCGCTACGCGAGCTGATGGCTGCGACGCTCGATCTCGGCAGCGCCGTGCATCATGTCGACCTGCCGCTGGCGGATGGCGAGAATCTCGCCTGGCTGCACCGCAACGGCAATGTTCTCGCGCAGGATGTCGACGGCGATACGCTGCACATCGACGTCAAGCTCTCGCAGATCGACTGGGAACGCTTTCAGGGGCGAATCGCCGTCTAGCGAGGTTGCTTGGCGCGCTGCCACAACGCTTCCTTTTCCTCGAGTGACAAGCCGGCAAAGGCATCGCCGGCCTGATCTTCCATGGACTTGAAACGGCGTTCGAACTTGGCGTTCGCAGATCGCAGTGCCGCTTCCGCATCGACGCCGAGATGGCGCGCATAGTTGACGACAGCGAAGAGAAGATCGCCAATTTCTTCAATATGTTCCGCCTCGGACTTCGCAGCGGCGATCTCGTCCAGTTCTTCGGCGATCTTTGCCCTGGGGCCGTCGGCATCGGGCCAGTCGAAGCCGGTACGGGCGGCGCGTTTCTGAAGCTTTTCGGCGCGGAGCAGGGCGGGGAGGGCGCTCGCCACCCCATCCAGCGCGCTGTCACTGCCCTTCTCCGCCCTCTCCTGCTCCTTGATCGCCTCCCAGCCCGGCGCCGCGTCTCCGTTGCCGAACACATGCGGATGGCGCCGGACCATCTTGCCGTTGATCGCGTCGATGACGTCGGCCAGCGAAAAATGACCGGATTCTTCGGCCATGCGCGCGTGGAAGACGACCTGGAGCTGCAAGTCGCCAAGTTCGTCCTTGAGCGCGTCTATATCGCCGCGTTCGATCGCATCGGCGACCTCATAGGCTTCCTCGATCGTATAAGTCGCGATCGTCCCGAAATCCTGGGCGACATCCCATGGACAGCCCGTTTCCGGATCGCGCAACGCCCGCATGATATCGGCAAGCGCGAGCAATGCGCCGCCTGCGTTATCATGGCGTTTCGCCAGCTCTTCCGCGGCCGAGGGGGCTCCGGGGGGCTTTGTCATATAATCCCGATAATATACATTATGTTAAATTTAATTGCATTCATGGCGTCAGGACGAGCCAGTCCCCCTCGACGCTCCAGCTCGACAAGGACGAAAGAAAATTCATGCCAATGACGTTCATGCCGCCGAATTCCTCGGCGACGATGATACCGAGATCTTCGCGCCGGATCGTGCCGACGCGAAAATCGGCAACGCGACCGCGGAACGCTTCGATCGGGCCATTCGCTGTCGTGATAATCATCGGAAAGCCGTTATCGGTCTCGATGCCGGCGCGTCGCGCTGCGCCGATCGACAGCGCCGTGATGGACGCGCCGCTATCGACGAGGAAACGTTCCTCATGCCCATCGATGGTCGCATTGACCCAGAAATGGCCGTCGGCCGATTTGCGGATGCGCATCGTTTCGCCCTCGGCCACGGCTTCGGGCGGATCGATTTCGTGCCAGACGCGCAGCGCTGCGGCCTTGATATCGTTGCGAAAGGCATAGCCGGTCAGGCCGACCGCGAAAATCACGATCCAGGCCAGCGCCATCTTGATCGTCTGGCCCCAGGGCATCCGCCGCGCGCCCAGCGCACTGACGACGAGCACCAAGGCGCCGATGCCCCAGATCAGCCCGACGCCCTCATTTCCGCTCAAATTTCGATCTCCATCCCGTCAAATCCGGGTTCTACGCCCTTGGGCAGTTCTCCCACCAACGTCGCATAGTCCATCGAGTGATCCATATGCGTCAAGATCGCCCGCCCCGGCCTTGCCTCGTCGATCCAGCCCAGGACCTGGGAGAGATGCGGATGCGTCGGATGTTCGCGTCGCCGCAGCGCATCGACGACCCAGATATCGGCCCCGGCGACGCACGCACGCGCCTGAGCGGGAAGTGCTGTAAAGTCCGTTGTATAAGCGATTGAATGACCGGCATATTCAAAGCGCAACGCAGCAGAAGTGATCGGCCCGTGCGGCATGTCGGCGACGCGCAACCGCACGCTGCCGAGCGCCGCATGATCGCTGAGCTCAAAGGCTTGTGCATAGGCGGGATATGGCCCCTTCCCTTCGAACGCAAACGGGAAACGCGTGGTGATCTCACGCAATGCGGGGCGGCGCGCATGGCACGGCACCGGGCCGCCCAGTGCGAAATAGAGCTGCCGCAGCTCGTCGATGCCGTGACAATGGTCGGCATGCTCATGCGTCCAGATGACATGGTCGACCCGGCCGATATCGTTGCTCAGCAGCTGCTGGCGCAGGTCCGGACCGGTATCGACGAGGATATGCGTGTTGTCGGCCTGTATCAGGATCGACGATCTCAGGCGGCGGTTCTTCGGCTCGTTCGGGTCGCACGCACCCCAGTCATTGCCGATGCGCGGGACGCCCGACGATGTGCCGCATCCTAGGATCGTGACCTTCACGCCGTCTTGTCGAACAGCGTGTGAAAATTGCGGGTCGTATAGGCGGCCAGCTCGTCAACGGATTCACCACGCAAATCCGCCAGAAACGCGGCGGTGTCGGCCACGAAGGCCGGCTCGCACGTCTTCCCGCGATTGGGAACCGGCGCCAGGAACGGAGAATCGGTCTCGATCAGCAGCCGGTCCGCCGGCAGTTTTGCGGCCGTTTCCTGCAGGTCCTTTGCGTTCTTGAACGTCACAATGCCTGAAATCGAGATGTAAAAGCCGAGATCGAGCGCCTTGTCGGCGAATTCGTGGCTCGCGGTAAAACAGTGGATGACGCCTTTATAATCGCCCTTCCCCATTTCCTCGGTCAGGATCTCGGCGGTATCCTCTTCGGCATCGCGCGTATGAACAATGAGCGGCAATCCCGTCTCACGACATGCCGCTATATGGCTGCGAAAGCTGCGTTTTTGCTGTTCGCGATCCGAATGCTCGTAATAATAGTCGAGCCCCGTTTCGCCGATTGCCACGACGCGCGGGTGATCGGCCTTCGCGACGAGCTTGGCGGTATCGACGTCTGGATGGGCATCGGCTTCGTGCGGATGAATGCCGATCGAGGCCCATACATCGCCTTCGCGCTCCGCCGTGCCGATGATGTCGTCCCATTCGCGCTCGCGTGTGGAGATGTTGAGCATTGTCGAAACGCCGCGATTCCGCGCGCTTTGCAGCACGTCGTCCTGGCGCTCGACCAGGCCCTCGTAATTCAGGTGGCAATGGCTGTCGACGAACATGGGCCCGAGATAGGTGTCCCGTCCCGCTCTGTCACCCTAGCTTTCGACGAGTTCCAGCCGTGGAAAGACGCCCTGCGGTTGCGGAAGCGCCGTTCCCGGCTTCAGCGGCGTCTCGAGCGCCACGAAATCGCGGGCGTCGTCGCCCTGCCCCAGCTGGTCGAGCAAGGCGTCGGCCGAGGACGGGATCGCCCATCGCGCAAGGATCGCGAGCCGGCGTACCGCTTCGGCGCAGCGATAGAGGATGGCGTCCGCACGGTCCGGATCCTCCTTGCGCACGGACCAGGGCTGCTGCTCGGAAATATAGAGATTGGCCTCCCCGACCCCGCGCCAGATCGCCTCGAGCGCATTATGGAGGGCGAATGACGTCATGGCGTCATCGACCTGCGCCGGGATGTCCGCCAGAAGTGACGTCAAGGCGTCGTCCTCGGCCGTGGAAGCGCCGATTTCCGGGACTTTGCCGTCGCAATTCTTGGCAATCATCGACAGGGTGCGCTGCGCCAGGTTGCCGAGATCGTTGGAGAGATCGGCATTGCAGCGCGTCACCAGCGCCTCGTCGCTGATGCTCCCGTCCTGGCCGAAACTGACTTCGCGCAGCAGGAAATAGCGGAACGGATCGACACCATAGCGCGTCGCCAGCTCCATCGGGTCGACGACATTGCCGGCGGACTTGGACATCTTGACGCCCTTGTTGAGTACGAAGCCATGGCCGAAGACCTTCGACGGCAACGGCAATCCCGCGCTCATCAGGAAGGCCGGCCAATAAACCGTGTGGAAGCGGACGATATCCTTGCCGATAATGTGAACGCTTTCGGCGCCCTCGCCCCAGAATTTGGCGTAGAGACCGCTTTCATCGGGGAAATCGAGGCCGGTGAGATAATTGGTCAGCGCATCGACCCAGACATACATGACGTGCGCCTCGTCGCCGGGCACCTTCACGCCCCAGTCGAAGCTCGTCCGCGACACGGAAAGGTCGCGCAATCCGCCTTCGACAAACCGGACGATTTCGTTACGGCGGCCGCCGGGTTTCAAAAAGTCCGGATTGTTCTCGTATAATTCCAGTAACTTGTCCTGATATTTGGAGAGCTTGAAGAACCAGCTTTCCTCGACCGTCCATTCGACCGGCGTTCCCTCGGGCGACAGCTTCTCGCCACCCTCCCCTTCGACCAGCTCCTTTTCGTCGTAATAGGCCTCGTCGCGGACCGAATACCAACCTTCGTAGCGATCGAGATAGAGGTCGCCCCTGTCCTTCATCCGCTGCCAGATCGCCTGGGCGGCGGCGTGGTTCGCCTCTTCGGTCGTGCGGATGAAACGATCATATTTCACGTCAAGAACGTCGCACATCGTAATGAAATACGGCGTCATTTCATTGGCGAAGTCGCGCACCTCGACGCCGCGGTCACGTGCCGTCTTGACCATTTTCAGGCCATGCTCGTCGACCCCGGTCTGGAAACGCACGTCGCGTCCCGCGAGCCGGTGATAGCGGGCGATGGCATCGGTCGCGATCGCTTCATAGGCATGGCCGATATGCGGCTTGCCATTGGGATAGCTGATCGCGGTGGTGATGTAGAACGGCTTGGTCATGGTCGGGGTTCATGGAGCGAGGCGAGCATTCCGGCAAGCGTGAACACGGTGCTTTGCGGGTCGAGCGAAAGCGGGCCGGCGCTGCCGGCGAGATGGCGGGCTTCGTCCCATGCGTCGAGCGAGCGGGCGAGTGCCCTGCCTCGCTGCCGGCGTGCATGGCGGGCGATGGCCAGCGGCGCGCGCAACAAAAACGCTTCGTAGCGGGGCTGCGCCTTTTTCAGCGCCAGTTGTTGCGCCAGTTTCGAACGCTTGCTCCCATCCGCATCGCCATAGGCGACGATGTCATCGATGGTTCGTTCGAGATCGCCGATATCGAGCCCTGCGAATTCCAGTGCCTTGCCGGGTGACCCGTTTGCGGTTCCGATCAATTCGGCGATGTCGTCGGGTGACAGATCGGGCTCGGCCTGTCGCAACGCGGCGGCCATCGCCTGATCGTCGAGCGGGCCGAAGCGCAGCGGGCGGCACCGCGAACGAATCGTCGGCAGCAACCGGCCCGGATTGTGGCTGACGAGCAGGAAGACGCATTTCGCCGGCGGCTCTTCGAGGTTCTTCAGCAGCGCATTGGCTGCTGATCGCTCCATATCGTCGATGGCGTCGATGACGATGACGCGGCGATCGGAAAGCGATGGCGTCGAGCCGAGAAGCGGCTGGAGCGCGCGGACCGATTCGATCGGGATGTTGCGCGCCAGCTCCGCATCGGGATCGCGTTCGTCGAGCGGCTTGGACCGCTCCTTCTTGTCCTTGGGCGGTCGCGTGAGGCAGCGATAGTCGGGATGGCTGTGCGCGTGGATCAGCTTGGCGATACGGTGATCGGAAGCGACCTCGAGGCCCGGCCCCTGCGGCGGCGGTCCGGCCGCTTCCGCCAGCAAGCGTAGCGCGGCCATATCGGCGAAGGTCCGCTTACCGACGCCGCGCGGGCCGGTCAGCAGCCAGGCGTGATGGAGCCTGTCGCCCTGCATCGCGGCGGCGAAGGCGGCGATCGCCTCGTCATGGCCGAACAGCGTCATAGGAGCCGCTCGCGCACAGTAGCGCGGATCCGTTCGGCCACATCGTCGATCGGCTGGCTGGCATCGATGACGGCAAAGCGATCGGGCTCGGTCTCGGCAAGTTCGGCAAAGGCCTGAGCGACCTTCTCGTGGAACTGCGCATCGCGGACGCTGAAGCGGTCATCCTGCTCGCCATCGCGCTGCGCGGCGCGGCGCGTTCCGGTGTCGACATCGGTTGCCAGCAGGATTGTAAGGTCGGGCATGTGGTCGCCGATCGCATCGGCATTGATCGCGCGCACCCGTTCGACGCCCAATCCGCCGGCCGCGCCCTGATAGGTGAGCGAAGAATCGATGAAGCGGTCGCAGACCACCCATTTTCCGTCGCCGATAGCGGGCGCAATGACGTTTTCGACATGGTCGGCGCGCGCTGCGGCAAACAAATACGCTTCGGATAGCGCGGAGAGCGGCGTATCCGGATCGAGGATCAGTGCGCGGATCGCATCGGCACCGGGCGTTCCCCCCGGCTCGCGCGTTTCGACCACCTCTTCGCCCTGTTCGCGGAGCCATTCCCCCAGTTTGCGCGCCTGGGTCGACTTGCCGGCGCCTTCGCCGCCTTCCAGCGTAACGAAGTGCCCGGTCACGCGAGCCCCAGAAGCGACATCAGCCCGGCCCAGACGCGGCCGAAAAAGCCTGCTTCGGCCACCGCTTCCTCGGCAACCAGCGGAATGCGCTGCGGCGGCATATCCGGCGTGCGGATGACAAGGTCGGCGATATGCTGGCCTTGTGCAATCGGCGCGCGCACCGGGCCTTGATACACAATCGTCGCGCTCTCGATATCGCCGGCGCCCTGCGGGACGGCGAGCGAAAGATTGCGCGGTGCGACGAGGCCGACCTCGCCTGCACCGCCCAGCTGCACCTGCGCCGATCCGATCCGGGCTCCACGATTCGCAAGCGGGCGAAGCTGCCAAGCGTTGAAGCCCCATTCCATGAAACGGCGCGATTCGGCGATGCGGCCGCTATAGGAGTCGAGGCCCGCCACGACCATCACGAGACGGCGCCCGTCCCGCTCGGCCGATCCGGTGAAGCCATAGCCGGCCTCCTCGGTGTGCCCCGTCTTGAGGCCGTCGGCGCCGCGGACCGAACCCATGATCGGATTGCGGTTGGGCTGGGTGATCGGCTCTCCGCCCATCGTCTCACCCCAGGTAAAATCGCGCCGGCCGTAGAATTGCGCATACATTTCGGGATAGCGGCGGATCGTCGCGGCGGCGAGCCGGGCGAGGTCGCGGGCGCTGACATAGCTGCGTCCCTCGTCGGGCCAGCCGGTCGCGTTGCCGAAATTACTGTTACTCAGTCCCAGTTCCTCGGCCTTGCGATTCATCAGCGCGGCAAAGGCGGTCTCGGTACCCGAAATACATTCGGCGAGAACAACGCTCGCATCGTTCCCCGACACCGTGACGATACCGTAGAGCAGGTTTTCGACGCTGACCTGTTCTCCGGGCGACAGGAACATCGTCGATCCCGCGCTCGGCCCGTGCCATTCGCGCCAGGTTTCGGGGCGGACCGTGCAATTCTGCTGCAGCGTGATCTCGCCCTCGTCGATCAGGTCAAAGGCGACATGCGCCGTCATCATCTTCGCCATCGAGGCGGGTGGAATGCGGCGATCGGCGTTGCGCGAGAAAAGTATCGCACCTGCCGTCATATCGTAGAGGAATGCGACCGGTGCGCCGTCGTCATAGGAAGGGCGTTGGGCGTTGGCCGCTGGAACAAGGAAAAGCGCCCCGATCAGGGCGAAAAATGCGGATACTCGAAACATGACAATTTTCCGGTTGAATTAGCGGTCGCGGAAGATGCGGGCGTCACTATAGCCAGCCGAGCGCGCCCGCGCGAGGGCCTGCTGCGCTTCTGTGGAATTCGCATAGGGGCCGATGCGAACGCGCCGGACCGATCCCGACGTGTCGACAACGACATTACCGAGCTGTGCCGCGCGGCGCGCCAGACGATCCGCGTTGGCGGCATTCGAAAAGGCCCCGAGCTGGACGAAATAGCCGCTGCCCGACGCCACGGGAGCGGGGCGCGCTGAAGGCGTGGGCCGCGACCCGGCCACTTCCTCGATCGGCTCGCGCGTTTGCCACGTGACGCCGCTATTCTGGCTGGTCGCGGAAAAAGTGGGCGGTGGGCGGCTGGTCGCTGCCGGTGGCGCGCTGTTTGCCGCATTGGCGCCGGACGGTGGCGCGGCATCGGGAATCGTCCCGCCACCGCGCTGAAACTGGTCGCGTAGCGCGGCCAGCAATTGCGGCGAAGCGTTCATGCGATCGCCAGCGCTCCGCCCGCTCCTCAGCGCGGCGCGATCGGCCTCTGGCGGTTCGACGCGGCGGACGCGAACGGGCGCGGTTCCGCGATCGATGATGCCGAGCTGTTGTGCGGCGCCATAAGACAGGTCGATGATCCGGTCCGGCGAGAATGGCCCGCGATCGTTGATCCGGACGAGGATCGTCCGGCCCGTGTCGAGCGACGTGACTTCGACATAGGATGGCAGTGGAAGAGTGCGGTGCGCGGCAGAGATACGCGCGGGATCGAAGCGCTCGCCATTGGCCGTCTGTCGTCCGGCGAGCTCGTTGCCATAATAGGAGGCAAGACCCGTCTGATCATAGCGTTCGTCGCGCGGCGTATAGGTGGCGCCGCCGACCTGATAGGGCGGGCCGACGCGCACGGGCATGTCGGAAACGGCGGCGACCGATGCCATCTCGCCCGACCCCGCCGGAGGCAACCGGTCGAGACCGCCACCGCCCGCGCAGGCTGTGAGCGCGGCGAGACTCGCGGCCGTCAGGCTAGCGCGAAATTTCATCGGAAAGCAGCCCCACCGCCATCGCGTAGAAATTGGAACAGTTGTAATCGAGGATAGCGCGGTAATTCTGCGTCAGCAGATAGGCCGTTTCGCCCGGGCCATCGGGCTCGAGCAGCGTCGCGAGCACGTCGTCGCCCAGCGTCCGTCCGACCGGTCGCACACCCATCGCCCGCCATTCCGCCATGGTGATCCAGCGGCTGTGCCTTTCGAACACGCGGGGGCACCGGGTCGGGGTGGTACGGTTGGCGACTGCGGCGCGATTGAAGCCCTGCGGGAGCGCCACGGGGATGCCCCAGGGCTGATCGCCCCGCCATCCCGACTGGTGCAGATAATGCGCGATCGAGAACAGCGCGTCGGCTTCGCTGTCCCAGATATTCGCCTCGCCATCGCCATCGCCATCGCGCGCCAGGCGCAGATAGACCGACGGCATGAATTGCGGGCGGCCCATCGCGCCGGCCCAGCTGCCGGTCAGGCGGTAGCGCGGAACGCCGTTCTGCACCATCTGCATTGCCGCGATCAGCTCCGATTCGAACAGCGTGCGCCGGCGTCCTTCATAGGCGAGCGTCGCGAGCGCGCTGAGCACGTCGGAGCGACCCATATAGCCGCCGAAATTGGTTTCCTTGCCGTAGATGGCGAGGATCACACCCGCCGGAACGCCATATTCGCGCTGAATTTCCGCAAACAGCGTACGCCAGCGCGCGGCGAGCTCGCGACCTTGCGGCGCCTTGCCTATCGCGGCGCGTTGTTCGTCGGAGCCGGTGAAGCGAGGAATCGGCCCCGTACCTCCACCGCCGCTCGCCTCGCGGTCGATGCGGATCACGCTTTCGGTGAATTCCAGCGTCGGGATGACGGAATTCAGGGTGCTTTGTGTGATCCCCTGGGCCTGGGCGCGGGGGCGCAACTGTTCGAGATAGTCGCGAAAGCCTGCCGCGCTCTGCGCCGAGGCCGCGCCAGCGCTCAATGTCGCCGCAATCGTCGCGATGGCCACTATCAAAGCGCGAAATTTCATGGTCATGTCTCTCCGCAACCTCGCATCGCGCACCTCCTGTAGACAGGTTTGCGCGTTGAACTTTCCGTACAAGTTGCGATAGCAGGATGAGCGCATCGCGCAACGGAAGGGTGGCAGAGTGGTCGAATGCACCGGTCTTGAAAACCGGCGATGTGCAAGCATCCGTGGGTTCGAATCCCACCCCTTCCGCCACTAAAAAAGGGGTTTCTCGCCAACTGGCAGATTGAAACTCTTTTCGAACTTCCGGTCCGATACGGAAGAATTCGCGCTTCGCTGCTGTATTTTCCGGGATGTCCAACTATGTATGGCCGCCAACAGGGCGCAACGACATCGGGGAAATATGGACGACGGCGAGAGAATCAGCCGGCTCTCGGAAGGCCAGAAACAGTGCCTGCGCCTCGTGTCGCAGCTCAAGACGTCGAAGGAAATTGCCCGCGATCTCGATATTTCGCCGCATACGGTGGATCAACGCATCAAGGTAGCAATCCGCACTCTCGGCGTAGAAAGCCGCGCCGAAGCGGCTCGCCTGCTTGGTGAGAGCGAAGCCGAACAGGCCGGCACGTCATACCAAGGATTGGTATACCCCTCTCCGGACATTGCCGGGCACGCCGGAAAGGCTGCACACAGGGCTCAGGACGACGGGGTCGATGCGGACCCTCCGGTCGCTCAAGGCAGTGCTCACGAAGAGCTTGCTGCCGGAAGCGGACTGGAGGGCGAGGCGGAGCCCCCCCGTTCGAGGGGACATAACGACCTCAACGCATGGCAACGGCTTGCGGTAATCATGGCTATCGCCTTCGGTTCCGCGCTCGCATTCGGTGCCATTCTCGCAGGTCTCGATGCTCTCTCACGATTGAGCTGAACGTCAAACGTCATTTGGCGGGAACAACGTGCAAGCTGCGCTTGCGCGAAGGGAGGAACTTATGCGTAACGAACGTATCGCCGCGGCCCGTGAGGTTGCCGACAAACTTTTCGAGGCTGAAGCTGCACTGGATGTGGCGATTGCCCGCGCCGCCGAACTCGCCGCTTCGATTCCGAATGCGCGGCGCGGTGCCAATCTCGCCGCCTGTGTCGGACAGGAAGCCTTTATGTGTGCCGCCAACATGCTCCCCAAGCTTGCAGAGGCACGCGAACATCTGGTCACCGCGCACGATCGCCTTGAGGTGACCAAAACCGAGATCGGTCTTCGCCATATGGCGTTTGGCGACACTACCGGAAAACCGTCGGGCGAAGGTGAACTTCGCATCGTCGGTCAGGCCGCCTAGCGCATCGATCCCGCGTGATGGAGGCCACCTTGACCGGGCCACTTTCATGTGGTCCGGTCAAGGCATGCTTTACGCCGTGATGTACAACACTGTTCTTTTGGGCGCTTGCCTTTTTGCCGGTCTGTACGGACGATGGCCGGAACGGGTTGGCATTGCGATGTTGTTCGTCGCATCGCATGTCACGGGCGTGGTTCGGTTGCTCGTTGGCGCCGACTTTTCGAAATTCGAGTCCTGGGTGTCGGGCATCGACATATTGGTACTCGTCGCGTTGATCGTCCTCTCCTTGAGGGCCGACCGGTTCTGGCCGTTATGGGCGGCAGGTTTCCATCTGGCGGGCCTCGCGACGCATCTGGCCGTCTATGTCGGCGGCGTGCCGACACCCATGGCTTACGCCCATGGATTGATATTCTGGTCCTATGCCGTGCTGGCCGCATTGGTAGCAGGAACATGGTTTGAAGTCGTGCGGCCCCACCGTCGGCCAGTGTACCGCGCTTAACCACAACAACAATGAAAATGGATCATTCTGGCGACGCGGCATCGCGCGGCCTGTGATAGGCGCCGCCCGGTATTTCGGGAGACGGCAAGCCTTGGTTGACGAACGCGAACAGATCCGTGTCGATGACGCTTATGCGCGCGAACGGTACCGCCTGATGCGGGTCGCCATCGATATCGCCGAAAAGCTGGACGAGCTGGAACGGCGGCTGGATCCGGACGGGCCGCCGCCGCGCCATGCATCCATGGCCTATCAGCGCCTGCGGGCGATGACGCAGGACGATCAACGGTAGCAGTAGGAGCGCGAACAGCGTCGCGCGCCGCCTATTTCTTCTTGAGCGAAAGCCCGCCGAACCGCTTGTTGAAGCGATCGATCCGGCCACCTGTATCGACGAGATTGCGGCTGCCGCCGGTCCAGGCCGGGTGCGATTTCGGGTCGACGTCGAGGTTGAGCGTTTCGCCCTCTGCGCCCCAGGTCGAACGGGTCTGGAACTCGGAACCATCGGTCATCTTGACCGTGATCATGTGATAATCGGGATGGGTATCGGTTTTCATTGAATCGGCTTTCTTTGCGGCTGGTTTCCGACCAGCCTCCAAGCGAAGGCGCGCATCTAGCGACTGCGCCTGCGCTTGACAAGGGCGCATCACCGGCCCTAGCGGCCTTTCCAGGCAAAGGTGCCGCCCGGCATGGGTGGTGAAAAGGGAAGCCGGTGCGAATCCGGCGCTGTGCCCGCAACTGTAAGCGGTGCGCCCTCCCCCTCACAGCCACTGGATGCGGTGCGTCCGGGAAGGCGGGGATCGGCGATACACCGCGAGTCAGGAGACCTGCCTTCGCCGTCGTCCATGCCCGGCCGGGACCAGCCGATCGCATGGGGAGCCTTCCGGCGCCCTTCGTGACGACATTTGTGTGTCGATTGCGAAGGAGATTTATCGATGAGTATTGTTTTGATCGCCGCCGCACAGGCGGTTCCCCTGTCCGTTCCCGATCCGATCCTCGTGACGGCGGCTCGTGTCCCGGTCGAGTCCAATGACAGCGGCGTGTCCTCGACCGTGATCGACGAAGAGCGCATCGAATCGCGCGGCGAAGATCAGGTGGTCAACTATCTGCGCACGACACCCGGGACGGCGATTTCCGTCTCGGGCGGGCGCGGAACGCAGGCGCAGCTCCGGATCCGCGGCGCCGAGGCGAACCACACGCTGCTCTTTATCGACGGCATTTCGTTCAACGCGCCGACGACTGGCAATGAGCCGCGATTCGAAGATATCCTGGCCGGCGGGCTCGGCCGGATCGAAATCGTTCGCGGGCCCCAATCGGCGCTCTGGGGTTCGGAAGCGATCGGCGGTGTGATCGCGCTGGACAGCCCCGACCCACTCGGCGGGACGCGCGTTTCCGGATACGGCGAATACGGATCGCGGGACAGTCTGCGCGGCGTACTTTCCGGTACCTTCGGCGATGATCGCCATGGCCTCACGCTGACCGCGAGCCGCTCCGAAAGCGACGGGATCGACATTCTCGGCGGCGGAACCGGCGACCGTGACGGGTACACCAATCGCACTGTCGGACTTGTCGGCAAGATCCGTCCGGCGCCCAATGGAGAAATCGGCGTTTCCGCACGCTATATCGACGCGGAAATCGCGTTCGACGGCTCCGACCCGGTGACCTTCCTGCGCGCCGACACGGCCGATACGACTGACGCGGAGACGTTCGGTATTCGCGGATGGGCAACGCTCGGGGTCGATCCGGCCATGCCCTGGTCGATCCATGCCGAGGCGCAGTATCTCGACTCATCGAACCGGAATTTTCTCAATGCAGCTCCCCGGAATCGCACGAGCGGCGATCGCTTCAGGGTATCGGGCCAGGTCGAACGCCGGCTGTCTTTTGGCGGCACCCGGCATAACCTGATCGCGGCGATCGAGCAGGAGGACGAGAATTTTCAGGCGCGCGATCAGGAATTCGGCGGCGCGACCGATCAGGACCGGTCGCGCAACCGCACGGCCTATATCGGCGAATGGCGCGCCGAGTGGGCCGATATCCTGACCACCGATATCACGGTGCGCCATGACGATTTCAGCGACTTTGCCGATGCGACGACGTTCCGTGCACTCGCCAGTGCCGAGCTTTCCCCGGGTCTGTCCGTCTTCGCCTCCTATGGCGAAGGCATTGCGCAACCGACCTTCTTCGATCTTTTCGGCTTTTTCCCGGGCAGTTTCGTCGGCAACCCTGCACTGAGGCCCGAACGTTCGGCAGGATATGAGATCGGCGGCCAATGGCGGGGCGAAAATGTCGCGCTTTCCGTCACCTATTTTCGATCCGAACTCGAGAACGAAATCGTTTCGGTGTTCGATTCGACGACATTTCTCTCGTCGGTCGCCAACGCCACGGGCGAAAGCGGCAGGCAGGGAATAGAGGTGGCCATCGGAGCGACACCCCTGCCCGGTCTTCGGATCGATGCGAATTACACCTATCTCGATGCCGACGATCAGCAAGTCGCCGGCGGCGCCGAATTGCGCGAGGTCCGGCGGCCGCGACACAGCGCGAATATCAGCTTCGACTACAGATCCGGCCCGCTCACGATCGGCGGGGCCATCGCCTATGTCGGCGATCGCCGAGACACCGATTTCGACCTGTTCCCGTCCCAGACCGTGACGCTCGACGACTATTTCCTGGCCTCGGCCCGGATCGGCTATGAGGTGACGGAGGGAGTCGAGATCTTCGCCCGGGGCGAAAACCTGTTCGATGAGGAGTATCAGGATGTGGTCGGTTATGCGACGCCGGGTATGGCGGTTTATGGCGGCGTGCGTCTGCGCTTCGGCGGCTAGTGCCGCGCCGGCCGGGCCGGGCGATGTTGACGCGCGCGCGCCGCGCGTCGCCTCGCTCAACCTGTGCACCGACGAGTTTGTGCTGCTGCTGGCCGAACCGGAACAGATCGTTTCGGTGACCCATCTGGCGCAGGACCGGCACGAATTCCCCTGGTGGCGTTCGGCAAGGCTTTATACGGCGAACGACGGAAGCGTGGCCTCCGTCGCCGCCGATCAGCCCGACATCATTCTGACGATGGGTGGCACGGGACGCGACCAGCAGAGACTGGCTCGCGCTATCGATGCCGAGCTCGTCGTGATCCCCTTTCCGCAGGATTTGGCGGCGATCGAAGAAGCGATCGGAACGGTTGCGGCGCGGCTGGAGCAACCGGCACGCGGCCGGCGCGTCCTGCGCCAATTCGGCGCCTTGATGCGGACACGCCCCGAGGTCGAAACCGAGGGCGTCTTCCTGAGTGGTGGCGGGCAGAGCGCGGCGGCGGGCGGCATTGCGGACCAATGGCTGTCGCTTGCCGGGGTGGACCAGCCGGACGATCAGGGCTTTCGGATGACGGCCGAGCAATTGCTGCGCGATCCGCCCGGCCTCGTGATCCGCAGCGATTATCGCCGGAACCAGACGTCGCGCGGCAATTTTTGGCCCGGCTTTCGCATCTTGCGCCGGTTGGCGGTGCGACAGATCGCGACCGATGGCCGTCGCTGGACATGCGCGGGGCCATCGCTGATCCCTGAAATCCGGCGATTGCGGGCGGCGCTGGCGGGATGACGATGCGACTTGCCCTTGCGCTGATTTTGCTCACTGCACTGTTGCTGGCGGCATCGCTGGCCGTGCCGGCGCAGGGCTTGTTCGACCTTTGGGCCGACGATCCCGACGTGGCCCGCATCATCCTTGTGGAGCTTCGGCTGCCTCGCTCGCTGCTCGCGCTGTTCTACGGCCTTGTGCTCGGTGCATCGGGTGCCGCCATCCAGGCGCTGTTTGCGAACCCCCTCGCCTCGCCCGATATAACCGGCGCGACCGGGTCGGCGGCACTGGGCGCTGTGCTGTTCGCCTATATTTTCGGGCTGGCATCGCCCTTCTGGCTCGCGGTCGGCGGCATTGCAGGGGCTTCGGTGGGACTCGCCGCCCTGTTGCTGCTCGCCGGACCGAAAGCCGAAACCGCGACGCTGCTCCTGGCGGGGATCGCCATCAGCACCATTGCCGGGGCGGCGACGGCGTTGGCGCTGGCGCTCGCCCCCTCCCCCTTCGCCTTTTACGACGCCTATGAGTGGCTGATGGGTTCGCTCATCGACCGGAGCCTGCCGCAGCTCGCCTTCGTCGCCATCCCCGCCGCGCTCGTCACCATCTGGCTGGCCTTGCAGGGTCCTGCGCTGGACAGGCTGGCGCTCGGCGAGGACGCGGCCGAAGCCATGGGATATCGCATCGTTCGGATGCGCGTTATGATCATCGCTGCAACGGCGATCGGCGTTGGTGCCGCGGTATCCGTTTGCGGCGCCGTCGGCTTTATTGGCTTGGTCGGCCCGGTCATCGCCCGGCGCCTCGTGGATGGACATCCGGGCCGCGCGATCGTACCGGCGGCGATGATCGGCGCGATATTGCTGCTCGCCGCCGATCTTGCGATCCGCGCTGCGCCGCCGGATCGAACCATCCCGGTCGGCGTCCTCACGGCGATGATCGGCACGCCCTTCTTCCTCTGGCTGATCGCGACGATGCGGTGGAGGGCAGGCCCATGACGGTTTTGTATCGCGCGCAGGGGCTTTTGATCGCCGGTCGTCTGGAGCCGACGGATCTGAGGCTCAAGTCGGGCGAATTGGCTATCCTCGTCGGCCCCAATGGCGCGGGCAAGACGAGCCTGTTGCGCGCAGCGGCAGGCATCGAGGGTGACGCCGAAGACATTGTGCTGGCGGGAACGCCATTGCGGAAGGTGTCGCCGGCCAGACGATCCCGGCTTCTGGCTTTCGCCGGAGCGTCACGCGATGTCCGATGGCCGCTGCGTGCACGCGATTATGTCGCGCTGGGGCTGACAAGCCGGAGTGATCATGACCGTATCGAGCGGGCACTGAAAAGATTTTCGGCTGAGAAATTCGGGTCTCGCCGGATCGATCGGCTTTCAACCGGCGAACGCAGCCGCGTGATGCTGGCAAGGGCGATTGTCGCCGAGCCGAATGTCATCCTTCTCGACGAACCTTGCTCGAACCTCGATCCCTATTGGCAGGTCGGGGTTGTCGAATGCCTGCGGGACTATGTCCGATCAGGAAAGACGGCGCTGATTTCGGTTCACGATCTCGATCTGGCGCTCGCCCATGCCGATCGGCTGATCGTCATGGATCGTGGCCGAATAGTGAGCGATGCGCCGCCGGCGGATGCCGGGACGGAAGCACTGATCGGCGATGTTTTTTCGGTTGCTCGCAATGCGAGCGGCTGGAATCGGATCTAGCTCTCAGGCGGATCGGCGATCATTGCCGTAAATTCGCATTCGGCGGCCAGCTTGTCGCCGAGCCAGGCCTCGCCCGCGAACTTGCAGACCGGGAAGCGCTTCTTCGAATAGCGTACCTTGAAGGTCAGCATGCAGCCGGGTTCGACCGGCGCGCGGAACTTCGCGTTGTCGATCGCCATGAAATAGACGAGCTTGCCGCTGTCGAGCAGGTCGAGCTCGTTGACGGCCATGATCGCGGCCGTCTGTGCCATCGCTTCCACGATCATCACGCCCGGCATGATCGGGCGGTCGGGGAAATGCCCCTGGAAGAATTGCTCGTTCATCGTCACGCCCTTTACGGCCGTGATCGATTCACCGGGGACGATTTCCTCGACCCGGTCGACGAGCAGCATCGGATAACGATGCGGGATAGCCGCCATGACCTGCCGGATATCCAGCGCGGTCATGGCGGTGTCCGTCTTCGTTTCGTTTTCGCTCATCGGCCTTCGGTCGAACCGGCGGGTGCCGGCGGCGTGGGCGGAGGCGGAGCCGTTACGTTGACGCTCGGCAGTGCGGCGTTGAGCGCCGTCAGCACACTGTCGGTGATGTCGATCGGCTGGGCGTGCGCATAGGTGGCCGCCGTGTCCATCGCGACATTGGCGCCGCGGGCCTGCATCTGCTGCTGGATGATCGGTGACAGGCGCTCGGAAATCTGCTGGCGGACATAGGCGATGTTGCGCTGGATCGTCTGCTGCTGCTGGCCGATTTCCTGCTGTGCATTCTGCTGGTTCGTGCGGAAGGTCTGAATGCGCTGCTGCAGAGCCGCATCCGGATTGCCGCCGGCGGCCTGCACGGCTTGCGCGATCGCCTGCTGTTCGGTCTCGAGCGGCGCGGCTAGGGTCTGCGAGCGCGTCTGCAGCGCCTGTCCCTGAGCCTGGAGCTGGCTGTTGGCGGCGACGCAGGCCGTGCATTCGCTGAAGATACGGTCCGAATCCACCACGGCGATAACCGCCGGCGGAAGCTGCTGCGCCGAGGCCGCGGTGGGAAGGACGGCGGCCGCCAGAGCGGTCCCGGCCATCAGGGCGAGATTTTTGGTCATCAGAATTGGGTTCCTACGTTGAATGAAAAGATCTTGTTGTCGTCGCCATCTTCTTTGAGGAGGGCGTACGCGAAATCGACGCGGAACGGCCCGAAGGGCGAGTTCCACGATACGCCGGCGCCGATCGTCACGCGCGGCGAAGGCGAATCCCCGACGAAGCGTTCGAGGAATGGCGCGATGGCCTGATTGGCAGGCGCGTTCGCCTCCCCATCCGTAACCGCATCGGGCGTCAACTGTCCATCAGGTCCGATGAACAGTCCATTGCCGTTTGCGTCGCGGATACGGATCAGCTGCGGCCCGGGCACACCATTGGTGCACGGCGTCTGACCGATCGTGTTGCCATCCTCGTCGAGACACGGGAAGGTTTGGAGCACAGGATCGGTTACGCCAAACACCGACCCGACATCGACGTAGATGGACGGGCGGAAGCCGAGTTCGCGTGCGCCCGTCCCGAGCGGAATTTCAAGCTCCGCACGACCGAGATAATAGGCCCGGCCGCCGATCGCATCGTCGCTGATCTGCCTCCGATCCTCCACGAGGTCGTTCGTGCCGGTAATGTAGGGAATGCGCTGCACGCGCGGGCCGACACCGCGAATGTCGAAGCCGCGGATTTGCGGTTCGCCGAGAAAGAAACGGTCCGTGAGCCGGACATCGTCGACGCCCGCGCCGCCGCGACTGTCGAACGAATGGATATAGCCGGCCTCTGCACTGAGCCCGAAGATGAAGCCGGAACCCAGATTGAAATACTGGTCGGCATCGATGCGCGAACGCAGATAGTGGACGTCTCCGCCGACACCCGCGAAATCCTGGCTGAAGATCAGCCTCCGACCGCGCGTCGGGCGGATATTGCTGTCGAGATTGTTGTAGACGAGCGAATAGCCGATCGTCGAAACGATCCGGTTGCCGATGGCATCGCACAGGAAGCGCCCGGCGAGCAGCGGGCTGCACTCACCGTTGATGAAGAAGGTATTCTCGTCGAGTGTCACGTCTTCCTGGTTCAGGCCATAGCGGGCGGCGAGCGTCACATATTCGGTGAGCGGAATGCCGGCACGGACCTGAAAGCCCGTCGTTACCTGCGAATAGGTCGTATTGCGCTCATTCCCCAGGAAGTTGAACGAATCGAAGTCGCGGCGGAACACGTCGACGCCCAGCGCGATATTGCGGTCGAAGAGATAGGGCTCGGTAAAGCCGAGTTCGATCGAGTTGGAATAGCTCGAATAGTTGATCCCGGCGCGGAGCTCCTGGCCGCGGCCGAGGAAGTTGCGCTGCCGCACCGAGAGATTGAGGATGAACTGCTCGATGCTCGAAAAACCGGCTGAAATCTGCAATTCGCCGGTCGCGCGTTCCTCGACATTGGCGGCCAGCACGATGCGGTCGGGCCCGGAGCCCGGAACCTGCTCGATCTCGAAACCTTCCTGGAAGAAGCCGAGCGAACGGATGCGGTTCTGCGAGCGGCGGATGGCGACGCTGTTGAACGCATCGCCTTCCTGAACGCGGAATTCGCGGCGGATGACCTTGTCGCGAGTCAGGGTGTTTCCGTTGACGTCGATCCGTTCGATATAGACGCGCGGCGCTTCCTGGATGCGGAAGCGCACGTCCATGGTCCGTTCCTCGCGATTGATGGCGAATTCCGGCTGTGCTTCTGCGAACGCATAACCCAGCAAACCCGCCGTCTCGTTGAGAATATCGATCGTGTCCTCGATGCGCTGGGCATTGTACCAGTCGCCCGCCTCGATCGGGATGAACTGCGAGAACTGCTCCTCTCGGAAATCGCGCAGATCGCTGTCGAGTTCGATGTTGCCGAAGCGATAGCGCTCGCCCTCTTCCACCACATAGGTGATGATGAAGTCTCGGCGGTCCGGCGTCAGTTCGGCAACGGCCGAGATCACGCGGAAGTCGGCATAGCCTTCGGTCAGGTAGAACTGCCGGAGCCTTTGCTGGTCGAACGCCAGGCGATCGGGATCATAGGTGTCGCGCGACGTGAAGAAGCGGAAGAAGCGCGCCTGCTTCGTCGCCATCTCCGAGCGCAGCTCGCCGTCCGAGAATATCTCGTTGCCGATGACGTTGATTTGCCGGACCTTGGAACGCGGCCCCTCGTTGATTTCGTAGACGATATCGACGCGATTCTGGTCCAGCGTGACCATCTGCGGTTCGACGGTCGCGGCAAACCGGCCGCGGCGACGATAAAGCTCGATAATCCGGCTGACGTCGGCGCGAATACGCGACCGTGTGAAGATCTGGCGCGGCGCGAGACGGATTTCAGCGCTTAGGTCTTCATCGTCGATGCGGCGATTGCCCTCGAGGATAATCCGGTTGATGACGGGGTTTTCCTGTACGACCACCGTGAGAACACCTTGATCGTCCCGGATCTCGACATCGGCAAACAGCTCTGTTTCGAACAGGTCGCGCAGCGCTTCGTCGAGTTGCTCGCGGGTATATTCCTGGCCCGGCTGCAGATCGATATACGAGCGCACGGTATCGGGCTCGATGCGCTGCGAGCCTTCGACATTAATCGCGCGAATGACACCGGTCGGTTGCGGCGGCGCCGTCAGCGAATTGGCGGGCACTGCGGGGGGCGTGAGCTCGACCGCTTCAGGCGCTTCGGCGCCTTCGTCCTGTGCGGCGGCGGGCGCGGCAAAACCGCCGAGGATCGTTCCCACCATCAATGCGGTTGCCAGCCGACGGCGAGGATACGGTCTTTTACTCATCTGCACGCGGTCAAACCCTTTTTGTCGTAATCTTTGAGCGGCGGCGAATCCCGCAAAAGCTGCGGCACGCCCTGCCCGATTGGCGTGAACCTATCAAGCCATACAGCCGCTAGAAGAGCCCAAAGGAACTCAAGTCGATAAACGTTACCATGATCATGAAACCGAGCAGAACCACGAGGCCCATGCGAAACGCCCATTCCTGTGCCTCCGCTCCGACAGGTTTCCGGCGCACCGCTTCGGCGGCATAGAAAACCAAATGACCCCCGTCGAGCATCGGGATTGGCAACAGGTTGATGAATCCCAGATTAATTGAGATGATCGCAACGAACATAAGAAACGCGTAAAGCCCGAGGCTTGCCGTTTGCCCGGAATATTGCGCGATCTTGAGCGGCCCGCCGAGTTCCTGAACCGATCGCTGCCCGGTGACGATCTGCCGCAATCCGACGAGAATCATTTCAAGGTTCGCGCCGGTGCGCTCGATCGCGGCGCCCGGCAGTTCCAGGATGCCGAGCGGCTCGATCTCAAGAAGGTTTCCCTCGACGCCGAGCCTGCCGATCCGCGCCTCGTTTCCGAAACGGTCGGTGACGATGGTTTCCTCGGGCGCTGCCTCGAGCGTCACCGTTTGACCATCGCGTTCGATGCTGAACCGCATCGATTGATCCGGGCGGAGCATCACGATTTCGGCAAGTTCTTCGAACCGGTCGATGCTACGTCCGTCGACGCTGAGGATCCGGTCGCCGACTTCGAACCCGGCGCTTTGCGCCACGGAGTCTTCGGTAACGCCCGATACGACGGCAGGATTCTGCGGCATCCCGTAGGTGCCGAAAACGGCCATGTAGATGACGATGGCGAGAAGGAAATTGATGAGCGGCCCGGCGGCAACGATGGCGAAACGTTGCCAGACGGGGCGGAACTGGAACAGCTTTGCCTTTTCTTCGTCCGGAAGCGTTTGCGCCGCGATGTCGGGTTGGCTGACGGCGTTCATGTCGCCGGCGAATTTCACATAGCCGCCCAAGGGCATCCAGCCGATCTTCCAGCGCGTGCCGCGCCGGTCGGTCCATCCGGCGATCTCGCGGCCGAAACCGATCGAAAATGTATCCGATTTCACGCCGAGCCAGCGCGCCACGAGATAGTGCCCCATCTCGTGCACGAACACGAGCACGGAGATAACCAGCAGGAACATGAGGATGGTGTAGATGAGGCCCGGGCTTTCGATCATGCCGCCTGCTTCTCCATCGCCTCATCGGCATAACGTCGCGCCTCGCGATCGATCGCGAAAACATCGTCTAGCTTGCCGGGGGCCGGCGGCGTGTAGCGGTCCAGAACCTCCGCGACAATGCCGGTAATCTGCAGGAATCCGATATTATGTGCGAGGAACGCGGCGACCGCCTGCTCATTTGCCGCGTTCAGGATCGCGGGCTTGGCTCCGCCCTCCTCCATCGCCGCGCGTGCCAGCGCGATGGCGGGAAAGCGTTCGGTGTCGGGCGCCTCGAAATCGAGCCGGCCGATCGCTGTGAGATCGAGCCGTTCGCACGGCGTTTCCATTCGGTCCGGCCAGGCCAGCGTATGAGCGATCGGCGTGCGCATGTCCGGCGCGCCCATCTGCGCGAGCACCGATCCGTCGACATATTCGACCATCGAATGGACGACCGACTGCGGATGGACGACGATCGCATATTGTGCGGGAGACAGGCCGAAGAGATGCGCCGCTTCGATCAGTTCGAGCCCCTTGTTCATCATCGTCGCCGAATCGATCGAAATTTTCGCGCCCATCGACCAGTTGGGGTGCTGGACCGCGCGTTCGGGTGTCACCGCGCGCATCGCCTCCCGGTCCCAGGTCCGGAACGGCCCGCCCGAGGCCGTGAGGACGATACGCTCGACCCGTTCGGGCCGTGTCGGATCGAGACATTGGAAGATTGCATTATGCTCGGAATCGACGGGCAGGATCGCGACGTCCCTCTCCTTCGCCGCGCGCGTCATGATCGCGCCGGCCGAGACCAGCGATTCCTTGTTGGCCAGCGCAAGCGTCGATCCCGCTTCGATCGCATCCATGACCGGGCGAATGCCCGCCGCGCCGACAATGGCCGCCATGACGAGGTCCGCGCCGCGCTGTGCCGCATCGCAAATGCCTTGGGCGCCGCTAGCCGTTTCGATGCCCGTGCCCGAAAGCGCGTCCGCAAGCTCGCCGGATAGGCTTTCGTCACCGATCACGGCCAGTTTCGCCTGACTGTTCCGGGCCGCCAGTGCGAGCCCCTCAACGTCGCGATAGGCTGTCAGCGCCTCGATGGAGAATGCGTCGGGGTTACGGTCGATGAGATCGAGCGTCGAGCTTCCTACCGAGCCGGTCGCGCCCAAAATCGTTATACTCTTGCGGCTCATACAACGCCTCCGGCGGCCATCGCGGCGACGCAGATCGCGACCGGCATCAATCCATCGAGCCGGTCGAGAGCGCCGCCATGACCGGGAAAGATGCCCGAGGCGTCCTTGACCCCTGCCCGCCGCTTGAGCCAGCTTTCGTAGAGATCGCCCGCCTGCGCGACAATCGCAAACAACCCGGAAAGCGGTATGAGCCAGTTCGGCAGTTCGGTATTGACGATGATCAGCGATCCGACAAGCAGCGCGCTCGCAACCCCGCCGATCAGACCCGCCCATGTCTTGTTCGGGCTAAGCGAAGGAGCGAGCTTGGGGCCGCCGATTTTCTTGCCCGAGAAATAGGCGCCGATATCGGTCGCCCAGACAATGGCAAGCGTCCACAACGTCAATTGAATACCTGTCACGTCCCGCAGATACATGATCGCGACGATCGACAGTCCGATATAGAGCAAGCCGAAGCCCAGCCGGACACTCAGGCTCAGGGCGGCCACGGCTGCCGCTCCACCCGCGAGCGCCCCGATGCTGATCCAGTCGATCGGGCGGATCATCGGCTGGACGAAGATCAGGAAAGCGGCCATGCCGGCAATCGCGACGACCATCTTCCATGGCCGCACGCCCATGAGCAGTGCCCACTCGCCCGTCATCACCAGCGCCAGCAATGCGGCCAGCGCCCAGAATGGCGTTCGACCGGCGTAGAGCGCCGCCAGCGCCACACCAATCAGGATGACTGCCGTTGCACTTCGCTTGAGCAGGTGACGAAATTCGCTGGGCCGTGCAAGATCGGTCACAGATTCGGTCACAGGCCGCCAAATCGGCGTTCGCGACGCCCGAATTCCGCAATGGCCGCTGCCAGTTCGTCGGCATCGAAGTCCGGCCAGAGTGTGTCGGTGAAATGCAGCTCGGCATAGGCGGCCTGCCACAACAGGAAGTTCGACAGCCGCTTTTCGCCCGAGGTCCGGATCAGCAGGTCGAGCGGCGGCAGTTCGGTTGTGCTCAGCCGCGCCGCGACAGTGCTCTCGTCGATCGACTCCGGATCGAGCGTTCCATCCTTCGCCTCTCGCGCCAGGTCGCGCGCCACGGCGGCCAGCTCGCTTTGCGAACCGTAATTCAACGCCACGGCCAGCGTGGCGCGCCGATTGTCCGCCGTCCGCGCAATCGCATCGTCGATCAGGGCGACGACATCGCTCTCGAAGGCATGGTAATCGCCGATCACCTTGATCCTGATCCCCGCTTCGGCGAGCTGACCCAGTTCCCTACGGATGAAGCGGCGTAGCAAATCCATCAGATCGGCGATTTCGGTCGCCGGGCGGCGCCAATTCTCCGAGGAAAAGGCATAGAGCGTCAGTACCTCTATCCCGAGATCGCCCGCCGCCCTGACGATCACCTGCGCGGCTTCGACGCCCTTTCGGTGTCCGGCGACGCGCGGCAGGCCGCGGCGTTTCGCCCAGCGGCCGTTGCCGTCCATGATGATCGCGACATGGCGCGGGGCCCCGGGCCGGCCCGACATCGGCTCCGGGCCGCCTTCCTCGTCCGTCCTGGCCGTTTCGGCCGTCACAGTTCGAGGATTTCCTTTTCTTTTTCCGCGGTGATCTTCTCGATCTCGGCAATCTTGTCGTCGGTCAGCTTCTGGACATCGGCTTCGGACCGCTTGCGGTCGTCCTCGCCGATTTCCTTCTTGTTCTCGTCGGCCTTGAGATCGTCCATGCCGTCGCGGCGGACGTTCCGAACGGCGACTTTCGCCTTTTCGGCATATTGCCCGGAAAGCTTGGCCAGCTCCTTGCGGCGTTCCTCGGTCAAATCCGGGATCGGCAGGCGGATCGTCTGGCCGTCGAGCTGCGGATTGAGGCCGAGCCCGGCCGCGCGGATCGCCTTTTCGACCGGCTGGACGTTGGACCCGTCCCACACTGACACCGTGATCATTCGCGGTTCGGGAACGTTGACCGTCGCCACCTGGTTGATCGGCATCTTCGACCCGTAAACCTCGACCTGGATCGGATCGAGCAGCGACGCACTCGCCCTTCCCGTCCGCAACCCGCCGAAGTCGCTCTTCAGCGAGTCGATGGCGCCGTCCATGCGGCGTTCCAGTTCCGCCTTGTCATATTGTGCCATCAGGCATCTCCTTCCTGCTGAACGATCGTCGCCGTTCCGCTTCCCGCCAGCACGCTGGCGAGGTTGTTCTGTTCGCGGATGTTGAAGACGACGATCGGAATATCGTTGTCGCGGCACAGCGCGACCGCAGCCGCATCCATGACCTTGAGATTGTCGGACAGGACCCGGTTGAAGCTCAAGCTGTCATAGCGCTTGGCACCTTCGACCTGGTTCGGGTCGGCATCGTATACGCCATCGACGCTCGTACCCTTGAACAGCGCATCGCAGCCCATCTCGGCTGCGCGCAGCGCGGCGGCCGTATCAGTAGTGAAATAAGGATTGCCGGTGCCGGCGGCGAAGATGACGATCCGCCCCTTCTCCATGTGCCGCACAGCGCGGCGGCGAATATAGGGCTCGCAGACCGTATCCATCGGAATGGCGGAAAGGACGCGCGTGTCCTGCCCGATCTGTTCGAGCGCATTCTGGACGGCGAGCGCATTCATCACCGTGGCGAGCATACCCATATAGTCGGCGCTGGTCCGGTCGAAGCCCTTGGCGGCAGCGGCGAGCCCCCGGAAGATGTTGCCGCCACCGACGACGAGGCACAGCTCATGTCCCGCGTCGCGCGCGGCGGCGACTTCGCGCGCCAGTCGCGCCGTCGTTTCGGGGTCGATTCCGAACTGACCGTCGCCCATCAGGGCTTCGCCGGAAAGTTTCAGCAGGATGCGGTTAAAGCGCGGGCGGGACATCGCCGGACGGGACTTTCAGTGGTGATAAGCAAGCGGCGCGCACCCTAGTGAGGGTGCGCGCCGCTGCCAAGCATTTGATTGCCTTGAGAAGGGAATAAGGCCGGTCGATCAGCCCGCAACGGCGGCGGCGACCTCGTCGGCGAAATTCTCTTCCTTCTTCGCAATGCCTTCGCCGAGCTGGAAACGGACATAGTCCTTCAGCACGATGGCCGATCCCGCATCTTTGGCGGCGGCGGCGACAACGTCCTCGATCTTTGTCTTGTTGTCCATGACGAAGAGCTGGCTCATCAGCGCGTTTTCCTTGCGGTATTTCGCGATGGCGCCTTCGACCATCTTCTCGATGATGTTGTCGGGCTTGCCGGATTCGGCGGCCTTTTCCTGGGCGATGGCGCGCTCGCGCTCGATCGTGTCGGCGTCGAGATCGTCGCCCGTCAGCGCCAGAGGCGCGGCGGCGGCGATATGCATGGCGAGCTGCTTGCCGAGCGGTTCGAGCACGTCGGCACCGGCATCACTCTCGAGCGCGACCAGCACGCCGATCTTGCCGAGATTCGGCGCAGCGGCGTTGTGAACATAGCTGACGATCGCGCCCTTGGAGACGGCGACATGCGCCACGCGGCGCAGGCTCTGATTCTCGCCGATCGTCGCGATGTTGTCGGTCAGCTTGTCGTTGACCGTCGTCCCGCCCGGATAGTCGGCGGCCTTCAGCGCTTCGACATCACCGTCGGTGTTCAGCGCGATCTCGGTCACCTTCGCGACGAAGTCCTGGAACTGGTCGTTCTTGGCGACGAAGTCGGTTTCCGAGTTCACCTCGACCGCTGCACCCCTGGTGCCTTCGACGGCCACGCCGACAAGGCCCTCGGCCGCCGTGCGGCCGGCTTTCTTGGCGGCGGCGGCGAGACCCTTGGTGCGCAGCCAGTCGACGGCGGCTTCCATGTCGCCGCCATTTTCCTGCAGCGCCTTTTTCGAATCCATCATCCCGGCGCCCGTGCGCTCGCGCAGTTCTTTCACGTCCTTGGCGGAA
>NZ_CAKZNF010000006.1 GCF_937129435.1 uncultured Parasphingopyxis sp. | reverse complement strand
GAGACTTACGACATTTCCACGCGTCGCAAGTTCAAGTGCGTTGCCTGTCACCACCAGTTCAGCGTCACCAGCGGCACGATCTTTGCCAGCCGCAAGATGACCTTCACCGACCTTCTGGCCGCTATCGTCATTTTCGTGAACGGCGCGAAGGGCGTCCCGGCGCTGCGCCTTAGCCGCGAACTCGATTGCCAGTATAAGACGGCTTACGTTCTCACAATGAAGCTGCGTGAGGCGATGGCCCAGGAACAGATGGATCGCCAGCTAAACGGTGTTGTCGAGATCGACGGCGGCTATTTCGGCGGATACTCGAAACCGGAAAATCGCAAAGAGGATCGCAAGGATCGCCGCTTGCTCGCCAACCGCACCGGCAAGCGCCAGTGTGTTGTCATCATGCGTGAGCGCGGTGGGCGGTCGCTTCCCTTCATCGTCGCCAACGAAGGCGATGCCGTTCCCTACGTTCGCGATCATGTCGGCACGCTCGCCACGATCTATGCCGACGAAGGCACCGGATGGGACGCGCTGCACGCCGGTTGGGATACGCGCCGCGTGAACCACTCGATTGCGTTCATGGACGAAGGCGTCTGCACCAATCAGGCAGAAAGCTATTTCTCCCGGCTGCGCCGTATGGAGATCGGGACGCACCACCATATCGCCGGGCCTTATCTCAATGCCTATGCAGCCGAGTGCTCGTGGCGCGAAGATAATCGCCGCGTCGATAACGGGACGCAGGCGCTCATGGTGGCGGGTGCCGCTATGGCGAGCCGGAACAGCCGCAATTGGGCCGGTTATTGGCAGCGGGCGGCTTGACGGTATCCAGATACCTGTGGTATCCAGATACCCGTGACACATATTGATGCAGAACTCGCGCTGATAAACGAACGCTTAAATGGCGGGGCGCATCCTTTTGAACAAGCTGCCTTGCACGCTGCTCAGCAGGCCCTGAGTTGGGCGATGCGCCCCGGCGAGTTTAAGTCGCCCTACAACGACATCAGGGACACTCTGGGAGGCTCAGCAGGTTGTTATTCAGGTGCCCGTCTGGATCGGTCGTCAGAAACGGGCGACCTGACACGGGGTGCTCCCTAACCATCACCTCAACCCTTGGCGAAAGCACGCCGGGCGCTCGTGTGTAGTAGGTGTTATATCCGAAGCGGATGTTGCTGATAGCCGCGTCGATTGGATGGTATCCCCAACTGCCTCCGACACCTTGGATTCTGCGGTCGGAGTCGTAGTTATCCCTACGAACGCACGTTACGTGTAAGTCTGCCATTGCACTTATTCCCTAGTTGGAATGTGCAATCGCCTTGACCCGTTCGCTAAATAGGAACATTAAAGCTCCTGCAAATTTGCTCGTTCCGCTGGCGATTGCACCATCAATCTTAGCGGTATGAATAGGGCCGGGACCTCCACAGTCTCGGCCCAATTCACGTCAACGCCTCATCCCAGAACAATTCCCACGAAAAGTCGATTCGTTTGCCGACCGATTCGCAAGAAATATGTGGAATATTTGAATCTTTTTCAGCGGCTTACGCAAATAAACATATCTTTATGTCTGCGAACATGCTGATTTAATTGGCGGTCGTCCATTCCGCCGCCATTCAATCTACGCGCCAGCAAAGCGTTCCTTCGACATAAACCCGCTTCACTGTGCCGCGCCCACTCTGGCGATTTAGGCATTTGCGTATGCGCTCGATCTGCCCAGTCGTGACAGCCTCACCTATACCGCGTCGATGTTGCACTGCCTCTGCCACGGCCCTTGTCGAGAGTGGTTCGGTCGCTTCGCGCAGCAATTCCATTACCGCCCGCGACACTTCCCCATGCTTGGCCCAGTGAGGCTGTGGGCGGTGCTGCAATGCCGGGATGGCATCTAGGTCCATGTCGGGATCGAACAGCCGTATCGTGCGATCCAGCGCCTCCACGTCCGCCGTGATCGCGTCCACCTTCGCCAGCAATTCGAGAATGTCGCCGGTCAGTTCGCGGCGACGGCGTATCAGGCCGCTGACTGTGTGCTCCATGGATTCACATTAGCGGCGAAGGGCGGTATAGGGGATAGAGGCGTTGGTGCGGTTGCTACCTAATGCCGGGATACTCTCGTGGGAGGCCGGGTGGGGGTGCGGGCTGGTGCGGCGATTTTCTGTCAGGAAAATTCTGACAACCAAACGCTCTCCCATTGGGTGAGGGGATCGCACCTATCGATAGCGCGGAGCCCCTCATCCAATTCCGGCTAGGCTCGTTCCTCGCCAAGCCTCCATATCCTTCTCCCCATGGGAGAAGAATCGCACGCCACTAGCCCCCCTTCCCACCCTTCGCTAAAGCGCGCGCCATGCCGCATCTTCTTCTCGTCATGGGCGGCGGCGCGATCGGGGCGGGGCTGCGCTTCCTGCTCGGCCGGTTCGCGCTGCACCAGTTCGGCCCGGCCTTTCCCTGGGGGACGCTGCTCGCCAATGTGATCGGCGGGTTGGCGATGGGCGTGCTCGTCGGATTCCTCGCGCGCTATGGCGGCAACTGGGCCGAGGGATGGCGGCTGTTTCTCGGCGTCGGGTTGCTCGGCGGCTTCACGACATTCAGCGCCTTCAGCCTCGAAACCGTCAACATGATCGAACGCGGCGAGATCGCGACCGCGGCGCTCTACGCCGGAAGTTCGGTCGTTGGCGCGGTCGCCGCGTTGTTCGCCGGCCTCTGGCTGGTAAGGCTGGCGACATGAGCAAGGCGTTTAGCGATGAGGTGCGCGAATTCACGATCGCGCCCGACGATGACGGCATCCGGCTCGACCGTTGGTTCAAGCGGCACCTGCCCGATGCGACCTTCAACATCGTTTCGCGCTGGGCACGAACGGGGCAGCTGCGCCTCGACGGCAAGCGCGCCGCGCCGGGCGACCGGATCGAGGCCGGGCAGGTCGTCCGCGTGCCCCCCGCCGATCCGCCCAAGGGCGCCAAGCAAAAGCAGGTACGGCCGCCGCTCAGCGAAGACCAAATTGCCTTTGCCCGCAGTCTCGATTTCCACCGCGACAAAAGCGCGCTCGTGCTCAACAAGCCGCCGGGCCTTGCCGTGCAGGGGGGCAGCAAGACCAAGGACCATGTCGACGGGCTGCTCGACGCGCTGCAATATGAGGCCGAGGCGCGGCCCCGGCTCGTCCACCGGCTCGACAAGGATACATCGGGCGTGCTTCTCGTCGCGCGGAGCCCGCGCGCCGCATCGATCTTCTCGAAAAGCTTTTCGAGCCGCAGGGCGACCAAGATCTATTGGGCCATCATCACCGGCGTGCCCGATATCGACGAAGGAACGATCGACCTCGCGCTGTCGAAACAGCCTGGAACGGGCGGCGAGAAGATGCATCCCGATCCCGGCGGCCAGTCGGCAAAGACGCTCTATCGCGTGATCGAGCGCGCGGGCAACGAAGCGGCGTTCGTGGCACTGCAACCGCTGACCGGACGCACGCACCAGCTGCGCGTCCATATGGCCGCGATCGGCCATCCGATCCTCGGCGACGGCAAATATGGCGGGCAGGACGCCTTTCTGACCGGCGAGATCAGCCGCAAGCTGCATCTCCATGCGCGGCGCCTCGCCTTGCCGCATCCCGATGGCGGGATGCTCGACGTGACGGCGGAATTGCCCGACCATTTCGACAAGACGATGACCGCGCTCGGCTTCACCGCGTCGCTCGGCGATGTCGACGTCGCCCCGCCGGACCTTCCGCCCGATCCCGCCGCGCAAAAGCGCGCCGCACGCGCCTATGCGAAAGACATCCGCAAGGGCCGTCGCGGCGAGCGGCGCGGCAGGGGGAAATCGCGCGGCGGGAAGGGTTGATGCACCCGAACCGCGCCTTCCGGCCCGATCATCCGCAGGCGCTAGACCGGATGGTCGACGAAATCGGTTTCGGCCAGCTCTTCGCGCAGACACCGGACGGTCCGCGCGTCGCGCATGTGCCGGCGGTGACCGCGGGCGATGCAATCCGATTCCATCTCGCGCGCAGCAATGCGCTGACCCGCCATTTCGACGGTGCCGTGGCGCTCTTCGTCGTGACGGGGCCCGACGCCTATATCAGTCCCGACTGGTATGGCGAAGCGGACCAAGTGCCGACATGGAACTACATCGCCGCGGAGTTTGAGGGCACAGTGCGCCGTCTCGACCAGGCGGGGCTGGTCGAGCAGATCGATACGCTCACGGCGCGGGAGGAAGCGCGGCTCGCCAAAACGGAATGGACGCGGGCGAAAATGGACGGGCGGATCTTCGACCGGATGCTGGATGCGATCGTCGGCTTCGAACTCGTCGTCACAGAGCGGCGTGGCACGGTGAAGCTCAATCAGAACAAGCCGGCGGAGGCGCGGCTGGCGGCGGCGGAGGCACTCGACCGGCTCGGTAGGTCCGCCATCGCCGAGCGGATGCGCGAAGTGGAACGATGAGCAACCGTCTCGCCATCTTCGATTGCGACGGCACGCTCGTCGACAGCCAGGGCAATATCTGCATCGCGATGGAGCAGGCCTTCGCCGCGGCGAAGCTGGCCGCGCCATCGCGCGAGGCGACGCGACGGGTCGTCGGCCTCAGTCTCGTGGAGGCGATGCAGCAGCTCCATCCCGATGCCGATGACGCCTTCCACGCCGAACTGGCCGAACATTACAGGGCGGCGTTCTTCGCCATGCGGCAGGAAGGGACGGTGTACGAGCCGCTCTACGAGGGCATCGTCGAGGCGATCGAGGCGATCGACGGGGCGGGCTGGCTGCTCGGCGTCGCGACCGGGAAATCCGATCGCGGCCTCAACGCCGTGCTCGACGGGCATGGCATCCTGCCGCGCTTCGTCGCGCTGCACACGGCGGACCGGCACCCCTCCAAGCCGCATCCCTCGATGATCGACGCCTGCATCGCCGATGCCGGCGCATCGCCCGAAACGACCGTCATGATCGGCGATACGAGCTACGACATGGCGATGGCGAAGGCGGCGGGCGTGGTGGCCATCGGGGTCGCCTGGGGCTATCATCCGCCCGAAGAACTGCGCGCGGCGGGCGCCGATATGGTGCTCGGCCATGCGGGCGAGATCACGGACGCGCTGAAGGAGCTTTCATGGAGCTGAGCCCCGAAGATCGCGAGCGGCTGGCCAAGTCGCGCTTGCAGACGCTGCAGCTGTTTCGCTTCGTCGGCCTTGTGCTGATGCTGCTCGGCATGCTGGTCTGGGCGAGCGACGTGCTGCGCGAAGGCGGGCTTCCGGAACTCGGCATCCCGGTTTTCGCACTCGGCGCGTTCAATTCGCTGATCGTCCCGATCCTGCTCGCGCGCCGCTGGAGGACACCGCCCGAAGCATGAAGAGATTCTACGACGAAGCGAAGGCCGATCCCGTCGAGGGCGGCTGGGGAATCCTGCTCGACGGCAAGCCGGTGCGCACGCCGGGTCGCAACCTGCTTGCCGTGCCGCAGGACAAGCTGGCCTTCGGCATCGCCGCCGAATGGAGCGGGCAGGAGGGCGAGATCGATCCGCGGTCGATGCCGCTGACGGGCCTTGCCAATGCCGCGATCGATCATATCGCGCCCGATCCGGCCGGCTTTTCCGTGGGGCTCGCCAAATATGGCGAGAACGACCTGTTCTGCTATCGCGCCGACAACCCGGCCGAGCTGCAACGCCGGCAATGCGAGGCCTGGGACCCGATGCTCGAATGGGCGGCGGGCCGTTACGGGCTGCAATTCGAAACGACGACCGATATCGTCCATCGGCCGCAGCCCGACGAGACGGTCGAAAAGCTGTCGAACGCCGTCGCGAGCCTCGATCCCTTTCGCCTCGCCGCGCTGGCGCCGCTCGTGCAGATTGGTGGCTCGCTCGTCGGCGGGCTCGCGCTGGTCGAGCAGGCGATGGACGAGGACACCGTCTGGAATGCGATCCGGCTCGACGAGGACTGGCAGGAATCGCAATGGGGCGAAGATGAGGAAGCGATCGCGGCGCGCGATGCCAAGCGCCGCGAATTCGCCGCCGCGATGCGGTTTCTCAGGCTTCTGAGCTAGCCCGCGCCGCCTCCGCGTCCTTGCGGCTCTCGCCCTTCAACCGTTCGGGCAGGAACCAGGCGATGATCGCGCCCGCCGCGACGAAGCTGACGAAGTCGGCGAAGAACAGCCAGAGATGATAGAGCCAGCCCTGATGCCACCAGATCGGATTGCCGAGATGCATGAATACCGAGGCGGCGAGGCCGAACAGCACGACGATAGACAGCTTCGCCGAATAGCTGCGGACATGCGCGGACACGGCGTAGAGCGCCGCGCCAAGGATCAGTGCCGAGATCAGCATATGGACGAAGCCGCCAAGCAGGACCGTGGCGTCCATCGTCTCGAAACCGGCGGGGTTGAACTGGATCGTTGCGATCGGCCCGTCGGTGAACATGCGTTCCTGGTTTTGCGTGCCGGTGCCCGGGACGACATAGGCCCCGGCGGGCAGTTCGCCCATATTCGCGGCGAGAGAGGACTGGACGGCAGCCGCTTCGGAATCGCCGAGATCGTCCAGTGGGACGCTGCCGAGCGCGCCATAGAAAATGAAACCCAGCACGAACATCGCGACCGCGCCGAGGACGGAGCCAAGCAAGACCCTGATCATGAACCCTTCTCCCTGTTTCTTGTCAGCAGGTTAACGGGGAGAGGCGCCGCTGACTAGCCGGTCAGCGTGCGGACGAAATCGACAAGGCCGGTGCGACGGCTCCGCCGCAGCCGCTCGGCCTCCAGGATCGCCCGCGCCTTGGCGGCGCAAATCTCGGCCGCGTCGTTGATCAGCACATAATCATATTCGGCCCAATGGCTGATCTCGGCGGTCGCCCGCTCCATCCGCCCGGCGATCACCTCGTCGCTGTCGGTGCCGCGCCCGCGCAGCCGCGACTCCAGCTCCTCGAGCGAGGGCGGCAGGATGAAGACGCGCACGATATCGGGATCGACCTGCTTCAACTGCTGCGTCCCCTGCCAGTCGATATCGAGCAGCACGTCGCGCCCGTCGGCCAGCGTCTTGTCGACTTCGCTTTTCAGCGTCCCGTAGCGCCGATCGAAGACATGCGCCCATTCGAGAAACTCGCCATTCGCGACCATCGCGTCGAACTGATCGTTCGAGACAAAATGATAGTCCTTGCCGTCGGTCTCGCCGGGACGCATCGGCCGGGTCGTTGCCGACACCGACAGCGTGAGTTCGTCCTCGGCGGCGAGCAGCATGCGCGCGATGGTGGACTTGCCCGCGCCGCTGGGTGAAGAGAGCACATAGAGGAGCCCGCGGCGCTGAATGGGTTCGGGGTTCGGTTCGGCCATGGCGCCGGATGCCGCAACGGCGCGGGTGCGGTCAAGATGGGGAGGGTGCGATGTTACGCTTTGGCATGGCGATGCTGGCAATGGCGGCGATGGCCGGCTGTGCGCAGGCCGACGGGGAGAGCGCGGATCCGGCGGCGCCCGAATGCGATTACGATTGCACGCTGGATCGCCATCTGACGGCCATTCGCGGCGGCGACTGGGATGGCTTCGTGGCGACGATCACCGCCGAGCCCGACATCCAGCTGATCCTGCCCGACGGGACACTGATCGAAGGGCGGGAGGCCTATCTCGAAACGCTCGAACCCTGGCTGACCGGGGGCGGGTTCACCTTCGACACCGAGACCGTCGATCAGCGCGTCGGCAGCGATCTCGGCTATACGTTGCTCAACGTCACGAGCCGGGTGGAGGCCGAGGACCGGACATCGACCTTCTTCCTGCTGCTGACATTTGCGCTGGAAGACGGCGAGTGGCGGCTGGTGCACGATCAGAATACGCGCATTCCGCCAGCCGCCGAAGCGCCGGCCGGTGGCTGAACTCGTCGTGCTGTTGCGCGCGGTCAATGTCGGCGGGCGCAAGATGCCGATGGCGGAGCTGCGCGATCTGTGCGGCGAGCTGGGCTATGAGGAACCGCAAACCTATATCCAGAGCGGCAACCTCCTGATTCGCACGGACACTGCCGCGGACGACGTCGCGGCGCAGCTCGGCAGGGCAATCGCATCGCGCTTCGGTTTCGAAAGCCCCGTCATCGTCCGCGCCGCCGAAAGGTGGCAGGGCTATCTCGACGATAATCCGTTCGCCGGCGATGCGGGCGTGGAAGACAGGATGCTGCATCTCGTTCTGGCGCAGAAGGCGCCGCCGCCATCGGCGGTCGAGACGCTCGAAGCGCTGGCGCAGGCCGGCGAGCGCGTCCGGATCGCGGGCGATGCGCTCTGGATCGATTACGGTCAGGGCGTCGCGCGCTCGAAGCTGACGCCGAAAGCGATCGACAAGGCAGTCGGCGCACCGGCAACCGCGCGCAATTTGCGGTCGGTTCGCAAACTGGCCGGCATGATCGAGGAGAGAATGGGGTGAGGGCGCGCTACTGGGCAATCTCGATCGGTATAGTCGTTATCGCGGCGGCGGTGCTGTACCTGATGGGCCGGAACCCGATTGCGGAATCCGGAACGGTGAAGCTGTGGGTCGGCGAGGTGCACGGCCCCGACAACAGCCAGCATCTGGCCGACTGGTATACGCCGAGCCACATCATCCACGGCTTCATCTTCTGCGGCCTCGCCTGGTGGCTGTTCTGCCGCAAGCCGGTCGGCTGGCGTTTCAGCCTCGCCGTCGCGATCGAGAGCGCGTGGGAAGTGCTCGAAAATTCGCCGATCATCATCAACCGCTATCGCGAGGCGACGGCGGCCTTCGGCTATGAAGGCGACGCGATCATCAACAGCATCGCCGATATCGGCTGGATGGCGCTCGGCTTCTGGATCGCGCGGCGATTGGGGCTGTGGCCGACGGTCGCGATCGCGATCGCCTTCGAGCTGCTGACTCTCTGGATCATCCGCGACAACCTGACACTCAACGTGCTGATGCTCGTCTGGCCGATCGACGCGATCCGCGAATGGCAGGCGGGACTTTGATCGTCCCGAAGTTCACACCTGCTTGACACTCGCTTGACACCGCCCGGCCCAATGCCCGGGAGCTGTTCAGGCCGGATAATCCTTCCATGGCAGCTGCCAATGCGGCCCGTCCTTGAAGCTGCGCCAGTCGCCGCCCCATTCGATCGCCACACCCTCCTTCGCCGCCGCCGCTTTCATTGCGGGAGCGAGGCGGTGGTAGAGCGGCCAGTCCCAGCTGATCTTCCCGTCGGGGCCGAGCGGGGCGAGGTCGACGGCGTGCCCTGTCAAATGGCGCGAGTTCATGGTGCGCGACGCGCCCGAGGCGACGAGCTGCTTCTGCCGCGCGAGCGTGCGCAGTCCCTCGATCACCGCGAAGGGGAGCGGCGTATCCCGCGTCAGCCGCCGCACGACGCGGACGAGATCGGAATGGACGCCCGTCAGCCGGTCTTCATCGCGTCGAGAGAGCGCGAAGCCGATCGGCGCGGCTTCGGCCAATGGCACGCCGAGTTCGTCATGCAGCGCCTGTAACGTCAGCGCTCCGAGATCGCCGTCGATCCCGTCCCGCGCTGCACCGGTGCGCCCGAGATCGTGCCCGCGCAGCACGAGCCCGCGCTGGATGTCCTTTACCTGTTGCGACATTGCCCATCTCCTGCAATAACCAGATAGGCACAATCAGCTGATCTCACTTATCCAACATTGCAAGCGACATGCGCGGCTCCGGGGCAAGCGGCGCGGCGTGCGGAATTTGCAAGCGGCTGCACCGGGCTTGCCTGTCGGGGCGGGCTCGTTCACAAAACCGGCCATGCCGAGCGACCCGCGGACAGCGCCCATGCTGGACGATCCCCCCGTGCCGAACGATCCCGAAGCGATTTCGCTGTTCCTCGATTTCGACGGGACGCTGGTCGAACTCGCCGACAAACCCGATCTGATCGAGGTGCCGGCGGACCTGCCCGCCTTGCTGGCGCGCGTTGCGAACCGGCTCTCGGGCAGGCTCGCGATCGTCAGCGGCCGGTCGATCGCCGATGTCGAGACGCATCTCGATTGCGCGGCCCTTACGGTGTCCGGCTCGCACGGCCTCGAACTGCGCTTCGCCGACTGCGCCGAACAGCGCGGCGATCCCGATAACGGCATGGACGACGATGTACGCGCGGAGATCGTGCGCCGCGCCGAAGCCTTCCCCGCGCTCCATGTCGAACACAAGACGCTGGGGGTCGGGCTGCATTATCGCGACGATCCGTCGCTGAAGTCCGATGTCGAAGCGCTGGCCGACGAACTGGCCGGTCGCCACGGGCTGACGGTGAAGAAGGGCAATCATGTCGTCGAGCTGATGCCGCGTGCGTGCGACAAGGGGCGCGCCGTCGATGCGATCATGGCAAAGGGTAGCTTTGCCGGCACGCGGCCCGTCTTCATCGGCGACGACCTGACCGACGAGGACGGCATCGTCGCGGCGTCGCGGCACGGCGGATATGGCGTGATCGTCGGGGACCGCATGCCGACCGACGCGCGATACCGGCTCGATGGCCCGAGCGATGTGCATCGCTGGCTCGAAAATCTCGTGGAGGGAGAATGACCGTCGATCTCGATCTGTGGCCGATCGGCAATTGTCAGGTCAGCGCGCTCGTCGACCGGGCGGGAACGATCGTCTGGGGCTGCGTGCCGCGCGTCGATGGCGACCCGGTCTTTTCCGGGCTGCTCGACGCGCCCGAAGACGAAGCGGAGCGCAAGGGCGTCTGGAGGCTCGAACTGGTCGACCAGGTATCGGCCGAGCAGCGCTTTATCCGCAACACGCCGGTGCTGCTGACGACGCTGACCGACGCGGCGGGCGGCAAGGTGGAGATTCGCAGCTTCTGCCCGCGCTACGAACGGTCGGGCCGGATGTATCGCCCCGTCGCCTATGCGCGGACGGTGAGGCCCGTCGCCGGGTCGCCCCGGCTCGTGGTGACGCTGACGCCGACGCGCGACTATGGGGACCCCGAGGTCGCGCGCACCAACGGCACCAACCATATCCGCTATCTGATCGGCCCGCAGGCGCTCCGGCTGTCGACCGATGCGCCGGTCGGCCATATCCTCGAAGGGCGGCCGTTCCGCGTCGAGCGCGACCTGCATTTCTTTCTTGGCCCCGACGAGCCCTTTGTCGGCAATATCGGGCGCGAGGTGCGCTCGATGCTCGATCTGACGACCGATTACTGGCGGCTCTGGGTGCGCGGGCTGGCGACGCCGTTCGAATGGCAGGATGCCGTGATCCGCGCCGCGATCACGCTGAAGCTCTGTCAGCATGAGGAGACGGGAGCGATCGTCGCCGCGCTGACGACCTCGATCCCCGAGGCGCCGCATTCGGGGCGCAATTGGGATTATCGCTATTGCTGGATCCGCGACGCCTATTACACGGTGCAGGCCTTGAACAGGCTCGGTGCGCTCGACGTGCTCGAAAAATATCTCGGCTATCTTCGCAACATCGTCGACGAGATGAAGGAGGGCGCACTGCAGCCGCTCTTCTCGGTCACCGGTGAGACCGAGCTGGTCGAGACCGAGGCGGAGAACCTTGCCGGCTATCGCGGCATGGGGCCGGTGCGGGTCGGCAATGCCGCCTATACCCAGGTGCAGCACGATGTGTACGGCCAGGTGATCCTGCCGAATATCCAGGGCTTTTGCGACAAAAGGCTGTTGCGCCAGTCGACCGAGGCGGATTTCGAACGGCTCGAGGCGGTGGGAGAGGTCGCTTGGGCGAAGCACGATCAGCCCGATGCCGGCCTGTGGGAGTTTCGCACGCGCACCGCGACGCACACCTATAGCGCGGTGATGAGTTGGGCGGCCTGCGACCGGCTTGCCAACGCAGCGGCAATGCTGGGGCTGGACGACCGGGCGGCCCATTGGACGGATCGCGCGCAAAAGGTGCGCCAGACGATCGAAAACGAAGCCTGGCACGAGGCGTCGGGGCGTTACGGCGCAAGCTTTGGCACCGACGATGTCGACGCCAGCCTGCTCCAGCTGATCGACATGCGCTTCCTGACGGCGGAGGATCCGCGTTTCCGCGCGACCTTCGATGCCATCGAGGCGCGGCTGCGGCGCGGCGAACATATGCTGCGCTACGATGCCGAGGACGATTTCGGCCTGCCCGAAACGGCGTTCAATTTCTGCACCTTCTGGATGATCGAGGCGCTGCAGGTCATCGGCCGGGGCAATGAGGCGCGCGAACTGTTCGAACAGATGCTCGACCGGCGGACGCTTTCGGGGCTGCTGTCGGAGGACATGGATTTCGAAACCGGCGAGCTTTGGGGAAATTTCCCGCAGACCTATTCGCTCGTCGGGATCATCAACTGCGCCGGGCAGCTTTCGAGGCCGTGGAGCGATGTGCGTTAGCCGAAGGATTTGCCGGGCGCTTGAGTCGACCGGAGCGACCCGATACGTTTGAAGGATAAGGGGAATTTACATGCGACAATCGATCGGACTTTCAATTTGTGTGGCAGCGGCCGGCCTGCTCGCAGCCTGCGCGGCAGGCGAGGGGAGCGATGCGCCGGCCACCCAAGCAGAGGACGGCGAAGAAGCGGCAACGATGACGCCGGTCGACGCGGCGCCGGCTGACGAGGCTTTGCCGGGCGAAGAGGCGGGCGGTTCGGGCATTGCCGAAATCCCGCCGGTGCCTGCGGGCGGCGAACGCTGGATGTGCGAAGGTGCGGGCGATGCGGCGATCTGGTTCGAGCAGCTGGCCGACGGTATGGCGCGCGTCGGCAGCGTTGCGCAAAGCGAAATGGCGCCGGACGATACGCCTTCCTATATCGCGGTCGAAGCCACGGGTGCCTCTGCGGGTGCCGAGGATCGCTACGGACGCATGCGGTCCGAAGACGGCAACACGACCGTCTGGTTCCTGCGCGACGGCAATGTCGAGATCACCGACGGCGTGGGCGAGGAGGCGCTGATATTTGTGTGCGAGCCGGCCTGAGGCGATATGATCTCGCGCTTGAGGGCCGAACCGGGCGCCGGAAAAATTTGATGAAAGGAAAGGCCGTCCCTCGGGATATGCCCAGACCATGAGCCGACTGATCGTCATTTCGAACCGCGTGTCCGCGCCCAAGGCGAAGAGTGCCGCGGGTGCGCAGGGCGGCCTCGCGGTCGCGCTGACCGCAGCGTTGCGGGAAAATCGCGGCATCTGGTTCGGCTGGTCGGGCAATGAGTGCGAGAAGTTCGAAGGCAAGCTCGACATGGAGCGCCATGACGGCGTGACGACCGCGACGATCGATCTCGAACGGCAGGATATCGACGAATATTATAACGGCTATGCGAACCGCACGCTGTGGCCGCTGTTCCACTATCGCATCGATCTTGCCGAATATGAGCGCACCTTCGGCAGCGGCTATGAACGCGTCAACGAGATTTTCGCCGAAACGGTGGCGCCGCTGATCGAGCCCGACGACCTGATCTGGGTGCACGATTATCACATGCTGCCGCTCGGCAAGATGCTCCGCGACCGGGGTGTGAAGAACCGGATCGGCTTCTTCCTCCACATCCCCTGGCCGCCGACGCGATTGTTCGTCTCGCTGCCCTATCATGAGCGGCTGGTGCGGACGCTGCTCGAATATGACGTTATCGGGTTCCAGACCAACGAATGGCTCGAAAGCTTCCTCCATTATGTCGAGAAGGAACTGGGCGGCACGGTCGACGAAGACGGCTGGATCGAGTTCGAAGGACGCCGTTGCTGTGCCAAGGCGTTTCCCATCGGTATCGATTTCGACGAATTCACCGAAGCGGCCGAAGGCGAAACGGCGGCCGAGGCGAACAGGCAATTGTCGCGCAGCACGCTCGGCAAGAAGGTCATCATCGGCGTCGACCGGCTCGATTACTCGAAAGGCGTGGAGGAGCGGTTCCAGGGCTATGAACGCTTCCTGGAGAACAATCCCGAACAGGCCGACCATGTCGTCCTGCTGCAGATCGCGCCGCCGTCACGCGGCGAGGTGCACACCTATCAGGAAATCCGCG
The DNA here is from genome assembly GCF_937129435.1 of uncultured Parasphingopyxis sp. Classification (GTDB taxonomy): domain Bacteria; phylum Pseudomonadota; class Alphaproteobacteria; order Sphingomonadales; family Sphingomonadaceae; genus Parasphingopyxis. The sequence continues at coordinate 5,352 of NZ_CAKZNF010000006.1, read as the reverse complement.
AACGGCTGGAGACGCTGGCGGGGCATATCAACGGCGCCCATGCCGATGTCGACTGGGTGCCGATCCGCTATGTCAACCAGGGCTATCCGCGCCCGGCGCTCGCCGGTTTCTACCGCGCGTCTCGGATCGCGCTGATCACGCCGCTGCGCGACGGCATGAACCTCGTCGCCAAGGAATATGTCGCGGCGCAGGATCCCGATGACCCCGGTGTCCTGATCCTCTCGCGCTTCGCCGGCGCCGCACAGCAATTGACCGAAGCGCTGCTGATCAATCCCTATTCGACCGACGAGATTTCCGAAGCGATTTCGCAGGCGCTCGCCATGCCGCGCGAGGAACGCATCCGCCGCTGGGAGTCGAACTACGCCAATGTCCGCGACGAGGATGTGATCTGGTGGCGCAAGAATTTCGTCGCGGCGCTCAAAGGGGAATGATCCTCCCGAGCAGGGGAGGAATTTTGGCTACTCCGCCGCCGACCAGGCTTGCGGATCGTAATAGGGCCGGTCGCCCTTGATCGTCGCACGCTCCATGGCGCGGCGCGCGGGATAGTAGTCCGAGCAGGCGAAATGCTGGACGGCGCGATTGTCCCAGAAGGCGATCGATCCTTCGGCCCAGCGGAAGCGGCACTGGATTTCGGGGTTGGCGGCCTGGGCATAGAGATGGTCGAGCAGCCAGCCGCTCTCCTTCTCGCTCAGACCCTTGATATGGCTGGTGAAGGCCGTGTTGACGTAGATGCCGGGGAGCCCCGTTTCGGGGTGGGTGCGGATGACGGGATGCTCCATCGGCGGATATTTGTCGTGCAGCTCCTCGGGCCGCTTGCCGAGGCGCCGCGCGAAGACGCGCGCGATATCATGGACGGCCGTCATGCCCGAGACCCAGCGCTGCATCTCGTCCGACAGGTTGAGATAGGCCGCGTGCATATCGGCGAACAGCGTATCGCCGCCGACTTCGGGAATCTCGATCGCACGCAGGATCGATCCCAGCGATGGCTCTTCGCGCCACGTCACGTCCGAATGCCAGGCATTCTCTTGGCCGCGGCTCTCCGGCCCGTACGCAATGCGGAGGATCTCCGGGTTTTCCTGATCCTTGGGCGTCGCCGGATGGATTTCGAGCTCGCCGAATTGCTGCGCGAAAAAGAGATGCTGTTCTCGCGTAATATCCTGATCGCGGAAGAAGATGACCTTGTGCTCGAGCAGCGCGGCGCGGATCGCCGGGATCGCCCCGACGATCTCGTCCGAGCCGAGATCAATGTCGAGCAGTTCGGCGCCGATCGCGGGCGTCATCGGACGCAGCGTGAAATGTGCCGATTCGGCGCTTTGCAACGGCTTTGCCTTGGTGGCCATGGTCCCTCTCCTTTTGAGCGCAGGATGACCCCTGGCGGACCGGCGCGCAAGTGCAGACCGATTGCGCTTTGCCTGCCAGACGCACCGGGCTAAGCTGGTCTTTCGCATCGAAGGGGGCTTGCAGCATGACCAAATGGATTTCGCTTTTCGCGCTGGCGGCAGCGATTGCGGCGCCGGCGAGCGCGCAGAACAGCCTCGAACAGCGGATCGCGGCAGACTATGACGCGACGCTTGAGGCGCTGTTCCTCGATTTCCATCGCAATCCCGAGCTCAGCTATGTGGAAAACAGGACGGCGGGCATCATCGCCGCACAATTGCGCAGCCTTGAGATCGACGTGACCGAGGGCGTCGGCGGCACCGGCGTCGTCGGCGTGCTCGAAAACGGATCCGGGCCGGTGGTCCTCGTCCGCGCCGATATGGACGGGCTGCCCATCGAGGAGGACAGCGGTCTCGATTACGCGTCCGAAGCGCGACAGACTGGGATCGACGGCGTCGAGGCGCCGGTCATGCACGCCTGCGGCCATGATGTGCACGTCACCGCGCTGATCGGCGCTGCGCGGCAGCTGGTGCGGCTGCGCGATCAGTGGTCGGGGACGATCGTCTTCATCGCCCAGCCGGCCGAAGAGCGGATCGGCGGCGCACGCGCGATGATGGAGGACGGGCTCTACGAGCGCTTCCCCCGGCCTGAATATGCGCTCGCCTTCCATGTCTCGTCCGGCCTCGCGACCGGCCGGATCGATCTGGCGCCGGGCCTCGTCGCCTCGTCGGCGGACAGCGTCGATATCACGATCCATGGCGTGGGAACGCACGGCGCCTATCCGCATGAGGGGCGCGATCCGATCGTCATGGGCGCCGAGATCATCATGGCGCTGCAGACGCTGGTCAGCCGGGAGGTTTCGCCACTCGCTCCTGCCGTCGTTACCGTCGGCGCGTTCCATGGCGGCATTAAGCACAACATCATTTCCGATACCGCGACGATGCAGCTCACCGTTCGCTCGAACGATCAGGCGGTGCGCGAAACGCTGCTCGCGGGTATCCGCCGGATCGCCGAAAATGTGGGCCGGATGAACGGCATGCCCGAAGACCGGCTGCCGCAAGTCGAGGTCGCCCATGAATCGACGCCGCCGACGATCAACGATGCCGATCTTGTCGCGCGGCTGCGGCCGGCGCTGGCGGGCGCGCTCGGCGCCGATACGCTGATCGACCCGACGCCGCAGACGGGAATGGGCGCCGAGGATTTCGCCTATTTCGTGCAGCCCGAAACCGGCGTGCGCGGCGCCTATTTCAATGTCGGTGGTACGCCGCAGGAAGCGTTCGACGCGGCGGCCAATGGCGGCCCCCCGGTGCCCGCGCATCACAGCCCCTTCTTCCGCATTGCACCGCGCGAATCGGTGACGCTGGGGACCGAAGCGATGGTGGCGGCGGTGATGGACCTGCTTCCGGCGGGTGGTTCGGCGGACGATTGAGGCGGAACCTTCGATCGGTTCGACCACTTGAATGTGTCGGGACCGGTTCGACGACGACACAGAAAGGCCTTTCGTGACCGACAACAGCGCCGCGCGCCCCGAATCCGCCAGCCATGCGGGCATCATTCGCGAGACACGGAGCTGGTGGCGCCAGGTCTGCAACGAGGTCGATCAGGTCGCGGTGATCGAGAAGGTGCAGGGCGAATCGGTCGCCCAGGGCCGCTATATCTTCATGACGGCGATGTCGGCCGGGATCGCGATTCTCGGCATGTTGCTCTCCTCGCCGGCGGTCGTGATCGGCGCGATGCTGCTTTCGCCGCTGATGGGCCCGATCATGGGCGCGGGCTTCGCGATGGCGATCGGCGATTTCCGCTGGCTGCACCGATCGGGGCTGGCGCTCGCCGTCGGCACGCTCGTCGCGATCCTGTTCTGCGCGCTGATCGTGCTCCTGTCGCCGCTGCAGACGGTGACCGAGGAGATCGCCGCGCGCACCCGGCCCAATTTGTTCGATCTTGCCGTTGCGCTCTTTTCCGCGCTCGCCGGCGCCTATGCGATGATCAAGGGCCGCGAAGGGACGATCGTCGGCGTCGCCATCGCCACGGCGTTGATGCCGCCCCTTGCCGCCGTCGGTTTCGGGCTTGCAACGGCCAATTGGACGGTGTTCGGCGGCGCGCTGCTCCTCTTCTTCACCAACCTGATGACGATCGCGCTGACGGCCGCCGCGATGGCGCGGCTCTACGGCTTTCGCACCAGCCTCTCCTCGCGCTCGACGATGGTCCAGTCGCTCGTCATGGCCGTGCTGTTCATCGGTTTGGCCATCCCGCTCGGCTTCTCGCTGCAGCAGATTGCCTGGGAAGCGAATGCGACCCGCACCGCCAACGGCATCGTCGCCGACCAGTTCGAGGCGGATGCGCGCGTCAGCCAGGTCGAGTTCGATTTCGACGCCGATCCGATCCGGGTCACGGCGTCGGTGCTGACGCCGACCTTCGAACCCGATGCACAGGCCGCCGCCGACCGCGCGCTCCAACGCAGCCTGGGGCGCGAGATCGATCTGGTCGTCAACCAGTATCGCGTCGGCACCGATGCACGTGCCGCCGAGGCTGCGGAGATAGCGGCCGCGCGCGCACAGGAAGAGGCGCTGGCGACCGAGCGAGAGATTACCCAGCTGGCAGACCGGCTTTCGCTGATCGCGGGCGTTCCGGTCGAGGATGTGACGATCGACCGCAATCGCCGTCGCGCGATCGTCCGTGCCCGCCCGCTGCCCGGCGCCGGTCTGGAGACCTATTATGCGCTCGAACGCCGCGTCGCGAGCGTGGAAGACGACTGGACGATCCAGGTCACACCGCCCGCTGCGCCATTGCCGACGGTGACGTTCGGCGAAGACGGACCCGACGAAGCCGGCCAGCGCGCGCTGCGCCTCTCCGCCTGGGCCGCGCGCCGGATCGATGCCCCGATCGGGGTGGCCGGGCCCGAGGCACAGGCCGATCGCGTGCTGTCCTATTTCGCCGACGCCGGCGTGCGCGCCGTGCGACGCGAGGGCGGCGGCGCGCTTGTGCTGAACTGGCTGGCGCCCGACGCGGAATAAGGGAAGTCGTTTGCCTTTCGGCGAAAATGGTGGAGCCGGGGGGATTCGAACCCCCGACCTCTGCAGTGCGATTGCAGGGAAGCCAATCTCCACCGGACGTTGCTGGACGCTACAGCCCCCGCAAAACTAAGCATATTCGTCTTTGCATGTCCGGCCGCATCTGGTATTGTTTTCCGTACGCATTCCATACGTACGGAACGAAGGGCGGCAGGGCATGGCGTTGGACCTAAGCAAGATTGGCGAGCGGGAGCGGTTGAAGGCGCGGCGAGAGCCGCATTGGCAACGGTTGCGCGCAGGTTGCTTTCTCGGCTTTCGGCCGTCGAAGCGCGGCGGCAAGGGAACGTGGATTGCGCGCGTCTATGACGAGGACAATCGGAAATATCGGCTCAAATCGCTTGGCGACTTCGGCGCGTTGAAAGGCAATGAGATATTCACTGCTGCGCGCAAGGAGGCAGAGGCGCTTGCCGAACTGATCGAGAGTGGTGGGGAGGTTCGGGCAAAGGTTGAAACGGTGGCCGATGCGTGTCGCGAATATGCAGCGTCCCGGCCGGAAGCGCGCGGCCGGTTTGAGCGTTACGTCTATGACGATTCCCTTGGAAAGGTGAAGCTTGCCAAGCTGCGCCGCCGTCATCTGGCGGAATGGCGTAAGCGGCTTGTGGCGCGGCCGTCGCTTGTGAGCCGGAACAAGGATGGCGAACAACGTACACGCGAGCGCGCGCCTGCCACGGTCAACCGGGATATGGCGACATTGCGAGCGGCGTTGGCGAAGGTGTTTTCGCCGGGCGCGCCTAACAGCGAAGCGGCGTGGCAGGAAGCATTGAAGCCGATTCCGAACGCCAATCGGCGGCGCACGCTCTACCTCGATCGGGCGCAGCGGCGGTTGCTATTGTCGCACATTGCCGATGAAGCCGAGCCGTTTGCACGGGCGCTTTGCCTGTTGCCGTTGCGGCCGGGTGCGCTG
>NZ_CAKZNF010000005.1 GCF_937129435.1 uncultured Parasphingopyxis sp. | reverse complement strand
GACCTTTCGGTCGAGCGCCGCACCGGCCCGCACCCCCACCCGGCCTCCCACTCAGTGTATGCTCATGGGAGGCCGGGTGGGGGTGCGGGCTGGTGCGGCGACCTCGCGCTAGCGAGGTTCTGACAATCAATCCACAAAACCCAAAACGGCCCGGCATGCGTTTGCATACCGGACCGCTTGCGGGGCCTTCGCCGCCACGGATCTACCAGAAGAAGCTGTAGATCACGTCGACGACAAGGCCGTTGCGGGTATCGACGAGCAGGACGTCGTCAAAATAGCGGATCCAGCGATACGGGCCGTGCGCCGGGGGAAGGCGATACTGCCACGGATCGTTGATCCAGTAGTTCGATCCGAGAAAGGCCGAGCCGAGATACAGGCCGACATTGAACCGCCGATAGCTGTAACCGCGATACGGCGCGTAATAGCGGCCGGGGCGATAGACGCCGCGATTGTAGCGGCGATAGTTCTGCCAGTCGTAACGCCGGTCGCTGCGCCAGCCGCGGTTCCAGTCGCGATTGTCCGCCCGGCGATCCTGCCGCCAGTCGCGCCGATCGTCGCGCCGATCCCAGCGCTGATCGCGATTGTCCTGACGCCGGTCCTGCCGCCAGTCGCGACGATCCTCACGACGGTCCTGCCGCCATTCGCGATTGTCCTGACGCCGGTCCTGCCGCCAGTCGCGCCGGTCTTCGCGGCGATCCTGGCGGGCATCGGGACGGCTGCCACGGTTGCCCTGCCAGTTGCGGTCGCCGCGATTGCGATCGCCGCGCGCACGGCGTTCGGTGCGCCCGTCGCGTTGGGCGAGCTGGACCTGCGCGTCGGCGCGGGCGGTAACGCGCTCGATCGCGCTCTGCGCGTTGGCGGCGGCGGGGACGAGGGTGGCCGAGGCCAGTAACAGAGCAATCAGGGGGGTACGCATTGCTTGGTCTCCTGGTAGGGCCAAGAGCGGCCCGGTGATTCGCAATATGCGCGCGCGTCAATGATGCGAAGCTGAACCTGCCGGTCAGCTTTGAGAAAGCAAAACGGCCCGGAGCGGGTTGCGCTCCGGGCCGTCTCTCGGTGTCGTTTGCTACGGTTCTAGTAGAAGAAGTCGTAGATCACGTCGACGATATAGCCGTTCCGCGTATCGACGAGCAGGACATCGTCATAATAGCGGATCCAGCGATAGGCCCCATAGGCCGGGGGCAAGCGATACTGCCACGGATCGTTGATCCAGTAGCGCGATCCGAAGAACGCGGCGCCCAGCGTGAAGCCGATGTTGAACCGGCGATAATTGTAGCCGCGATAGGGCGCGTAGTAGCGGCCGACGCGATAGACGTTCCGGTTGTACCGGCGATAGTCCTGCCAGTTGTAACGCCGGTCGTTGCGCCAGCTGCGATTCCAGCGACGCTGGTCGCGGCGGGCCTCGCGGCGATCGTAGCGGCGCTCATAGCGACGATCCTGCCTGCGGTCCCACCTACGTTCTGCGCGCCGATCATCACGGCGATCCCAGCGGCGTTCCGCGCGCCGGTCCTGCCGCCGGTCGATACGGCGCTCGACGCGGCGTTCCTGCCGGCGGTCGGCTCGCCTTTCGGCGCGGCGATCCTGCCGCCTGTCGACGCGGCGTTCGACACGCCTTTCCTGACGGCGATCCGCTCGGCGCTCGACGCGACGTTCCGCGCGGCGTTGCTGTATGGCATTGGCGCGCGGTTGCGCTTCACGCCGCTGGGCGCGTCGCTCCGCACGGTTGCCGCGGCGCTCGCCGCGATTGGCCTGCCGGTTTCCCCGGCGTTCCGCGCGCTGGCCTCGACGCTCCGATCGCTGCAGCATCGCAACCTGCGTCGCGGCGCCGGTCTCGGCCGCCATCGTCGGGTTGGTCTGCATGCCTCGCATCGGCGCAGCAAGCGCAGGGGTCGCCGCGGTCGCCGCCAGCAGTAATGCGATCATGGTTTTTCGCATGCTTTTGGTCTCCTCTAGGGGCTGTACGGCGGCAAGAACTCCCGGCCACCTGACGTGCTTTATATATGGCCGCCAGTGAGGCGGCCCTGAACCCGCGAGTCAGGAAAGAGCAATGTTTGCTTAACTGCCCTCGGGCTGCTCGCGGATCCGGTTCGGATCGTTGGCATCGCCGTCTTCCGGCGTCAGCGCCGGAACGGTACGCGCGGCATCTTCGGGATCGATACCGGGCGGTGGGGTCGATGCGAGTCGCTCGGCCCCGGCCTCGACGCGCGCGGCGAGCCGGATCGCTTCCCTGATTCGCGGATAGGTGCCGCAGCGGCAGATATTGGTGATCGCCTCGTCGATTTCCTCGTCGGTCGGATTGGAGTTGCGCCGGAGCAGGGCGGCGGCGGCCATGATCATGCCTGACTGGCAGAAGCCGCATTGCGGGACCATCTTCTCGATCCACGCCTGCTGCACCGGATGGTCGCGCGATCGCGACAATTCCTCGATCGTCGTCACGAACCCGCCCTCGGCCTCGGCCAGCGAAACCTGGCACGACCGTACCGCTTCGCCGTCGATATGCACGGTGCACGCCCCGCACAGCCCGGCGCCGCAACCATATTTGGTGCCCGTGAGGTTGGAGGCGTCGCGCAGCGCCCAGAGCAGCGGCGTGCGCGGGTCCATGCGATAATGGACAGGCTGTCCGTTGACGGTCATCCGGGTCATGGGATGGGTCTAGCCAGTGCTGTCATATCAAGGAAGCGGGCGGGAAATTTTCTTGTCAGACTCGACCTTTCGGTCGAGCGCCGCGCTAGCGAGGTTCTGACAGATCCAAACCTACTCCCGCCAGCTCGGATCGATCTTGTCGATGCGGCGGACCCAGGCGTCGAATTCGGCGCGGCCGGGTTCCTTGGAGGCCTGCGTCATGAACAGGTCGCGCTGGTGAACCTCGATCACTTCCTGCGGCACGGTGATGGCCTTGCCGGCGGACATGGTCGCGATCTGGAGCTCGCAGGCCCGCTGGAGCGCCCAGTATTGGATCAGCGCGATCGGCAGGGTCGGGCCGATGACGACCGGGCCGTGATTGCGCAGCATCAGGATGCGGTTCGATCCGAGATTTTCGAGCAGCCGCTCGCCCTCTTCCTCGCGCACCGTCACGCCTTCGAAGGTGTGATAGGAGAGCCGCCCGATAAAGTTGCAGGCGTAGAAATTTACCGGCTGCAGCCCGCCCTCCATCGAGCACACGGCCATCGTCGCGGTCGTGTGCGTATGGATGATCGCGTGCGCGTCGTGGAGGTGCTTGTGGAACAGGCTGTGCTGGACGAAACCGGCCTTGTTGACGCCCCAGGGGCTGTCGTTGAGCTTGTTGCCCTCAATATCGATCTTGACGAGGTTCGAGGCGGTGACCTCGGAGAAATGCAGGCCATAGGGATTGATCAGGAACGCGCCCTCCTCGCCGGGCACCTTCACGGTGATATGGTTGAAGATATTCTCGTCCCAGCCTTCCATCGCGAAGATGCGATAGGCGGCGGCAAGATCGAGCCGCTGGGCCCATTCCTCTTCGGTCATGTCGCGGTCGGTCTGGGGGGATTTGAGCTGCGTTGCCATGGGACGATCTCCTCTAGCGGTCTTGTTTGGCAACGATTGTCGCCGATCGGCGCGCGATTGTCGAGCAGGGACAAGGCGATTCCGGGCGATTCCGGCTTGAACTTTGCCGCGCTGGCCGCTAGTTCGCTCCTGACGGCGGCGGGACGCATCTCGCGGCGCATCTGTTTTTGTGCTATAAGAAATTGATTGCGAACGGATTCGTTCGTTCGCGCAACATGCTTTTCGATTGGAGACTGACAGGTCCATGCAAGTTTCGGTTCGTGACAACAATGTCGATCAGGCGCTGCGCGCGCTCAAGAAGAAGCTGCAGCGCGAGGGCGTTTATCGCGAGATGAAGCTGCGCCGGCACTATGAAAAGCCGTCGGAAAAGCGCGCCCGTGAGCGCGCGGCCGCGATCCGCCGCGCCCGCAAGCTCGAGCGCAAGCGGATGGAGCGCGACGGCACCCGCTAGGGTCTGCCGGACAGAAATCGCTGGATTTTGGAAGGGCCGCTCCATAGGAGTGGCCCTTCTTCGTTTCACGAGACATCTCGGGGGAAGCCATGTCCGTCACCGCCGTTCCGCTGCAGCCGATCGAAAAGGGCACGCTGACCAAATTGTGGATCGGCGTCGGGCTGGTGCTGGCGGCGGGACTCGCGCTGGCATGGTTCACCACGCGCGCGCCGGGCGACTTGAGCAATGCCTCCGCCTCGACCTTCCTCGCCTGGAACGGAACGAACAACGATGTCGAGACGACGCCATCGGGCCTGCAATATCAGGTCATCCGGCCGGGATCGGACACGGGCGCGACGCCCGGCGTCAACGATGTCGTGGTCATCAACTACACGCTACGCTCGCTCGACGGCGAGGTGATCGATGAAGGGCGCGAAGCGACGCTCCCCGTGGGCGGTACCTTTCCCGGCTTTGCCGAGGGCGTCCAGCTGATGACGCCCGGCGCGCGCTACCGACTCTGGCTGAAGCCCGAACTCTGGCTGCCCGAAGGGATCGAGCCCGGCACGCCGCGGCCGCCGCAACTGCCGATCGAAACGACCGAGGTCATGGATTTCGATGTCGAACTGGTCGAGATCATCTCGGAAACCGAGATGATGCAGCGGCTGATGGAGATGCAGGGCGGTGAGGCGGCGGAAGGCGCGGTCCCCGTGCCGCCGCCGGCACCGCCTCAATAGACATCTCAGTGGCATCCGCGCGCCGCGCGAAAGTCCAATAAAGACCATTAGGGCTGAGCTTGTCGAAGCCCGGTTCTCGATACGGCGAAACGCCCTTCGACAAGCTCAGGGCTAACGGTTTGGCCGAAAGGAAGGTAGCTAGCTGTCGTCCGCTTTGGGCTTCAGCCGTCTGAAAAGCCCCGGTTTCGGCGGCGATGCTGAGGTCGCCGCCTCGGCTTCCGCTTCGCTCTCCGCCAATTCGCGCTGCCGCGCCTCCTCCTCTTCCTCGTCATTATGCTGCGAGCGGCGTTCCAGCGCCGCCTTGATCATCGCGACGATCGGATCGGCGAGCGCCAGACCCAGGATGCCGAACAGCGCGGCGAAGAGGATTTGTGCCGAAAGGGTGAGGGCCGGGGGCAGATCGACCGTCTGCCGCGCGACCATCGGGATCACGACATAGCCGTCGAACGCCTGCACGATGACATAGATGATGAAGGCGTAGAGCCCGGTTTCCGGCCCCGCCGAAAGCCCCACCGACACCATCAATATGCCCGTGATGAAGGCGCCGATATTGGGGATGAAGGCGAGCAGGCCGGCGAGAATGCCGAGCAGCAGCGCCATCGGCACGCCCGCGATCGACAACAGCGCCCAGGTCAGCACCCCTTCGAAAACCATGCCGAGAACGCGTCCCGCGAGCAGCTTCTGCAGCGTGCGCGTCATATGCTTGGACGTCTTGCGGAATTCGGGCCGCGTGCCGCGCGGCAGCATCCATTGCACGCCGCGATCGTAGAGATTCGGCTCGATCGCGATGAAGAGGCCGATCACCATGACGAGGAACAGCGTTGCGATCGCGCTGAGCGCCGATCCCAGCGCCGAAGTCAGGCTGCCGACCGAACCCAGCACCTGACGCAGCAATTCGTTCATCTGCATGTCGTCGGGCATCAGGCCCATCGAGCCGAGCCACTCGACGAGCTGGTCGGTCTGCTCCGCCAGCGTGATGCGCAATTGCCCTATCTGGGCGGCGATCTGGATCCCGGCGAGCAGCGCAATCCCGCCGATCATCGCGATGAACAGCAGCACGACGATCAGCAGCCGCCAGCGCCTGCCGATCGGAAGGACATAGCCGAGCGCCTTGGTGCCGCCGTCGAGCAGCGCGGCGAAGACGAGGCCGGCGATGATCAGCAGGATCGGCTGGGCGAGGAACCACAGCATGACCACGGCCAGCGCGACGACGGCCCATGCGCTCGCGCGCTTCAATTCCTGCTTGATGATCGGATCGTGGACCTCGGCGGGCCCGGCGCGGCCGTCATACGGCCCCGGCGTTTCCTCGCGCTTGCTCACTCGGCCTGCCGCGGATGGAGGCTGGTGCCCGCCCGGCCGCCGCGCATCGCCGTGAACCAACTGATCGGGTTATACCATTGCGAGGTGCCGTCGAGCGAGAAGGTGATGAATTCCGCGCGTCCACCAATCGTCTCGATCGGAACGGCGCCGCCCAACCCGTCCCCGCGCAGATCGAAGCGGCTGTCGGCGGACTGGTCGCGATTGTCGCCCATCAGGAAGACATGGCCTTCGGGAATTTCGATCGGTCCATAGGTATCGCCTGTCGTCTCGGCCAGGTCGAGAATATCGTAATAGCGTCCCTCGGGCAGATATTCGCGGATCACGGGGAGCTCGCAATATTGCTGGCCGTCCGATCCCGTCTGGCGATAGACCGACATTTCGTTTCGGACCGTCATCCCGGACGGCGTGACGGCGACGCCGCAGCTCATATTCGCATCGACCGGAATGCGGACCGGCATCTGTTCCTCGTAGCGCAGCGATTCGCCATTCAGGATGACGCGCCCGCCGCGAATTTCGAGCCGGTCGCCGGGCAGGCCGATGACGCGCTTGATATAATCCTGGCCGGCATTGGGGCCGCTCGCCGGCGTCACGATGACGATATCGCCGCGCTCGGGCATCCGGCCGAACAGCCGCCCGTGCATGAACGGCAGGATGTGAAAGGAGGGCGAGATATAGGACCAGCCATAGGGATATTTGGTCACCACCAGCCGGTCGCCCTTGATCAGCCCGGGCATCATCGATTCCGACGGGATGTAGAAGGGCTTTGCGATCAGGCTGTGAAAGGCGAGCACGGCAAGGACGAGCCAGAAGATCCCCTTGATCTCGGCCCACCAGTCGGTGCCCTGCTGCTCTTCGCTCTCTTCGGCCGGGTTCGCGTCCTTCTGGACGGCCGGATCGCTCTCACTCACGCTCAATATACTCACTTCGCTTCGTCGCCCGGGGCGGGGCGCGCATAGAGGATGACGAAAGCCTGCGCCCAGGGGTGATCGTCGGTCAGGGTCAGATGCACTTCGACCAGATGGCCGGGCGGTGTCAGCGCGTCGAGCCGCGCCTTCGCCCCGCCGGTCAGCGCCAGCGTCGGCGCACCCGATTTGGCGTTCACTACACCAATATCGCGAAAGAACACACCCTGCGAAAATCCGGTGCCGACCGCTTTGGAGAAAGCCTCTTTCGCGGCGAAGCGCTTGGCGTAGGTGCCGGCGCGCGTATAGGGCCGCCGCGCCGCCTTGGCGCGCTCGATCTCGGTAAAGCAGCGCCGCTCGAACCGCTCGCCAAAGCGCTCGAGCGACTTGGCGATGCGCTCGATATTGCAGAGATCGGAGCCGATACCGACAATCATGAAGCCGCCTGTTTGTCAGAATTTTCCTGGCGGAAAATCGCCGCACCGGCCCGCACCCCCACCCGACCTCCCACGTGAGTATCCTGAATGGGAGGTCGGGTGGGGGTGCGGGCCGGTGCGGCGCCGAGCCGAAGGCGAGGTCTGACAATCATCTCGCCAGATCCATCAACTCGCGCATCCGCTTCACACTCTCCTCGAACCCCGTAAAGATCGCCTCGCCCACAAGAAAATGCCCGATATTCAGCTCCGCCAGCTGCGGGATGGCGGCGATGGGCTGGACATTATCGAAGGTCAGTCCGTGGCCGGCATGCGGCTCGATGCCGTTCTTCGCAGCGAGCGCGGCGGCGTCGGCGATGCGGCGGAGTTCTTGCGATTGTTCATCGCCGGACAGGTTCGCATAGCGGCCGGTGTGGAATTCGACGACCGGCGCGCCGAGCCGAATGGCGGCCTCGACCTGGCGCGGGTCGGGTTCGATGAACAGGCTGACGCGGATATTGGCATTGGCCAGTTCCGCAACGATGGGCGCGAGGTGATTGTGCCCGCCCGCCGCGTCGAGCCCGCCCTCGGTCGTCCGCTCCTCGCGCTTTTCGGGAACGAGGCAGGCCGCGTGGGGGGTGTGCCGAAGCGCGATCTCGAGCATCTCGTCGGTCGCCGCCATTTCGAGGTTGAGCGGGATCGTCAGCCCGCTCGACAGCCGTTCGATATCGGCATCGGTGATATGCCGCCGGTCTTCGCGCAGATGCGCGGTGATGCCGTCGGCGCCCGCTTCGGCCGCCACGAAGGCGGCGCGCACAGGATCGGGATGATCGCCGCCGCGCGCGTTCCGGATCGTCGCGACATGGTCGATATTGACCCCGAGGCGGAGCGGCATCGTCATCCGTCCATCCAATGACATGCGGCCTCGGAAAGCAAGTCGTGGGTAAAGCCGCTGCCCGACCAGATCGTGCCGAAATTGAAATCGCCCTCGGCGCGGTTGGTCGCGGCGATGACGACCATGTCGCTGTCCGGCAGCAGGAAGTTGCGGAGCTGGATGCCGCCGATCGCGCCATGGCGTTCGATCAGACGGGGCGCTTCGGCGCATCCTGCCAGCGGCGCGTCATAAGACCATTGGCCGAGAGCGACCTGGCCGAGCTCGGGCCGCCCGTCCCACATCGCCGCGCGCCTGGCATCATCGAGAAGGTCGCCGCGCAGCAGCGCGCGATCGAACCGCCACAGATCGAGCAGTGTGCCGTTGAGCCCGCCCGCCGCGCCATAGGCCGCCAGCCGGATCGACGGTTCGGCCTGATCGAGATAATAGCCCGGAACGGTATCCGCGCCTTCCGGATAGAAAAGCATTGCTGGGTCGATCCGCGACGCCACCAGCTGGGCCAGCGATTGGCCGGTGACCCGTTCGAGGATCGCGCCGAGCACGATGAAGTCGCAATTGTTATAGTGGAAGGCTGCGCCGGGCGCGGTGAGCATCGGTCCCGCGCAATAGCCGTCGGCCGTCGCTTGGTCGGCCCAGTCGGGGGTGTAGAAGGCGGGCAATCCCGTGGGTGTCGGTGGCGAGAAATCGGGATCGGCGAGCCCGGACAGGTGCCGCATCAGCTGTTCTAAAGTAATGCCACGCGCCTCGGCATTCGGATAATCGGGCCAATAGGTCGAGATCGGCGCATCGAGCGAAAGGCGGCCCGCCGCGACCTCCTGCATCGCGATGGTCGCGACGATTTGCTTGGTGACCGAAGCGTAGCGCCATCGCGCGTCGAGCCGGTGCGGATCGTCTCCCCCCGGCGTCACCGTGCCGAAGGCGCGTGCATAGATAATCGTGTCGCCGCGCGAGATCAGCAGCACCCCGTTGAAATCCGCCTCTTCGGCCAGCGTTCCGATCCGCGCCGGGTCGAAGGCCTGCGCCGGTGCCGCCAGAATCGCTGTCAGCGCGACCAGTGCGGCCAGCAGGCGGCTCACCCCTTGCGGCTGCCCGGCTTGATCGCCTCGATCGCCGCGAGCTCTTCGGGAATGTCGTCGGGGTCGTAGACCGGGAAATCGAGCGAGAGCAGCGGGAAGAAGGGAACGCCGATATCCGCCGTGCCGAGCGACCGGTCGACCAGCGCCGCCTCGGCGACAACTTCGCCGCCTTCGCGCCCGATCGCCTCGATCGCTTCGCGAGAGGAAAGGCCGGTGGTGACGACGTCCTCGACCATCAGCACCTTCTGTCCCGGTTCCAGCGCAAAGCCGCGGCGCAGTTCGAACGTGCCTTCGGGGCGCTCCAAAAACAGCGCCTCGACGCCGAGCGCGCGGCCCATCTCATGGCCGATGATCAGCCCGCCCATCGCCGGCGACACGACGATCTCGATCTCGCTTCGAATCTCGCGGGGAAGGCGGGCCGCGATGGCGGAAGCGAGGCGCGAGGCGCGCATCGGATCCTGCAGCACGCGCGCGCATTGCAAATAGCGGGCGCTGCGCTTGCCCGACGAAAGGATGAAATGCCCTTCGAGCAGCGCCTGTGCGGCGCGGAATTCGGCAAGGATTTCGTCGTCGTCCATCGGATCTCTTTCCCCCTGTTTTGTCGGGCCCGCACATAAGTGTCCGCGGCACCCCGGGCAAGGTGCGGTTTTCCCCAATCCCGCGCTTGAGGCATTGGAATCTGGCGCCTATAAGCGCGCCCGAGACTCTAATCCAAGGGACGAGAGGCCGTGCCGTCGCGCCCGGCCACGATGGGGATATGATGCGCTTTTTGACGAACATGATGCTGGCCGCGGGACTGGCCGTCACATCGCTTGCCGTAGCGTCGCCGGCGACCGCCGCCGCGCCGCAACCGGAAATGGCGCCTGCGCCGCAGACCGAACTCGCGCCGGCTCCGGGCGACGAAGTCGAATCGGACGTGCCCATCGCCGACGCAGCCGAAGCCGCCGCAGCGGAAGAGGAATTCGAGTATAGCGCGCCGGTGGAGGCGATCGGCCAGCCCGACGGCCGGCTCGGCCTGCAGGACCAGTTCACCGAGGTCGGGCAGCAGGGCGCCGATTTCCACAACTATATCCTGATGCCGATCATCACGGTGATCTCGCTGTTCGTGCTCGCGCTCCTGCTCTGGATCGTCGTGCGCTACAATCGCCGTTCCAATCCGACGCCATCGAAAACGACGCACAACACCGTGCTCGAAGTCGTCTGGACGCTCGTCCCGGTGCTGATCCTCGTGTTCATCGCCGTGCCGTCGATCAGCCTGCTCGCCAACCAGTACGACCTGCCCGAAGGCGAGGTCGTGACGATCAAGGTGACGGGCAACCAGTGGTACTGGACCTATGAATATCCCGATCACGGCGACATCACGGTGATTTCCAACATGCTCGCCGAAGAGGGTGAGCAGGCCGAAGGGGCCCGCTTCCGCACCGACGCCGATGGTCCGCGCCTGCTGGCGGTCGACAACCGGCTCGTCATCCCGGCGAACACGACGGTGCGCTTCCTCGTGACGGCGTCGGACGTGCTGCACAGCTTTGCCGTTCCCGCCTTCTGGACCAAGATCGACGCCGTGCCCGGCCGGCTCAACGAGCGCTGGGTGAATGTTGAGCGTCCGGGCGTCTATTTCGGCCAGTGTTCCGAACTGTGCGGTGCCCGCCACGCCTTCATGCCGATCGCGGTCGAAGTGCTGCCGCCGGCCGACTTCGCTCGCTGGGTCCGTTCGCAGGGCGGCACGATGCCGGGTGACGCCGATCCGAATGCCGGCGAAGCGCCGGATACCGCTCTCGAAGACGGCGCGCCCGTCCCGACCGAAGATGAAAACCTGATCGAAGGCGAGGCCGAAGCCGACATCGTCGATCAGGCTGCAGTGACAAGCTAAGGGTTCGCAAGAATGACCGATACCGCCGCCACGCCCGCCCACTTCGAAGCGTCGCACGACGACGCGCATCATGAGGCGGATCACAAGCCGGGCTTTTTCGTCCGCTGGTTCATGTCGACGAACCACAAGGACATCGGCACGCTCTACCTGATCTTCGCGATCGTCGCCGGCATCATCGGCGGCGCGATTTCGGGCATGATGCGCGTCGAACTGGCCGAGCCGGGCATCCAGTGGCTCGAATCCTGGGCCGGCGCGGGCGGCAACGAAGCGCTTCATATGTGGAACACGCTGATCACCGCCCATGGCCTGATCATGGTGTTCTTCATGGTGATGCCGGCGATGATCGGCGGCTTCGGCAACTGGTTCGTGCCGCTGATGATCGGTGCGCCCGACATGGCGTTCCCGCGCATGAACAATATCAGTTTCTGGCTGCTCGTCCCGGCCTTCCTGCTGCTTCTCGGATCGACCTTCGTTTCGGGCGGCACCGGCATGGGCGCGGGCACCGGCTGGACGGTCTACGCACCACTTTCGACGACAGGATCGGTCGGCCCCGCCGTCGACATGGCGATCCTGTCGCTCCACCTTGCCGGCGCATCGTCGATCCTCGGCGCGATCAACTTCATCACCACGATCTTCAACATGCGCGCCCCGGGCATGACGCTGCACAAAATGCCGCTGTTCGTATGGTCGGTGCTGGTCACGGCGTTCCTGCTGCTGCTCGCGCTGCCGGTGCTCGCCGCGGCGATCACGATGCTGCTGACGGACCGCAATTTCGACACGACCTTCTACACGGCATCGGGCGGCGGCGATCCGCTGCTCTACCAGCATCTGTTCTGGTTCTTCGGCCATCCGGAGGTCTACATCATGATCCTGCCGGGCTTCGGCATGGTCAGCCAGGTCGTCGCGACGTTCAGCAAGAAGCCGGTCTTCGGCTATCTCGGCATGGCTTATGCCATGGTCGCGATCGGCGTCGTCGGCTTCGTCGTCTGGGCGCACCACATGTTCACCGTGGGCCTCAGCCTGAATACGAAGCTCTACTTCACCGCCGCAACGATGATCATCGCGGTGCCGACCGGCATCAAGATCTTCAGCTGGATCGCGACGATGTGGGGCGGTTCGGTCAGCTTCAAGACGCCGATGGTCTGGGCGCTGGGCTTCATCTTCATGTTCACCGTTGGCGGCGTGACCGGCGTCGTGCTCGCCAATGGCGGCTTCGACGATATCGTTCACGACACCTATTATGTCGTCGCGCACTTCCACTATGTGCTGTCGCTCGGCGCCGTCTTCGCGATCTTCGCCGGCTGGTATTACTGGTTCGGCAAGATGTTCGGCCGGATGTACAACGAGTTCCTCGGCCAGGTGCATTTCTGGCTGTTCTTCGTCGGCGTGAACATCCTGTTCTTCCCGATGCACTTCCTGGGCCTCGATGGCATGCCGCGCCGCTATCCGGACTATCCGGACGCCTATCAGTATTGGAACGAGATCGCGACGATCGGCTATATGGTGATGGCCGCCGGCATGGCCGTGTTCTTCGTCAACATGATCTGGTCGCTGTTCGCGGGCAAGAAGGCCGCGGACAATTACTGGGGCGAAGGCGCGACGACGCTGGAATGGACGCTGTCCAGCCCGCCGCCCTATCACCAGTTCAACAAGCTGCCGCATATCGATTGAAATCTGGCAGGGTGACACACTGATCCGTTAGGGCTGAGCCTGTCGAAGCCCGCCTCTCCATCGAGAGGCGCCCTTCGACAGGCTCAGGGCTAACGGAAGAATGGCAAACCATGACGACCGCAACCGCACCGTCTTCACCGATCGTCGCCGACTGGCGCGATTTCTATGCGCTGACCAAACCCGGCGTGATGAAGCTCGTCGTGTTCACCGGGCTTGCCGGGATGCTGGCCGCGCCGGTTGTGCCGCATCCGGTGCTCGGCTTTGCCGCCATTCTGTGCATCGCGCTCGCCCATGGCGCCGCCGCCGCGCTCAACCAATGGTATGAGTCCGATATCGACGCGCTGATGAAGCGGACGGCGGACCGCCCGCTTCCGGCCGGGCGGATGGAGCGCGAGGCCGCCCTGCATTTCGGCGTCGGGCTCGGCGTCTTTTCGGTTGTGCTGATGGGACTGGCGACGAACTGGCTGGCGGCCGCGACGCTCGCCGCCGCGATCCTGTTCTATGTCGGCATCTATACCGTCTGGCTGAAACGCCGGACGCCGCAGAATATCGTCATCGGCGGCGCGGCCGGCGCCTTTCCACCGGTGATCGGCTGGGCCGCGGCGACGGGCGATATCACGACGCTGCCGATCCTGCTCTTCGCGCTGATCTTCCTGTGGACGCCGCCGCATTTCTGGGCGCTGTCGCTCTGGGTCAATGCCGATTACGAGCGCGCCGGCGTGCCGATGATGACCGTCGTCGCCGGGCCGAAGCGCACGCGCCGGCAGATACTTCTCTACAGCCTTCCCATGGCCGCCGTCGCCGTGGCGCCCTGGCCGCTCGGCCTCACCGGCGCTTTCTACGGCATTGCCGCGTCCGTCCTCAGCGGCATCTTCGTCGCGCTCGCCGCGGCGGTATCCGCCAATCGCGCGACCGATCCGGCGGCGATGAAGCCCGAAAAGCGGCTCTTCGCCTTCTCGATCTTCTATCTCTTCGCGATGTTTGCCGCGCTCGTCATCGATGCGAGGCTGTTCGCATGAGCCCGGAAGAAGAAAAAGTCATCCGCGAACGCCAGCGCAGCCGCGCGCTCATGATGGGGCTGCTTCTGGGCGCCTTCGTCATCCTGATCTTCGCGATCACGATCGTGAAGATGGAGCTTGCGACATGACGACCGCGACGCTCTCCCGGAAGAACCGGCGCAGCGCGTTCGCGGCGCTGGCGATCGTCGCCGGCATGATCGCGCTCGGCTTCGCCTCGGTGCCGCTCTATCGCATTTTCTGCCAGGTGACCGGTTTCAACGGCACGACCCAGCGCGTCGAGGCGTCCGCTGCGGCCAATGTACAGCCGGTCGGGCGCGTCATCACCGTGCGCTTCGACGCCAACACATCGCCCGACCTTCCCTGGCGCTTCGAACCGGAAGAAAATACCGACCGCGTCGCCATCGGCGCGCGCAAGATGGCTTTTTATCGCGCCGAAAACCTGACCAACCGGCCGGTCACCGGCACAGCGTCCTTCAACGTCACCCCGCTCGAGGCCGGCGCCTATTTCTCCAAGATTCAGTGTTTCTGCTTCACCGAGCAGACGCTGCAGCCGGGCCAGAGCGTCCGGATGCCCGTCACCTATTTCGTCGATCCCGAAATCCTGAACGATCCGGACATCGGCGATGTCGAGGAGATCACCCTCTCCTACACTTTTTACCCCGTGGACGATGACGCCTCCTGAGGCTAGAGACCGCATCAAGGCACGAAACAAGGGACTGTAAGAACGATGGCCGGAGCCGCCCCGCAACACGATTATCATCTTGTCAATCCGAGCATCTGGCCGCTGATCGGCGCGTTCAGCGCGCTGGTCATGGCGATGGGCGGCATATTGTGGATGCACGCGCCGGCACCGGACGCGGATCCCGCCGGGGCGATCGATGCGCTGGGCGCTCTGGGCTTCATGAGCCCGCTGATGATGCATGCGGGCTGGGTGTTCTTCGCCGGGCTGATCGGCGTGCTCTTCACCATGTTCAGCTGGTGGGTCGATGTGATCGACGAAGCGCATGAAGGCCATCACAAGCCCGTTGTGCAGCTTCACATGCGTTACGGCATGATCCTGTTCATCGCGTCCGAAGTCATGTTCTTCGTAGGCTGGTTCTGGGCCTTTTTCGGTGCGGCGCTGTTCCCGGCTTCGATCGACGGCGCGGAAGCGGTGTTCCCGCCGCCCGGCATCGAAGTGCTCGATCCCTTCTCTCTGCCGCTGCTCAACACCATGATCCTGCTGTGCTCGGGTACGACCGTCACCTGGGCGCATCACTGCCTGCTCAAGGGCGATCGCAAGGGGCTGATCAATGGCCTGTGGCTGACGATCCTGCTCGGCGTTCTGTTCAGCTTCATCCAGGCCTATGAATATGTGCACGCGCCGTTCGACTTCAAAAACAACATCTATGGCGCGACCTTCTTCATGGCGACGGGCTTTCACGGCTTCCACGTCATCGTCGGTACGATCTTCCTCGCCGTCTGCCTGATCCGGGCCTATCGCGGCGATTTCACGCCGAAGCAGCATTTCGGCTTCGAAGCGGCGGCCTGGTACTGGCACTTCGTCGACGTCGTGTGGCTGTTCCTCTTCGCCTCGATCTACATCTGGGGCAGCGCGGGCGCGCCGATCCATTGACCGGCCGCGCCGTGGAATTCAGCGGCGCGAAACTGTTCCTGCTCAGCGGCGACGCGCTGCTCGTCTATCGTCGCGACGACCGGCCGGACATTCCCTTTCCCGGATGCTGGGATGTACCCGGCGGCGGGCGGGAAGGGGACGAAACGGCCGAGGCCTGTGTCCTGCGCGAGCTGAAGGAAGAATTCGATCTAGAACTTGCCGCAGACCGTTTCGTGTGGCGGCGGCGTTATCCCAGCTGGCGGACGGGCGCTTCCGACTCGGTTTTTTTCGCGGCCCGTTGCGAACCGGTGGAGATCGAAGGCGTGACTTTCGGCGAAGAGGGCCAATATTGGCAGATGATGGCGACCGACGACTATCTTTCCGCGCCCGATGCGATCGATCATCACGTCGAACGATTCCGGGATTTTCTCGCCCATGGCTGAGCCGAGCTTCCTGCAAACGGGCCTGACCGGTGCCTGCCCGCAATGCGGCGCGCGGACTTTGTTCGCGGGGCCGGTCGGCTTCGCGCCGAAATGCGATCACTGCGGGCTCGACTATTCGGCCTTCAATGTCGGCGATGGCCCGGCGGCGTTCCTGACGCTGATCATCGGCGCGCTGGTGACCGTGCTGGCGATTTCGCTCGAACTGTCGCTCCACCCGCCTTTCTGGGTGCATATCCTGCTCTGGGTGCCGATCACGGCCATAGCCGTCGTCTACGGCCTTCGGATCGCCAAGGGCATGCTGCTCGCCAGCGAATATCGCAACAAGGCGCGCGAGGGGCGGGGCAGCGATCCCGATGCGTAACCTGCCGGTGATCCCGACCGTGCTCGTGGCGCTGGCCGTGGCGACGATGATCGCCCTCGGCATCTGGCAGATCCAGCGCAAGGGGGAAAAGGAAGCGCTCGTCGATCGCTACGAGAATGCGTCGACACTGCCGCCTGTCGCCTGGCCCGAACCGCCGGACACCGAGTTGCTCTATCGCCGCGCTACCGGCTTTTGCCTCGAACCGGTCGACTGGCGTTCGATCGCCGGTCAGAATCGCGAGGGTGAGGCGGGCTGGCAGCATATCGCGTCCTGCCGCACCGGCGGCGGCGAGGGGCCGGGGATGCAGGTCGTCGTCGGCTGGTCGGCCTCGATGGAGCCGCCGGAGGACTGGGAGGGGGGCGAGGTCAGCGGCATCATCGCGCTCGATCCCGAATATGAGATCAGGCTGGTGTCCGAAGACGCCGCGCCGGGGCTCCAGCCCGTCGCCCGGCCCGACCCGGCAGATATGCCGAACAACCATCTGCTCTATGCGATCCAGTGGTTCTTCTTCGCCGGCGCTGCGGCGCTGATCTATGTGCTGGCGCTCCGCAAGCGCATGCGATCCTGACAGCGAGTTATTTGTACATATCGGCGCGCAGGTTGATGCCGTGCTCGATCCAGATTTTGAGCGCGCACAGCATCTGCGCCCAGCCCTGGCAGTTGCCATAGGAGGCATCGAGCGCGCCCTGGTTCTCGCGCCAGCCCTCTTCCTTGATCTCGACAAGCGTACGGCCGTCATCGAGGCCGGTGAACGTCATCGTCACCGTCGTCATATAGTCGGCGGCCTTGCTGTCGCTGCCTTCGACATTGTGCGGTTCGCCTTCGCTCGCCTCCCATTTGAGAACGATCTTCTCATTCTCGACGACCTCGACAACCTCGACCGGAAAGGCGCCGGGATAGTCGTGAAAGTCCCATGTCACCGTCGTGTCCGTTTCGAGCCGGCCTTGGGCGCCGCCCGTCGTGAAATATTCGGAGAGCTTGGCGGGGTCGGCGACCGCTTCGAATACCTCTTCGACGGGTTTGGCGATCCGCGCCGCGACACGAAATTTCAGATCCATCATTTCTCTCCGGGTTGAGCGACTCGCTTGCTACGGCATCATTTATGTTATAAAAACATAACATGTCAATTTCCGATCGATACGATGCCGTGTTCAAGGCTCTCGCCGCGCCGGTGCGGCGGCAGATCATGGACGATCTGCGCGACCAGCCGCTGACGACGGGGACGCTGTGTGAGCATTTCCCGGAGATCGACCGATGCACGGTGATGCAGCATTTGAAGGTGCTCGAAGCCGCCGATCTCGTCATCCCCGTACGCAAGGGGCGCGAACGCTGGAATCATCTCAACCCGCTGCCGATTCATGAAATCCACGAGCGCTGGATCGGCCCGCATGCGGCAAGGGCGGTCGAGAGGCTCGGCCAGCTTAAGCATACTCTCGAACGCGACTCCGATATTGCCGTGAAGGCCGGACCCGACTAACCCCGGCGCCCATGCGCTATATCAGCACCAGGGGGCAGGCGCCCGCACTCGACTTCGAAGGGGCGACGCTGGCGGGGCTCGCCGCGGACGGCGGATTGTACGTGCCGGAGAGCTGGCCGTCTTTCTCGCGCGACGAGATCGCGGCGATGGCCAGCCTCAGCTATGCCGAGACGGCGGTGCGCGTGCTCGCGCCCTTCGCCGCGCCGAACCTTGATGAGGTCGCGCTGCGCGGCCTTTGCGAGCAGGCCTATGGCGCCTTCCATCACGATGCGGTGACGCCGCTGGTGCAGCTCGACGAGCGGCACTGGCTGCTCGAACTGTTCCATGGCCCGACGCTGGCGTTCAAGGATGTCGCGCTTCAGCTACTCGGGCTGCTGTTCGAGCGCTTCCTCGCGCCGCTCGATACGCATCTGACCGTGATCGGTGCGACTTCGGGCGATACCGGATCGGCGGCGATCGAGGCGCTGGCGGGGCGCGACAAGGTCGACATTTTCATGTTGCATCCGCAGGGCCGCGTCTCCGACGTCCAGCGCTGCCAGATGACGACGGTGCTCGCGCCCAACGTCCACAATATCGCGATCCAGGGCGATTTCGACGCAGCCCAGGCGATGGTGAAGGCGATGTTCGGCGATGCCGATTTTGCCGGCCGCTTCCGCCTCTCTGCCGTCAATTCGATCAACTGGGCGCGGCTGGCGGCGCAGATCGTCTATTATTTCTACGCCGCCGTGCGTCTCGGCGCGCCGGATCGAAAAGTGGCCTTCTCGGTTCCGACGGGCAATTTCGGCGATGTGTTCGCGGGCTATGCGGCGGCGCAAATGGGGCTGCCGGTCGAGCGGCTGATCGTCGCGACCAATGTCAACGACATCCTCCATCGCGCGTTGACGAGCGGCGATTATTCGGCAGGCGAGCTGGTGCCGACGGCAGCGCCTTCGATGGACATCCAGGTCAGCTCGAATTTCGAGCGGCTGCTGTTCGATTGCTATGATCGCGACGGCGCGGCGCTGGCGCAGGCGATGCAGGGGTTCGATGCGAGCCGCCGTCTGCAACTCGGCGAAAATGTGCGCGGGCGGATCGGCGAGCTCTTCTCCTCGGCGCGGATCGATCCCGATGCGATGTCGCTCGCAATGCGGAAGGCGGCCGAGGGAAGCGGCACGATCATCGATCCGCACACAGCCATCGGCCTCGCTGCCGCACAGGCGAGCGATGTGCCCGCCGATATTCCGCTGGTAACGCTGGCGACGGCGCACCCGGCCAAGTTCCGCGATGCCGTCGAGCGGGCGACGGGCGCCCGGCCGATGCTGCCGCCGCACCTCTCCGGCCTGTTCGACCGAGAGGAACGCTTCGACGTGCTGCCGGGCGATCTTGCAGCGGTAAAAACCTATATCGCCGAGCGGGCGACGCCTGCCGCGCAAGACCGTTTGTCCTGAGCTTGTCGAAGGACGTTTCACCGTATGAGAGGCGGGCTTCGACAGGCTCAGCCCTGACGGATACAGGATGACCGACCTCACAACCCTGATCGCCGAACCCTGGGCCGATTACGGGCTCGTCGATTCGGGGCATGGCCGCAAGCTCGAACGCTATGGCCGCTTCCGCTTCATCCGGCCCGAACCGCAGGCGATGTGGGCGCCGGCGTCGGACGACTGGAAGGCCGATGGCGAATTCGTGCCGGGTTCCGATGCGGAGGGCGGCGGGCGCTGGCAGTTGTCGCGCGACGTGCCCGAAGAAGGCTGGCCGCTCGGCTGGGAGGATGTGCGCTTTCAGGCGCAGTGCACCCCGTTCCGGCATCTCGCCTTCTTCCCGGACATGGCGAGCCACTGGGCGTGGATGCGGGAGCGGGTGGGCGAGGGCGCGGAGGCGCTGAACCTGTTCGGCTATACCGGCGTGGGCAGCCTCGCGCTGGCCGCGAAGGGCGCCAAGGTCACCCATGTCGATGCCTCGAAAAAGTCGGTCGAGCAGGCGAAGGAAAATGCCGCGCTCTCCGGCATGGCGGACAGACCGATCCGCTGGCTCGTCGACGATGCCGCCAAATTCGCCGCGCGCGAGGTGCGGCGCGGGCGGCGCTATGACGGGATCATGCTCGATCCGCCCAAATATGGCCGGGGGCCGAAAAAGGAGATCTGGCAGCTCGAAGAGGGTCTGCCGGGATTGATCGGCGATTGCGCGCAGCTGCTCGACACGGACAGCCGCTTTCTCGTGCTGACCGTCTATGCCGTCCGCATGTCGGCGCTCGCTATCGGCGAACTGGTGCGGCAGGCGACGGCGCATCTGGGCGGCGAGGTCGTCATGGGAGAGATGGCCGTGCGCGAGGAGGCACGCGGGCTGCTGCTGCCGACGGCGATCTTCGCGCGCTGGCAGAAATAACCGCGCCTGCCGACTGACACAAAACGGGACGGTCGCGTGTCCGGACTCCACAAAATCCGGACGGTGCTTATGGTTAACCGATGATTATCCGAGTCGCTCTGGGCCTTGCGCTGGCCGCCGCCGCCATGCCCGCCACAGCAGCCGGGCCGTCGCCCGCGCTGTCTTACGACATCACCGGCTTCCTGCCGCCGCCGCCGCGACCGTTCCTGCACCGGCAAGCACTGGCTTACGATCTCGACAATCTCGTCTTCGATCGTGTGCCCGATCACATGTCGCTCGGCTACCGCGTGCGCGGGCTGAACGGCGATTATGTCCGGCCTTATCGCACCGTGCGCGAGGTCGGGCCGCTGCCCTATGATTTCGACAATCTGGTGCTGCTGCCCGATTTCGGCGCGTCGCTGATCGCGGCGGGGTCGCCCTAACCTCGTCCCGCGCGGATCGCAGCGCCCGCCGCGAACGGCGCGATGGCAACCAGCAGCAGCGAAGCCGCGCCCAGCAGGTACAAACCGCCACGCTCCGGCCCTGTCAGCGCGCCCGCGCCGAAGATCAGCATCGGGACCGCGAGCGGCAGCAGCAGTAACCCGGCCAGTGCACTTCCACCCCGCTGTCCGCTCACCAGTGCACTGACTGTCAGCGCCAGCGCGGCGAGCCCCGGCGTGCCGAGCGCCAGCCCCGCCTCCAGCCGGAGCAGCGCATGACCGTCGAGCGCCAGCAGCGCCGAAGCGGGCAGGGCGGCCAGCATCAGCGGCGGCCCGAAGGCGAGCCAGTGCGCGCCGATCTTGGCCGCTGCGACGGCCTCCTCGCTGATCCCGCGCACCGCATATTGATCGAGCACCCCGGCCTCGACATCGGGCGCGACGAGCCGGTCCACGGGGAGCAGCGCCGCGAGCAGCGCCGCCGTCCACAGCGCCCCGCCACCGACGCGGGTCAGCAATTGCGGATCGGGCCCGATGGCGAAGGGAAAGAGCGTCGCCACGAGGAGGAAGAAGACGAGCGGCAGCCAGAACGCCCCGCCGCCGATAGCACGGCGCAGGTCGCGCCAGGCGATGTCGAGCAAGGCGCTCATGCGGCGCTCCCGATCGGCAACTCGACAGCACCCGGCATCGCGACCGGCTGGTGCGTCGCCACCATGGCGATCCCGCCCGCCGCCCGGTGCGCGGCGATCGCCGCCTCGAGCCGTTCGCGCGAGGCCGTATCGAGGCCGTTGGCCGGTTCGTCGAGCAGCCAGATATCGGCACCGCCGGCCAGTATCCTTGCCAGCACCGCCCGCTTGCGCTGCCCCGTCGAGAGCATCCGCACGGGCACATCGGCAAGATGCGCGATGCCCATCGCCTCCAGCGCGGTCGCGACCTCGGCCTCGCCACCGCCATCGATCCGTGCCCAGTAGTGCAGTGCCTTGGCCAGCGGCCGCTCCGGATCGAGCGCCGCCTGCTCCCCCGCCATCGCCAGCCGCCCCTCGCTTTCGACCGTCCCCGCCTGCGCCGGTAGCAGCCCGGCAACGACCCGCAACAGGCTCGTCTTGCCCGCGCCGTTCGGACCCGTCACGGCAACGGCATCGCCCGGCCCGAGTCCGAGATCGATCCCCGTAAACAACGCCCGCCCGCCGCGCACGCAGCCCAGGCCGGTCAGGCGGAGCGCGGGGCTCAATCCGCCGCTTCTTCGAGCGCGTGCATGTCGTCGTCGGACAGGCCGAAATGGTGGCCGACCTCGTGGATCACGACATGGTGGACGAGCCGTGCGACCGGAATGCCGCGATCGGCCGCCTCGGCGAGGATCGGCTGGCGATAGAGGAATATCTTGTCGGGCAGCGCGCCCGATTCCTCGATGCTCTTCGTGCCGATCGGGCGGCCGTGATAGAGGCCCGACAGGCCCATCGGATGCGCCACGCCGACCGAATCGAGCGCCTCGCGCGTCGCATATTCCTCGACGGCAAGGACGATATTGCCCATTTCCTTGAGGAACTGCCGGGGCAGCGCATCGATCGACTTGCGCGCCATCGCCTCCATCGTCTCGGCATCGGGGGCAAGGTCTGCGGGGAACGGAAGGCTGGCGTCGTTCGTCATTGTCCCGCACACATAGGAAAGCGTATCAGCCAAGGAAAGGCAGGGCCGATGGTCGAGAAACTGAACGATGAGGCGCGTAAGGCCGCGCTGGCGGAACTTTCGGACTGGGATCACGCCGTCGAGCGCGACGCGATCTCGAAACATTTCGAATTCGCCGATTTCAGCGAAGCCTTCGCCTTCATGACGCGCGTCGCGCTGATTGCCGAAAGCATGGACCATCATCCCGAATGGAAGAATGTCTACAACAGCGTCGATATCACGCTGACGACGCATGACGCCGACGGTTTGAGCGAGCGCGACGTGAAGATGGCGCGGGCGGTGGACGCGTTGCTCGGCTAAAGGGTGCTCCGCTTTCCCGACCTTCCAGCTATGTAACCCGAGAGGAACAGGCTACGAACCGGCGGGGAAGGGGACGCCGATGTTCGAAGCGATCAACGACTGGTTCATGGGGCTCGGCGCCGAATATGGCGTGAACCCGTATATCTTCGGCGGCATTTATGTCGGCGCGATCCCCTTCTTCCTCGCCACCATGGCGTGGATGGTGCGGCGCAAGCGGCGCGGCGAATCGATCGCGGTGCAGATCGCCATCGCCGGTTTTCTCGCGCTGAGTTCCTATATCTACCTGATCTTTGCCGGGCGGAACCTCGCCTGGTGGGTCTATGCGCTGGTGGCCGCACTGGTCGTCTACACGATCTGGACGCTGTTTCAGAAGGCGAGGGCGCCGGCGCCGATCGAGGACTGACATGTGCCGCCGCCCAGCCATTGCCTAGCCATGACGGCTGCGTCTAACCTCCGCCGATGACGGCGAAAAAGCGCAATGCCCGGTTGAAGGAACCGCAGGTGATCGGCTGGTGCGAACTGATCGATCTCCCCGATCTCGGCCTCTATTCGATGCACGCGAAGATCGACACCGGCGCGCGAACCTCGTCGCTCCATGCCACGCGCATTCGAACGTTCGAACGTGACGGCGAACAATGGCTCCGCTTTCGCTCGCCGCGTTCCGCCGGGCACGGGCCGCAGGATTGCGAGGCGCGGCTGGTCGAGGAACGGAAGATCACCAGCTCCAACGGGCAGGTCCAGCATCGCTACGTCATAGAGACGACGATGCGGCTCGGCCCGCTCGAATGGATGGCGCAGATCAGCCTTGCCAATCGCGGCACGATGGCCTTTCCGATTCTCGTCGGAAGGCGTGGCTTGCGCCGCGGCTTTTTGATAGACAGCCGGCAGAAATGGATGCTCGGAAGGCCTCCCCAGGAGACGATTAAATCATGAAAATTGCGATGCTTGCGCGCAACGCGAACCTCTACTCGCACAAGCGGTTGGTGGAGGCGGCGGAGGAACGCGGCCATGAGCTCGACATCCTCAACACGCTGCGCTGTTCGATGAACATCACCTCGCACCGGCCGCGCGTCATGTACGATGGAAACACGCTGTCGGGATATGACGCCGTCATCCCGCGTATCGGCGCGTCGATCACGCAATATGGCCTGGCGGTGCTGCGCCAGTTTGAGATGTCTGGTATCTGGTCGCTCAACGAGAGCGTGGCGATCGGCCGGGCGCGCGACAAATTGCGCAGCCTGCAGGTGCTTTCGCGCCGCGGCCTCGGCCTGCCGGTCACGGCCTTTGCGCATGACCCCAAGCAGACCGACGAGGTGCTCAAGGTCGTCGGAGGTGCGCCATGCGTCATCAAGCTGCTGGAAGGGACGCAAGGAATCGGAGTGGTTCTCGCCGAGACGGATAAATCGGCGAAGTCGGTGATCGAGGCGTTCCGCGGCGCCAACGTCAACATTTTGGTGCAGGAGTTCATCAAGGAAGCGGGGTCGAGCGATATTCGCGCCTTTGTGATCGGCGGAAAGGTCGTCGCGGCGATGATGCGGACCGGAGCCGAAGACGATTTCCGTTCGAACCTTCATCGCGGCGGCTCGGCAAAAACGATCAAGATCACGCCCGAGGAACGCTCGACCGCCGTGCGCGCGGCCAAGGCGATGGGGTTGAACGTGTGCGGCGTCGACATGCTGCGATCGAATCACGGTCCGGTGATCATGGAGGTGAACAGCTCGCCGGGACTCGAAGGGATCGAGAATGCGACCGGCAAGGATGTCGCCGGCATGATCATCGATTTCATCGAGAAGAACCAGACGCCCGGAAAAACGCGGACGCGCGGGCAGGGATAAGGACCGACGCTAGAGGATTTCGTCCTCGTCTAGCATGGCGCCGGCGAGCCGTTCTTCGGTTTCCTGATCGAGTTCGATATCGCGATGGCCGATCTCGGCGATGTGTACCAGTGCGTCGCCGCGATTGACGACGCCCAGCCGCGCCAGGCCGATGACGATCCCGTTGATCGGGCTGGTCACGAGTTCCTCATCGCGGCCGACCGGATCGTTGACGGTCCCGATGCGCTGCCCTGTGGAAACGACCGCGCCTGTCTCCACCGACAGAAGGCAGGTGCCGCCGCGCGGCGCGCGCACCCAGATGCTCTTGCTCGCATGGACGGGCGCGGCGATCTTCTGCATTCGCTCGGCCAGCCGCAACATCCCCATCGCGCCCATCACCCGGACGATGCCGTTGAGGCCGACGCGGATCGAGAAGGGGTCGAAGCGCAAGCCTTCGCCGGCTTCGTAGAGCAGCATTTCTACGCCGTCGCGCTTGGCATGGCCGCGCAGCGATCCGTCGCGCAGCGGCGAGGTGATGACGATCGGCGGAGAAAAGGCTTCGGCCAGTTCGGCGGCTTGCGGCGCGTGCGGGCTGATCCGGATTTGCGGCAGGTTGGTGCGGTGGATGGCGGCGGAATGGAGATCGATGCCGAAATCGGCACGCGCGATCACCTCCGTGCGGAACAGCCAGGCGAGCCGCGCGGCCAGCGATCCGTTCTCGCTCCCCGGAAAACAGCGGTTGAGATCGCGCCGGTCGGGCAGATAGCGGCTGTTGGCGACGAAGCCGTAGACATTGACGATCGGCACCGCGATCAGCGTGCCCGAAAGCTTGCCCGGCGTGATGCGCTTCAACAGCCGCCGGACGATCTCGACGCCCGTGATCTCGTCGCCATGGATGCCGGCGCTGACGAACAGCACGGGGCCGGGCGCCGCACCGTGGACGATGCGCACGGGCATGGTGACATCCTGTCCCGAAGCGACCCGGCTGACGGGAATATCGAAGGCCGAGCGTTTTCCCGGCGCGACCGCGCCATCGTAGAAGGAGAACGGTTCGGGTTGTCCCTGCTGCATCGATGCTTTTCCCCGTGGGAAAAGGTGCATATCGCGCAATGTTTTGCCGCGCCAGCACTGTTGACAGCTACCCCTGCAAATCCTACATCGCGCCTATTCCGAAGACACCGGTAACACCGGCGGCGCGATTCGTGCGTCCGTCGGTTTCGTGCGTTTCGGAAAGCAACGCTTTGAGATAGGCGCGCCCGCGGGCCGCCTGTGGAGCTGACAGGAGCAAATAAGTGGCACGTATCGCTGGGGTCAACATTCCGACCCAGAAGCGCGTTGAAATCGCGCTGACCTACATTCACGGCATCGGCGACGCCAAGGCCAGGGAAATCACCGGCAAGCTCGGTATTCCCTCGGAACGGCGCGTCAACGAACTGACCGATGCCGAAGTCGTCCAGATTCGCGAGGCGATCGACGCGGATTACACCGTCGAAGGCGATCTTCGTCGCGAGACGGCGATGAACATCAAGCGGCTGATGGACCTGGCCTGCTATCGCGGCCTCAGGCATCGCAAGGGTCTCCCCGTTCGCGGACAGCGCACGCACACCAATGCGCGCACCCGCAAGGGCAAGGCCAAGCCGATCGCGGGTAAGAAGAAGTAAGAAAACAGTCCGGGGGACTGTTTTCGTCTTCTTCTCCGCCGGAGGCAGGCCAGACACAAGGCGCCTCCGTCACCATCAGATTAGACGTAGGAAAACGATATCATGGCACGCGAACCGCAAAGGCTCCGCCGCAAACAACGCAAGAACATCACGTCGGGCGTCGCCCATGTGAATGCGACCTTCAACAACACGCTGATCACGATCACCGATGCCCAGGGCAATGCGATCAGCTGGTCTTCGGCGGGCATGATGGGCTTCAAGGGGTCGCGCAAATCGACGCCTTATGCCGCTCAGGTCGCCGCAGAGGACGCCGGCAAGAAGGCTGCCGAACACGGCGTCCGTACCCTCGAGGTGGAAGTCAAGGGACCGGGATCGGGCCGCGAATCGGCGCTGCGGGCGCTGCAAGCGGTCGGTTTCACCATCACCTCGATCCGCGACGTCACGTCGATCCCGCATAACGGCGTCCGCCCGGCCAAGCGCCGCCGGGTCTGACGACCGCCCCCGGAAACGGACAGCGCAACCGTTTCCGACCTGAATATGAAAGACCGGCAGGGGCATGCGCCGCCCCCGCCACCGCCAAGGGGATGAATGTGTCCGTGAACATGAAGAACTGGCAAGAGCTCAAAAAGCCCAATGGCCTTGAAAAGAAGCCCGGCGCGGCTGCCGACCGCAAGGCGGTCTTTGTCGCCGAACCGCTCGAGCGCGGTTTCGGCCTGACGCTCGGCAACGCCCTGCGCCGCACGCTGCTGTCCTCGCTGCAGGGCGCCGCGATCACCACGATCAAGATCGAAAACGTGCTGCACGAATTCTCCTCGCTCGCCGGCGTGCGCGAGGACGTCACCGATATCGTGCTGAACATCAAGCAGGTCGCCATATCGATGGAAGCCGAAGGCCCCAAGCGCATGCAGCTTTCGGCCACCGGCCCTGCCGAAGTGAAGGCCGGCGACATCACGACCTCGGGCGATATCGAAATCCGCAACCCGGATCTCGTCATCTGCCATCTCGACGAGGGTGCGACGCTCAACATGGAGCTCGTCGCCGACACCGGCAAAGGCTATGTCCCCGCGACCGCCAACCGCCCGGCCGATGCGCCGATCGGCCTGATCCCGGTCGACTCGCTCTCCTCGCCGCTCACGCAGGTGAGCTCGCTCGTCGTGTCGCCGCGGGTCTCCTAGGTCGAGACGTAGTGGACGGCGCCCACGTTGCGCGCGAGCGGGGCGATGCGCTTCACCAATGCAACCTCGACCGGCGGTCATCTCGACGCCCAGGCGGGCGCCGCGCTCAACTTCACCAATGCCGATGGCGCACAGCTCAGCCTCCAGGGCGCAACGATCACCGGCACCGCGGGCGCGGACAACTATGTGGCTGCCAATGGCGCGGGCATCTATCAGCTTCTTGGCGGCAATGACACCTTCCTGGGCAGCTTCGGCTCCGAGACGATCTTTGCCGGCGAGGGCGATGACGAGGTCTATGGCGGCACCGGGGCCGACACGCTGGTCGGCAATGACGGTGCCGACACGCTGTTCGGCGGCGACGGCGATGACAAGCTCAGGGGCTCTGTCGGTGAAGACACGCTGTATGGTGATGCCGGCAATGACTCGCTGGTCGGCCAGCAGGATGATGACCGTATCTTTGGCGGCGACGGGCTCGATAATCTCAAGGGCGATGCCGGGGATGATGCGCTCTATGGCGGCGAGGATGACGATGTGCTCGATGGCGGCATCGGCCAGGATCATCTTGAAGGCGGCCAGGGTGCGGATCGGCTTTATGGCAGCTCCGGCGATGATGTCGTGCTCGGCGGTGAGGGCGATGATGTGCTGTATGGCGGCACCGGCAGCGACACCGCCAATGGCGGGGATGGCAAGGACACCATCCTGATGGGCGATGGTGATGATCTGATCATTGCAAGCCTGGGCGATGATATT
>NZ_CAKZNF010000004.1 GCF_937129435.1 uncultured Parasphingopyxis sp. | reverse complement strand
GCCCTGAGCTTGTCGAAGCCTGTCCTGAGCGACTGCCGCAGGCAGGCAGTCGAAGGAGGCTGATTTCCTTCAGCGGCACGGCAAAAGAAAAAGCAGGGCTTCGACAAGCTCAGCCCAAACGGGAAGGAGAGGACGGTTCATTCCTCCGCTTCGCCGGCTATGCCGCGATCTTCGACCGGGCGGATCGCGGCGGCGATATCATCCGCCCCGGCGCTTTCGCCCGCACGCTCTCCGAAGGCCGCCCGATCCCGCTGCTCTGGCAGCATGAACGCGGCCATGTGATCGGCCGGATCGAGCGGCTCGAGGAAGACGGGCGCGGATTGCGCGTGATCGCGCGGGTGGAGGACGGCACGGTCCGGCTACGGCTGGCCAAGGGCAGCGGGTTGAGTTTCGGTTATCGGGTGAGGTCAACGCGCCACCGTACCCCGGCGAAGGCCGGGGCCCAGTATCGACCGCGCGCAACTGGACCCCGGCCTTCGCCAAAGGCGAGGTTTATCCTGAGCGATGCCGCAGGCGGCGAAGGGCCGGGGTACAGCTCGCGCGAACTGCTCGATCTCGACCTGGTCGAGGTCAGCGTCGTGACCATCCCGATGCAGCCGCTGGCGCGGGTTCATGCGGTGTCGGATTAGGACGGGCTCGACCGCATTGAACGACGTGTTATTCTGCCTCAATGGAATCTGCGTTGCGCCATTGCGGAGCTGTTTTGCTTTCAGCCTTTTCGGCTGCCTTCATCCTTGGCTTTGGTTTTGGCTTGATGGGATTCCTGTTTGCTTTCGCGATGGCATTCGTGCTGATCGTTCTGTTCGGAGTTCCCGCATATCTTCTGATTAAACGATACGGCAAACCAACGCTTTATCTGGCGATCTACTGGGGAGATTTCCTTAGCGTTGCGACATTGCTGATCATTTTCGGAGATGTGATTCTACTGCAGTTCGATCACTATCAGTCATTGCTGCCGGGACTTGGGCTGATCATGCTTTTTGCGGTTGCTGGCGGCATCGGAGGGCTTGTGTTCTACGTCATGCAGCATGGATTGCACGTGTCGGATTTCAACCTGTACGGTCGTAGAGACCGGTAGCTACTCCACATCCTCATACCACGCCTCGACCTCGCCCGAGAGCTTGATCGTCAGCGGGTTGCCGTAGCGGTCGTTGGCCTTGCCGGCCTGGACGCGGATCCAGCCTTCGGAGAGGCAATATTCCTCGACGTCGCGGCGTTCGCGGCCCTTGAAGCGGATGCCGATGCCGCGTTCGAGCGCGGCCTGATCGAAATGCTCGCTGCGCGGGTTGTTGGAGAGGCGGTCTGGCGGGGTCTCGGCCCCGGCGGGCTGTGCGTCGTCGGTCATGGCGCGGGATTTAGAGACGAACGCCGGCAAAGTGAAGAACGCAAATCCTCCCCCGTTGGGGGAGGATTTTCCGCCCCGTCCGCCATCCGGCGAGCGGGGCTTTTTCATGTCCAGCCCAAGGAGAAACTGATGGATATCGAGACCAAGATGGATCCGCTCGCGGCGAGCTTTGCCGCGTTCGAGACGCCGGCGGAAGACCCACCCGCCGAAGCGCCCAAGCCCGAAAAGACGCCGATCGAGGCGATGGGCGAGCAACTCGGTGCGATGAAGAAGTGGATGGACGCGCACACCGTCGCCGCGGCGCGGCCGGTGCTCGCGGGCAGCGAGAAGGCGCCCGCCGAACAGACGCAGTTCACCGAGACCTATATCCGCCGCGGCGTCGAGACGGGGCTGGAGCAGAAGAGCTTCGTCGGCACGTCGGACAGCGCGGGCGGCTATGCGGTGCCGCAGGAGATCGACGCGATCATCGACCGGACGCTGACCGCGATCTCGCCGATCCGCGCCATCGCCAATGTCGTCAAGGTCGGCAGCGCGGGCTATCGCAAGCTGGTGACTACGGGCGGCACGCCTTCGGGCTGGGTCGCCGAGGATGCGGCGCGCGACGAGACCGATACGCCCGACTTTGCCGAGATCGCCCCGCCGATGGGCGAGCTGTACGCCAATCCGGCGGCGAGCCAGGCGATGCTCGACGACGCGGCCTTCGATGTCGAGGCGTGGCTCGCCGGCGAGATCGCGACCGAGTTCGCGCGGGCCGAGGGCGCGGCGTTCGTGTCGGGCAGCGGCACCAACCGGCCGCGCGGCTTCCTCTCGGGCACGATCACCGACGAGGCGGACGACGCTCGCGCCTTCGGATCGCTGCAATATATCGCGACCGGGGCGGACGGCGCATTTGCCGCGTCGGACCCCGAATATGCGCTGGTCGATCTCGTCCAGTCGCTGCGCTCGCCCTATCGCCAGGGCGCGCATTTCGTGATGAACTCGGCGACGCTGTCGGCGATCCGCAAGTTCAAGACCGCCGACGGCGCGTTCCTGTGGCAGCCGGGGCTGATGGCGGGGCAGCCGGACACGCTACTCGGCTATCCGATCGTCGAGGCCGATGACATGCCCGATATCGACAGCGACACCTATGCCATCGCCTTCGGCAATTTCCGCGCCGGCTATCTAATTGCCGAACGGGCCGAGACGGCGATCCTGCGCGATCCCTTCTCGAACAAGCCGTTCGTGCATTTCTACGCGACGAAGCGTGTTGGCGGGCAGGTGTCGAACAGCGAGGCGATCAAGCTGCTTAAGTTCGGGGTGTCGTAAGCACAAACCCTCTCCCCTTGAGGGAGAGGGAAGGCGGTGCGCAGCGTCGCCAGGGTGAGGGGTCGCAGAGCGAACGCAGTGAGCGTGGCTGCGGGGCGGTTGCCGCTTCGCGCCAAGCTCGCCTTTGGCTCGCCACCCCTCTCCAACTCCGCCTAGCGAGCAAGCTCGCAAGTCTTCGTATCCTCTCCCTCAAGGGGAGAGGATGCCCGCGCCGCGTCCGGTATCCCCTGCCGGGCGCGGCGCTTCCATTTTCACGCCCCATTCGGGAGCCCCCTTCATGACCCCCATTTTCAAGGACCCCGATGCGGTCCTGACCTATT
Organism: uncultured Parasphingopyxis sp.; assembly: GCF_937129435.1. Taxonomy (GTDB): domain Bacteria; phylum Pseudomonadota; class Alphaproteobacteria; order Sphingomonadales; family Sphingomonadaceae; genus Parasphingopyxis. The sequence continues at coordinate 151,709 of NZ_CAKZNF010000004.1, read as the reverse complement.
CGATCGCCTGGCCGCCGGGCACGATCGGCGGTGCGGCGATATCGGCCGCGAGCTGGTCGGTGGAGCCCGACGAGCCGGGCGGGCTCGCCATGTCGGGCGAGTTCGTCGACGGCAGCGAGACCGGCGCGCGCATTTCGGGAGGGCTGCCCGGCCATGTCTACCGCGCGAGCTGCCATATCGATCTCGGCGACGGCCGGTCGGCGGATCGCTCGCTCCTGATCCGGGTCGACCAGCGATGATCGGCGCGATGCAGGAGCCGAGCGCCGAAACGCCGGTCGCGCTCGACGAGGTCAAGGCGTATCTCAGGATCACGCAGGACGAGGACGACGCGCTGCTCGCGGGCCTGATCCGCATAGCGAGCGCGGCGTGCGAACGTTTTCTCGGCCAGGTGCTGATGATCCGCACGGCGGCGGAGGATGTGCCGGCGTCGTCCGACTGGCGGCGGCTCTCGCTGACGCCGGTCGCGGCGATCGAGGGGCTGGCATCGGTGTCGGACGAGGGCGACGTCACCGCTTTGCCGGTCACCGATTACGCCATCGATATCGACGCGAACGGCGATGGCTGGGTGCGCGTGACGGGCGGGCAGGCGGGGCGGGTGCGTGTCACCTACACCGCCGGGATCGCGACCGGCTGGAACGGCGTGCCCGAGCCCTTGCGGCAGGGCATCGTCCGCCTCGTTACGCATCTCTTCGTTCATCGCGACGATGCCGAGGAAGGCGCGCCGCCGGCCGCCGTCGCGGCTTTGTGGCGGCCGTGGCGCAGGATGCGGCTCACATGAGCGGCGCGGAGCAGGCGCTCGTCGCGGCGCTCTACGAAACGCTCGAGGCGCATGAAGCGCTGGCCGGGCGATTGAACGGCGTGTTCGCCACGCCGCCGGGCCGCGCGACCCCGCCCTATGCGCTGCTCGGCGAAATGATCGTCACCGACTGGAGCACCAAGACCGAGGAAGGGCGCGAAATCCGCTTCCTCGTGACGCTGTTCGAGGAGCCCGAGCGCGCCGACCGCCTCGCCGAGTTGATGGCCGAAACCGAAACCGCGATCGAGGCGATGCCGCGCGATCCCGCCGGCTGGCGAATCGCGAGCCTCGTCTTCCAGCGCGGCCGCGTGCTGCGCGAGCAACCCTGGCGCGCGGTGCTGGAGTACCGGGCGCGGATGTTGAGTGTGTAATCCTCCCCGGCACGGGGAGGGGAACCATGCGCAGCATGGTGGAGGGGCACCATCCAATAGTGTTTCACTCAAGGGGCGAGTGCCCCTCCACCAGCCTGCGGCTGGTCCCCCTCCCCGTTCCGGGGAGGAACATCAAGGAGAACCAATCATGACAGCCGAAAAGGGTTCGGCCTTCCTGCTGAAGGTCGGCGATGGCGCAGAGCCGCCGGTGTACAGCACGGTCGCCGGGCTGCGCACGACGCAGCTTTCGATCAATGGTGAGCCCGTCGTCATCACCAACAAGGATTCGGGCGGGTGGCGCGAACTGCTGTCGGGTGCGGGGACGCGATCGGTGTCGGTCTCGGGCGCGGGCGTGTTCACCGGCTCGGCGGCCGAGACGCGACTGAAGAACAACGCGCTCGCCGGATCGCTCGACGATTACGAGCTGGCCTTCGAGGGCGGCGAGCGGATGCAGGGGCGGTTCCTGATTGCCCGCCTCGATTATGCCGGCGATTTCAACGGCGAGCGGAACTACACGCTGGCGCTCGAGAGTTCGGGCGCGGTGGCGAGCGTCTGAGCGCCGCAGCGCATCGTATTTTTCCGTCATGCTGAACTTGTTTCAGCATCTACCGCTCCAATTGATCAGTCCGAGATGGTGGAGGGGTGGACCCTGAAACAAGTTCAGGGTGACGGTTTGCCTGGAGGAAATGATGTCCAAATCTCCTAACCCTGCCCGCGGCGAGGCCGCCCTCAATGTCGCCGGCGAGACCCTCACCCTCCGCCCCACTTTCACCGCGCTGGTCGCAGCGGAGGAGGAACTCGGCCCGCTCTTCGCGCTTGTCGAGCGGGCCGCGGAGGGGCGGCTCGGGATCGGGGAGACGGTGGCGCTGTTCTGGCATTGCCTTGCCGATCCGCCCGAAACGCTGACGCGCGAGCGGCTCGGCGAGGCGGTGGCGGGGCAGGGGCTGGCGAAGGTCACGCCCGCGCTTCGCACGCTGTTGTCGCAGATCCTGCAGGGGCGGTGAGGGACGCGCAAATCCTCCCCGGGACGGGGAGGGGGACCATGCAAAGCATGGTGGAGGGGCACAAACCACAAGCGGACCGTAATTGGAGGGCGCCCCTCCACCCCCCTTCGGGCGGTTCCCCTCCCCGTCCCGGGGAGGATTTTTCCGCCGCAGCCATCCACCTGGCAGGCCATGCCGCCCTCCTGCTCGGCTGGCGGCCCGCCGATTTCTGGAACGCCACCCCCGCCGAACTCGCGACCGCGCTCGCGCCGCTGGCGGGGGAGGGCGACGGTGCGCCCGCGTCCCCCGCCGAGCTTTCCCGCCTGATGGAGCAATATCCCGATGGATGATTTCGATCCCGATTTTGGCGGCGCATTGGTCGCCGTCCGCGCCGATACGCAGGGCTTTCGCCGCGAGGTGGAGGCGATGCGGCGCGAGCTGGCCGATGGGCTGGGCGGCGCGGCGGATATCGCCGGGCGGCGGATCGAGAATGCGCTGCTCCGCGCGGTGCGGACGGGCAAGCTCGGCTTCGACGATCTCAAGCGCACCGCGCTGTCGATCATGGCCGAGATCGCCAGCGCGGCCGTACAGAGCGGGTTGCAGCAGATATTCGCGGGCGGCGGCAAAGGAGGGGCCGGCGGCGGGAGTTTCGGCCAGAGCCTGCTCGCCATCGGCACGCAATTGCTCTCGCGCTATCTCGGTTCGCCCGGACGCGCCACGGGAGGCCCGGTGGCGCCGGGCCGTGCCTATATGGTCGGCGAGCGCGGGCCGGAGCTGTTCGTACCGACGGCAAGCGGGCGGGTCGTGGCGTTGGGCGGCGCGGGGTCGCGCGATGTCCGGCTGACGATCAACATCAACGCGCCCGATGCGCGCGAGCCCGAGGCGCTTGCCCGGTCGAGCCGGCAGGTGGCGCGGGCGGTGAAGACGGCGCTGGCGCGGACCAACTAAACTCCCTCCCCTTCAGGGGAGGGATAAAAGGGTGGGGTGAGACGGAGGAGGCTCGATGCCTCCGACGGCTCTTTTCCCGCAGAACTCCGGCACGGGCATCGAGCCCGTGCCTCCGTCACCCACCCCTAGACCCCTCCCTTGAAAGGGAGGGGGGTGGAGGAATCCATGCCCCATTGGCTCGCATCGCCCGGCGATGCGCTCGTCCACACCCATATAAAGCGCTTCGATCCGCGTTTCTGGACCGTCAATTTCGCGCATCCGATGATGGCGTCGGTCGTGACGACGGGGCCGCAGGCGATGCGCGCGGATTGCGTGTTCTACAACGCCAACGAACTCGCCGGGCTGATCTGGGAGAGCGAGGACCATTGGGATCATCCGCTTATCGCCTATGAAACGGCGCGCGACTATCGCGGGTGCACGCTTGCCTTTCACTGGTCGTCCTCGGGCATCAAACCGCTCGACGCGGTGCAGGGGCCGACGCTCACTATCGAAGGCCGCGATGCGGCGGGAAATCCGAAAAGCTGGTATGTGCGCTTGTGGAACTATGCCAGCGGCGCCAGCGAAGATGCTGACATCGCGCTGGATTTCGATGCGATGGACGGCGGGTTCCTGCTGCCGGGAGAGGCCGATCCGGTCTGGGCCGGCGATATCGACCGGATGTTCATCTCGCTGATCCCGCCGGCTTATGACGAGACGGCGACGCCGCTCGCCAGTCCGGCCGAAGGCTGGGTCGAACTGACCGATATCCGCGCGGCCGGCGCATCATCGACGCTCACCATCGGCGACACGCTGCTTCCCGAGCACGGGATGCGGATCGCGACCGGCTATGACGATGCCTATAACCAGACGCCCGCGCGCGTCCTGCGCAATATCGTGCATCTCGGCTATCGCGAGCTGATCAATCATTATGTCGGGATGAGTCATTATTTCCGGCTGCGCTATTATGGCGCGAACCTGCTCTACACGGTGTCCGGCGGCAATCTGAACGCGCCCTGCGAAAGCTGGCACCGCGACTTCGCTTCGCGGGCCAAGACATTGGGATATGAGATGATTTTCTCGGTGTCGTACGAGCTGCTCGATTCGATCGGCTTCGGCACGCGCAAGCAGCGGGCCGAGAATGGCGATTATGCACTGACCGGATGGGTCCCGCCGTCCTCGCTGCTGTCGCCGGCAAGCGCCCCCGCCGTCGATCAGGTCGCGCGCGCGGCGGAGAGTTTCACGCAGATCCTGCTCGATACCGGCCAGCCTGTGCACATCCAGATCGGCGAGCCCTGGTGGTGGATCACGCTCGACGGATCGAAACGGATTTGTCTCTATGACAGCGCCGCGCAGGCGCTCTTCGGCGCCAACCTCGTCTCGATCCCGACGATCGTGGGGCCGAAAACGCCCGAACAGATCGCGATGCTCGACCAGGCGGGAGAGATCCTCGCCGCCTCGACGCAGCTTGTGGCGGACCGGGTGCGGGCGATGGCGCCCGATGCGACGCTTTATCTACTGGCCTATCTGCCGACGGTGCTCGACGAGGAAGCGCCCGAGGCCAAGCGCGCCAACGTCCCGCTCGGCTGGGCCGATCCGGCGTTCGATATATTGCAGCTCGAGGATTACGACTGGGTGACGGCCGGCAATCGCGGCGCGACCGCGCGCGGCGCCCAGGCAATGGAGGCGCGGCTCGGCTATCCCAAGGACCGCCAGCATTATTTTTCCGGCTTCGTGCTCAATGCCGAGGACAAGGCGCAATGGCACGCCATCGCGTCCGCCGCCGAAGCGGGGCGCGAACGCGGTGTCGCCGAGACATTCTACTGGGCGCTGCCTCAGGCGATGCGCGACGGTTTCGTCCACTTTGATTCAGAGGAGAGCGACGTGCAGGCCTTCGACGATGTAAGCTTCCCGCTGGCGCTCGGCGCCGAGGCGATGGCGTCGCCCGGTTTCTCGACCTCGATCGTCACGACCGCTTCGGGCGCCGAACATCGCGACAGCGGCTGGGCCGATGCGCGGATGCGCTACGATGCCGGGCCGGGGGTCAGGAGCGAAGACGATCTGGGCACGCTGATCGCCTTCTTCCGCGCCCGCCGCGGCGCCGCCCGCGCCTTCCGCTTCCGCGATCCCTTCGATCACAGTTCGAACGGCATGACCGGGACGCCGGAGTTCGACGACCAGCTTCTCGGCACCGGCGACGGCACGACGACCGCCTTCGCGCTCGTCAAACGCTATGGCGAACCGGGCGAGGAGCAGGTGCGGGAGATCGCGCGGCCGGTATCGGGCAGCGTGCGGATCGCGGTGGACGGCGTCGAGGCGATGAGCGGCTGGTCGTTCGACGACGGCACCGTCCTCTTCGACACCGCCCCGGCCGAGGGCACCGAAATCACCGCCGGCTATCTCTTCGACGTCCCCGTCCGATTCGCCGAAGACCGGCTCGAGGTGAATCGCGCAACCTTCCTCGCGGGCGAGGCGGTCAGCGTGCCGCTCGTGGAGATTCGGGGATGATTCCTTCTCCCTTGATGGGAGAAGGATACGGAAACTTGCCGGCTTGCCGGCTAGTTGGAGTTGGATGAGGGTGATCGCGCAACGGGGGTATCGCGACTTGCTGCGTCACCCTCATCCAACTTCGCCTAATTCGCTCCGCTCATAAGTCTTCGTATCCTTCTCCCATCAAGGGAGAAGGTTTGGAGTGCATTCTCAATGACCGATTTCCTCCACGCCCCCGTCACCACGCTCGCCTTTTGCTGGCGGCTGCGGCGGCGGGACGGGGTCGCGCTGGGTTTCACGACGCACGACCGCGATCTCGTTATCGACGGGCTGACCTACAGCGCGGCGCCAGGGATGCTGCCCTCGGCCATCGCCTGGTCGGACGGGCTGGAGGCGGACAGCATGGACCTGTCGGGCGCGCTGACCAACGATGCGATTACCGAGGCCGATCTGGCGGCGGGGCGCTGGGACGGGGCGGAGCTCAGGCTTTTGGCGGTGGACTGGGAGGCGCCCGGCGGCGAGCAGCTGTTCCTTGCACGCGGCGAACTCGGCACGGTTTCGCAATCGGGACGCGAATTCACCGCAGAGCTGAAAGGCCCGGCGACGCGGCTCGACCGGCCGGTGGCGGAACTGACCTCGCCCGATTGCCGCGCGCGGCTCGGCGACAAGCGCTGCCGCGTCGATCTCGCGCCGCTGACGCGGATTTCGGAGGTGGTTGCGGTCCTCGACGAGAGCATGGTCGATATCGCCGATGCCGAACCGGTCGCGAATGCCTATGCGGATGGCAGTCTTCGCTGGGTGACGGGTGCGAACAGCGGGCTCGACGCGGCGATCCTGCGATCGAACGGCGTCCGGCTGACGCTGCGCGATCCGGTGGCCGGGGCTGTGGCCGAGGGCGACCGGGTCGAGGTCGTCCAGGGCTGTGACAAGATCTTCGAAACCTGCCGCGACCGTTTTGCCAATGCCGAAAACTTTCGCGGCGAACCGCATCTCCCCGGAAATGATCTCCTCACCCGCTATCCGGGGGCGGGGTAAAATTCCACTCCCGCCAGCGGGAGAGGAGCTTCATCAGGAATCTCCCATGACCCATCCCTCCGAACGCGCGGCGGCGATCGTCGCGGCGGCGCGTGCCTGCGTCGGAACACGCTTCCGCCCGCAGGGGCGCGATGCGGAATTCGGGCTCGATTGCGTTGGGCTCGTCGCCAAGGCCTATTCTATGGCGGGCGCGGTGCCGGTGCTGCCGCAGGGCTATGCGCTGCGCGGCGGAAGCAGCGATGCGATCTGGCGGCAGATCGTCGCAAACGGCTTCGCACCGGTCGATCCGGTCAAGGCCGCCCCGGGCGACCTCGTGCTTTGCGCGCCGGCGGCAAACCAGTTCCATCTCGCGGTGCTAGCCGGCCGCAGCTTCATCCATGCCGATGCCAGGCAGCGCCGCGTGGTCGAGACGCCGGGACGGCCGTCCTGGCCGGTGATCGCCGCCTTCACATGGCTTTCCGAGCCGGCATCCTGAGGACATTCCATGGCGACATTGATCCTGAGTACGGCCGGGCGCGTCATCGGCGGGCCGATCGGCGGCGCCATCGGCGCGCTGATCGGGCAGCAGGTCGACAACCGGCTGTTCGCGCCCGCCGACCGCGAGGGCCCGCGGCTCGACGATCTGCGGATCCAGACCTCATCCTACGGCACGCCGCTCCCCAGGATATTCGGCACGATGCGGGTGGCCGGGACGGTAGTCTGGGCGACCGACCTGAAAGAGACGCGCGAACGCGAGGGCGGCGGCAAGGGGCGGCCGGGCAGCGTGACGTACAGCTACAGCGCCAGCTTTGCCGTGGCGCTCTCGTCTCGTCCGATCCTCGCGGTCAAACGAATCTGGGCCGACGGCAAGCTGCTGCGCGGGGAGGCGGGCGACTGGAAGAGCGAGACGGTGTTCCGGCTGCATCCAGGCGGGGAAGGGCAGGCGGTCGATCCCTTGATCGCCTCGGCGGAGGGCGTGGGCGGCACGCCGGCCTATCGCGGCCTCGCGCTGGCGGTGTTCGAAGACCTGCAACTCGCCGATTTCGGCAACCGCATCCCCTCGCTCAGCTTCGAGGTCGAGGCCGATACCGGCGCGGTGGGCTTCGATGCGATCGTCGACGAACTGGCCGGGGCCGATATGACGGCGCAGAGCGAAACGGCGATCGGTGGCTATGCCGCCGACGGCGCGAGCATCGCCAGCGCGCTGGCCACCTTGCTCGACGCCTTCCCGCATGGGCTGTCGGACGACGGCTCGACGCTCCTGCTGCACGAAGCGGCGGCCGAGCCGGTCGTTGTGGCGGAGGACGATCTCGGCGCCGCGAAGGGTGCCGATCCCGCCCCGAGGATCGAGCGCGAGACGCGGGGCGCCGAAGCCGTGCCGGACGAGATCGCGCTACGACACTATGAGCCTGCGCGCGATTTCCAGGCCGGGTTGCAGCGCGCGCGGCATAACGGGCCGGGACGCCGCGCCGAACGAATCGACCTGCCCGTGACGCTGGAGGCGGCCACGGCGCGCGGTGTGGCGGCCGCGCGGCTGGAACGGCATTGGTCCGGGCGGCAAACGGCGCGGGTGCGCCTGCCGTGGCGCCGTCTGGAACTGCGCCCGGCGGTGCGGATACGATTTCCCGATATGGCGGGCGAGTGGAGAGTCGAGGCCGCCACGCTCGAATCGATGGCGCTGATCCTCGATTGCGTCCGTGTCGGCGGTGGCGCGATCATGCCCGCCGATGCGGCGCAACCCGGCCGCAGCGTTGCGGACCCGGATCGGCTGCATGGCCCGACGGTCGTCCACCTGCTCGATCTGCCCGCGCTCGACGGCACGGTGCACCAGGCGCCGCGCCTGCTGATCGCCGCGGCCGGGCCGTCGGCCGGCTGGCGATCGGCGGCGCTCGAGATCAGCCTCGATGGCGGCGCCAGCTATGTCAGCATCGGCAGCACGGCGGCGCCCGCGACAATGGGCGAGACGGAAACGGTCCTGCCGCCGGGCTCGGCGGCGCTGTTCGACGACATCGCATCGGTCGATGTCGCGCTGCTGCACGAGGATATGTGGCTCGAGGGGCGGACCGACGACGCGCTCGTCGGCGGCGCCAATGCCGCGCTGATCGGCGACGAGATCGTCCAGTTCGGCCGCGCCGATCCGATCGGTGCCGGAAGGTTCCGCCTGTCGCGTCTCGTCCGCGGACGGCGCGGAACCGAATGGGCGATGGAGGGCCATGTGGCGGGAGAGCGGTTCGTGCTGCTCGAACCCGACGCGCTCAAAGCCTTCGAAGCGCAGGCCGGGCAGATCGGCGCGCCGGTCCGGCTGCTGGCGACGGGGCAGGGCGACGAGATGGCGGTGTCGCAGGAAGCCGGCCTAGTTGGCCGGTCGGTTCGCCCTCCCTCGGCGGTTCACGTCCGCGCGCGGCGCGAGGATGACGGTTCGGTCCGCTTCGCCTGGGAACGGCGCAGCCGCGCCGGATGGAGCTGGACCGATGGCGCCGACGCGCCGCTTGCCGAGGACGGGGAGCGCTGGGCGCTTGTCGTGACCGGTGCCGGGGGCGCCCCGCGAACGGCCGAGATCGAGGGCGGCACCTACCTCTATGCGGCGTCGGCGATCGCGGCCGACGGCGCGGCAGCGGCGACGCAATTCACGCTGCAAATCGCCCGGCTCGGTTCGCTCGGCCGGTCGTTACCCGACGGCGTGCATGTCTTCGATCTCTAGCCATCGCCCCCAATGGAGTATTTTCCGTCATGACCGACACGACCCCGCGCTTCGCGCTGCCGCATATCCTGCCGGGACAGGCGCAGAAGGAGCTTTATCACAACGAGGCACTGACTCTGGTCGATGCGCTGTTGCATCCCGCCGTCGAGGCGGTGGGAGCCGACGTGCCCACCGGCGCGCCCGAACCCGGCCAGGCCTGGATCGTCGGCGGGTCGCCGAGCGGGGCATGGGCGGGGCAGGCCGATATGCTGGCCTTCTGGACCGGCGGCGGATGGCGTTACATGGCGCCCAGGCCGGGCATGACCGTTCACCTGGCGAGTGCCGGCGTGGATGTTCGCTATGACGGCGCCACATGGGTTGAGGGCGAACTGACCGGCCATGCGCTCGTGATAGACGGCGATCAGGTCGTGGGGCCGCGCGGCGCGGCAATCGGCGATCTCGGTTCGGGCGGAGATCCGGTCCCCGTGGTCAACGCGATTCTTTCGGCGCTCCGCGCACACGGACTGATAGAAAATTGAAACGAATTCCGTTTAGGCCCCAAATTTGCCAATTTATGTTGTCACGGTGCAACTCGGACGGCATAGATGCGTTACGCGGTTGAGATGCAGCATTTGACGAAGCCTTTGTTTCGCCAGTTGCGGCATTTTGGCAACAGATCGGGGATTTGTGCGCTTGCACGGATATAACCGTTCCGATATTGGTTCAGTCATTCCTACGCTAGGAATTTGTAAGAAAGGGGAAAGTTTATGCGCAAGTTCGCCATCAAAGCGGCGCTCGCAACTACCGCGCTCACCGTTGCGGCGACGCCCGCGCTGGCTCGCGACGATTCGTGGTATATCGGCGTCGAAGGCGGCCTCATGTTTGTCGAGGACACCGACTACGATGTCACCGATTCGCTCGGCGTGACCGCTTCCGACACGTTCAAAGTCGATCATGCTCCGGGCTGGAGCGTCGGCGGCAATGTCGGTTACGATTTCGGCTGGTTCCGTCTCGAAGCGGATGTCGCCTATCAGCGCGCCGAAGTGACGGGCCTGCGTCAGTCGGACATTCCGGGTGCGGCGCTTCCGATCGAGGATGGCGGTCGTCCCGGCACGGCCTACAACCCGCGTCGTCCCGGCGTCGGCAACGGCGGCGGCAACGCTCCGGGCATTCCGTTCGAATGGAACGGCGCGCGCGGCAGCACCCGTACGCTGAGCTTCATGGTCAACGGCCTCATCGACTTTGGTGCCGATGACGGGATTCAGGGTTATGTCGGCGGTGGTGTCGGCGTTGCCCGCACCCGCGTCGACGCGCTTCGCGTGACCGACGCTTCGCCGGTCTATCTCGACGATTCCGACAGCGGTTTCGCCTGGCAGCTTATGGCCGGCCTGCGCGCTCCGGTTACCCGCAACATCGACGTGAACCTCGAATATCGCTACTTTACGCAGCCCGATATCGAAGTTCGCACCTTTTACAGCTCGGACGCGAATTTCCGGCACCGGACGCACAGCCTTCTGGCGGGTCTGACCTATAACTTCGGGTCGCCTCCTCCGCCCCCGCCGCCTCCGCCGCCTCCGCCTCCGCCTCCGCCGCCCCCGCCGCCTCCGCCGCCGCCTCCGGCGTGCGAGCCGGGTCCGTTCCTGGTCTTCTTCGACTGGGATCGGTCGGACATCCGTCCGGACGCGGCTTCGGTGCTCGACTCGGTCGCAGCGCAGTACCAGACGGGCCGTTGCCCGACCTCGGTCATGCTGGCGGGTCACGCGGACCGTTCGGGTTCGGCGAGCTACAATGTGGGTCTGTCGGAACGGCGTAATGCGTCGGTCCGGGCGTACCTCAGCTCTCGCGGCGTCCCCGACGCGGCCATGTCGAGCGAAGCCTTCGGTGAAAGCCGGCCGCTCGTTCAGACCGCCGACGGCGTTCGCGAACAGCAGAACCGCCGCGTGGAGATCACCTACGGCCCCGGCATGTAGGCTCCCGGCATCTGCCGAAACAAAAGAAGGGTCGGTCTTCGGACCGGCCCTTTTTTGTTGTCTTGCGAAATGATGCGTGGCCCGGCTCGCGGCGAAACTCGCCGGCTAACCTGACGTGAACAGCGCCAATGTCCGGTCGATCATCGTCTCGATTGCGAAATTGTCGCGTGCCCAGCCGCTGATGTCATCGGCATCGTCGCGTATCGCCCGCGGCTCCCGGTTCGCCAGCGCAAGACACTGCGCGACCGCTTCGCCATGAGGCACCTTGCCGGCATCCGAAAGCACGAGATTGGCGGGATTTGGCGCGACGGCTTCGGCCGCGCCGCCGGCGGGCGTCGTGATCACCGGTACGCCCGCAAGCTGGGCCTCGATCAGCACATTGGGCAGTCCCTCGTGCCGCGAAGTCAGCGCCAGCGCGTCGAAATGCGACAGCCAATAGCCGATATGCGGCGTGCGACCGGGAAGCAGGAGACGATCCGCCAGTCCGCGCCGCCGCGCATAATCCATGGCCGCGCTGCGTAGCGGCCCCGCGCCGATCAGGATATAACGTGCGTCCTTGCGCTGCGCGGCGAGGCGCGCGGCGATCTCCAGCCATTCGAGCGGGCGTTTGTTGGCGTCCAGGCGCATGATACCGCCAAGCGTGAAGCCGTGCCCGGTCTTTCGGGTGAACGCCTCCCACAATTCCCTGTCCCGGATCCCGGCATCCTTATCGAGCGTCTCGACGCCATTGGGCATCGCCGCGACACTCCCTGATTCGAGGTCCAGCCAGTCCTCATAGGCGCGCGCCGCGCCGTGCGAGTTGGCGGTCAGGGTGACGCCATCGGCCGACAGCAGCGCGCGATAGAGCTGCTTCTGTTCGGCGCGGCGGCGGTCCTTGCGCGCGCTTGGCGGCATGGTCCGGACATTGAGCACGATGCGGGGAACATTGGCGGCGAGGGCGGCGAGCCCGGCGGCGAGGATCGACCCGTCCTGCCAGATCTGCACGACATCGGGCGCCTCGTGGCGCAGATATTCGGTCAGCCGGATTGCGCCCTCGCGCATCCGGGGCGGCAGCGCTTCGATCTCCTTTGCGAACGGCCCGAGCCGCGCATCGGCGACCGACCCGCCCCAGGCCTCCGCGCGCAGATAGTCCGCCACATGAATCCCCGCTGCTTCCAGTTTCGGCAGATAAAAATCATGCCCGCGCCGTGAATCGAGCTTGCGGCAGAGCACGGTTACCGGGCCGATCGGCCATCCGCTCTCGCGCCGCGCCTGCAGGCCGAGCGCCGTGTTGACGAGTTGCCGCTCGGCACCGCCGCCGCCCAGCGTCCCGCCGATCAGCACGATGCGCGCGAGCGCCGTTCGCGCGACGCGGGGCGGATGATCGCGGCGCCAGGCGAGGGCGCGTTCGAGCAACAGATCGAGCTCCGGTAGGGGATCGGGTGCCGATGCGCCAAGTTCCCTTTCGTCATCGCCCGCTTGCGGCCGATAGGTGCGCAGTACCGCCTCGGCACGTTCCTCCCCGATCTCCTCGGCCAGCAGCGCGACATAGTGGCGCAAAACCGTATCGGAGGCGGGAAAGCGCGTCATCATGTTGCGCCAGCAGATTTTCGAGGCGCGCTCGTCCCCGCCGAGCGCGAGCAGCCGCCCCGCATTGACCTGCAACTGCTCGATATGCGGCCATTGCACGGCAAGGTCGATACTGCGGCTCACCGTCCATGGTCCGAAATCGCCGCGCATGGCCTCGTCGAACAGCATGTCCGATTCCGCGACCGCCTCCTTCGCCGCCACCGGCTCTTCCGGCGTGGTGTTCCGGCCCTGCGCGAGCGCGAGCGTCAGCCGGTCGAAGCGGCGCGCGTCCGGCGCATCGGCCAGCCGTTGCGCGTTTCGGGGGAAGCTGTCACTCATGCGCCAAATCCATAGGATGCCGGCGCGGGCCGGGCAATCGAAGGGGAGAAGGAGCGCTGGCGCGGTTTCCCGGTGACAGGACGGTGGAGTGGCTGGCGCGCAGCGCGCCCGGCCCGATCCGGCTATGGGCCGCCCGCAAGGCCGCCGACCGGGCGATGCACTGGGCCGCGCTGCGCGGTGGCGCGGAGGACCCGTACGTGCTGGCGCGGCTGGGGCTCTACGGTCTCGCGGCCGATCGTCCCGCAAGAGACGAAATGACACAGTTCGGTCATCTGCTTGCGCGTGCTTCGCGGGGTGAACATTTTGCCGCAGACAGATTGACGAACGATCAGCGCCGGCTGTTGGCCCGGACGATCGCGCCGGTGGACGCCGATTTTGCCTCGCGCCTTCTTCCCGAAGATGCACAGCAGGCGCGCGCTGCATGCCTTCTCGCGATGGGCGAAACGATCACGGATCGCGGCGTCGCCGGGCCGGCGGGCGAGCGCGAGGCGCAGGCATTGCGCGCAGCCATCGACGTTCGTCAGGGCGACCAGACCGCCGCACGCGAAGCAATCAACGCCATGCTCGCGATCGATGGCGTCGCCCCCATATTGGAGCCCTCGGAAGCATCGTTTGCGATCGGCGATCTCGCAAGCGCAGAATTGGGCGATGTCGAAGGGCCTCTCGTTTTGGTCATCATCCCATATCGCAATGCCGAAGACACGCTCGGCCATGCGGTCCGGTCGATCCTGATGCAGAGCTGGCGCAATATCGAAGTGCTGCTCGTCGACGACCGCTCTGATGATCGCAGCGCCGCAGTTGCGCGGGAACTGGCAGAAGCCGACCGGCGTGTCAGATTATTGGAAAACAGCCGCACTCCCGGCGTCTATGGCGCGCGCAACACCGCCATCGAGGCCGCGACCGGCGACTATATCACCTTTCTCGACGCCGATGATTGGTCGCCGGCCGAGCGGATCGCGCGGCAAATGGAGCGGCTGGGCGACGGGGCCGTCTGCATCGCCAACCATATCCGGATGGACGAGCACGGTGCGCCGGTCGCGCCGCGCGTCTTTCCCATTGTCCGCATGGTGCCCATTACGATGTTGCTCAGGCGCGAGACGCTGCTGGCGGCGGGGCCGTTCGAGGAGGTGCCGACCGGCGCGGATTCCGAAATGTTCGCGCGGCTGGAGATGCTTCACGGTAAGTCCGCCGTTCGCCGCGACCCGGCGGTGCTGCTCGTGGCGCGCTGGCGTAGTGGCTCGCTCAGCGATGCGGCCGAGGGCGGGATGCTGGGCGCCGAGCGCGAAGCCTATCGCGCGGACTGGATGTTTCGCCATGCGGGCCTAAAGGTGCCGGGCGAGACATGAGCGACGAGAGCAAAGAGACGGCGGAGGAGCTGGCGGCGCGGCTGGAAGCGGCGGAGCGCGAGATTGCCGAACTGCGCGCCGAGAAGAAGCAACTCGAACACCGTGTCATCAACGCCAACCGGACGCTCGCTTACGGGCTGGGCCGGGCGGTGATCGAGGCGCGCAGTTTCAAGGGGTTGCTCGCCTTTCCGCGCAAGATTCAGCGGTTGCGCCTCAAGCAGCGTGCGAAGACGCGCGAACGTGTGCCCGACACGCTGCCGGTCGGGATCGCCGAACGGCTGAAGCTTGTCGATCCGGCGCTCGAGCGGTTGCGCGAGGCAGGGCCGGAGGCGGCCGCGTCATGGGTCCGCGCCGAAAACGCACCGGCCGATGCCAAGGCGCGGGCGCTGGCCGAACTTGCACTGGCGGTCGCTGAAGAGGCACCGGAAACGGCTATCTCGCTGGCGGAAGAGGCGGCGATTTCGGGCGGCGCTGCGGATCGACTCGCCGGCCTTGTCACCCGCTTGCGGGAACAGGGCGTGGCGGCGCTTCGCCCCGGCGCCGAAGACACCGCGCTGGCCAAATCGGAATTCGGCCTGGAAGGCGACGGTCCGCTCATCGCTTGCCTCGGAACGGCGACGGATGACGACGGATATCGTGCATTTTTCGATGGATTTGCGACGCTTTACGAAGCGGGTGTGCGCGCATCGGTGGCCGTTATCGGCAGCGGCGATCAGGGCCCCTGGCTGGCGGCCGAAGCCGAACGGCGCGGTATCGGCGATGCCCTCCATATTCTCGGCGAACCGCTCCCCCTGCGCTGGCCGGCCTTGCTGGGCGCCATGGACGTGATCGTCTGTCCCAGGACGCGGCCCGAACCGCCCGGATCGGATATTTCGGCCATGGCGCGCATCGCATCGGCACTCGGCAAGCCGCAACTCTTCGGCACGGGGTGGCCCGCTTCGGATACGCCTCCGATTGGCGATCGGGACTGGGCCGGTGCGATCCGCGATGCGCTTGCGTCAGACTCGCCGAATTCGGCGGAATTGCCGGACGTTTCGTCGCTAATTGTTGTGCTCGAAGGCGGTGGCAAGGGCTTGGGATAGCGCGCATTTCCCGTTATGCTGGCGTTCACGCTAGGGCTGCTGTAAAGCGCGCCAGATCGATTTTCGGGGTATTTCATGCGAATTGCGATGATCGGGACGGGCTATGTCGGGCTCGTATCCGGTGCCTGTTTCTCGGACTTTGGCCATGACGTCGTGTGCGTCGACAAGGACGCGGCGAAGATTGCGGCGCTCGAGGACGGCAAGATGCCGATTTACGAGCCCGGCCTCGATGCGCTCGTCGCACACAATGTGGCTGGCGGACGGCTGTCCTTTACCACCGATCTGGCAAGCGCCGTAGCTGGTGCCGACGCCGTCTTCATCGCTGTCGGCACGCCCTCTCGGCGCGGCGACGGGCACGCCGATCTCAGCTATGTCCATGCCGCGGCCGAGGAAATCGCCGGTGCACTGACCGGTCCGGCCGTGATCGTTACCAAGTCGACCGTGCCTGTCGGTACCGGCGACGAGGTCGAACGGATCATGCGCGAAGCCGCGCCGCAGGCGGAGTTCTGGGTCGCTTCCAATCCCGAATTCCTGCGCGAAGGCGCGGCGATCGACGATTTCAAGCGGCCCGATCGCGTCGTCGTCGGGATCGAGGACGATCGCGCGCGCGATGTACTGGAGCGCATTTACCGGCCGCTCAACCTCAACCGGGCGCCACTGCTCTTCACGCGGCGGCGAACGGCCGAACTGATCAAATATGCGGCGAACGCCTTCCTCGCGACCAAGATCACCTTCATCAACGAGATCGCCGATCTGTGCGAAATCGTCGGTGCGGATGTGCAGGACGTGTCGCGCGGCATTGGTCTCGACAACCGGATCGGGCCGAAATTCCTCCATGCCGGCCCCGGCTATGGCGGTTCGTGTTTTCCCAAGGACACGCTGGCGCTGCTGAAAACAGCGGAAGACGAGCAGGTTCCGCTCAGAATCGTCGAATCGGTCGTCAAGGTGAACGATTCGCGCAAGCGCGCCATGGGCCGCAAGGTCATCCGCGCCATGGGCGGCGATGTGCGCGGCAAGACGGTCGCGATATTGGGGCTCACCTTCAAGCCGAATACCGACGATATGCGCGAGGCGCCCTCGATTGCGATCATCCAGGCACTGCAGGACGAGGGGGCGACGATCCGCGCCTGCGATCCCGAAGGGGTGGAGCAGGCGAAGCGCGAGCTTCAGGACGTGGAATTTCTCGCCGATCCCTATGCCGCGGCCGATGGTGCCGATGCGCTCGTGATCGTCACCGAATGGGACCAGTTCCGCGCCCTCGATCTGTCGCGTATGGCGAAGATCATGAACGCGCCGATTCTTGTCGACTTGCGCAACGTCTATTCGCCGGACGAAGCGAGAAACGCCGGGCTCGACTATGTCGGCGTGGGCATGCCGCAACATCCCGCCGAGGCCGCATAGGCAATGGCGAGCCGGACACCCCTGCACCGTCAACGGGACCGCGCAGCGTTCAGCCCCGCCTGGTTCGCGGAACTGGGCGAATCGATGCGGGTCATGTGGCGCGTGATTTTCGCGATCATGATCCGCGAATCGCGCACGCGTTACGGCTCGTCGAATATCGGCTATGCCTGGGCGTTGATCGATCCGGTAATCGAGCTTTCGATCCTGATCGCCGCCTTTACAATTTTGGGACGGGTCTCGCCGATTCCGGTGCCGCTCCCTGTCTTCCTGTTGCTCGGGATCGTTCCCTTCTTCCTGATCCGAACGTGCATCAGCCGCGGCGCCAGCGCCGTTTCGGCGAATCTCGGGCTGATCAGCTACCCGCAGGTCATGCCGGTCGATGTCATATTGGCTCGAATTTTTCTGGAGATGGCGACGACCTTTGTCGTGTTCATTCTGCTTGTCTTTGCGATGTACATGGTCATCGGCGTCGATCCCTATATGTTCTTCGGCGACCCGACCGGTTTGCTGGTCGCCATTCTCTCGCTGCTCTATTTTGCCTTGGGATTCGGTTTCTTCAGTTCCGGCCTCGCCAGGGTTGTTCCGGTCTGGACGAATGTCTGGGGGTATCTCAGCCGGCCGATATGGTTCCTGTCCGGTGTCTTCTTCACCTTGAAGGAATTGCCGCAGGGCGCCCGAAGCTACATGGTCTACAACCCGATCGCCCAGCAACTGGAATGGATAAGGTCGGCGGCGATTCCGAATTGGGAAAGCGACTCCTACAGTCCGATATATATCCTGTCCTTCGCGACGGTCATGCTCGTGATCGGGCTTGTGATCGACCGGATTCTGCTTCTGACCGGCCATGAAGAGATTGTGAGCTAGCGCCGTGACGATCGAACTGATCAATGTCAGCAAGACCTATCGGTCGCGCCGCATCGGCAAAAAGCAGGTTCTGCACGATGTCAACGCGACCTTCGAACGCGGGCACAGCTACGGCATTCTGGGACTGAACGGCGCCGGCAAGTCCACCCTGTTACGGATCATCTGCGGTGCCGAACGGCCGACCCATGGACGGGTGTGGCGCGACGTAACGATCAGCTGGCGCCTCGGGATCACGTCGTCCTTCAACAGCACGTTGACGGGAATGGAGAATCTCCGGTTCGTCTGTCAGATATATGATGCGGACTATGAAGAGGTCGCCGATTTCGTTCAGGATTTCGCGGACATCGGCAACGCCATCCACGAACCGGTTCGCACCTATTCTTCGGGCATGCGGGGGCGATTGGCATTCGGCCTGAGCATGGCTATCAGGTTTCAGGTCTATGTCATCGACGAGGGGCTGTCCGCCGGCGACTGGACGTTTCAGGAAAAAGCGCAGCAGGAATTCGAGAATCGTCGTGAAGAATCCGACATCCTGATGGTCTCGCATGCCGCCGGCGCGATGAAGGGCATTTGCGATCGCGGCGGTGTCGTACACAAAGGCCGTCTCTCCCTGTTTGATTCGCTTGAAGAAGCATCGGAATATTATGAAAGAATATCGGCATGATCGCGCGGCTTAAGGAATTGGCGTGGCCCGATACCGAAGGCCTCGACCCGAGGCAGGCCAAGCGCCGCCGCCGGCTGCAAGTGGTGGCATTGAGCATATTGCTGCCGACGCTGATCATGTTCCTCTACTATGCGCTCATCGCGCGGCCGGAATACGAAACCGAAATGAAGTTCACGATCCAGGGCCTGGAACCGCGCTCGCCGGACGTATTGAGCGGTGTCGGACTGCCCGCCATTACCCAGCAGGGGAATGATGGCGAAATCATCGTGCAGTTTATCCAGTCGCAGGAACTTGTTGCGCGGCTGGTCGAAAATTACGGGTTCGACGCGGCGTTCGGAAATTGGAGTCTGGATCCCGCCGCGCGAGTGGCGCCCGATTCCTCGCTGGGGAGCAAGACGGATTTCTGGAACGAGCAGTCCATCGTTTCCTACGATGCCGTCGCCAATGTCGTCACGGTATCGGTGAACGCTTATTCGCCGGAAGAGTCATTGCGGCTGTCCGAGGGCGTGCTGACCGAGACCGAAGCCGTCGTCAACCAGCTCAACCGGCGTGTGCAGAACGAGGCGGTCCGCGCTGCCGACGAAGAGGTCGAGGCGCGGCGCGAGGAATATAATGCCGCCCGCCGCAGGGCGATCACCTCGCGCGCCAATCGCGCTACCAGCATTGCGACGGCGGAATCGCAGCAGCAGGTGGGCCTGATCACCCAGATCGAGGGGCAGCTTGCCAATGCCCGCGTCGAGCGCGCCGCCGCCATCGCTCAGTTCCGCCCGGAATCGCCGCAAATCCAGGCTCTCGACGAGAGGATCGCGGCGCTGGAAGCGGAGCGCGCGCAATATATGGCCGAACTGCGCGGGGGGCCCGGGGTCGACGAAGCACGGCGCGACGTGGCTTCGGAAACGGCGATGCTCGACTATCAATTCGCGCAGCAAGCCTATTATGCGGCCATCCAGGCACGGCAGCAGGCCGTCCTCACCCGCGAGAATGAGCGCCGCTACCTCGTCGCGTTCGTTCCGCCCCGGCTCCCCGAATCGTCCAATTACTGGAGCCGGTTCACCAATCTCATCGGCATCGCCATCGGCATCGCACTGCTGATGTCGCTTTCCATGCTCAGCTATTCGGTCATCAAGGATCATATGCAATGACCCGTGTTCTGCGTTCGCTCCTGCCCCTTTTCGCCGTTATCGGCCTTTTCGCCGCAGGTCCTGCGCCGGCGCAGATCGACGCGGATAGCGGTGCCAGCGCGGTCGGGGCCGGCTCGGCTCCGTCGGCCGTGCTGCAGGACGACCAGCGCGGGGCATCCAACGATGATACGACATTGCGCGAGGACCAGCTTGCCGGACGTAGGCCCGAACCCTTCGGTTCGGAGCTTTTTCCGCCGCTGGATCAGCTGCAGGAATCCGATTTCGTCGATCCCAATCACATCGTTCGTCCCGGCGACACGGTTTCGGTGACGACGTTCGGCCTGACCAACCAGTCGATCCAGACCACGGTGGATGCACAGGGGAACATCGCCTTGCCCAATATCGGCCCCGTTGCGGTTGCCGGTACGCCGGCCTCGGAACTCAACAGTGTCGTCAGCGGCGCCGCGGGCAATGTCTATCAGGATACCGTTCAGACCTATGCGACGCTGGCCAGCGCCGGCCAGATCCAGGTGTTCGTGACCGGGCCGGTGCTGCGGCCCGGTGGCCATACCGGCGCGACGCAGGAATCGGAGATCGGCTTCCTGCAACGGGCAGGCGGGATCGATCCCGAGCGCGGCAGCTATCGCCACATTATCGTGCGGCGCGGCGGCGAGACCGTCGGCATGCTCGACCTTTATGACTTCCTGCTCAATGGCGATTTGTCCGGCGTCAATATTCGCAGCGGCGACGTGATCGTCGTCGGGCAGCAGGGGCCAATCGTGTCGGTCACCGGCGATGCCCGCGCGCCTTATACCTTCGAGTTCGAGAATGCGGCGGGCACGGGCGGCGAGCTGCTGCTCTACGCGCGGCCCCGGCCCGAAGTCACCCATGTGTCCGTGCTCGGCACGCGCGACGGGCGCCCCTATAACGCCTATATGACGCGCGAGGAATTCGCGTCGATCACCCTGTTCGATGGCGACCGCGTTCGCTTCGAGGCCGATGCCCCGGCCGACACCTTCGTCGTACGCGTCGAGGGGGCTACCACGGGTCCGTCGGCCTATGTCGTCAATCGCGGGGACTATCTCGGCCCGTTGCTGGCACAGATCCCGCTCGATCCGCTTGCCGATGTCCCGATGATCTATCTCGAGAGGGCGAGCATCGCCGAAACGCAGCGCGTGCTGTTGCAGGAAAATCTGGCACGGCTGGAGCGTGCTATCTACACCGATACCGGTTCGTCTCCCGGCGTGGCGCAGGCGCGCGCGGCGCAGGTCCCTGCGCTCGCCGCATTCATCCAGCGCGCCCGTCAGGTTCAACCGCGCGGATTGATCTCCTTCCCCGACGACGCGGTTCTCGATCAGGTGCTGCTGGAACCCGATGATGTTATCGTCATCCCTTATCAGACGCAGACCGTCGTGATTGCGGGCGAAGTTGAGTTGCCGCAGACGATGCTGTGGACGCCGAACAACGATGCGCGCGATTATGTGGAGCGGGCCGGCGGATTTACGCGTCTGGCCGATCGCGGAGATACGCTGGTTATCCACCCCGACGGCAGTGTGCAGCTCGGCGGCGATGTCCGGCCCGGCGACCGTATCCTCGTCCCGCCCCGGGCACCCGGACAGACGATCGCCCTCATTCGCGATATCGCGCAAATTCTGGGCCAGACAGGCCTCGCCGTCGCCTCGATCTTCAGGATTTTCTAGGGTCGGGCAGGCCTGCGATGACTTGCCGCTGTTCCGGGCGGATCAGCCTTGCTGGTCGTCGCCCCTGGCATTCGCATTCACCGCGCCGCGCGCCCAGTTGATGCCGGCCCGCGTGCCGGGAATCCGGATGCGCCTGTAGAAATTGCCGTTGAGCTGCGTCCGCTCGATCAGCTGGTTGCGGAAGCGCGTGTAGAGTTCGGCATGCACGGGATGGTTCGCTGCCTCGGACCAGAACCGGTCGACCGAGACATTCGCCGTCAATCCCTCGATCCGGTAGACGGCATCGCCCAGCGCCAAAGTCGGCTTGCCGTGGTGGAGCGCGGACATGCCGGTCGTGCTGTTGATGGTCACCACGCCCTCGGAACGCACGATCAGCGTCGGCAGGTGGATGTCGTGGACGTAGATCAGCCGGTCGCCCAAGCCCGTCCTTTCGCGCAACTGCCGGATCAGCCGCGTATAATCGGTATAGGGCCGGTCCATCGGGTGGTGCTTGATCACGAGATGCGCGTCGTCCGGCGCATGGGACGCAAAGGATTGCGTCACGTTCCGGATGAATTCCTCGACATCGTCGAACACTGAATGCACTCCGACCTGGGCGTCGTTGTGCACCTGGAGCGGGACGAGGAAGAAGCGCGGCGGTGTATCGCCGGTCAGGCGGTTTGCGATCTTTCGGTTGCGCCAGCCATACCAGAATTTGCGGAAACCGCCGCGCACCCAGCGCAGACCGTCGAACCAGCTCAGCGGCCGGTGATGCCGGTAGCGCGGGAACAGTGGCCAGAGAATGATCGCCCAGAAATAATAGGTGAAAG
The DNA here is from genome assembly GCF_937129435.1 of uncultured Parasphingopyxis sp. Classification (GTDB taxonomy): domain Bacteria; phylum Pseudomonadota; class Alphaproteobacteria; order Sphingomonadales; family Sphingomonadaceae; genus Parasphingopyxis. The sequence continues at coordinate 129,607 of NZ_CAKZNF010000004.1, read as the reverse complement.
CCCATCCGGTCGCGAACCAGAAGCTCGGGCCGACCGTCTGGGTCGTATTGGGCTCCGGTGCCTCGGTGTTGAGATAGAAGATGCCGGCACGGGGCATGGCCGAGCGGCCGTTGACGCCGTGGCGCTCCATCGTGATGTAATCGGGGCGCAGATAGCCTTCCTCGAAGACGTAGACGTCGATGCCGAGATTGTCGGCGCGGTCGCAGGCGATCTTGTGCATGCCGCGACAGTCGCCGAACAGCATGATCGTATCGATCCGCTTTTCCTCGCAGATTCGTTCGAGGAAGGCGGGAAATTCTTCCATCCGCCCGGTGAAATTGGTGAAATCGCGGGGGAAATAATAGAGATCGCCGCCGTTGAAATTGACCTTGTGGACGTTGGCGCCCGCCCAGCGCAGGTCCTGTGCCAGCCGCGCGAAAAACGGGCCGACCGGACCCTGCAGCAACAGGATGTTGCGGCCGCGAAAACAATAGGGCGCATCTGCGGGAATTTCGGGGTTGGAGCGCGTTTCTCGCGGGGCTTCTCGATGCGCGGACTCTCGCACCAACTCGGCGCGCGGCGGTTTGCCCCTCATTATACTCACTCCTGTTGCGCCCCGCCGTCTTACATGAACTATTATTGCGCGAAAGCCAATCCGGCGTTAAACGCGTTGAACGGAAGGAATTTTTCAACAAGCCGCAATATGGAGCGGAAGAACCGCACATTTGCCGGTCGAAAGAGGTGGCATGGAGATTCCGAACGCTCGCAACCGGATTGAGCCCGAGGCGCAACCGACGAGCCCACGCCGCGCTGCAGCACATGCGCTCGCGATCAACGCCGCTGCGGTGGCGACACTGGCCAGCCGGATCGACGACGAATTCGATCGCGCCGTCAACCTGATCCTCGAATATAACAACCGCGTCGTCGTGTCCGGCATCGGCAAGTCCGGTCTCGTCGCCCGCAAGATCAGCGCGACGCTCGCATCACTCGGCACGCCGAGCATGTTCGTCCATTCCGCCGATGCAGCACATGGCGATCTCGGCATGATTGCGCCGGGCAACGTCGCCATCCTGATTTCGGCCAGCGGCGAATCGCAGGAAGTGCTCGGCCTCATCCCCTATTTGCGCGCGCTCGACGTGCCGATCATTGCGATCACCGGCGATTTGCGCTCGACTTTGGCGAAGATGGCGACGGTTACGCTCGATGCCTCGATCGAGCGCGAAGCCTGTCTCCACAACCTCGCGCCGACGACCTCGACGATTGTCGCCATGGCGATGGGGGACGCGCTGGCGATTGCGCTGTGCGAAGCGCGCGGCTTCGGCGCGTCGGATTTCGCGCAATATCATCCTGGCGGAAAACTTGGGTCGCGGCTCAAGACACCGGTTCGCAAGGCGATGCACAAGGAAGACCTGCCGATCTGTGCGCCGGGATCGCCGCTCAAGGACATGCTGCCGGTGATGTCGGAGGGCAAGCTCGGCCTCGTCCTCGTCATGGAGGATCAGACGCTTCGCGGCATCGTCACCGATGGCGATCTGCGGCGTGGCCTGGAACGCTCCGAGGAGATTTCGGGCCTGTGCGCGGCGGATATCATGACGCGCGATCCGATGACGATCGGGCCGGACGAGACGCTTTACGAAGCCGATATCAAGATGCACGACGCGCGCATCACGGCGCTCGTCGTCGCAGATCCGTCGAAAAAGGTGCTCGGCGTCATCCAGATTCATGACTGATCCGGGGCCGTGGCGCGCGGACGATCTTTTCGTGATTGCCGGGCCCTGTGCGATCGAATCCCGCGATTTCGCGCTGGAAACGGCCGAAGAGCTGAAAGGCATCTTCGCGCGGGCCGGGATCGGCCTCGTCTATAAATCCTCGTTCGACAAGGCGAACCGGACGTCGGCGGCGAGCTTCCGCGGTGTCGGCATCGATGCGGGATTGCAGATCCTGGCCGATGTGCGCGAGACGCTGGGCGTGCCTGTCATTACCGATGTGCACACGCCCGATCAGGCGGCGCCGGCCGCCGAGGCTGTCGACATGTTGCAAACACCGGCCTTTCTCTGCCGCCAGTCCGATTTCATCGCCGCCGTCGCCCGCACCGGAAAGCCGGTCAACGTCAAGAAGGGCCAGTTCCTGGCGCCTTGGGATATGACGAAGGTCGTCGAAAAAGCGCGGATCGCTGCCGAAGAAGCCGGTGTCGAGGCGCAACTCTTCGTCTGCGAACGCGGGACGAGCTTCGGCTATGGCAATCTCGTCGTCGATATGCGCGGGCTGACCATCATGAAGGAAACGACAGGCTGCCCCGTCGTGTTCGACGCGACGCATTCGGTGCAACTGCCGGGCGCACAGGGCGACAGCAGCGGCGGCGAACGCAAGCACGCTCCGGCCTTGGCGCGCGCGGCCGTGGCGACCGGCGCAATTTCGGGCCTCTTCATGGAAACCCATCCCGACCCCGACAACGCACCGTGCGACGGCCCGAACATGCTCCCCTTCGAATGGCTGCCGGATCTGCTCGCCGATCTGAAGGCGATCGCCGCCATTTCGCGCAACGCGTGACGACGACGGCGATCATCCCCGCGCGTTGGGGCTCGACGCGCTTTCCCGGCAAACCCCTCGCAAAGATCGCCGGCAAGCCGATGATCGCCCATGTCTGGGACCGGGCGATGGAAGCGGACGGCATCGACGCCGTGATCGTTGCCACCGACGACGAGCGCATCGCGATGGCGGTCGAGGATTTCGGCGGCCGGGTCGAGATGACGCGCGCCGACCACGAAAGCGGCTCCGACCGTCTGGCCGAAGTCACGGCGCGGATCGATGCCGAGGTGATCCTCAACATCCAGGGCGACGAGCCGCTCGTGCGCCCCGCCGATCTCGCCCGTCTGGCAAAGCTCATGCACGACGAGCCCGAGGTCGAGGTCGCCAGCCTGTGCCATCCGATCAGCGCCGAACAGGCGAACAACACGAATCGGGTGAAGGTCGTCCGCAGCGCCAGCGGCGACGCGCTTTATTTCAGCCGCGCCGTCATCCCGCATCCGCGCGAAACGGGCCATGCCCGCTATCTCCAGCATGCCGGCATCTATGCCTATCGCCGCGCGGCGCTGCTGTCCTTTCCCGCTTTGCCCGTACCCGCGGAGGAGCGTGCCGAGTGTCTCGAACAGTTGCGTTTCCTGGCGGCCGGCATCCCGATCCGTCTCATCGAGACGGAGGAAGGGGCACCCGGCGTCGACACGCAGGAGGATATCGCGGAGATCGAGAGGCGGATGGCGGCGAGCTAGGCTTCGATTTGGCGCCGAATCATGCAACTTCAGCGCGTCTCAGCGGTTCAACTTAGATAAGCCGAAGGGGAAAGCCGATGAACAAGCTCGCTACAGCCGCCGCCATGATCGCCGCCGCCGGATTGTCCGGCTGCATGAACACTGGCGGCATGAGCGACATTCCACCGCCGAACAGCGTCGATTTCGCGCGCGCCGATCTCGCCGACGCGTCCGGCATGGATCGCGGCGCGGTGACCTTCGAGCAGCTCGATACGGGCGTCCGCGTGGTGATCGAGGGGCGCGGGCTGACCCCTGGCGCGCATGGCGCGCACATCCATATGACCGGCAGCTGCGTCGCGCCCGACTTCACGAGCGCCGGCGGACACTGGAACCCGATGAACCGCGAGCATGGCCGCGAAAACCCGGCGGGTCAGCATATGGGCGACATGCCCAATCTGATCGTCGGGCAGGACGGTAGCGGCGTTCTCGAACTGGTGGTCGAAGGCGCCCGGATCACCGGCGGCACGGCGGCGATGCTGGACGGCGACGGCGCTGCCGTCGTGATTCACGCCGGGCCCGACGACTATCGCACCGACCCGGCCGGCGATGCCGGATCGCGCGTGGCCTGCGGTGAAGTCTACGCGGCGATGTAAAGGATTGCGGGCAAGTTCCGGCCGTTTGCCCTGAGCTTGTCGAAGGGCGTTTCGCGATATCGAGAAGCGGGCTTCGACAGGCTCAGCCCTAACGGCATTGGCCAGATCGCGGTCCCTAAATCTCCTCGCCCGCAGCTCTGGCCCGCGCCACGACGGTCCGCTCCGCTTCGGGAACGGTGCGATAGGCGATGAACAGCAGGATCAGGCCGATTGGCACGGCAGCGAGCAGGCTCAGCCCACCCGTCGACAGGCTTCCCGACATCGTCGAGACCTGCCCGGCCATATAGGGGCCGAGGGCGAGGCCGACGAGCGTCGTCGCCAGGAAGAATGTTGCCGTCGCGGTTCCACGCATACGCGGCAGCACCAGGTCCTGCGTGGTCGCAGCAGCACCGCCGAGCGCGGAACTGCCGAACAGCGATTGCAGGAAGGCCGCGACATAGAAGGTCGTGGGGTCGTTGGTGGTGAACATCACGAAAAGCGGCGGGGCGGCGGCCACGAGACCGAAGGCGACGGTGATCAGCCGTCCGGCCGGATTGCTCTGACGGAGCCAATCGGCAACCCGCCCGCCGATGATGATGCCGAGGAAGCCGGCAACCGCGCCCGGTCCACCGATCCACCAGCCTGCCGTCGCCGGGGCTTCCTCCAGAATGCGGATCGCATAGGGCGCCGCCCAGAAGCTGGCGGCGTACGACATGAAGGCGACCATGCCATAGCCGAGGATTGTCGTCAGGAAGGCCGGGGTTCCCCATATCAGGCCGAAGGTCGGCGCATCGCGGCGCTTGAGCGTCGTCGCCCAGCTGTAGATCGCGTAATAACCGACGCCGATCGCGCCCCATTGGACGTAATTGTCGGTGACCAGCGCCATGCCGACGCAGATCAGGCCGATCACGACGCCGCCCAGCACGTTCAGCGCGATACCGCGCCCACCGGCCTGCGCCGCGCCGATCAGCGTGAAGGGCGGGATAACGGCGATCAGCTCGCGGAAAAAGCCGCGGAACGGGTCTTTCACCGGCGGGCTGACGATCCCCTCGCTCTGGCCGCGCAGCGGTTCCCTGAGCGTGAAGACGAGGCAAGCGAGCACAAGGCCCGGCAGGCCGACAATGATGAAGGCGGCCTGCCAGCCGGCAAGCCCCAGCGGCGCATCGACCGGATAGGCCTCGTTCCACCATTCGACGATCTTGCCGCCGATCAGCAGCGAAACGCCGCCGCCGATGTAGAGGCCGGACGAATAGATGGCGAGCGCCGTCGCCCGCATCTTCTTGGGAAACCAGTCGGAAATCAGCGAATAGGCCGACGGGCTTGCTGTCGCTTCGCCGATGCCGACGCCGACCCGTGCGACGCTGAGCATCGCGAAATTCTTCGCAAAGCCGGACAGCGCTGTCATCAGCGACCAGATGGCGAGGCCCGCGGTCATCAGCCGGACGCGGTGCCAGCTATCGGCGAGCTTGCCGAGCGGGATACCGAACAGCGCATAGAACACACCGAACGCCGTGCCGTAGAGGAAGCCGATCTGGTCGTCACGGATGCCGAGGTCCGCCTTGATGTCCTCGGCCAGGATCGAGATGATGTTCCGGTCGACGAAGTTCAGCACATAGACGATGACGAGAACGCCGAGCACGTACCAGCTGTAACCGGTGGCGCGATGGGCGACTTCGGGCGTGCCCTCTTCATGGACGCCGGGCGCGAGGCCTTCGCCTCCCTCGACAGTCTGCGACATCACTCAACTCCCCGGGCACGTTTTTTCTGCTTTTGCAGGGGAGGGGTGTAACAGCGCTTCGCGCTTTGGCAAAAGACTTCTGCACTTTTCCCTCGCCGATCAACGAGAAAGTCCCTCATGCCGCAATCGATCCTGTTCGTCTGCCTGGGCAATATCTGCCGTTCTCCGCTGGCCGAAGGCGCCTTTCGCACAGAGGCCGAACGGCGGGGGCTGGATGTCGAAATCGATTCGGCGGGGACGGGAAACTGGCATGTCGGCGAACCGCCCGATCCCCGCGCGGTGGCGGTGGCGCAAGCGAACGACGTCGATATCGGCGCACAGCGCGCGCGACAGGTTCATCCGCGCGACTTCGAGAAGCATGACTGGATCGTCGCGCTCGACGGGGCGGTCCTTGCCGATCTGCAGGCGATGCGGCCCGACGGTGCAAGGGCGGAGGTGATGCTCTTTCTCGACCATGTCGAGGGGCGGTCCGGCGAGGATGTCGCCGATCCCTATTACGGGCAGGAGGATGGGTTTGCCGTAGCCTGGACCGATGTGACGACGGGGGCGAGGGCCCTGGCCGACCGGATCGAGGCCGGGTGAGCGATTTCGCGGATCGCGCTGCGGCGCTGGCCGGGGCAGACCCGGCGATGGCACGGCGCCTGGCGGGCGGCGATCTGAACGAGGTGATTGTCCTCGCAACGGTGGATGGCGGGCAATGCGTCGCGAAGGCCGGCCCCGATGTGAGAGCCGAGGCCGCGATGTTACGGGCGATGGGCGAGGCGGGAATGCCCGTGCCGCGCGTGATCGCGGCGGAGCAGGGGGTTCTGCTGTTGAGCCATGTCGAAAATGACGGTGCCCCCGGCTGGCCCGATCTCGGCGCAAAGCTCGCGCGCATGCACGGTCTGCGCGGTGAAGCTTATGGTTGGGACAGGGACTATCGGTTTGGCGATGTCGTGCTGGCCAATGCGCGGACGGACGACTGGCGGCAATTCTGGTGGCGGCAGCGTCTCGTCGAGACCGCGCGGCCGCTGGGTGGCGACTGGCTGCGGCGCATCGAGGCGCTGGGCCCCGTGTTCGACGACATCCTGCCAGCCGCGCCCGCCGTTTCGCTGCTTCACGGCGATCTGTGGTCCGGGAACATCCTTTGGCGCAACGGCCGGCTCGCGGCGCTGATCGACCCGGCCTGCTATTATGGCCACGCCGAGGTCGATCTCGCCATGCTCCATCTTTTCGGGACGCCGGGTGAGGAGTTCTACCAAACCTATGGCGCTCTCGAACCCGGCTGGGAGCAACGCCGGGCGGCCTATAAGCTCTTTCCCGCGCTTGTGCATCTGCGGCTGTTCGGCAGCGGCTATGCCGGGATGGTTGATCGGCTGCTGACGCAATTGCGGGTCTAGCCGCGTTCGGGCTCCAGCCGATAGCGTTCGACGATCTCGTAGCTCGCACCTTCGCCGCCGAGAAAACTCTCGTAGAGGCAGAAGTCCTCGACGCGAAAAGGATCGCTGGCGATGCCGCCATGCGTCGCGAGAAACGCCCCGATCTCACCGCTGCGCCGGTTCAGCCGCGCGATGGTAATATGCGGCAGGAAGGCGCGGCGATCAGGCGCTACGCCAACGGTCCGTAGCGCCCCGTCGACGCGCTTGTGCAATGCCTTCAGCTTGTCATGCGGCCGGACCCCGATCCACAGGCTGCCGCGCCGGCCGCCGCTGTCGAACGTACCGACGCCTTCGAGCGCGATTTCGAACGGTTCCTGCCGCACCCGCCCCAGCGCGGCGGCGATATCGCGGGCTACCTCCCGTTCCACCTCGCCGATGAAACGCAATGTCAGATGGAGCTGGTCGTCGTCCTGCCATCGCGCCCGTTTGACGCCGTCCATGATGTCGAGCAGCCGGTCGCGGATGGAATCGGGCGGGCGAATGGCGGCGAACAGGCGGTGCATGGCTAAAAATACTTAACCAATCCGCCCCCTCGAACGAAACCCAATATGCTTGAAAATTAACCGGCAATCACCGATATTGTCGGGACAGGCGGGCAATTCGCCCCGTCGCAAAGGAGATTGATTGAAATGGCCAACTGGACCGACCCCAATGCCGGCCTACAGGGCCAACAGCCGGGGACCCTCGACCGGGGCGCCCGGACCGTGGAGCGCGACGCCGGCCTGCGTTCCTATATGCTCAAGGTTTACAACTACATGGCGTCCGGCGTGCTGCTCACCGGCATCGTCGCGCTGCTGTTTTCGCGCGGCGGCATCGAATCGCCGGCTGCGACGATCATCATGTCGGGCGGCCTGCTGTCCTGGGTGATCATGCTCGCGCCGCTGGCGTTCGTGCTGGTGATGAGCTTCGGCCTCAACCGGATGTCGACGGGCGCGCTTCAGGCCTGTTTCTGGGCCTTCGCCGTCGTCATGGGCCTGTCCATGTCGACGATCTTCCTGCGCTTTACCGGGGAGTCGATCGCGACGACCTTCTTCGCGACATCGGCCGCTTTCGTCAGCCTCAGCCTCTGGGGTTACACGACCAAGCGCGATCTTTCGGGCATGGGCACCTTCCTGCTGATGGGCCTTGTCGGCCTGATCATCGCGATGGTCATCAACCTGTTCCTGCAATCGGAAGCGATGGCCTTCGTGATCAGCATCATCGGCGTCCTGATCTTCGCCGGCCTCACCGCCTATGACACGCAGAAGATCAAGTCGATGTACGCCTATGTCGCGGGCACCGACATGATGGGCAAGACGGTCATCATGGGCGCGCTGAACCTCTATCTCGACTTCATCAACATGTTCATGTTCCTGCTCAACTTCATGGGCAGTCAGGAATAGTCCGAAGCCGGACGACCAAAAAAAGGCCCGGCGGGGAGACTCGCCGGGCCTTTTTCGTTTCCTTATGGGGGAAGGGCGCCGATGATCTATCGAGGCCAATGCCAGTGCGGGGCGACGCGCTTTACCGTGTCAGGCCCCATCAAGGCCGCCTGGATCTGCCATTGCAGCCAGTGCCGCCGCGCCAATGGAAGCGCCTTCAATATCGCCGTGCCGGTCGATGGCGACCGGATCGACTGGATCGCGCGCAACCATGTCACCGAATATGAAAGCAGCCCGGGGAAATATCGCGGCTTTTGCGGCCGTTGCGGTTCACCGCTGTGGAGCCGCCGCGATGTCCGTCCCGACCATTACCGGCTGAAGGGCGGCCTGTTCGATGCGCTGACGCCAGAGCGGACCGAACACATCTTCTGGGCGGACCGGTTGCCCTGGGTCGAGGCAATGAACGATCTGTCGAAACACGACGCCTTTCCGCCGGACTGGCGGGGGTAGAAGACGGCTATCTCGCCTTCGCCGCTTCGGCCTCGGCGATCAGCTTGCCGTCGATGGCCTTGGCGCGCTGATAGGCCTCGCGCTCGGCGATTCGGGCGGCATAGGCCTTCAGGTTTTCGGTCTCGGTGATCGAGCCGAATTCCATGCCCCAGGCCGCGTGGCTGCCGACATAGACATCGGCCATCGTAAACCGGTCGCCGCAGACGAAATCGCGATCGGCGAAGTGATCGCTCAGCACCTGAACCGTCCGGTCGTAATTGCCGTAGCCGGCGGTCATTTCCTTGTCGGGATCGATCGCGAAGCCGAGCGACTTGTTCGTGATCGCTGCCTCGACCGGCCCGGCGGCGAAGAACAGCCAGCGATAATAGTCGGCGCGCTCGTCGTCGTGCGGCGCCAGCCCGGCATCGGGAAAGGCATCGGCGAGATAGGCGCAGATCGCCGCGCATTCGGTCACCACATCGTCGCCCCGCACGATCGCCGGCACCTTGCCCATCGGATTGATCGCCAGATAGTCCTCGCCCTTCATGGTCGTGCCGTAATCGAGGATCACCTGCTCGTAATCGGCGCCGGCTTCGTGCAACGCCCAGCGCGCGATCTGCCCGCGCGACATCGGATTGGTGTAGAATGTCAGGTCCGCCATCGGTCATCCCCCTCGAATCGAATTGATGGAACAGAATAAGAACATCATCGAGCGAGTCAATCCATCCCGCGATACCCTCAATCCCTGTCGGGGGCGCCGAGCGGGAAATAATCGCGATAGGGGCGGGCATCGTCGACGCAGCGGCTGACCGCCGGCAGCGCCAGCAGTTCGGCGCGCAATTCCGCGACACGAGGGCAATCATCGGGGATTCGCTCGACCCAGTCGGCATAGAACAGCGCCGGCGCCGCGGCGCAGCTGGCAAGCGATACATGGGCGGGGAAGGCGTTTTCGCCCAACCAGGCTTCGAGCCAGCGATAGGAGCGCAGCAGCCCCGTCTTCGCCGCCTCCAATGCCGCCGGGTCGGGATTCTCCGCATCGGCGATATGCGCGTTCACCGAGAGCTGCGCCGTTCCCATCACGTAATTGTCGAACACCCGGTCGAGCATTCGTACGGTCACCGCTTCGCGCGGATCGGCAGGGATGAGGCTGCGTGCCTCATCACGCGTCGCGACGAGATATTCGATGATCGCGCTCGATTCGATGATCACCGTGTCGCCGTCGCGCAGCACGGGGAATTTGCTCGCCGGATGGGCCTTCCGGACGAACGCGTAATTCTCGCCGCCCTCCATCGGGTTCAGCTCGACGAATTCAACCGGAATGTCGCAGGCGTAGAAGGGGATCAGACCCTTCCATGTGTAGGAGGAGAAGGGGTGCCCGTAGAGCTGCATCACCATGTGCCCGCTTCGATCCGCCGCCGCCGTTCGAGTTCGCGGTCGCTGGTGATCGGGATCGGCGCTTCATCGGGGTAGGGCGGCAATGCACCGCCCGGCTTGTAGGTGGCGATCATGGTCCCTTTGTCGGTGACGCTATGCCCGGTCATCTCGAACAGATCGACCGGCGTGCCTTCGCCGAACAGCCGCTTCCCGCGCCCCAGCGTGACCGGATAGGTCATCGTGATCAGCGTATCGATCAACCCGGCGGCGAGCAGCCCCGGATAGATGGTGCTCGATCCCTGGATGATCATGTCGGCGCCATCCGCCTGCTTGAGCGCCGCGACATCGTCGATGCTGCGCAGCCGATGGCTGTTCCGCCATGGCAGCGGCTGATCGCCGCGCGTCAGCACATATTTGTTGGCGCGGTCGAACGCCTCGCCCATCTCCGCGTTTTCCCCGTCGGCATAGGGCCAATAGGCGGCGAAGATATCGTAGGTCCGCCGCCCGAGCAGCAGGTCGTATTCGCCGCTGAACAGCGATCCGAGCGTTTCGCCGACGCCGTCGTCCCAGATCTTGAAGACCCAGCCGCCTTCGTCAAAGCCGCCGGTCGGGTCCTCGTCGGGCCCGCCGGGGGCCTGTATCACGCCGTCCATCGAAACGAAGGCGGCACCGGTAATCTTGCGTGGCATGGGTTCCTCCAATCGGTTCCCCTCCCGCTTGCGGGAGGGGCTAGGGGTGGGCGAGTCCGTTGCCTGTTCCGCATCGTTGGTGGGAACGGACCCACCCCCGGCCCCTCCCGCAAGCGGGAGGGGAGAATGCGTTACGCGTCCGCGGTCTCTCCCTTCGCCGCCGCCTCGATCACGGCGATCTCGATCTTCCGCATCGTCATCATCGCCTCCATCGCGCGCTGAGCCGAGGCGGGATCGTCATTGTCCCAGATCAGTGCCATCATCCGATCGGGGGTGATCTGCCAGCTGACACCCCATTTGTCCTTGCACCAGCCGCAGGCGCTCTCCTCGCCGCCATTGTCGACGATCGCGTTCCATAACCGGTCGGTCTCCACCTGATCCTTGGTCGAGATCATGATGCTGACCGCTTCGCTGTGCGTAAACATCGGACCGCCATTGAGCAGGCTGAAATTCTGGCCGCCGAGCTCGAAATCGACGACGATGACGTCGCCCTTCTTCTGCGACGGCGTGTCGGCCGGCGTCCGCTGGACGCTGAGGATGCGGCTGCCGGGAACGAGCGAGGTATAGAATTCCGCCTGTTCCTCCGCGGTGTGGTTGCTCCACAGAACGGTGGTGAGTTTCGTCATTTGCGTGCTCCGATGATCGAGAAAAACGCGCCCTGCGGATCGCTGCCCTGGATGACGAAATCGCCGCCGGGGATTTCCATCGGGCCGTTCATGATCTGCCCGCCCTTTTCTTCGATATAAGCCTGTGCCGCGTCGATATCGGGGACGCGGAAATAATAGGCCCAGGCCGACACCGGCATCTCGTCGGGCTTTTTCATCACCGCGCCGAACATGAAATCGCGGGCTTCGCCATTTTTGAGCATCTCATATTGGCCCATCGGACCCATATCCATGCTTTCGCCGACGACCCAGCCGTAAATATCGCCGTAGAAGCTCTTGGCGGCGCCGGGATCGGCGGTGACGAGTTCGTTCCAGGCGCAATGGCCGACCTTGGGCTCGTAGGCGGAGAAGGCGGTGCTTTCCTCGCCCGATTGGTCGTCGATCAGGTAGAGCGGCACGCCCTGCGGATCGGTTACCATCGCGAAGGGGCCGACGCCGGGCACTTCCTGCCCCTCGATCATCACGCTGCCGCCGGCCGCTTTCCACTTTGAGAGCGCGCCGGACAGGTCGTCGGTCTGGACATAGCCGAGCCATGCGGGGCGCGCGCCGCCGGCCGTCATTTCCTCGTTGAGTGCCAGCATTCCGCCGATCTGCTCGCTGCCCGCGGAAAAGACGCGATAGTCGACGCCGTCCTGACCGCTATCGGCCCAGTTCCAGCCAATGAGTCCGGTATAGAAATCCTGCGCCGCAGCGGCATCGGTGGTCATCAGTTCGTACCAGACAAAATCGCCATGCTTGTTCGTCATTGGTCAGCCCTCCTGTGCCGTATCGAGCAACACTTCGAAGCCGCCGAAGATCAGCCGCTTCCCGTCGATCGGCATGTCCGATCCGGGCGCCGGCATGCGGTCGTCCTCGCGCATCTTCGCCATGCCCGCTTCATAGTCCGCTTTCGACGCCCATTCGGTGAAACCGAAGGCCACGCTTTCGCCTTGTTCGGCCTTCACCGCCTGCTTGAAATCGGTGATTTTCCCGTCGGCGATCGATGGCGCGAAGCTGTCGACGGCGCGCAGCGCGCCCGCGTCGATCGCCACCTCGCGCATTGTCGCGCACATCTCGGCAAAGGCGTCCTTGCCCGCGTTCGGAACCGGCGCGACATAGCCGTGCACATAGGCCGAGTTGCCGCCCGGACCGGCCTCGCCCAGCGTGTCGAACTCGGCAAAGGTCATCCGCATGCCGTCGAACGGCATTTCGGCGGGCGCTTCCATCTCCTCATCCTCGGAAAAGGCCTTATGCGCCTTCTGCCACGCTTCCTTCGTGCCCCAATCGACCCAGGAGAAGACGATGATCTCGCCATCCTCGGCCTTGGTCGCGCGATACATGTCGGTGGTTTCGCCATGGGGCACGTCGTCGGCCCAGCATTCGACCATCCGCACCATGCCGTGCTTTTCGAACATCGGGACGGCGCTCTTCGCCATCTCGCGATACTTTTCCCTGTTACCCTCGGGCACAGGGACGAGAAATCCCTGAATGAACGTCATGCTCTCTCTCCTTCTTTTTCAGCCATTTGTGCGGCGAAGTCGTCCGACCACCCCATATCCTGCGGGCCGTATCCCTCAAAATCCGCGCATTGCTCGGCGATCGCCTCCCGATAGGCGGGGCGCGCGAAGCAGCGGTCTCGCCAGGCGGCGAGGTTGTCATGTTCCTCGACCAGCCGGGCGCTGTCGGCGACCTTCACGACCGAGGCCATCATCAGGTCGGCGATCGTAAAGTCGCCGCCGGCCAGCCATTCCCGATCCCCGAGCGCATTGGCGAGCTTATCGAGCCGGTCCCGTGCCATCTTTTCGGCAAAGGGGCGGTAGCCTGCGGCGATCTCCTTATCCTCGATAAAAATGTCGGCGAAGGAGACTTCCATCAGGAACGGCTCGACCGAGTTGAGAGCGGCATAGGTCCAGCATTTGACGATCGCGCGTTCGCCTGCGTCTTCCGGCAGCAGCTTGCCCGTCCGTTCGGCGATGTCGAGCACGATGCCGCCCGTTTCGAACAGGGTCGGCCGGCCCTCTTCGCGCAGCAAGGGGACCTGGCCGAAGGGATGTTCGGCGCGGTAGGCGTCGGTTGCCAGGGTATCGCCGTCGATCAGCTCGACGTCATAGCTCCAGCCGACCTCCTTCATCATCCAGCGCAGCCGGAAATCGCGGACCTGGCCGCGTGCGAAAGGCGGCACCCATTTGAACGCGGTGATCGTGATGGGGGCGTGATCGGCGTTGACCTGCATCGCTTTGTCCTCTCGGCTGTGGGTTAGGCCGCTTGCGGCTCACCCGCCATTGCCTCGCTCGCGGCCTCCATATCCATATGCATGACTTCCCAGTGATGGCCGTCGGGATCTTCGAAGCTGCGGCCGTACATGAAGCCCAGATCCTGCTTCTCGCCCGGATCGGCCTTGCCGCCAGCGCCTGCCGCCGCCTCGACCATCGTGTCGACCGCGCCGCGATCCTCGGCCGACAGGCAGAGCAGCACCTGGCTGCTCGCATGGGCGTCCGCAATCGGCTTCGGCGTGAACTGCTTATACTTGTCGTGCGTCAGCAGCATGACGTGGATGGTGTCGGAGAGCACGATGCAGGCGGCGGTTTCGTCGCTGAACATGTCGTTCTTTTCGCCGCCGATCGACTGGTAGAAGACGGTGGACGCCGCCAGGTCGGAGACGGGGAGGTTCACGAAAATCATCTTGCTCATGGCGCGTTCCTTTCGACGTGCGAATCGGTATTTGACGGTGTTGGCCATGGTAGTTATTAAAAGCAACTGTGGAGTTACAAAAAACAACCGAAACGGGGCAAGCCGAGAGAAGGCGCTGGTATGACGATGCCTGCGGCACGGCCTTTGCGCTTGAAATGATTGGGGAACGCTGGTCGATCCTCATCATTCGCGAACTGCTGCTCGGGCCCCGACGGTTTGGCGAAATCCGCGCCGAGCTGACAGGGCTCAGTGCCAATGTCCTGACCCAGCGGCTCGAAAGGCTCGAAGGTTTCGGGATCGTCCGGCGGGAGAAATTGCCGCCGCCCGCATCGGTTCAGGTCTACGGTTTGACCGAATGGGGCTATGAGGCGGAACCGGTGATCCAGATGATGGGGAGATGGTCGACGCGCCATCCGGATCACGACACCTCGCTACACATCTCGCCCACCGCCATCATGCTGAGCCTGCGCGCGATGGTCGTTTCGGATATTCCCGACAATCTCGATTTGCGCATCGGGTTCCGGCTGCGCGGCGAGGAGTTTGTCGCCCATGCCCACAAGGGGCGGGTCGACACGAGCCGAGCCGAGGCCAAGGATGTCGACGCGCTGCTCGAATGCCGGCCGGGGATCGTCGCGTCGCTTGCCTATGGCACGAAACCGTTGGAGCAGTTCGAAGCGACGGGCGAGCTTGCCGTCGAGGGGGATCGGCAAGCGGCCGAGCGCTTCTTCACGCTGTTTTCGCTCCCCGAAAAGATCGGCACGGGCGACTAGCCCCGGAGCCTAGCGCGTCGCGTCCTCGACGGCGCGGCGGGCGTCCTCGGTCCGGCGTTCGATGTCCTCGCCGACGCGCTCCAGCTCGTCGAGCCGCCGGCGCGTTTCGCGGTCGGGCTCGACGGTCAGGCCGTTGCCGTCGATGCCGATGCGGCCGCCCCCGACGGGCGTCTCCACGATCACATTGCCGTCTTCGTCGAAGGTGACGACGGGTTTCTCGATCGCCGGTTCTTCCGGCTCGATGGCCGGTTCGACTTCGCGGCGTTCGGGCCGGCGGGGCGTTGGGGCCGGGGCCGCGCCTTGAATCGCGCCCGCCATGAACTGGCGCCAGATCCGCGCGGGCGCGCCGCCGCCGCTGGCGCTGCCCAATGGCGTGTTGTCGTCGTTTCCGATCCAGACGCCGACGACGAGATCGCCCGCGAAACCGACGAACAGCGCGTCGCGGCTGTTCTGCGTCGTTCCGGTCTTGCCATAGGCCGGGATGGCAAGCCGAGCGGCATTGCCGGTGCCGCCGTCGACGGCGGCGTTCAAGAGGTCGAGCATCTGCTCGCGTTGGCGCGAGGGGACGCGGCTCGGTCCGGAGAAGAGCGATCCGAAAAAGCCGGCTTCCTCCTGCGGAATGGCGTGCGGCGAAACCGGCGAATAGCCTCCCGCAATCGACGCATAGACGGAGGTCAGTTCGAGCAGCGTCATCTCCGCGCTGCCCAGTGCAACGGCGGGATTGGTCGGCAGTTCGCGCTCCAGCCCCAGCGTGCGCGCGGCTTCGGCGATCGCTTCGGGCCCGAGCTGCTGGTAGAGCCGGACCGCGACGACATTGCTCGACCGGGCGAAGGCTTCGCGCAAGGTGATCCGGCCGCGATAGGTGCCGCCGGAATTGGACGGGCGATAATCGCCGGTCTCGATCGGCGTGTCGTTGACGATGGTCTCGGGCGTCATGCCGGATTGCAGCGCGGCGAAATAGACGATGATCTTGAAGGTCGATCCGGGTTGCCGCTCCGCCTGCGTCGCGCGGTTGAAGGCCGAGGTCGCATAGTCGCGCCCGCCGACCATCGCGACGACGTCGCCGTTCGTCCGCATCGCCACCAGCGCCACCTGCGCGCCCGCCGGCGTGCCGTTGCGCGCCGCGCGCTCGGCAAGCTGCTGCAACTCCCAGTCTAGCGTGGTCTGTACCTCGACCGTTTCATAGCCGGCCGGAAGCACGTCGCGCGCCTCGTCCATCGCCCAGTCGGCGAAATAGCCGCCGCGCGGCATGTCCTCTCGCGGCCGGTGGTCGACCTCGGCGAGCGGGACGGCGGCGCCTTCTGCCTCGGTCAGATAACCGGCATCGACCATCGCCGCGATCACGACGCGTTGCCGCTCCTGCGCGCCCTCGAGATTGTTCGTCGGGGCGAGCCGCGACGGCGCCTTGACCAGCCCCGCGAGCATCGTCGCCTGGCTCAGCGTCAGATTTTCCGGGTGCCGGTAGAAATAGTGGAGCGAGGCGGCGCGCAGCCCGTAGACATTGTCGCCGAAATAGACGTTCGACAAATAGCGCTCCATGATCTGGTCCTTGGAAAGCCAGAGTTCGAGCCAGAGCGATATCGGCACTTCCTGGATCTTGCGGAACAGTGTGCGTTCCGAATCCAGATAGGTGATCTTGACGAGCTGCTGGGTGATCGTACTGCCGCCCTGGACGCTGTCCGACGTCATGTTCGACCAGAGCGCCCGGCCGATGCCGCGCGGATCGATGCCCCAATGCTCCTCGAACCGCCGGTCCTCGATCGCCATGAAGGCCTGCGCCACATAGGGCGGCAGCTCGTCCATCGTCACCGGCCGGTCCATGATCGGGCCGGAACGCGCGATCGGCGTGCCGTCCGCCGCGGTCAAAACGATCTCGGGCGGCACGGTCGGCTGGGCCGTGCGCGAAACCGGCGCGGCGATGATCAGCCAGGCGATCAGGATGAAGAAGAAGGCGAGAAAGCCGTACAGCGCCCATTTGAGCCAGAACCACCAGCCGCGGCCCGGTCGGCGGGTATCTTCGGCGATGTCGTCAGGGTCGTCGGGCGGCGGCGCCGAAGCATCGCGTTCGCGCGCCTCGGTCTGTTCGCGCACCGCACCGGCCCAGTCGACCGGCTCCCGATCCTCATGGTCCCGGCCATATTCGGTATAGCCGTCATAATCGGGATCGACCGGATCGAAGCGCGCGTCATCGGCGCGATCCCGGATATCGGATGCGTAATAGGGATCGAAGGCGGGGTCGTCGGCATAGGGGCCGATCAGCCGCCGCCGACGCGTCTCGGGGTCGTTCCCGAACAGGTGATTGTCGTCCTGCGCCATTTCCGTGTTACCGACATAAAGCAGTGTAAGCGAAGATGCCAGCATTTGCGCGGGGACCGGGCTGGCGGAGAGGCCCTTTGTCGTAGAGCGCGATCGGCAATCGATCTCTCGTCATTGCGAGGAGCCGAAGGCGACGCGGCAATCCAGAGCCGCCAGCGATGGCGTTTGTGGCTCTGGATTGCTTCGCTTAGCTCGCAATGACGGCAGTCCGGAGGTTAACAGGTCTGAAGCGAACGCGGATGCGCTCACCTCTTCGACAGCCTCAGCCCTCTTCGCTCTTAGCCGCCGTTTTCTTCTTCTTTTTCGGCGGTTTACGCTTGGGCGGGGCGGGGGTCAGCTCGAATTCGAGCTTGTCGTCTTTCACCGTGACATTGACCTCGCCGCCGTTGAGCAGCTTGCCGAACAATAGCTCCTCGGCCAGCGGCTGCTTGATCTTCTCCTGGATCAGGCGGCTCATCGGGCGCGCGCCGTACAGCTTGTCATAGCCGCGGCTCGTGAGCCATGCCTTGGCCTCGTCGTCGAGCTTGATGTGGACGTTGCGATCCTCGAGCTGCAATTCGAGTTCGAGGATGAACTTGTCGACGACGCGGGCGACGACCTGCGGCGGCAGATAGCCGAACGGTACGATCGCATCGAGGCGGTTGCGGAATTCGGGGGTGAACATCTTCTTCACCGCTTCCTCGCTCGCATCCTCCTTCGAAATATTGCCGAAGCCGATGCCCTCGCTCGCCATGTCGGCGGCGCCGGCATTGGTCGTCATGATCAGGATGACGTTGCGGAAATCGACCGACTTGCCGTGGTGATCGGTGAGCTTGCCGTTATCCATCACCTGCAACAGCACGTTGAACAGGTCCGGATGCGCCTTTTCGACCTCGTCGAGCAGCAGCACGCAATGCGGGTTCTTGTCGACGGCATCGGTCAGCAGCCCGCCCTGGTCGTAGCCCACATAGCCCGGAGGCGCGCCGATCAGGCGCGAGACGCTGTGGCGTTCCATATATTCGGACATGTCGAAACGTTCGAGCGGAATGCCGAGGATCGACGACAATTGCCGCGCGACCTCGGTCTTGCCGACGCCGGTGGGGCCGCTGAAGAGATAATTGCCGATCGGCTTTTGCGGTTCGCGCAGGCCGGCGCGGCTGAGCTTGATCGCCGACGACAGCGTCTCGATCGCCAGATCCTGGCCGAAGACGACGCGCTTCAGGTCCTGCTCGAGCGTTTCGAGCACCTGCTTGTCGTCGCTCGACACCTGTTTCGGTGGGATACGCGCCATCATCGAGACGACATGTTCGATCTCGTTCGGCGTGATCATCTTGCGGCGCTTCGACGGTGCGACGAGCATCTGGCTGGCGCCGGTCTCGTCGATCACGTCGATCGCTTTGTCGGGCAGCTTGCGGTCGTTGATGTAGCGTGCCGACAATTCGACCGCGGCCTTGATCGCGTCCTGCGTATATTTGACCTTGTGATGCTCCTCGAAATTGGGACGCAGGCCCTGGAGGATCTTGATCGTGTCCTCGATCGTCGGCTCGTTGATGTCGATCTTCTGGAACCGGCGGAGCAGCGCGCGATCCTTCTCGAAATGGTTGCGAAACTCTTTGTACGTGGTCGATCCGATGCAACGGATCGTTCCGCTGGAGAGGGCAGGTTTCAGCAGGTTCGAAGCATCCATCGCGCCGCCCGATGTCGCGCCCGCGCCGATCACCGTGTGAATCTCGTCGATGAAGAGGATCGCGTGGGGCAGCTTTTCCAGTTCGGAGACGACCGCCTTCAGCCGCTCCTCGAAATCGCCGCGATAGCGCGTTCCCGCGAGCAATGCGCCCATGTCGAGCGCGTAGATGACAGCCGGTTCGAGCACTTCGGGCACGTCGCCCTCGGTGATCCGGCGGGCGAGGCCCTCGGCGATCGCCGTCTTGCCGACTCCGGGCTCGCCGACATAGAGCGGGTTGTTCTTCGAACGGCGGCACAGGATCTGCACCGTGCGGTCGACCTCGGTCGAACGGCCGATCAGCGGGTCGATCTTGCCGGCCTTCGCCTTCTCGTTGAGATCGACGCAGAACTGCTTGAGCGCGCTTTCGTTCTTCTTCTTGCCACTCTGCTTGGTTTCGCTCTCGGCCTCTTCGTCGTTGTTCGTGCCCTGCGGCAGTTCGGCCGAGCTGTCGCCCTTGCCGACGCCGTGCGAGATGAAGCTGACGGCGTCGAGCCGGCTCATATCCTGCTGCTGCAGGAAATAGACGGCATAGCTTTCGCGTTCCGAAAACAGCGCGACGAGTACATTGGCGCCCGTCACTTCGTCGCGGCCCGAGGACTGGACATGCAGGATCGCGCGCTGAACGACTCGCTGGAAACCGCTGGTGGGGGAGGGGTCGGTCGTGCCGTCGATCTTGAGCGCGTCGAGCTCATTGTCGAGATAGACGGTGACGGCTTCCTGCAGCTCGGAAATCTCGACGCCGCACGCCGTCATCACCTGTGCCGCGTGATCGTCGTCGGTGAGTGCCAGCAGCAGATGTTCGAGCGTCGCATATTCATGCTTGCGGTTCGCCGCTTCGGCGAGCGCATTGTGCAGCGTCTGTTCGAGTTCGCGGGCAAATGAAGGCATAAGGTTAACTCCGTGCCGCTCCAACCACTTCGGGCGGCGTAAATCCTATATGGGAATGGTTAACGAAAAAGTTAACAAGGCGAGTGAAACAGGCTGATTGCGGCGCGTGAGGCGCTTGCCCGTTTCGCGAAACCGTCATCGCTTGAACAGCTCGTCGGCCGCCTTGCGATGGCTGACCGCGCCGTCCATCTTCGCCTTTACCCGGCCGATTTCGGCCTCCAGCGCCTCGATCCGCAATTCCAGTTCGGCGACGGACAGCGGATCGAGATCCTCCCTGCAAAGCAGCGTCAGGGGATCTTCGGGCTTTGTGGCGAAAAGTTCGTCCAAATCCATGACCCTAAAGTTGACCCTCGCCCCCGTGCTGTCAATAAGGCGGCGGCGAATTGCGGGGTTTAGGGGAAAGAAACGTGGCCGATTTGCCGCAAACGATGACCGCGATCGATATCGAGACGCCCGGCGGCCCCGAAGCGCTCGTTCCCGTGACGCGCGACGTGCCGGAACCGGCTGTTGGTGAAGTCCTGATCAAGGTGGCTGCGGCGGGGGTCAACCGGCCCGACGTCATCCAGCGCCAGGGCTTCTATCCGCCCCCGCCCGGCGCTCCTTCCATCCCGGGACTCGAAATCGCCGGAGAGGTCGTCGCGCTGGGCGATGGTGTGTCCGGCGACCTGATGGGGCAGCAGCTTTGCGCACTCGTTTCCGGCGGCGGATATGCCGAATATTGCGTCGCGCCCGTCCCGCAGTGCCTGCCTGTGCCCGATGCGCTGTCGATCGAAGAAGCGGCGGCGATGCCGGAGACGCTGTTCACCGTCTGGCACAATCTGTTCGAGCGCGCCTATGCCAGGGAAGGCGAAACGGCGCTCGTCCATGGCGGCACGAGCGGCATCGGATCGATGGCGATCATGCTCGGCAAGCTGTTCGATCTCACCGTCATTGTCACTTGCGGCAGCGACGAGAAATGCGAAGAGGCGCTCAAGATCGGTGCGGCGCATGCGATCAACTACAAGACCAGGGATTTCGTCGAAGAGGTCAAGGCGCTGACGGATAGCAAGGGCGTCGAGATTGTGCTCGACATGGTCGCCGGCGATTATGTCGCGCGCAACATGCAATGCCTGAAAGAGGACGGCCGCCACGTCACCATCGCCGTGCAGGGCGGGCTGCAGGCCGAGATCAACATGGCGCAGCTGATGTCGCGGCGGCTGACACTGACCGGATCGACGCTGCGTGCGCGGTCGGGCGAGTTCAAGGGGCTGCTTGCCGACGAGATACACCGTATCGTCTGGCCGCTGGTGGAAGAGGGCAAACTCAAGCCGGTGATGGACCAGTCAATCCCGCTCGCCGAAGCTTCATCGGCGCACGCGCGGATGGAAGCGGGCGATCATATCGGGAAGATTATTTTGACGGCGTAGTCGTTCAGGCGGCGCGTTCGGCGTCGATCCTTTTCCTGAGTGCCGCCAGACGGTTCTCCTGCGCGGGAATTTCCGGTTTGATGTCGGCGATCGTCGCTTCGGCCCGATCGATCTCGCCTCTTTCCAACAGCAACGTCGCCATCTCGAGCTGGGTCACGGCATAGGCATCTGTATGGCCCATTGCCTTCGACAGGTGGCCGAACGCCAAATCCTGATGCCCCGCACGGCGCAGCGCCGATCCGATCTGCGTAAGAATGAAGGTTTCGCGGCGCGGGTCGGCGACGATCCAGGCATCGCGGGTCGCCTCGATCTCTTCTACGGAGCCCAAACGAACGGCCGAGTTCGTCCGCAATCGCCACTGGGCGTTGCCCTTTACACCGCGTTTGCAGAGCGGGCGGACTGTCTCCACGACAGCAGCGAAATCTTCCAGTGCATAAAGCAGTTCGCCGCGCAGGACGATAGCCGAACGACTGTCATCATCGGCGATGACCGCCAGCGCCTCGTCGAATTCCCCCTGATCGAACAGGAAGCGCGCATATTCGATGGCAAAGCCGGGCGAATCCTTGGCCCGATGCGCTTCCTTCTTGAAGAACGCGCGGTCGCTGCGGTTGCGCGCATCGCGAGCCTTGTCGGCGAAGATCAACGCCTCGGCAGACTCGCGAGGTAACTCCACTGCGTCCGGTGGCGCCAATTCGGTGCCGTCCTCGCCGCTATAGGCACTGACCATCCGGTCGACGTTGAACGCGATCAGATATTCGGTGACGTGAACCAGATCGTCCATCCACGCGATCCGCCGGTCACTGAGAGTCACGGACTCATAGCTCGGAAAATAGCTGATCCGCTGGTCTTCGGCGCAGATCTGCTCGGCCACCGCGCGGAGCACCGATTTCGAATAGCTGTTCGCCACGAGTACGTCGCAATCGCGATGAGTCGCCGTCATCGGCACGGGCGATACCGTGAGCACGACCTGGAGGTCCTTGCGGCCATATTTGAATGCAATATCGAAGGCCTGGTGCAGATAGCGGTAGCAGTCGTCGAAACTCAGCACATGGAGCGAAAACCGGTCAGGAAAGGCATTGAGCGTGGACGGTAGCGGCGCGACGTTCAGATAGTCTCCGCTCACATTGTCATACCACAGCTCGACCAGACCCAGCGTCATGATCAGCACGCGGCAATCCGCCAGCGAACGTGTCGCTTCGTGCAGCCCGGCGCGCCGGGCGCGCACGTCCTCGATCGGTCCGGGGCGGATGCTGGGCACCATATGCAAGTCGATGAACTGGCCGGGCCGGACCTCGACAAAGCCCTTGCCCTCGTCGAACGGCTCTTCGCCGAATGCCCAGGCAAGTTCGTTGTAGATGGACGGCGTGCCGAAATTGTTGACGATTTCGGGGCTCAGTTTCTCGAAGGCAGGCGTCTTGAAAAGGTCGCGCATCGGTACCTTGAAGCCGCGTTTGCGTAGCTCGGCCTCGACGTTGCGTGCAAAGCACGAACCGATCGTGAAGATCTTCTCGCCCGGTTCCAGCCGGAACGGCACGGAAAACGCCGGTTTGGCGACCGGTTCGACGCGGTTGATCTCGGAGCGATTACCCCATGACGATGCCGTGTTCGCTTTGCGAAGTCGCACCGCCTCATGGCCGTTGAACGTGATGATGGGCATGCGGCGCTATCTATGCGCCGGAAAAATAAAGGCAAGCGGCAAGGCAAGGTGACGCGCGATTGTCATCCGCAAGCGATTCTCCTGTAACAAAAGGTCGCCATAGCTCTCGAGCGGAACGAAAATCCGGGGGCAGCCGATGGAAACACCGCTCGATCTACCAACAGACCTGAACAGCCTCGGGCGCATGAGCCGCCGGTTTGCCACGCCCGAGAGCGAGGGTGAGCGCCGCAGATACCGGACGATCTGGATTTCCGACATCCATCTCGGCACCAAGGGCTGCAACGCCCATATGCTGATCGACTTTCTCGACAGCGTCGACAGCGAGACGATGTACCTTGTCGGCGACATCATCGACGGCTGGCGGATGAAGAAGAAGTTCTACTGGCCCGACGAGCATAACGACGTCGTCTGGCGCATCCTGAAACGCGCCAAGCGCGGCACAAGGATCGTCTATATTCCGGGCAATCACGACGAGATGTTCCGGCAGTTTACCGGCCTCCATTTCGGCGGGGTCGAGATCCTGCGCAAGGCGGTTCACGAGACGGCGGACGGGCGGCGTCTGCTCGTGCTCCATGGCGACGAATTCGATGCGATCATGCTTTCGCACCGCTGGCTCGCCTATCTCGGCGACGTGGCTTACGAGGTCATGATGGGGCTGAATCGCTGGGTCAACGCGATCCGGCGCCGCTTCGGCATGCCCTATTGGTCGCTGTCGAAACACGCCAAGCACAAGGTGAAGAACGCGGTCTCCTTCATCTCCAAGTTCGAGGAGGTGGTGGCCGATGCGGCCGGGCGCCGCGGCGTCGACGGCGTCGTCTGCGGTCACATCCACACCGCCGAAATCCGCGATATCGAGGGCGTCGAATATTATAATGACGGCGACTGGGTCGAAGGCTGCACGGCGCTGGTCGAACATTTCGACGGCCGGATGGAGGTGCTGCACTGGGCCGACGAAATGGCCGCGCGCGATGTGGAGGATGAACGGAAGATGGCTGCATAGTCTCGACAAAGCACCGTTAGCCCTGAGCTTGTCGAAGGGCGTTTCGCGGGAGGAGAGGCGGGCTTCGACAGGCTCTGCCCTAACGGATTGGAGCACGACTCTATGAACATCGTCATCGTCACCGATGCCTGGTCGCCGCAGGTCAATGGCGTCGTCCGGACGCTGCAATCGGTGACGCGCGAGATCGAGGCGATGGGGCACCGTGTCACTGTCTTCTCGCCCGACATGTTCCGCTCGATCCCGTGCCCGACTTATCCCGAAATCCGCCTGGCGCTGATGTCGGCCGATCGGATCGGCAGGATGATCGCGGACGCCCATCCCGATGCCGTCCATATCGCCACAGAAGGCCCCTTGGGCTATGCGGCGCGGCGCTGGTGCAAGATGCGGGGTGTGCCCTTTACCACCGCCTATCACACGCAATTTCCGGACTATGTCGCCCGGCGTACGCCGCTGCGTGCGGAATGGGTCTGGCCTGTCATCCGGCGCTTTCATGCCTCTGCGCAAACGGTGATGGTCGCAACCGAAACCGTGCGCCGAACTCTGGCCGAAAACGGCATCCATCATGTTAGCCATTGGGGCCGCGGGGTCGATCTGGACGCC
Organism: uncultured Parasphingopyxis sp.; assembly: GCF_937129435.1. Taxonomy (GTDB): domain Bacteria; phylum Pseudomonadota; class Alphaproteobacteria; order Sphingomonadales; family Sphingomonadaceae; genus Parasphingopyxis. The sequence continues at coordinate 105,002 of NZ_CAKZNF010000004.1, read as the reverse complement.
TTTACGCCCGATGCGCCGCCGCCTGCGCTCTATGCGTCGCTCCAAGGGCCGATCCAGCTCTATGTCGGTCGGATCGCGGTGGAGAAGAATATCGAGGCGTTTCTCGAATGCCGGCATCCGGGCAGCAAGGTTATTGTCGGCGACGGCCCGGCGCGTGACGAGCTAGCCGCGCGCTATCCCGAAGCGCATTTCCTCGGCCCGCTATCGGGCGAGGCGCTGGCCGGAGCCTATGCGGGTGCGGATGTGTTCGTCTTTCCCAGCCGCACCGATACGTTCGGGCTGGTGATGATCGAGGCGATGGCCTGCGGCACACCGGTTGCCGCCTATCCGGTGACCGGACCGATCGACGTGCTTACCGAGGGTGTCGGCGCGATGGATGATGATCTCGACCGGGCGATCGCCGGGGCACTGGCCTGTGACCGGCTAAGCTGCCTCGCCTATGCCTCGCAATTCACCTGGGAACGCAGCGCCCGCCAGTTCCTCGACAATCTTGCCGTGGTCCGCGCGCCGCTGCCGCAGGCGGCCTGATCGCGCTCTTGCCCTGACGCCACGATTTGCCTAGATAGGCGGCAATATCAGGCCGTCCCGCGAGGGGCGGCCCTTTTCTTATCCGGAGTACGCCCCATGGCCCACCCCCTCATGCCGCATGCGACCGCCAGCTGGCTCGTCGATAACACCGCGCTCGCTTTCGATCAGATCGCCGAATTCTGCGGTCTGCACATCCTCGAAGTGCAGGCGATCGCCGACGATACGGCCGGCACCAAGCTGACCGGCCGTGACCCGATCCAGGCGCACGAACTGACGCAGGAAGAGATCGACAAGGCGCAGGCCGACCCCGATTATCGCATGGAAATGCTGAAGGGCCCCGAGCAGGTCCGCCGCACCAAGGGGCCGCGCTATACGCCGGTTTCCAAGCGCCAGGACAAGCCCGACGGCATCGCCTGGCTGCTGCGCAACCACCCGGAAATCTCGGACGCGCAGGTCGGCAAGCTGATCGGCACGACGCGCAACACGATCAACGCGATCCGCGACCGCACCCACTGGAACATCGCCGAAATCACGCCTAAGGATCCGGTGACGCTCGGCCTGTGCTCGCAGCGCGAACTCGACGCGGTCGTCGCCAAGGCGGCGAAGAAGGCGGGTATCGAAGCACCCAAGGACGAAACGGTCGAGGAAGATCGCGCCGCACTGCTGCAGGAACTGCGGCAGGAACGTGAGACGGCGGCGGCCGAGGCCGAAGCCGCGCTGGCGGCCGAGGAAGCGGCTGCACGGGGCGAAGCGGTGGAAGAGGAAGAAAAGAGCGGCACCCAATGGCCGACGCTCCGGGACGAAGACGGCGCGCCCGCCAGGCCGCTCCCCGAAGGCGCCGAAGAGCTGTTCAAGAAGAAAGAAGACTAGCGGGATATTTGTCAGACTCGACCTGACGGTCGAGCGCCGCACCATCAAAGGCCGGGACTAAACAACTAGGCCGTAGTGACAATTCAGTCATTTGATCCAGAGCATAATGCTGGCGAGTTTGATGAAGCCGAGGAAGTTGGCGGCGAGCTTGTCGTAGCGGGTGGCGATGCGTCGCCGCTGCTTGAGCTTGGCGAAGAAGGCTTCGATACCCCAGCGCTGTTTGTAGGCGATGTGGTCGTAGCGATGTTGATAGTTGCGGTTGCGCCGTGGCGGGATGACGGGATCACCGCCTTGTTCGAGGATGATATCGTGCAGGCTGTTGGCGTCACAGGCGCGGTCGGCGAGAACCTGCCGGGCGCTGAGGCCACGGATCAGATTGCAGGCCGGCACGATATCGTTCTGCTGTCCCGGCCCCAAGGCAAAGCGCACCGGCAGGCCGAGCGCATCGACTACCGCGTGGATTTTGGTGCCGAACCCGCCTCGCGAGCGGCCGAGAGCCTGGGCTTGAGCGCCCCCCTTTTTACCCTGGCCCCGGCGGCCTGGGCTTGGGCGCGGATCACGGTGGCATCGATCGCCAGCCACTCCATGTCGGGATCGTTTGCGACCGCCTCAAATATCCGGTCGAACACGCCAGCCTCGATCCAGCGATAATAGCGGCGCTTGATCGTCTGATAGGGGCCGAAGCGATCTTCCGGGAGATCTCGCCAACGCGCGCATGGCCGCGCCAGCCACAATAGCGCATCGAAGAACCGCCGCCCATCGCTGCGCGGACCCCGCTTGCCCTTCCGCCCGCCCGGGACAAATTCCCGCAGCCGCCCCCACTGATCGTCCCTGACAACCTCGCCATCCACACCAGCCTCCAAAAGCCAGCGTTGAATCAGAACTCCGACGCCTTGGGAATCCCTAAAATGTCACTACAGCCTAGCGAAATTCTGACAAAATTATTGCGGCGTCGAAACCTGCGCTTCGGGGGCGTCGCCCTCGGGTGCGTTCAGGATATCGCGCGTGGTCGTGCCATAATCGACTGCCTGGGTTTCGGGATCGCCGACCGTGCTGCGGATCCCGGGGCGCGAATCATCGGCGCCGGCTTCGTTGATCAGCGCGCCTTCGGCCGCCGAACGCGGGGCTTCGCCGCCGAACATGGCCTGGAGCGCCTGCTGGCTCGAATCGGCGCCGCGCGCCGTCGGCTCGCCGGGGCGCGGCGGGGTCAGGTTGAATTCGGGCGGAATTACGAGCGGAGCCGAGCGCGAGACGAGGAACTCGTCGGGCCGGTCGCGGCCGCCGCCAAAGGCGCCGCATGCCGAAAGCATGGTTGCCATCGCGGCAATGCTCGCCAGGGTTGCAAATTTACGCATCACTTGTCTCCGCCTTGTCGGGTTTGTCGCGTAGCAGAAACGCCCGCAACAGCAAAATCACGACACCGATTGTAATCCCCGCATCCGCGACATTGAAGACCAAAAAGGGCTGAAAGTCGCCGAAATGCAGGTCGATAAAGTCCGCCACATAGCCGAAGCGGACGCGATCGATGATATTGCCGATCGCCCCGCCCAGCACGAGGCCGAGCGCGAACACGTCCATCCGCCGCTTTTCGCGCCAGATCCAGTAGATCACGCCGATCGCGATGGCGCTGGTCAGGGCGACAAGCAGCCAGCGCTGCGTATCGGACGAGGCCGTCAGCATGCCGAGCGAAACGCCCCGATTTTCCACCCAGGTGAAATTGAGGATCGGCAGCAGTTCGACCTGCCCGCGCTGCGGCAGCTGGATCAGCTGGATCACCCAGAATTTGGAAAGCTGGTCGGCAATGAGGACAACGAGCGCAGTCAGATAGCCGAGCATATGCCAGCGGCGGCCCATGGCGGCGGTTTCGCTCACGCGTCTTGTCCTTCGAGCACCGTGGCGCAACGATCGCACAGCGCCCCGTCTTTGGTCACTTCGGGGAGCAGGCGCCAGCAGCGGCCACATTTATGGTCGGTGGATTTGCTCACGGCCACCTCGTCGCCCTCGAATTGCACGCCGGCGACGATCGCGATTTCCGCCATCAAGGCCTCGCTTGCTTCGGAGAGCGCCGGCATGGTGACGACCGCCTCGTTGCTCGACCGGATGACCTTTTCGCGACGCAGCGGCTCGATCGCTTCGGTCACTTCCTCGCGCGCCGTGCGGATCGTCTGCCATTTGGCGGCGAGCGGACCGTCGATCCAGCGATCGCCGATCACCGGCCATTCGAGCAAATGCACCGAATCGGCTTCGGGGAAGCGCGTCTTCCACACCTCTTCCGCTGTGAACACCAGGAACGGCGACGCGTAGCGCACCAAGGCGTGGAACAGCGTGTCGAGCACGGTGCGATAGGCGCGGCGCTTGGGATCGCCGGGCGCGTCGCAATAAAGGCTGTCCTTGCGGATATCGAAGAAGAACGCCGACAGGTCCTCATTCGCGAAATCGGTCAGCGCGCGGAGATAGCGGTTGAAGGCGTAATCGTTCACCGCCTCCTTCAACTCGCTATCGAGCTCAGCCAGCATATGCAGCACATAGCGTTCGAGCTCGGGCATCTCGGCCACATCGACGCGTTCCGCTTCCTCGAAATCGCCGAGCGCGCCGAGCATGTAGCGGAAGGTGTTGCGGAGCTTGCGGTAGGTGTCGGTGACGCCCTTCAGGATTTCGTCGCCGATCCGGTGATCCTCGGTGAAGTCGACCGTCGCCGCCCAGAGCCGCAGGATATCGGCGCCGTTGACGTCGATGATCTTCTGCGGATCGAGCGTGTTGCCAAGGCTCTTCGACATCTTCTTGCCGGTATGATCGAGCGTCATGCCGTGCGTCAGAACCTGGTGGTAGGGCGCCCGGCCGCGCGTACCGCAGCTTTCGAGCAGCGAGGACTGGAACCAGCCGCGATGCTGGTCCGAGCCTTCGAGATAAAGGTCGGCGGGCGAATGGAGATCGGGCCATTCGTCGCTTTCGAGGACGAAGGCGTGGGTCGAGCCGCTGTCGAACCACACGTCGAGAATGTCGGTGACGGGCTCGTAATCGTCGAGGCTGTGTTCGTTGCCCAGCAGCGCCTGATGATCGGCCGCGAACCAGGCATCGGCACCGCCCTCGCGCACGGCGGCGATGATCCGGGCATTGACCTCGGGGTCGTTCAGATAATTGCCGTCCGTGTCGACATAGAGCGTGATCGGCACGCCCCATGCGCGCTGCCGCGACAGCACCCAGTCGGGGCGCCCTTCTACCATCGAGCGCAAGCGGCGATGGCCGCGCTCGGGCACGAAGCGGGTCTTGTCGATCTCGGATAGGGCGGTTTCGCGCAAGGTGGGTCCGAGGCCCTGGGCGTGGCCGAGCACCAAGTCCCCCTCCCGCTCGCGGGAGGGGTTAGGGGTGGGCCCCCCGGCCTCATCGGCCGCATCGTCGATAGAGATGGCATTGCCCACCCCCTGACCCCCTCCCGCAAGCGGGAGGGGGGAGTCCATCCGCACGAACCATTGCGGCGTGCAGCGGAAGATGACCTTGGCCTTGGAGCGCCAGCTGTGCGGGTAGCTGTGCTGGAAATCGTCGCTGGCGGAGAGCAGCGCGCCGGCGTCGCGCAGGTCCGAACAGATCGGCCCGTCGGGCGCATTGAACTTCTTGTTGATGACCGAACCCGACCGCTCGTCGCCGCGCGGCAGCCAGCCCCAGTCTGCGCGATAGACGCCGTCATCCTCGACCGCGAAGACCGGATCGATGCCGTGCTTGCGGCACAGCGCGAAATCGTCCTCGCCATGATCGGGCGCCATATGGACAAGGCCCGTGCCGGCATCGGTCGTCACGAAATCGCCGGGCAGGAAGGGGCGGGGCTTGGCGTAGAATTCGACCGCCTTCTCCCACGCCTCGTCACTCAATCGACCAGCGCTGCGCTCACCACCCTCGTCACTCCCGCGAAGGCGGGAGTCCATCTCCGGCGTTTCGTTCGCAGCACCCTCAGGCGATGGATTCCCGCCTTCGCGGGAATGACGAAGAAAGCCATGCATCGGATGGCGAGCGATGGTGCCGGCAAGATCGGACCCTTTGCCGAGCCACAGCACGCTACCGCGCCCAACAGCATCACCACCCTCGCCTCGAAAGGCATCTGGTGAAGTAGCTTCGGACAGCGGCGTTATCGGATCAACACCACCTAATTCTTTATCTACCCGCATTAGTCGCCAGTAGAATTCCTGCTCTAGTTCGGCGGCTATGAGGAAGCGTCGTTTGCCTTCCGCAAGGAGTACGTACTCAATGTCCTCGCCGTAGGCCAAAGCCTGATTGACCGGAATCGTCCACGGCGTCGTCGTCCACACCACGGCATACGCCCCGACCAGCTCCTCGATCGGACTCTCGACAATCTCGAACGCCACATCGATCTGCGTCGACACGATATCCTGATATTCGACCTCGGCCTCGGCGAGCGCCGTCTTCTCGACCGGGCTCCACATCACCGGCTTCGCGCCGCGATAGACCTGAGCGGTCTCGCAGAATTTCAGGAATTCCTCGACGATCACCGCCTCGGCGCCAAAGTCCATCGTCACATAGGGCTTGTCCCATTCGCCCATCACGCCGAGCCGCTTGAACTCCTCGCGCTGGACGTCGATCCAGTGCTGGGCATAGTCGCGGCATTCCTGGCGGAATTCCCGCGTCGGGACCTCGTCCTTGTTGCGCTTTTTCTTGCGATACTGCTCCTCGATCTTCCATTCGATCGGCAGACCGTGACAGTCCCATCCGGGCACATAGGGCGCGTCCTTGCCGAGCAGGCTCTGCGTGCGGACGACGAAGTCCTTCAGCGTCTTGTTCAGCGCATGGCCGATATGGATATTGCCGTTCGCATAGGGCGGGCCGTCGTGGAGGATGAATTTCTCCCGGCCCTTGCGTGTTTCGCGCAGCTTTTCGTATAGCCCTTGCTCTTCCCACGACGCGAGGATGCCGGGCTCTTTCTGGGCAAGCCCCGCCTTCATCGGGAAGTCGGTCTTCGGCAGGAAAACCGTGTCTTTATAGTCGGGCTGTTCGGACATGGCGCGCGATGTAGGGGGAAGGGGCGGGGGCGTCCAGCGGGATTCTCAGTTCCACTACCGCTTGCGGGAGGGAAGACCCTTACTGCACCCGCACCGCTTCGATCCCCCGCCGCTGCAAGAAGTGCTGCACGGAATCTCGGCCGACCAGATGCCCGGCACCGACGGCGACGAACACGGTGCCGGGCTCGTCGAGCCGGGCGGCGATCTGGCCGGCCCAATCGACGTTGCGGCGGGTGAGGAGGGCGTTGCGGAGTTCGTCCGACATGACGAGATCGTCGTCGAAGGTCGCGGCGATCGCGGCTTCGTCGCCGACGCGCCACGCTTCGAGCATCGCGGCGAACTCGCTGCGGACATCGTCCGGCTCCTGCACGATGGTGGTCAGGAAGAAGCGCTGTGCCTCCTCGCTCAGCCCGTCGAAATAGCCGAACTGCGCGGCGGGGGTCTCCATGCCGCTGATCGGCTTTTCGGCGAGGCGGAAGCGCTGCTGCAACTGCTCCTCGACGCCGTTGTTCGGATTGACGTCGAGATCGCTGAGCGTGACGCCGACGAGCATCAGCCCCGCCGCCCAGCTTTCCAGCCCGTTGAGCAGGCTTTCAGGCAGGCTGCCGCGCGCGATCATCGCGCCGAGCACGGGGCGGCTTTCGGCGGGGAGGCGCTGCGCCAGCGGCGGCAGGTTCGGCGATACGCCGAAGCGCATCAGCAGCCCCGCCGCTTCGCCCGGATCGCCCGAAAGCACGGTTTCGAGGACCAGCTCGTCGCTCGCATCGATGGCGTCGTCGATGGCCGGCGTGCGCCATTGATAGCCCTGCGGCAGTGCATGGATCGTGCCGAGCAGCCAGATTGTCGTGTCCTCGTCGGCAACCCGCCACATGGCCGGGCCTTCGGCGGCGCCGGCCGGGCGCGCGGTGGTGGCCGTCGTGGTCGGCGCGCAGGCGGAAAGAAACAGCGCGAACAGCGCGGCGATGGTGGTGAGGGTTTTCATGCGGTCCCTATTGCGCAGGGAGGGGTGTTTGAAAAGTGAGGGAAGAAATTCCTCCCCGGAACGGGGAGGGGAACCATGCGGAGCATGGTGGAGGGGCGCCACCCTCGTTAGCGAGCTGCCCCTCCACCGCCTTCGGCGGTCCCCCTCCCCGTGCCGGGGAGGAATTGAAGGCTAGTGCACCCGCCGCGCCGTGAATCCCCGCTGTTCCAGCATCGCCTGAACCCGTTCGCGCCCGGCCAGATGGCAGGCGCCGACGGCGAACAGCACATCGCCCGGTTCGTCCAGCCGCTCGATCAGCCAGTCGGTCCAATTGGCGTTCCGCATGGTCAGCAGGACATTGTGTACCTCTTCAGGAAAATTCTCCGGATCGTCGCATTCGCCGTCGAGCGCGGCGACATTGCCGATCCGCCAGTTCGCCAGGATTGCGTCCTCGTCCGAGACATCGTCTTCGGGCCCGTTGGCGACCATGCCTTCGAGAAAGCGCCGCTGGCCGTCTTCGCTCAGATTGCGGAAGAAATTGAGCTGCCCCATGGTCGTCTCGACGCCGCTGACCGGCTTGTCCTGCGCCTCGAAGCGCTCGGTCAGGATTTCCTCGACGCCCGTCACGTCGATCGATCCGTCGACGCCCGGCACGCCATAATATTGCTCGTAGGACATGCTCATCAACACGAACGCCACGGCCCAGGTTTCGAGCGTGTCGAGCACATCGATCGTCAGCTCCGAATATTTGATGATCGCGCGAAGATTGTTGCGATATTCGGGGCTGATCCGCTGGAGGATCGGACTCGGCTGATCGGCGGTCATCAGGCGCAGGAAGCGCTCGGGCTTCAGATAGGCCTCGCTGTCATCGGCCACTTCGAGCACCAGCTCGTCGGCATCGGCGATGATCGCGTCGAGTTCCGCGCTGCGCCAGCGATAATCGGCCGGCAGGATATGATTGGTGCCGAACAGCCAGATGCGCGTATCGTCGTCCTCGAGAAGCCAGACGGCAGGCTGGGTATCGCCATCGATCAGGCGCGAGGGATCGTTTTCGCCGGCAGGCACTGCGAGCGCCGGTGTCGCCAGCAGGAGGGCGGCAATGGCCGGCAAGTTCCGGAGAAACTTGATCATGCCTCCCCATCGCCTCCGCATTCGCTGCGTGCAAGCGGGTGATGCCGAACCGTGCGGATTATTCCGGCATCCGGCGGGCGGAAATGTCGCGCGCGGCCAACATCTCGATGATGCTGCCGTCGCCGCCGAGCCGCACTACATCGATGGCGATGAAGACGGTGCCGGGCCGGTCGAGCCGCTCGGCGATCCAGCCGGCCCATGCCGTGTTGATCCCGGTCAGATAGGCCTCGCGAAGTTCGGGCCGGTCGTCATATTCCGATTGGGCGCGGGCGGCGAAGGCATCGATATCGCCCGATGCCCAGCTCTCCAGCAGGGCGGCATGGTCTTCGCGCAACGTTTCGATCCGTTCGATCGCCGCTTCGAGCATTTCGGTCTGCACTGCGGTCGACAGCCCGTCGAGAAAGCGCAGCCGGTCGCGATAGCCTTCGCGTTTGACGACGAACTTGCCCGCTTCGCCCGCGGCGCGGATCAGCGCGAATTCGGCGTCGTTCTCGTCGTCCAGACCGATAGCGCGATGTTCGAGCAGCGACAGCGTCATCGCCGCGAACCAGGGATCGGCGCCGTCGATCGCCGCCCGGTCGATATCGTACCGCTCGATCAGTGCGTCGAAGCGCTCGTTATATTCGGGCGAGAGCCTGGCGGAGAGCGGCTGGCCGTCACGCGCCGGCGCGAAGCCTTCGAGCTGCCGGTTGGCGTCCTGCGGCGCGAGATGGTCGATGACGAGCTGGTCGCTCGCCTCGAACGCTTCGCGCACCGGCCCGGCAAACCAGGCCACATTGTCCGGCAGCAGGTGGTAGGTGCCGAAAACATAGATCGTGGTATCCTCGTCCGCGATTTCCCAGAGCGCGGGCGTGGCCTCGACCATCTCCGGTTCGTCCGGCTCCCCGCCGCCGCACGAAGCGAGCAGGAACAGCGGCGCGACGACCAGAGCCAGTAATCGCAGGAAAACGAGCATGTGATGCAATCTATACCGGCTCGCCACGGGAGAACAGGGGGCAGCGCGCTTGACCCATGGCCGTGCCTGCGGCAATCCGCGCCCGACGATTTTCCGCAGATGCGAAAGGCCTTGCCTTGGGCGACACACCGCTCAGTTTCCAGCGACTGATCCTCACGCTCCACGATTACTGGAGCGAGCGGGGGTGCGTGATCCTGCAGCCCTATGACCTCGAAATGGGCGCGGGCACGTTTCACCCGGCGACGACGCTGCGCGCGCTCGGCCCCGATCCGTGGAAGGCGGCCTATGTCCAGCCCTGCCGCCGCCCGACCGACGGCCGCTATGGCGAAAACCCGAACCGCCTTCAGCATTATTACCAGTACCAGGTGATCCTGAAGCCGAGCCCGCCCGACCTGCAGCAGCTCTATCTCGACAGCCTCGTCGCGATCGGCATCGACCCGCTGAAACACGATATTCGGTTCGTCGAGGATGACTGGGAATCGCCGACGCTCGGCGCCTGGGGGCTGGGCTGGGAAGTCTGGTGCGACGGGATGGAGGTGACGCAGTTCACCTACTTTCAGCAGGTGGGCGGTTTCGACTGCAAGCCCGTATCGGGCGAGCTGACCTACGGGCTCGAGCGGCTGGCGATGTACATCCAGGGTGTCGACAATGTCTACGACCTCGCGTTCAACGATGAGGGCGTGAGCTATGGCGACGTCTTCCTCGAAAACGAGAAACAATTCTCGAAATTCAATTTCGAGGTCGCGACGACCGAACAGCTGTTCCAATGGTTCAAGGACGCCGCCGCCGAGTGCCGCAATTGCATCGAAAACGACGTTCCGCTCGCCGCCTATGACCAGGCGATCAAGGCGAGCCACATCTTCAACCTGCTCCAGGCGCGCGGCGTGATCTCGGTCGCCGAACGCCAAGCCTATATCGGCCGCGTCCGCGACCTCGCCGTGGGTTCGTGCAAGGCGCATATGGAAAAACACGGGTGGGCGGCGTGAGCACGATAGCGCCGCAGGCACTCCAACCTCTTCTTTGCGTCTTCGCGTCTTCGCGTGAATCAAATTGGACTCACGCAAAGACGCGAAGCCGCGAAGGAGGCTTGGCGTGACCGATTTCCTCCTCGAACTCCTCTCGGAAGAGATACCGGCGCGGATGCAGAAGAAAGCGCGAGAGGATCTCGCGCGGCTGTTCTCGGAGCAGATGGACGAGGCGGGGCTGAAGGCCGAGAGCATCAGCGTCTGGTCCACCCCCCGCCGGCTCGCGCTGATCGCGCGCGGACTGCCGCTCGAAACCGAGGCTGTCAGCGAGGAACGCCGCGGGCCGCGCGCCGATGCGCCGGACAAGGCGATCGAGGGCTTTCTGCGCGGCGCTGGGCTCACGCGCGATCAGCTTGAGGAGCGCGAGGAGAAGAAGGGCATTTTCCTCTACGCGGTGATCGATACGCCGGGCCGCGCGACGAAAGACGTGCTCGGCGAGGCGATCCCGAAGATCGTTCGCGCCTTTCCCTGGCCCAAATCGATGCGCTGGGGCGCGGCGTCGCAGAGCAGCGAAAGCCTGCGCTGGGTGCGGCCGTTGCAGGGCATTGTCGCGATCCTCGGCGAGGACCTCGTGCCGTGCGAAATCGATGGCGTGGTGTCGGGCTTCGACACCGTGGGACACCGCTTCCACCACAGCGGCCCGATCACGATCGGCAGCGCCGACGACTATGCCGAAAAGCTGCGCGCCTGCCATGTCATCGTCGACCATGAGGAGCGCGAGGGGATCGTCCGCGAGCAAGGCGATGCCGTGGCGAAGGCGGCCGGGCTGGAGCGCGTCCACGATACGGGGCTGGTGATCGAGAATGCCGGCCTCACCGAATGGCCGGTCCCGCTGCTCGGCGGTTTCGACAGGGCGTATCTGGAGCTGCCCGAAGAGGTCATCCAGCTCACCGCGCGGATCAACCAGAAATATTTCATCTGCCGCACCCCCCTCCCGCTTGCGGGAGGGGCCGGGGGTGGGTCCGAGGATGGCGAAAAGCCCACCCCTAACCCCTCCCGCAAGCGGGAGGGGGACTTGGCGCCGAATTTCATCTGCACCGCGAATATCGAGGCGAAGGACGGCGGCGCAGGCGTCGTCGCGGGCAATGAAAAGGTGCTCGCCGCGCGGCTCTCCGACGCGCAATTTTTCTGGCAGCAGGACCGGCAGAAGACGCTGGAGCAGCATGCCGAAAAGCTCGGCGAGATCGTGTTTCACGAGAAGCTTGGCACCGTCGCCGACAAGGTCGACCGCGTCGCGAAGCTGGCGCGCTGGCTGGTGGAAGAACGCATCGTCATTCCCGCGAAGGCGGGAATCCAGCCCCAGCCGCCGGAGATGGATTCCCGCCTTCGCGGGAATGACGAGGTAAGCGATGCCGAAATTGCGGCCCTCGCCGACAAGGCGGAAACCGCCGCCCGGCTCGCCAAGGCCGATCTCGTCACCGGCATGGTCGGCGAGTTCCCCGACCTGCAGGGCATCATGGGCGGCTATTATGCCGAAGCCGAAGGCCTCGACCCCGAAGTCGCCGCCGCGATCCGCGACCACTATAAGCCGGTCGGGCAGGGCGACGAGGTGCCCACCGCGCCCGTGACGGTGGCGGTGAGTTTGGCGGACAAGTTTGATAGCCTAATTGGCTTTTTCCTGAGCGGCGACACACCAACTGGGTCGAAGGATCCGTTTGCACTGCGTCGGGCAGGTTTGGGAAACCTCGGTCTATTGCAACAGAATGAACTGCGCTTCGCGCTAAATGGAATAAGCGAGCGCTGGTTGTTCTGGGCCATTCACTCAAGCGATGCGGGTTGGTTCAACCAGATTGCTGACACGCCGATGCTTCAGGCACTGTTTGGGCGTATGACGCCAAGATCCATCGACCCGATTGTTCGTGCAGAAAGTATGGAGAATTTTGTCGAGGAACTGGAAAACAGGAGTCCCGAGACAGTCGTCACGTTGAGGCGGAACGATCAAGCTTTGATCGACTTCTTCGCCGACCGCCTCAAAGTCCAGCAACGCGGGGCCGGCGTTCGTCACGACCTGATCGACGCGGTGTTCGCGCTCGGCGGCGAGGACGATCTCGTTCGGCTGCTCGCCCGCGTCCATGCCTTGCAGGATTTCCTCAAGACCGCCGACGGCACCAATCTCCTCGCCGGGTACAAGCGCGCAGCGAATATCCTCAAAAAGGAGGAGTGGGAGTCGACCGACGCCGCTTACGACCCTGAGCCCGCCGAAGCGCTGCTCCGCGAGGCGCTAGCCACCGTCGAGCCCGAGGCCGACAGCGCCATCGCGGCGGAGGACTTCGCCGCCGCCATGTCCGCGCTCGCCAAGTTGCGCGCGCCGATCGACGCCTTTTTCGAAAGCGTCACCGTCAACGACGACGATCCGGCCAAGCGCGCCGCCCGGCTCGGTCTGCTCGCGCGGTTCCGCGACGCCGTGCACCGGGTTGCCGATTTCTCGAAGATCGAAGGCTGACAGCGGGGATGGGGCATGGAAGGGGCCGGGCTGCTCATCGTCATCATACCGGGCTTTCTGCTCGTCTTCGCCGCGATATGGACGTTCGTCATCTGGGTGATCGCGACTTTGGGCTGGAAGAAGCTCATCCGCGAGCGCCGCGTGCCGCTGGAGCCGCCCGCCGATGCCGTGCACCTGCGCGGGCAGACGCTGACCTTTGGCGACGGATTGTTTTTCCCGCTCAACTATTCGAACATCATCAAGGCCTGGGTGCATCATAGCGGCCTCTTCCTGCGCCCCGGCTTTCCGTTCAGCGCCTTTCATCCCATGCTGCACCTTCGCTGGGATGAGTTCGAGCGGGTCGAACCGGGGACGGCACTCGTGTGGAAGAAGGCGAAGGCGCGTGTGCGCGGCTATTCGCGGCCGATCGTTTTCTATGGCAAGCTGGCGCATGCCGTGATGGAACAATGGTCCGCCCGGCGCGGGCCGCAGACAGGAATACCGACTGCATGACCCAATATGTCTATCGTTTCGGCGGCGGTGTTGCCGATGGCGGCACCGGCGACAAGAACCTGCTCGGCGGCAAGGGGGCGAACCTTGCCGAGATGGCCTCGATCGGCCTGCCGGTTCCGCCCGGCTTCACCATCTCGACCGAGATGTGCACGCGCTATTATGACGAGGGCGAGGTGTTCCCCGACGAACTGCGCGAGCAGGTCGCCGACGGCATCGCCCATATCGAGCAGGTGACGGGCAAGACCTTCGGCGATGCGAGCGATCCGTTGCTCGTCTCGGTTCGTTCCGGCGCGCGCGTGTCGATGCCGGGGATGATGGACACGGTGCTCAACCTCGGCCTCAACGACGAGACGGTCGAGGGGCTGGCGAAGAAGGCCGACGATGCCCGCTTCGCCTGGGACAGCTATCGCCGCTTCATCCAGATGTACGCCGATGTCGTCCTCGGCCTCGATCACGGCGTCTATGAGGAAGCGCTCGAGATCGCCAAGGAGGACAAGGGCTATCATCTCGATACCGAGATGACGGCGGAGGACTGGCAGGCGCTGGTCGGCGAATACAAGAAGATCACGCTCGACGAGCAGGGCGAGCCGTTCCCGCAGGACGCGCACGACCAGCTTTGGGGCGCGGTCGGCGCGGTGTTCGGATCGTGGAATGCCGAGCGCGCGAAAATCTATCGCCGGATCAACGACATTCCGGGCGGCTGGGGCACGGCGGTGAACGTGCAGGCGATGGTGTTCGGCAATATGGGCGAGACCAGCGCCACCGGCGTCGCCTTCACGCGCGATCCTTCGACCGGCGATAAAGCGTATTACGGCGAATGGCTGATCAACGCGCAGGGCGAGGACGTGGTCGCGGGCATCCGGACGCCGCAATATCTGACGAAAGCGGCGCGCGAGGAAGCGGGCGCGAAACCGGCGTCGATGGAAGAGGCGATGTCCGAAACGTTCCGCGAGCTCGCCAGAGTCTTCGACACTCTCGAAACGCACTATCGCGACATGCAGGATATCGAGTTCACCGTCGAACGCGGGACGCTCTGGATGCTGCAGACGCGGAGCGGCAAGCGGACCGCCAAGGCGGCGCTCAAGATCGCCGTCGACATGGCTGCCGAAGGGCTGATTACCGAGGAAGAAGCCGTATCGCGCGTCGAACCCGCCGCGCTCGACCAGCTGCTCCACCCGACGCTCGATCCGGAAGCGGAACGCGATGTGATCGCCAAGGGGCTCCCCGCATCGCCGGGTGCGGCATCGGGCATCGTGGTGTTCGATGCCGACACGGCGGAGGCGAAATCGGAGCACGGCCGGGACGTGATCCTGGTCCGCGTCGAAACCTCGCCGGAAGATATTCACGGCATGCACGCGGCCAAGGGCATATTGACGGCACGCGGCGGCATGACGAGCCACGCTGCTGTCGTCGCGCGCGGCATGGGGCGGCCTTGCGTGTCGGGCGCGGGCAATGTCGCGATCGATGCCAAGGAAAAGGTCTTCCGCGTCGCGGGCCGCGAGGTGAAGGAAGGCGACACGATCACGATCGACGGCGCGACCGGCGAGGTCATGATGGGCAAGGTCGCAACGATCCAGCCCGAGCTGGCCGGCGATTTCGGCACGCTGATGGAATGGGCGGACAAGGTGCGGCGGCTCAGGGTCCGCACCAATGCCGAAACGCCCGACGATTGCCGGACGGCGCGCGAATTTGGCGCCGAGGGGATCGGGCTGTGCCGCACCGAGCATATGTTTTTCGATGCCGACCGGATCACCGCAGTGCGGCAGATGATCCTGGCGTCGAACGAAGCCGGGCGGCGGGCGGCACTAGAGAAGCTGCTTCCGGAACAGCGCGGGGATTTCAAGCAGATCTTCGAGATCATGGCCGGGCTACCCGTCACGATCCGCCTGCTCGACCCGCCGCTTCACGAATTCCTGCCGCATGAAGATGGCGAGTTCGAGGAAGTGGCCGAGGCCGCCGATGTGTCGGTCGATACGCTCAAGCGCCGCGTGTCCGAGCTGCACGAGTTCAATCCGATGCTCGGCCATCGCGGTTGCCGGTTGGGCGTGACCTATCCCGAAATCTACGAGATGCAGGCGCGGGCGATCTTCGAAGCAGCCTGCGAGGTTGCCGAGGAGAGCGGCGAAGCCCCGATCCCCGAAGTCATGGTCCCGCTCGTCAGCACGAAGCGCGAGCTGGAGCTGATGAAGGCGGTGATCGACGAGACGGCGAAGGCGGTGTTCGAAGAGAAGGGCCGTACGCTCGACTATCTCGTCGGCACGATGATCGAACTGCCGCGTGCTGCGCTTCGTGCGGGTGAGATTGCCGAGGAGGCGGAATTCTTCAGCTTCGGCACGAACGACCTGACGCAGACGACGCTCGGTGTGTCCCGTGACGATGCTGGGCGTTTCCTGACGCAATATGTCGACAAGGGCATTTTCCCGCGCGACCCGTTCGTCAGCATCGATATCGAGGGCGTCGGCGAGCTGATCGAGATGGCGGCGGAGCGGGGCAGGGGCACGCGCGCTGCCATCAAGCTCGGCATTTGCGGCGAACATGGCGGCGATCCCGCGAGCATCGCCTTTTGCGAGAAGACCGGGCTCGATTACGTCTCGGCCTCGCCCTATCGCGTGCCGATCGCCCGGCTCGCGGCGGCGCAGGCTGCGTTGAAATCGTCAGACCCTCGCTAGCCCGAGGTCGCCGCACCGGGTTGATTTTGTCAGACTTTGGCTAGCGCCAAAGCGCCGCACCGGCCCGCACCCCCACCCGGCCTCCCATTCAGGATACTCTCGGGGAGGCCGGGTGGGGGTGCGGGCCGGTGCGGCGCTCGACCGTCAGGACGAGTCTGACAAATCAGTTACCCTACCCTCCGACGAAGTTGTCGGAGATCGAACAGGCTGCCGGGCCGAGGATCACGACGAAGAGCGTCGGCAGGATGAAGAGAATCAGCGGCACCGTCATGATCGCCGGGAGCCGCGCGGCCTTTTCCTCGGCGCGCATCATGCGCTCGTTGCGGAATTCGGCCGAGAGCACGCGCAGCGCCGAAGCAAGCGGCGTGCCGTATTTCTCGGTCTGGATCATCGTCGTGACGACGCCCTTCACGGCCTCGAGTTTCACGCGATAGGCGAGATTCTCGAAAGCCTGACGGCGTTCGGTCAGGAAGCCCAGTTCGATCGCGGTCAGCGCGAATTCGTCGCCCAGTTCGGGATAGGCGCTACCCAGTTCCTTGGCGACGCGCTGGAAGGCGGCGTCGACGGTGAGACCGGCCTCGGCGCAGATCACGAGCAGGTCGAGCGCATCGGGCAAACCTTTCTGGATCGCCTTGGAGCGCTTCGTCACCTTGTTCTGGATGTAGAGATCGGGCGCCTTGTAGCTCAGAACGAACGAGCCGGCGACGATCATGAATTTCTTGAACGCGCCCGCCTCGGCCTGCCAGCCGAAGACGAACACCGCCATCGTTACGGCCGTGCCGATGACGATCGGCAGGATCATGCGGCCGAAGATGATGGCGACCGCCTTGTCCTTCGAACGGATGCCGGCCTGGGCCAGCATCTGCTGCGCCTGTTGCAGCTGTTCTTCCTGAAGCGCCTTGAAGGATTTCAGGAAGGACCGCATCCGGTCGGTCGTCTCGTTCTTTTGCGTCAGCGACTTGCGCCGCTTGCCGCTCGATGCCGTGATGCCGGCCTTGAGCTGTTCGCGCCGCTCGTTGAGCGCCTTGACGCGCCGCGCCATGGGGTCGCGCACCGTCGTCGCCGCATAGATCGCGACGAGCACGGCGAACGTTGCCACCGCGGCGAGGATCGTCCCCACCATGATGACGTCGATACCGAGAAGGGTCGGGGTGGTTACTTCAGGCTGCATGATCTTGGTCTATCCCGTCCTCAGATCTCGAAATTGACCATCTTGGCCATGATGAACACGCCGATGCCCATCCATATCAGGCCACCGATGCCCGCGATGATCAGCCGCTCGTCGACGAAGAACTGGCTCATATAGCCGGGGTTGATCGACATGATCAGGAAGAAGACGATGAAGGGCAGCGAGCCGACGATATAGGCCGACGCTTTCGATTCCGAACTCATCGCCTTGATCTTGAGCTTCATCTGCGACCGCTGCCGCAACACCGTCGCAAGGTTCGACAGTGTTTCGGCGAGATTGCCGCCGGTTTCGCGCTGGATGTTCAACGTGATGCCGAAGAACTTGAATTCGGGCGTGCCGAGCCGCGTCGCGGTTTCCTGCAGCGCCTCGTCCATCGTCTTGCCGATCTTGATCTTCTCGACGACCTGACGGAATTCGCTGCCGACCGGATCGGGAATTTCCTGCGCCACGAGGGTGAGCGTTTCCGAGATCGGCAGGCCCGACCGGAGGCCGCGAACGAGCAGCTCGATCGCGTCGGGAAACTTCGCGTTGAACTTGTTGACCCGGCGCTTGATCAGAAAGCCGACGACATAGTGCGGAATGAAGGCCGCGATGAACAGGCCCAGGAACAGTCCGAACAGCGGCGGCAATCCCTGAAACGAGAGCAGCAGGAAGCTGATCGCGAAAAGCCCGCCGGACACGATCATATACTGGCCCATCGTCCAGTTCTTGCCGGTCTGCGACAGGCGGATTTTCAGCATTTCCGGGCGCGGCATGAACCGTCCCGCCATCGTGTCGAGCTGCGAATCCCGCTTGGCGAGAATGCGCTTCATCTGGCGTTCGGCATTGAAGCCGGCGTCGGGACTGTGCCGTTCCTTCAGGCTGCTCAGCCGCTTGGCCTGCGCCTTTTCCGGGTTCGGGCCGGATAAAATGACATAGGCCACGACCAGAAAGCCGAGCGTTCCGAGACCGAAAATCAGCATTGGCACGAACATGGCGCTTCCCAACTTCTTGGCCCTAGGGCCGCCCCGCTAAGGGCGGCCGCTAGTGGCGGTTTACGCGGCGCTCTTTTCGTCCTTGCCGGACTTTCTGGAGAGCAACGACTTGAAGCCTCCGAGTTTTCCGACGAGCGAGCTGCCCTTTTCCTCTTCATCACCGTCCCTGGCGACATCGTCGGCGACGAGGCGCTGGCACAGGGCGTTGATCTGCGTTGCGACCTTGGATGATTTGCCGGCCTCGACGAGCGTCTTGCCCAGCTTTGCCGCCTGCACCGCCGTTTTCGCATCGAGCGGGATCATGAAATCGATTTTGCGTTCGATCGATCCCTCGAAGTCCTTCTTGGTGATCTCCGTCGTGCCGCTCGAGGGAACCCGATTGGCAACGACAATGACCTGCGAATGCGGTGCGTTCGATTTGAACCATGACAGAAGCCGGATCGTGTCGCGCGTCGCCGCCAGCGTCAGTTCGGTCACCAGCACGATCTTGTTCACATCGTGGAACAGGTGCGGGAACTGGACCAGCATCGACCGCGGTACGTCGATCACCGACGCCTCGAAGGCCGATTTGAACTCTTCTTCCAGCTGGTAATAGGCGCTGCCGTCGCTCAGCATCGGCTGGCTGACGGACGCTTCGGCCGAAAGGACGGCGAGCTTGTCATTGGCTTTCACCATGGCGCGCTCGATAAAGAGCCCGTCGATGCGGCTCGGATTCTCGATCGCGTCGATCAGGCCCCGGCCGGGCTCGAGATCGAGCGTCAGCGCACCCGTGCCGAAATGCACGTCCAGATCCATCAGCGCGGTGAGCCGGCCTTCCTGGGTGCTCATCAACCAAGCGACGGAGCTGGCCAACGTCGAAGCGCCGACACCGCCGCGCGTGCCGACGAATGCCGTCATCACATGCGGACGATCGCTTTCCGCGCCGTCGCTGTTGCGGGGCGCGGAAAAGATCATCTGCGCCTGGTTGAAGGAATCGCGGATCTGATCCGGGTTGAACGGCTTCAGCAGATAATCCTGAATGCCGCTCGACAGCAGGTCGCGATAGAGGCGCACATCGTTGATCTGCCCCGCCGCGATCACCACCGTCCCCGGCTCACAGACTTCGGCGAGCGAGTTGATGTCGTTGAGCGGATCGCCGCTTTCCGAAAGGTCGACGAACAGGATGTTCGGGCTTGCGGTGATCGAGAGCGACTGGACCGCGTTACGCAGCCCGCCCTTGTTCACCTTTTCCTGCGCCCAGCCGAGTTCGCTGACGATCGGCTTGAGCATCTCGGCGGTTTCCTCGTCGCAGACATAGGCCTGGAACGGATCGCGCGCGCTCACCGAAGAAGGGTTGAAAGGAGCGTTCATCTAGTTGCCTCCCGTCGTCGTGATTTCCTCGAGCCCGTCCTCGCCGGTCGGGTTCTGGCTGCGATAGCTGTTGATCGCGCGGGTCGAAGTGCGCGGGTCGCCATAAGCACTGCCCGACTGGCCGCGGACGAGATCCTCGGGATTGGCGACCATCGCGGCGACATTGCCGTTGATCGCGCAGCCGTAATTGGAGGTCGACGAACCGGCATACTGGCCGTTGGACCGGCGATCCCAATTGGGGCAGCTCGGCACTTCGGCCGTCATCCGGCTGACGACGATCCGCATCGTTCCCGGCTGGACCTGACCCGCCGTGATTGGCGCGCGATCGGCGAGCAGCAGGCCGTAACGGGCGACGATCGCGGCCACGGCATTGCGCCGTTCGGCGCTGCCATAGGGATTGGGATCGTCGATCGAAACGCGGTCGCCATAGCCGAGATCGAGCGTGTCGAACCAGTCGACGATCCGCGCTTCCTCGGAATAACCGACGCCGTCGGCATTGACGTCGTAGACATAGTCCGACCGGCTGACGACAGGCTGGTTGGCGGAATAGACGGTCTGGTTGACCGGTCCGCCCGCACAGGCACCCAATGTCGTCGCAACGGCGAGGAGGGCAGAGGTAGCAATCGTTCGCATCGTGTTCACTCCAGGGTCGTTGCGCTATTCGTTGAAGGAGAAGCCGGGAGCCGCGCTGCCCGCCGCTTCACGTGTGGCGGACTGATCGGCCTGCGGCTGTCCTGCCGGCGGAACCGGCATCTGGCCGAGCGCGCCGGTTTCGAGGCCGGGCTGCTGCACCGTGCTCGGCGGCGCCATCATGGGCTGCGGCCGCGCTTCGCCGGTCTCGCCGCTATAGGTGCGGCCGAGGAGCAGGCGCTCGATATCCGAAGGCGAATGATAGCCGTCGGTCGGCAGCGCGATCTGGTTGGCCGATACCGGCTGCACCAGATACGGCGTGATGACGATGACCAGCTCGGTCTCGGCACGGCGCCAGCGGTTGGAGCGGAAGAGCGTGCCGAGGATCGGAACATCGCCCAGGCCCGGCGTGCGATCGACGGTGCTGTTGTGCGAATTGCGCAACAGGCCGGCGATCATGAAGCTCTGGCCCGAACCGAGTTCGACGGTCGTTTCCGCGCGGCGCGTCGTCAGCGCAGGAACGGTGAAGCCGTTGATCTGCACCGAACCTTCGTCGGTCAGCTCGGAGACTTCCGGCCGGACGCGCATCGAGATGCGGCCATTGGCCAGCACCACCGGCGTAAAGGCCAGGCTGACGCCGAACTGCTTGTACTCGACCGAGACCGAACCCAGCCCCTGCGACAGCGGGATCGGGAATTCGCCGCCCGCAAGGAAGCTGGCGGTTTCGCCCGAAAGCGCGGTCAGGTTCGGCTCGGCGAGCGTCACCACCTGGCCTTCGGTTTCGGCAAGGTCGAGCGCGCCGAGAATATCGAGGCCGAGGACCCGGCCGGCGGCACTGAGAACGGTGTTCGTGCCGTTTGACCCGACCGGATTATAGGTCGTGCCGCCGGTGATGAACTGACCCGTGCGCGTATCGAAGGGCAGGCTGATCGAACCCGCGGGCAGGCCGAAGACGCTGCTCGCGTCGAGCATCGGAAAGCCCGAGGTGTTGAGATCGGTGATTGTGCCCGGATTGCCGCGCGAAACGCCGAACTGGAAACCGCCCGTGGTGTCGCGCGTCAGCAGATTGGCGCCGATATCGCGGACGACCGAACGGCTGACCTCGGCGATACGGACCTGCAGATTGACCTGCAGCGGCGTCGCGGTGCGCAACCGGCTGATGACCTGCGTGTCTTCGCCGACGAACGCCTGGGCGAGCGCCTGTGCTTCTTCGACGTCCTGCGGATTGGCAACGGTGCCCGTCAGCAGGATCATGCCATTCATCGGCGTCGTCTGGATCGAGGCTTCGGGCATCGCCAGCGAGAGCATCTGCCCGACGCTGTCGAGATTGTTGCCGACGCGGACGGTTGCCGAATAGACGACGTCGCCGCTGCGGTCGGTCGCGTAGACCGTCGTTTCACCCGCGGCCTTGCCGAAGATGTAGAGCGCCGTCGAAGAGCGCACCTGGACATCGGCGATATTGCTGCTGGCGACGAACAGGTCGCTCATGCCGCGCGGCAGGTTGACCAGCTGGCCACGGCCTACCGAGAGCGTGATATTGTCGACCGGCGCCGGGAAGCGCGAGGAAGAGACCTGAGCCTGGGCCGTGCTCGGGACGGCAGCCCCGAGGCTGGCGGCGATCCCCGCGGCGACGATCGCCGCGAGCGGGCCGTGACGGCGTTTCTTCTTCAAAGTCATCTTAGTTACCCCTCACCGGTGTGTAGGTGACATTGTTGCCGCGAGCGATGCGGACCGACGGTCCGTCAGGACGCTGCGCCGATTCTCCGCCGGGCTGAGCCTGCTGGCCGCCCCCGTTCTGACCCTGTTGGCCGGCCGTGGCGGCGGCGATCATGGCGGCGGCCATGTCCGCGGCGGCCGAACCCGGTGCCTGCTGGCTTGCCGTGTTCTGGCTGGGAACGGTGCGGCGCTGGAAACGCGACACGTCGCCGCCGGTCACATAAGTCGTATCGGTATCGACCGGGCGCTGTGCGATTTCGGTCATGATACGGCGCTCGGCGGCCGGATCGGTGCCGTCGGGCAGCTCGATGTCGCCGGCCGCGATGGCGCGTTCCAGCTCGGCCGTGTTGTCGGCGATCGAACGCAGCGACAGCGAAAGCTGGCCGATGGTCTGTGCCACGGCAATCTTTTCGGCGATCCGCGGCGTCGCTTCGACCGTCACCGTGTTGGAGACGATGACGCGCCGTTCGCCCTCTTCGTTGGTTTCGTTCGTCGTGCGCTGGTCGGTCGCGAGGACGCGTAGGTTGCGCACGATCGTTTCGGAGGCATGGAGCGGGGGGCCTTCGCCGCCGCCCGACACTTCCTGCGTCAAGACGAGGTCGATGCGGTCGCCAGGAAAGACGAAGCCGGCAACGCCGCTCTGCGCGGACACCGGAACGGTCACGGCACGCATGCCCGGGCCAAGCGCGGCGGCAAGGAAGCCGCGATCGCCGGGACGCACGAGCGCGCCCTGCGTGATCGGCTGGCCTGCAGTGACTTCGTTGCGCACGACGGTGCCGATCAGGCTGTCGATGTCCGATTCACCGCGGAGGAAATAGCTGCCCTCGATCAATTCTTCGGGCCAGGGCTGATAGCGGAAGCTGTCTGCATCGATAATCGTGCCGACGGGCAGGGCGCGCGTTGCCACGAGGACCATGGGTCCCTGCGGCTCGGCTTCCGAGGCCACGGCGACCGGAGCGCCCGCATCCGCGAACATGCTCCTTGCGAGTAGGGCGGTCATCCCCGCGACGAGCAGGGCACCAACCAGCAAGATGATTTTACGTGCGTCCATGACAGATACTGCCTCCTGTCGAGCCCCTTCGGCCCGCTATGCCGTTTGGGGCAAATTGGTTAAAATCTGGTTCACGATCACCCAGAGCCCGCCGATCGCGATGGCGATGCCATAAGGGATTTCCGGGCGGCCCAGCCGTTTCGTCATCCGGTGGCGCACCACCATGACCGCGGTCAGCAGCCCGCCTGCGATCGCCATCACGATGAGCATCATCGGAAGCTGCATCGGCGTCATCCAGAGCGCGAGCGCAGCGATCATCTTTACATCGCCGCCGCCCATGGCACCGATCGCGAACGCAACCGCGAAGAGACAAAACAGTGCGAAGGCCAAACCGATAATGATCGCGATCTCCGGCCACAGGCTGAAACCCGCCGCCCACCAGTAGACCGGCGCCATCGCGGCAATCGCTGCGTTGAGCATGTTCGGAATGTCCCGGCGCAGCCAATCGCCCCGCGCCGCCACGAGGAGCGCGGGCACAAGAAAGACCATGGAAAAAAGCGATGCTGCCCCGGACATGGGGATAGCCCTAAGGCTTACTGCTTTCTAAACCGTAACCGACATGGCCGAAATTAAGACTTTCGACAGACGCGCATATCCCGAAGAACTGGTTATCGACCGGTGGCAGGCGCCCGATGGCTGGGATCATCGCCGCTGGACATGGCCCGCCCCGGCCGGGGCCGATATCAAGGGCAGCATGATCTTCCAGACGGGGCGGGGGGACATTTTCGAGAAATATCTCGAAACGCTGCATCACTGGCATGAGGCGGGCTGGCATCTGAGCGGTTTCGACTGGCGGGGCCAATCGGGTTCGGGCCGTTTCCTGACCGATCCGACCGTGGGCCATATCGTGAGCTTCGAGCCATGGATCGAGGACTTGGAGGTCTTCCTGACGGAATGGCGCCAGCGGGTTCCGGGGCCGCACGTCCTCGCTTCGCATTCGATGGGCGGTCATATCGCGATGCGTTTCCTGATCGATCGCAAGCCCGATATCGCCGGCGCTCTTTTCAGCGCGCCGATGCTCAAGATGCAGAGCCGGCCCCTGCCGGAGAAACTCGCCCAGCTGATTTCCCGGGCCTATGTGCGCCTGGGCTTCGCCGAACAGCATGCCTGGCAGGAGAACGAGCGCCCCTCGCTGCCAGGAAGTTCGCGGCAGAAGCTGCTGACGCATGACTGGCCGCGCTATTCGGACGAGGAATATTGGTACGACACGCAGCCGAAGCTGAAGATCGGCCCGCCGAGCTGGAGTTGGCTGAAAGCGGCCTATGCGTCGTCGAAAGCGATGTTCGCGCGTGGCACCTTCGAGAGCGTCGGGATACCGGTCCTGATCGTCGCCGCGAGGCAGGACAAGCTCGTCAAGGCGAGTGCCATCGAAGAGGCGGCGCGGCGGCTGCCCGATGCGCGTCTCGTCATGAATGACAAATCGGCGCACGAGCTGCTTCGCGAAATCGACGAGATCCGCGATCCGCTGATTGCCGAGATGGATCGCTTCCTGAACAAGATCGCGTCGAGCACAAAGTGACTTCTGCGGAGGATAGCTTCGATTTCGCGATCGTCGGCGCGGGGATCGCCGGGGCGAGCGTCGCGGCCGAAATCGCTCCGGATGCGCGTGTCGTCCTACTCGAAGCCGAGGATACGCCCGGATATCACGCGACAGGCCGCTCGGCTGCCTTCTGGACCGAAACGTACGGCGGACTCGGCATTCAGCCGCTGACCACGGCATCGTTCGATTTCCTCCATGCTCCGCCGGCGGACTTTTCCGAGCGTGGGTTCCTGACCGAGCGTGGGGCGATCCATATCGCGGATGCCGACGCGGAACCGGCGCTTGCCTCCTTCGCAGCGGAATTCAACGATAGCGGGCTGCCGTTGCACGCTATCGACCGATCGGAGATCGAGCAGCGCGTTCCCGGCATCAAGCCCGGGTGGAACAAGGCGATATCCGAACCCCAATGCGCCGATATCGACGTCGCGGCGCTGCATCAGGCCTATCTTTCCGCCGCCCGGCGCCGCGGCGTGGAATTACGGTGCGGTGCACGGGTCATCGGGGCGAAGCGAGACGAAGTCGGCTGGGATATCGCGACCGCGCGCGGCGATTTCCGGGCGGGCGTCATCGTCAATGCAGCCGGCGCCTGGGCCGACCACGTGGCGTCACTGGCGGGCGTCGATCCGGTCGGCATCGTGCCCTATCGCCGGACCATTTTGCAGTTGCGCGTCGATCCTGCGGTTCCTGCGGCGCTCCCCCTCGTCATCGATGCGCTGGGCCGCTTTTACTTCAAGGGCGAAAGCGAGGGACGCATCTGGCTGAGCCCGCACGACGAAACCGCGACATCGCCGGGCGACGCTGCGCCCGAGGAGATCGACATCGCGGTCGCGATCGACCGGCTGCAGAAGGCCGTCGACTGGCGGATCGAGGCGGTGGAGCGGAAATGGGCGGGCCTGCGAAGTTTCGCGCCCGATCGGCTGCCGGTCTATGGCTATGACAAGCGCGTCGAGGGATTTTTCTGGTGTGCGGGGCAGGGCGGCTTCGGCATCCAGACGGCACCGGCGGCGGCGCAATTGTGCAAGGCATTGATCGGCGACGGAAATACCGAAGCTGTGCCGTCTTCGATCGATCCGGCGCTCTATCGGCCGGACCGATTTCGTTAGTCGCCAATGTTGCACTTTTGCGAAAGATACACTGGCAACGCCTGTAAGAGCTGCCTAACACGATGGTGCACATCACCAAGGGGGAGAGCTCATGGCGCACAAGTTCGAAATCTACAAAGACAAGAAGGGCGAGTTCCGCGTCCGCTTCAAATATAACAGCGAGGTCATGTTCTCGAGCGAGGGCTATTCCAGCAAGTCCAGCGCGAAGAACGCGATCAACTCGGTCAAGAAGAACGCGCCCGGCGCGGACGTCGAAGACAACAGCTAGCCTGTCGCACCGCCGATTGCGCTCGCCGCGTCGCTGGCGAGGCGGTCGGCGCGTTCGTTTTCGGGGTGGCCGGCATGGCCCTTCACCCAGGCCCATTCGATGTCGTGCGGCGCGGCGGCTTCGACCAGTTCCTGCCACAGGTCGGCATTCTTGACCGGCTTTTTCGCCGCCGTTTTCCAGCCGTTGCGCCGCCAGCCATGGATCCACTTGGTGATCCCGTCGCGGACATAGACACTGTCGGTCGTGATCCGGACGGTGCTTGGCCGCGTCAGCGCCTCGAGCGCCCGGATCGCCGCGAGAAGCTCCATCCGGTTGTTCGTGGTTTCCGGCTCGCCGCCCGACAGCTCCTTCTCATGCGCGCCATAGCGAATAAGCGCGCCCCAGCCGCCGGGCCCCGGATTGCCCTTGCAGGCACCGTCGGTGAAGATTTCGACCGTCTTCGTCATGAGAGTGTCGGGAGCTTCGCGGCCAGATCGGGGTCGTAAATCTTGACCCTGCGCCAGAAGGCAAGCGGATCCTTGCGCGTGACGACGGCATCCTCAGGCGTGTTGAGCCAGTCCCATGCGCGCGACAGGGTGAAACGGACGCAGGCGCCCACGGCAAGATCGCCGAACGCGGCCTGCTCATCGTCACTGAGCGGGAAGAGGGTCGTGTAGCCGTCGACCAATGCGTCGCCGATGGATTTGTCGAACGACGTGCCCGTCGCATCGAACGCCCATGCCGCGTGCATGACGGCGAGATCGTAGAGCCGGAAATCCGTGCAGGCGAAATAGAAGTCGATCAGCCCGGTCACCCGATCGCCGAGCATCAGGACATTGTCGGGAAACAGATCGGCATGGATCGCGCACCGGTCGAGTTCGGTCTTTTCGCCCGTCTCGAAGCGATGCCAGTTCGCAGCCACATCCTCGATCGCCCGGCCGAGATCGGTCTGTAGCCCGGGCGCGATTCGATCGAGACTGTCGCCGCAGCGCTCAAACAGCGGTCGCCAGGTCGGCTGACCCATGGTGTTTTCACGATCGCGGGAAAAGTCCGCGACCGCCCGATGCATTTCAGCGAGCGCGCGCCCCGCCGCTTGTGCCTGTCCGGAAGTCGGCCGTGTTACCGAAACCCCGGGGAGAAAGCGGATCAGGCAGGCCGGGCGGCCGCAAAGTTCGTGAATTTCCTCACCGCTTTTATCCGGTACGGCAGGCGGGACGGGAAGGCCCTTGTCCGCGAGGTGATCGAGCAGCGCCATGAAATAGGGCAGGTCGGCGGCATCGACGCGCTTCTCGTAGAGCGTCAGGATAAAGCGGCCTTGCGTCGTTTCGACCAGATAATTGCTGTTCTCGACGCCCTCGGCGATCCCCTTGGACGACACGAGTTCGCCGACATCGAAACGGGCCAGAAACTCGTTCAACGCTTCGGACGATACCTCGGTATAGACGGCCATGTATCAGGCGGCTTCGAGACCGCGCGGCAGCTTGAAGAGCATGCGTTCCTGCGTCGTCTCGACTTCCCGTTCCTCGATGGCGAAGCGTTCGCCCAGCTTTTCGACAACCTCGCGTACCAGCACTTCGGGCGCCGAGGCCCCGGCGGTGATGCCGAGTGTCGCAACGCCTTCCAGCCAGTCGAAATCGATTTCCTCGGCACGCTGGATCAGCCGCGCGTCGGTGCCGTAGCGCTCGGCGACTTCGACCAGGCGCAGCGAGTTGGAACTGTTGGGCGCGCCGATCACGAAGACGGCGTCGCAGCTGGAAGCAATCGCCTTGACCGCATCCTGCCGGTTCGACGTGGCGTAGCAGATATCCTCGCTGCGCGGGGCGGCGATGCCGGGGAAGCGCGCGCGCAATTCCTCGATAATCTCCCGCGTATCGTCGACCGAAAGCGTTGTTTGCGTCAGGAAGGCGAGATTGCTGGTGTCGGCAAGCTCGAGCGAGCGCGCATCTTCGCTCGTTTCGACGAGCGTCATCGCGCCTTCGGGCACCTGGCCGAACGTGCCGACAACTTCCGGATGGCCGCGATGGCCGATGAACAGGATATGCGCGCCCTTTTCGACAAGCCGTTCGGCCTGGCGGTGCACCTTGGAGACAAGGGGGCAGGTCGCGTCGAGATAATCGAGGCCGCGCTCTTCCGCCTTGTGCGGCACGGCTTTGGGCACCCCATGGGCGGAGAAGACGACCGGTACGCCGTCCGGTACGTCGTTCAGCGCCTCGACGAAGACCGCTCCTTTCGCCTTCAGCGTATCGACGACATAGCGGTTGTGGACGATCTCGTGGCGGACATAGACGGGGGCGCCATATTTCTCGATCGCCAGTTCGACGATGCGGATCGCGCGGTCGACGCCGGCGCAGAATCCACGTGGCGCAGCGATCATAAGGGTAAGCGGTGTTTTGGGGGCATTCATGCCGCGCGCCTTACGCGATTGCTTGCAGCGGCGAAAGGCGCTTCCTATGAAGGGCGCCGATTGACCGGGGCCGGTTTGTGCGGCGCCAATGAGTTCGGGGATTATCTACGTGTCAAAAGTTACCAAGATTGTTGCGGCCATGGCGATGTGCGGCGCGCTGGCGTCCTGCGGCGGGCGCGACGTGATCGACGTGTCCGAGGCGGGCGTCGGCCTGCTCGTGAACCGCACGGCCTGCCCGGCGGTGGCGACTCCGGTCTATACGAACGAGGTGACGCTATTCAATCCGCGCTCCAGCCGGGAGGCGAGCGCGATCGACGCGGTCGCCGTGATCTCCAATATCCGCTCGCAATGCGGCGATGCCGGCGCGAACATCCAGTCGACGGCAACGTTCGAAGTGAGCGCGCGGCGCACCAATGCCAGCGGCTCGCGCCAGATCGTCCTCCCTTATTATGCGACCGTGCTGCGCGGCGGCAGCCAGATCGTCTCGAAGGAAATCGGCCGGGTCGGCCTCAACTTTGCCGATGGCGAATATCGCGCGACGACGACGGCACAGGCGACCGCGCAGATATCGCGCGCCGCCGCGTCGATTCCGCCGGAGATAGAGGAGCGGCTGACGCGCCGCCGCCGGGCGGGCGAAGCCGATGCCGCGCTCGATCCGATGGCGGACCCCGAGGTGCGCACGGCGGTCGACAATGCGACCTTCGAACTGCTGATCGGCTTCCAGCTCGAACCGGATCAGCTTGAATATAACGCAACACGCTGATCGCCCGATTGACTCTTCGGGCCGTTTCGTTTCATCCTTAATGCATGCCTGAGCCGGGAAACCGGCGATGGTCGCGCGGGAGAGTGTGTGGCTTGCCGCACCGCCGAAGGAGCAACCGCCCCGGAATCTCTCAGGCCCATGGACCGCGCGGACAAGGGCACTCTGGAAAGTGGATGGCGCATTGCGGCATCCCGCCGAAGGAGTAACCTCGCCGAAGCATTGGCCAAGGCGGGCGAAAACTCTCAGGTTTCCGTGACAGAGGGGGCGGCCGGGCGACCGGCTGTTTGTCACGAGGACCGTTTATGACCGATGCGAAAACTCTTCCACTGGACCAATGGCACCGCGGTAATGGTGCCCGCATGGTGCCGTTCGCCGGTTATGAAATGCCGATCCAGTATGAAGGCATCATGGCCGAGCATCTGTGGACGCGCGAATCGGCCGGGCTGTTCGATGTTTCGCATATGGGCCAGGTCGAGCTCTGGGGCGAAGGCGCGGCCGAAGCGCTCGAAGCGATCGTGCCGGGCGATATCTCGGCGCTGAAGCCGGGACGGATCCGCTACACGCTGCTGTTGAACGAGGGCGGCGGGATCGTCGACGATCTGATGGTCACCAATGCCGGCGACCATCTCTATCTCGTCGTCAACGGCGCGACCAAGGCGGGCGATCTGGATTTCCTGCGGACGCATCTACCAGACGATATCGAGATTAGGCATCTCGAAGATCAGGCGCTGCTGGCTTTGCAGGGTCCCAAGGCCGCCGAGACGCTGGCGCGGCTCGACATCACGGCCATGTCGGGCGACGGCTCCACGCCGGGCGATTTCTATTTCATGCAGGGCGGCGGGTTCGAGTGGGAAGGCGTCACCATCGGTGTCAGCCGGTCGGGCTATACCGGCGAGGACGGATTCGAGATCTCGGTGCCGGGCGATGCGGTCGAAAAGCTGGCGACGGCGTTGGCCGAACAGCCGGAGGTCAAGCCGATCGGTCTCGGCGCACGCGATTCGCTGCGGCTCGAAGCCGGGCTGCCGCTCTACGGGCACGATATCGATGAAGACACGACGCCGATCGCTGCCGATCTGGGCTTTGCAATCTCCAAGAAGCGCCGCGAGGACGGCGATTTTCATGGCGCCGAGCGCATTCTCCAGGAACGCGAAAGCGGATCGATCGCCAAGCGCGTCGGCCTCGTCATCGAGGGCCGCCAGCCGGTCCGCGAGGGCGCGCCGGTGTTGAACGCGAACGGCGATGCCGTCGGCAAGGTCACGAGCGGCGGTTTCGCGCCGAGCCTGCAGAAGCCGATCGCGATGGCCTATGTCCCGACCGCATCGGCCGAACCGGGCACGGAGATCACCGTCGAACAGCGCGGCAAGCTGTTTACCGGCATCGTCACGCCGATGCCTTTTGTCCCGCATCATTATCACCGACCACCGAAAGCCTGAGGGGAGCGCGAATGGCCCGTTACTTTACCGAAGAACATGAATGGATCGACGTCGAGGGCGAAAGCGCCACGGTCGGTATTACCGATTATGCCCAGGAACAGCTCGGCGACATCGTCTTCGTCGAGGTGCCCGAAGCCGGCACCGTGGTCGAAAAGGGCGGCGAGGTTGCGGTCGTCGAATCGGTGAAGGCGGCGAGCGACGTCTATTCGCCCGTCTCCGGCGAAGTGACCGAGGGCAACAGCGCGCTCGAGGACGAGCCCGCGCTCGTCAATTCCTCGCCCGAAGAAGAAGGCTGGTTCTACCGTCTCACCATGTCGGATTCGAGCGAACTCGAAGGCCTGATGAACGAGGCGGCTTACAAGGATTATGTCGACAGCCTGTAGCGCCTTTGAACGCGCTACGGTGTCCTGAAAGGAACGCGATGCGTTATCTTCCCCTGCAACCCGAAGACCGGGCAGCGATGCTCGCCAAGATCGGCGCGCCCGATATCGACGCGCTGTTCGCCGATGTGCCGGAGGTGGCGCGGCTCGACGGGCCGATACACCAGCTGCCCGATCATGCCTCCGAAATGGCGGTAGAGCGGGCGCTCGGCGCGATGGCGCGCAAGAACCTGACGGCGGGGGACGCGCCCTTCTTCCTGGGCTGCGGCGCCTACAAGCACCATATCCCGGCGAGCGTCGATCACCTGATCCAGCGCGGCGAATTCCTGACGGCCTACACGCCCTACCAGCCGGAAATCGCGCAAGGCACGCTGCAGATGCTGTTCGAATTCCAGACGCAGGTCGCGCGGCTTTTCGGCACCGATATCGCCAATGCTTCCATGTACGATGGGTCCACCGCGTGCGGGGAGGCGATCGTCATGGCGCGGCGGATCACCAAGCGGGGCAGGGTGCTGATGTCCTCGGGCGTGCATCCGCATTATGTGGCGGTCGCCAAGACGATGGCGAAGTTCACGCGCGACGAGATCGACCATCGCGATCCCGCGCTCACCGCCGAAACCGATATTACCGCGCTGATCGCTGCGATCGATGACGATACGAGCTGCGTTGTCGTGCAATATCCCGACATTCTCGGCCGGATCGACGACATGTCCGCGCTCGCCGAGAAGGCGCAGGCGCACAAGGCCTTGCTGATCGCGGTCGTCACCGAACCGGTCGCCCTCGGCGCGATCAAGGCGCCCGGCGAAATGGGCGCCGACATCGTGGTGGGCGAGGGCCAGTCGATCGGCGTCGGGCTCAATTTCGGCGGGCCCTATGTCGGCCTGTTCGCTTGTAAGGAGAAATATGTCCGGCAGATGCCCGGGCGGCTCTGCGGCGAGACGACCGATGCCGAGGGACAGCGTGGCTATGTGCTC
The DNA here is from genome assembly GCF_937129435.1 of uncultured Parasphingopyxis sp. GTDB lineage: Bacteria > Pseudomonadota > Alphaproteobacteria > Sphingomonadales > Sphingomonadaceae > Parasphingopyxis. The sequence continues at coordinate 73,165 of NZ_CAKZNF010000004.1, read as the reverse complement.
ACGCTCTCGACGCGCGAACAGCATATCCGCCGTGAAAAGGCGACGTCGAACATCTGCACCAACTCAGGGCTTTGCGCGCTTGCCTTCTCGATCCACATGACCCTGCTCGGCGAGAAGGGGCTGCGCGATCTCGCGGCACTGAATCACGCAAAGGCCGTCAAGGCTGCCGAACGGCTGTCCGAAGTGCCGGGCGTCGAACTGGTGAACGACACCTTCTTCAACGAATTCACGCTGAAACTGCCGAGCGATGCACGCGAAGCCGTCCGCCATCTCGCGGACCGGGAAATTCTGGCCGGCGTTTCGCTCGGCCGGTTGTTCCCGCACGCATCGGAACTGTCGAACGGCATTGTCGTCGCGGTCACCGAAGTCGCGACCGATGCCGATGTCGAACAGCTTGCCGATGGACTGGCCAGCGTCACGCAAAACCAGCGCGAGGAGGTGCCGGCATGAGCATGAACCGCGAAGGACGGCCCACGCGGCCGCAGGATGCCGAAGCGACCAGCGAGACCTTCACCGGCAACCGCGCGCTGATGCTCGAAGAGCCGCTGCTCTTCGAGATCGGCGATGCAACGCTGACCGGGGTCGATCTGGAAGCCGCTCCGCAAGCCGAATCGCGGCTGGGCGGGCTCGAGCGCAACCGCCCCATCGGCCTTGCTGGACTGTCCGAACCCGAAACGGTGCGCCATTACACGCGCCTCAGCCGCCAGAATTACGCCATCGATCTCGGCCTCTTTCCGCTCGGATCGTGCACGATGAAGCACAATCCGCGGCTGAACGAAAAGGTCGCTAGAATGCCCGGCTTTGCCGATGTCCATCCGCTCCAGCCGGTCGATACGGTGCGCGGCGCGCTCGAGGTGATCAACGAACTCGCCTTCTGGCTGATCGACCTCACTGGCATGGACGGCGTGGCGATGAGCCCCAAGGCGGGCGCGCATGGCGAATTGTGCGGCATCCTGTGCATCCGGGCGGCGCTCGAAGCGCGCGGCGATGCCCGCGAGGTGATCCTCGTTCCCGAAAGCGCGCACGGGACGAACCCCGCGACCGCCGCATTCGCCGGTTATCGCGTCGAGAACATCCCGGCCAATGCCGACGGCCGCGTCGATCTCGAGGCGCTCAAGGAGCGCCTCGGAAAGGGTGGGGAAGGGGACTGTGATGTCGCCGGCGTGATGATCACCAACCCCAATACCTGCGGCCTGTTCGAACGCGACATGAAGGCGATTTCGGACGCGGTGCACGAGGCGGGCGGGTTCGTCTATTGCGACGGCGCGAATTTCAACGCGATTGTTGGCCGGGTGCGGCCGGGCGATCTCGGCGTCGATGCCATGCACATCAACCTGCACAAGACCTTCTCGACGCCGCATGGCGGCGGCGGGCCGGGTTCCGGCCCCGTCGTGCTGAGCGAGGCGCTCTGTCCCTACGGCCCGATCCCGTTCACCGCGAAGACCAAGGACGGCGTCGTCCACCTCGTCGAGGAAGAGAATGCGGCCGAGTTCGACCATAATGACAGCTTCGGCCGCATGGTCGCCTTCCATGGCCAGATGGGCATGTTCACGCGCGCGCTCGCCTATATGATGAGCCACGGTGCCGACGGGCTGAAGCAGGTCGCCGAGGATGCAGTGCTCAATGCCAACTACGTTCTGCGCAGCTTGGAAGACGTGCTCGATGCGCCGTTCGGCAAGAGCGGACCGTGCATGCACGAGGCGCTGTTCTCCGACAAAGGCCTGGCCGACGGCTTCTCGACGCTCGATATCGCCAAGGCGCTGATCGACGAGGGCTATCATCCGATGACGATGTATTTCCCGCTCGTGGTGCACGGGGCGATGCTCGTCGAACCGACCGAGACCGAGAGCAAGGCGGCACTCGACCAGTTCATCGGCGCGCTTCGCTCGGTCGCCGCACGCGCCAAAGCGGGCGATAAAAGCCTGCACGCCGCGCCCGTCCATGCGCCGCGCCGCCGGCTCGACGAGACCGCCGCCGCGCGCAAGCCCGTGCTCGTCTGGCGCGAGCCGGAGGTCGCCGAAGCGGCGGAATGACGCCGCCCGAGGAACCGAAACCCTGGACGGCGGGGGAGGTAGGCGTCGAGGCCAAGCGGCACGCGCCCGCCACGGTGCGCAATCGCGATCCGATCGTCGACGTCTTGCGCGACATTCTGCCGCCAACGGGAACGGTGCTAGAGATCGCCAGCGGGTCTGGCGAACATATCGTGCACTTCGCCGAGGCCTTTCCGGCGCTGCACTGGCAACCGAGCGATCCCGATCCCGTTTGCCGCCGGTCGATCGCCGCCTGGTCGGCCGATAGCGAACGCGCCCATATCGCACCACCGCTCGATCTCGATGCGGCGTCCGCCGATTGGCCGATCACAGCCGCCGATGTCGTGCTCTGCATCAACATGATACATATCAGCCCATGGACAGCGACCGAGGGATTGCTCGGCGGAGCTGCCGTGATTTTGCCGTCCGGCGCGCCGCTTTTTCTCTACGGTCCGTTCATCCGGCCGGGCGTCGAAACCGCGCCGAGCAACAAGGCATTCGACCGCTCCTTGCGCGAAAGAAACGCGCTATGGGGGGTGCGCGATCTCGACGATGTGGAGGCCGTTGCGCGGCGCGCTGGCCTGGATTTGGAACAGGTTATCGAAATGCCTGCCAATAACCTCTCGGTGGTCTTGCGAAAGGCCTGAAACCCGCGGCCGCTATAGCTTACCGAATGTTTACGCACTTGCGGTAGGCCATCTCGCCGGAAGGGACCGAGAATGAACGACCAGACCAATCAGCCAAGTCTCGATCGCGAAAAGCGCAAATCGCTGCTCAGCGTCGGCGTGCTTCATGACGGGCACGACACGATCGATGTGCGTATCCGCAATCTCTCGCCCGAAGGATGCGGCGGTCGCGCATCCGAACATCTGCCCAGGGATCACAGCTACGAGATCGAACTCAAAGGACTTGGACGGATCCGCGGCACGATCGTCTGGTCGTCGGACAAGGCGTTCGGCATGCGGTTCGACGAACCCGTCAACCTCGAACGGCTGGAAATGGCGAATGCAAGCGAGGTGCTGCTGAAGCAGAAATACGATCCGCTCAAGGACTATAAGCCCCCCGAAATCTACCGTCGGCCCGGGCTAAATCGCTAGGGCATCGGTAGCCTCCTTCGCTTCGCGCAGGTCCCGGACAGGCCAACGCCCGGACAGGCGAACCCTATGTGTCGCAGATCAGCGCGAGAAATTCGGCGCGAAACTCCTGCGTACAGGATTCGCCAACGAGAATTTCCCACATCTTCTCTTCGATCTCCGGTTCCGGACGCGCCGAGGCCTGACGGATAACGGCTCGCCACTCACGCGCTAGCAGTCGATTGATGGCCACGGACAATATGTCCATCGGGTCCGGTGATTGCGTCCTGATCGCGTTTTCGCTTGCGATCCTGATGCCGTCCGTGAGCCTTTCTACCGCATCCAGACTGTTGGTCGCGGATTTGGCGTGAACCCGATGAGCGCACAGGATGGAAGGGTCGAACCAGACGCGACCGGCCGTACCAATTCTGGACCACATCTCCCAATCGAACGCGAAGGTCGACGAGGGGGAAAAGCCGCCGACTTCACGATAGGCCGAGCGCCGCACGACGATGGATGGAAACAGCACGAGCTGGCGGCCTGCGATCATCGTTTCGAAGTCCTCAAGCGGTCCAGCCGTCCTGCCAATGCAGGGCTGCTCGCTTGCGAACGCGCCATCGCCGTCGATCATCCGGGTGCGGGCAAAGGCGGCCACCAGACTGTCGTCCTTTTGCATGGGTCCGATCATCGCGGAGTAGAATCCGCGATAGACCAGATCATCCTGATGGAGGATGTGCACGAACTCGCCGCGGGCCAATTCCAGGCAGCGATTGTGGTTTTGCAGCAGTCCGAGATTCTCGTCGTTTCGCACATAGGAAATTTGCGATCCGTAGGCGGTGCTCACTTCGCGCGCGGTCCTGTCCGTGGAGGCATCATCGACCACGACGATTTCGAAATCCTGCGTTCCCGCCGCTTCGGCAAGCAAGCTGTCCAGGCATTCTCGAAGCCACCGGGGTTCTGCCACGTTGAAGACGGGAATGAGTACCGAAATCAGCGGGCGATTATGTTCGGGCTCGGCCGCCGTAACCTTTGGGATCGAAAGTGGGCCGGGGCATAGCTCGGGTGGCCAAATACCATCGCCCGGGATCGCATCCGCATTGTCGCTGTGATCGTCGCAAATCGCCGTGGCTAGGCACCGGGCCCGCCACCAGGCGAGCACCGTTAACAACGCATCGCGCCGCTTAGTGCCTTTCATGCTCTGTGCGTCGGCAACCGCGTCGTGAAGAAATGTCGCGTCATCTGGCACACTGTCCAGACCGATTTCGGCGGACGCCAGGGACGCGGCTTCGGACTGGGCCTCGAAGGCATCGCCGGGCCGGCCGAGGGCGAGCAAGGTTTCGGCCATTTCGGCATGCGGGATGAAATCTGCCGGCTCGGCATCCGTATAGCCGTGCAACATGGCCTCGAGTTGATCGAGCTTGCCGAGACGCCGAAGCAGCGCCGCGAAGGGAAGGACGAATTGGCTGGAATATCCGCCATGTTCGAGCGCGGCCGAAAATGATCGTTCCGCTTCCTCGAAAAGCGCTTGGGCCGACAACAATTTGCCGAGGTGAAGTTCATATTCGGCGTGATCCGGCTTGCATTCGACAGCACCCCTTGCCGCAACGATCGCTTCGTCGATCCGGCCAATCCTGCGAAGCGTATCGGCATGGTCGTGATGATATTCTGCCGATCTTGGATACAGTGCGATTGCCCGGGCGAAGGCAAGTACGGCCTCATCGAACATTCCGGCCTTGATCAGAAGTCTGCCGAGATAATGGTGATGCCTTGCAATGTTCGGGTCCGCATCGATTGCCTTGCGCGCCAGCGAGAGGGCCTCGTCGTCCCGACCGGTCTTGGTTGCCTTTCGACTCTGCTGAACAAATTTTACCGGCAGCTCACCGGCAAATTGCGATGCTCCCGGCCCTTCGCTGCGTTTTTCCCAGGCGGTCAACCAATTGAGACGGAGCCGGTCGAAGTCGGTTTCTGCGAATTCGGCCGAACTATTGTGCAAAGCCAGATAGAGATTCTGAAACGGCGTTGCGAGATCGTTCGATTCGAGCGCAACGTCTGACGGAATCCTGACATGCCGATGGCGCGGACTCAGAAAATCGGCGATCCTTGCCGCTACCGCGTCATCGATTTCGATCGGTTCGCCGGCGTTCGACATCGCCGTTGAAAGGGATTGCAGCCAATCGTCCAGCAAGTCGTCATAATGTATCAGGGCACGGGGAAAGGGCCGCGAATGATATTCCGCTGACAGCATGTGAGACTGCCAGAGAAGCAATCCGTGATTTTGCTTCATGCCGTCTCTCTTGCGCAGCGACCTGACGATTTCGAGCGGGTTGCGGCTGGCGATCAGGACACGGATCGCGACACCCATATCGTCCAGGATATCGGCCCAGAAAGGAAGCAGATGCGAAAGCCGCGGATCCTTGATGACGATCCGGTCGGCGTTACCAAACTCGCCGGCGATGGTCTCGAAAGCCGCATCGCGAAATCTGGCAATCTCTGCGCTGGCCATCCACCCTTCCGGGATCGGTTTGGGATCCGCCCATTGACGGTCAAAGGCAGACAGGATCTGGTTGTTGATCCGGACAATAGGGATCGATTCCCAATGTCCTGTTTCATTCGCTTCCGATGGCTGCATCAGCGTCTTCGGCGCCTGCCAGCCGCAAAGGTTTACCAGTCTCGTCAGAGCGGATGTGCCCGAGCGATGCATGCCGAGGATGATGACCGCAGAGCGCACCGCCGGTTTGGTTGCTTGCAATATGGGCTCCTGCCCGCTTTCATATTGGCGCCGACACCAGGGCACGATATTCGTTTGGCGCCTCGACATTAGACATTGCCATTGTCCGTTGCAAACACGCGGTGGCCATTGAATATGTTGTCAGCCGGTGCGTCGGTGGCAGCCAACCGGTCACCTAACCTGTTATGATATAACTCGGAAATCGTGTCGTCCCGACTTGGTCAGGTGGTGCGATAGGCGGGAAAATAATCGTCATTTGCCGTCCCGGCTTGGCGACAGAGTTCTGTGTAGCGATTGCGATCGAGGATCGCTCCGCACAGCCACGTCGCGGCTTCCCGGTTGGCCCATCGGCGTTTGAATCGGAGAAGCCCGTCGCCGGGATCGTCGACCGCGCCTGCCCCCGAACCGAAGTTTACCAGGCGGCAGTGCCGGTCCTCGGCGGCTTCAAGGCAACCATAATAGAGCGCATAGCTGGTACCGAGCCGCTCGGCGCGATCCGACAGGAATAACAAATGGGAATTGCTCGTGTGGCCATGGTCGAAGCAAAGCATTGCGCCAGTCGGTCCCTCCTCGTCATGTGCCACGATCAGCGCGGCGCCCGGCACAGCGAGTTGGTCGGCGATGGCCGCTTCGGACATAGCCTGGATTCCAGTCAGGCCAAACCGGTCGATTGTTCGCCGATAGAATTTCCACAGAAGCGTAGCGTAATCGCCCGGATTTTCTACCGGCCCGACCCGCTGGGCGGCCAATGCGCGACGCGTAAGGTAGCGCAGCTTCTTTTTGCGCTCACCCCGCCAATCGCGACCAAGATCGACGACTTGATGAGGTTTGAAGGGACGGCACATATCCCAAACCGCGATTGTCGGCCAATCGCATCGTTCGGCAGCGAACGGATCGGTGACCAATACCAGCGACACCGCATCGCCCTCGCGCAACTCGGCAATATCCTCGGCGATGGCAGCCCAATCGCGCGCCATCGCATAGGGATAAAGTCCGCACAGATCGTGATGCACCCCATCGATATCACGCCGCAGGAGCCGAATGCCGCTTCGGGGCAGCCTCACGATCTCGCCGAACTCCGCCAGTGATTGCGCATATTCGGGGGAGAGGTAACCGTTGGGCACCATCGCTTACCCGCGGTTGCGGATCACCGCGTCAAAGCGATAATCATGCGCTTTCAATCCCTCGGCGATCGGATGGAAGCTGCATTCGAGGCCGCGTGCCGCGCAGGCCGTTTCGAAATCGGCACGGCTCCACCAGCTGCCCATGACATCCTTTCCGACGAGTTTGCGCGACAGATAGGTGAGGCGCCGCGGCCAGCTGTCGTAAAAGGCGAAACGCCGCCGCTGCTCCGGCACAAAACCAATAAGAATCACCGGATCGTCCGTCGTCATAGCCAGGATATCATCCAGCAGCGGGCCGAGAAATGCCTTCGGAAAATGCTGAAGCGCGGCATACATCAACACCTTGGAAAAGGTGCCGCCGCCTTCGGGTTCGAGCGGTGGCAGCCTGCGGACATCGGCGACTGCGAAATGCGCATTGGACGCGTCGCATTGCGTCCGCGCCACATCGATCAACCCCGGCGAGAAATCGAGGCCGACCACCGATTCGACGCGCGGGGCGAGGCGGGCCGTGAACACGCCGTTGCCGCAGCATAGATCGAGCAGCCTGTCCTGCGGCGTCAGATCGAGCCGTGTGGCAATGTCCTCAACCAGCCGGTCGAACCGGTAGGCTGCGATCGGCTCACCCGATTCGGTGTGGCCGACTTGCTTCAGAAGGTCGCTCGGCGTTTTCGCGGTGCGATCGTCATAATATCGGGCGAGATAATCAGATGTCACGAATCTTCATTCTTGCTGGGCCGGGCGGACTGCGAAGCCATCCCTTTATTTCCATAGACATAGCTCAAGCCACGCGCAAAAGGGGACGAATGCCTGCCACTTTGTTCATCGCTCGCGCATGAAGCTCGACTTTCTCATTTCCGCAAGCCCGACCGACGGTTTTTTCGGCCAGATCGCCTTTTTCCGCCGCGCGCTGGATGCCCTGGGCGGCGATTATCGCGAAGCCCGGCTCGTCGCGGTGTTTGGCGATCACGATGCCGAAGTACTTCCCGAACGGTGGCGGCCCTATTTCGAACGAATCGATATCGTCTGGGCGCATCCCGTCGGCGCCCACAATCCCGCGCACCGGGCGCAGCACGACAAGCGCTTCGAAGCGATCCGCGACGATGCCAACCTTGCATTCCTCTGCGATGCCGATGTCGCGCCGTTGCGGCGGTTCGACGAGTTGCTTGCGCAGCTGGCCGACGCGCCGGCGCTGGCCGGTGTCATCGCCCATCTTCATTTTCCGCGGGACGATCTTCCCCGCGATCCCGATCGCGACTGGCCCGAGCTCGCCGAGGCGGTTCTCGGACGGCCGATCGAGAGACCTTATCGCTATACGTTCTTCGCGCCAGAAGAGGCGCCGGCGGCACCCTTTTACATCAACTACGGGGTGCTTGCCGGGCCGCCCGCCATGCTCCGGCGCTTCTACCGCCGCGACATCGCCATCCGCGATGCCATCGCCGATATCGTTGGCCATTGGTGGGCGCCGCAGATTGCGGTCGCGCTGGCGTCGGCCGATCTGAGCCTGCCGACGGTCGCGCTACCGATGCGCTATAACTTCCCCAACGATCCCATCGCGGAGCGGCTTTATCCTAATGAGTGCACCGAGATCGTTTTCCTGCATTATCTTCGCACACGGTTCTTCGATCGCGGCGAAATCTTTGCCGACGCCGCAGCCTTCGAGCGTTTCATGAAGACGCGGCTGGAAGGGTCTAACGCGATCTTCCAGCGGTTCGTGGCCAATCTGACCGGTGGTGAATTTCCGTTTGGCTAACAGTGCATGAGCCGCGGTGTCAGCCGATATATCGTTCGACGAGCTCCGCCATGAAGCGCATGTCGTCCTCGCCGTAGCGTTGATCGCATGGCAATGTCAGAAGGCTTCGCGAAAGCGCATGCTCTTCGGGAAAATCGCTTTCCGGCGACGGAAGGTCGCGCCAGTGGCGTGGCGCGAAGACCCTATGCTCCGCAAGCCACGCGCATAGCCCGTCCGCGTCCTCGAAACGCATCGGGAAGCCGAGCGGCACCCAGTCGATCGGCAAATCGCCAAACAGTGCATGGGGGGACAGCGTTTCAAGCAAGGTTCGGTAATTGCCCCTGCGGGTTTTCGCCATCGGAGCTACCGCGGTTCGCGCAAGGATCCGGCGGCTTTCCGCCGACATGGCCTTGTTGGAGACGGCCATCGCCGCCTCGACCGAGCGGAAAGCGGCATACCAGTGTTCATTATGTTGCCCGGCAGGATCGGCCGCCCGCATTCGATAGGGGTCGATAAACTTGGTGTCGCCGGGTAGCTCCAATAGCGGCGCTGGTACCTTGCCATCGGTATCGACGAGGATCCCGCCGTCGGGCGCGCCAAGCAACTTGCGCGGACTGTAGATTCGCAGGCTCGACAAGGGGCCCCCGCCGGTATCGAGCGCTTGGGCATAATCCTCGATCCACAATATGTCTTGCCGCCGTTCCGCCATCGAACGCCAAACAGATGGCTGCAGGCGGCCAAAATAGGCAATGCCGAGAACAGCGTCGCCTGCGCGCATCTCGCTTTCCAGCACCTCGAAATTCGGCTCGAGGGTGCTGCCGACGGGATAGTAGAGGAGGGTAAGACCGTCAGGTACGGCTTGCAGGGTATCAGGGCACAAATAGGCGGGGAGCCAGAGCCGTGACGGCTGCATGGAATTTAGGATATGGCTCAGCGCGCTGCGGGCATTGTGAAACAGGTGCACCGCTGCGGCACCCTTGGACCAGCGTTCGAGCAGCGTCTCGCCGTCAGCCTGCCGCACTGGCTCTTCGAGGGCGAAAACACCGCCGATCGGTTCCCGGGTGGCCGGCATCGCCGGATCAGTCGCGCTGCGCGAGAGCTTCGGCAATCTCGGCGGCATGCGCGGCGATGAAGCGCAGGAGATTGCCGAGCGCGCGAACGTCGTCGCCATCGACCGTCGCGCCGGCGGGAAACTGAATAATCCGTTTCAGGAGAGCTTCGGTAACAGGGAGGCTTGCTCCGGCATCGGGGAAAAGCGTTCGATAGGGTTCGCTGCGATGTGTGCCGGGGTAGAAATATCTCCGGGCATAGACGCCTTCGGCACCGAGTAAATCGAGCAGCTGGTCTCGGGTAACCCCGAGCCGCTCGCTGTCCGTCTCCGCCGCGACATAATGATGGTTGGATCGGTCAGCCGCATTGGGGAGCCGCATGGTGATGCCGCCGATATCCCGCAACGCCTGCTCATAGCTTTGAAAGCATCGGGCGCTGGCCGCGAGAATATCGTCGAAAGCGTCCAGATTGGTCAGTCCCATGGCGGCATGGATTTCAGACATTTTCGCATTGGTTCCCGCCCGCTCGACCTGGTCGTAGCCGCTAAAGCCAAAGTTGCGCATCGACCGTAAATCGGCAGCCAGTGCATCATCATTGGTTGTGATGGCGCCACCTTCGAAGGTGTGAAAGGCCTTGGTGGCGTGAAAGCTGAAGATTTCCGCACGCCCGAAGCCACCAATCGGCTTCCCCTGGTACGTGCAACCAAAGGCGTGTGCGCTATCGAAGAGGAGGGGAATGCCTTCCTTGTCGCAGAGCGCCTGCAGCGCTTCGATGTCCGCGGCCATCCCGAAAGGATGGGTAGCGATGACCGCGCTGACATCAGGCGCGATCTTCTTGCGGCACGATTCTGGATCCAGCGCCCAATTTCGAGGGTCGATATCGGCGAATACCGGCCTGATACCGGCCCAATGCAGCATGTGTGCCGTCGACACGAACGTAAACGCGGGCACGATCACCGACCCCGCAAGCTCGAGCGCCCGGATCGCAAGTTCCATCGCCGCGGTTCCGCTGGACGCCGTAATGCAATGTTTCACTCCGAGCCTGTCAGCGAGCCTCGTCTCGAGATCCGCGACCATCACGCCGTCATTGGTGAACCAGCGCCGTTCCCAGCTTTCTTCGACGAGGCCGAAGAAGCGTTCCTTGTCGCCCGCATTGGGGCGCGTGACGTGCAACGGGCTTGAAAAAAGCGGCGCACCGCCGAAGGCCGCAAGGTCGGACACGGATATCTTTTCACGGCGGAAAGAGCCGGGCGCCTCTGAAATCTGATCGGATTCTATCACGATATCAGACTAGTCCGCGTCGCACCCATTCGCCAGCCCCGCTCTTGTTTCGCCGAGCTGTCTTGTCCGATTCTCCAGCACGGGTTTACGCCCGCCAGGGCGCTTTAGACTGGAGCGCACAGATAGGACCACATGATCGGCAATCCCTCGGGGGCCGGATCGGCCCGCGACACGACAGACCAGCCGGTATCGGCGAGCATTTGCGCCATATGCACGGCCGAAAAACTGCTCTGCATGCCGGGGCGTTGCGGCTTCAGCTCCTTATGGTCCGGCTCCCCTTCGTGAATGAAGGCGGAGAAGAAAAGGTGCCCGCCGGGTCGTATATGCCGCGCGAGCAAGCGAAAGATCGCATGGGCTTCATCGGGTTGCTGGTGCGTGATGACGGAGAACATGCAGGCAATGTCGAAACGCTTGTGATCGAGCGCCGCCGAAATCTCGTCACCCAAGCCTTCGCTCAATGCGATACCCTTCGGATTGTAACACAAGTTTTTGATGTCGAATTGGAAATAGGCGAACCGGCTGTCGTCGACATTGTCATGCAGAAAATCGACGATGTTCTGCTTCACCTCGATTCCGGTGTAGCTGCCGACGGGTAGATCGCGGTTGAGTATCGCCTCGCTGAAACGCGTTCCGCACCCCAGGTCGAGAATGTCGAGTCCGTCGAGATCGTCGATTCCAATGCGCTCGCACATATATGAAATCAGCATCGCGCCGGTGTCGGCAGGGTCGCCCATGTCCTGCACGCTCTTCGCATTTCGGTTCATGTCCTGCGGCACAATCAGCATGCGGTTCGCCCCGTTCGAATGGTATTTGTCCTAACCCTGCCCGTCTTGTAGTCAAACCCGGCGACGATGCTGACCATCCACCTTCATATCGGCCGCGGCAAGACGGGTACCACGACCATCCAGCGATGGCTGGCCGCGAACCGGGAAGGCCTGTTGCGCCACGGTGTTGACTATCTGCTGGCGGATGATCGGGGCAGGGGATGCGGGCATCAGCAATTCGCCAAAAGCTTCATCGCCAATCCTCCGGGCTTCATGGTCCCGGCCAAAAGACCGGAGGACGTCCGCCGCGAAATATTCGACGAACTGTGTCATACCCACGCAAGCCATGCCATCATCAGCTCGGAAAATTTCCCGCTTGCCGATGTGTCGGAGGTTGCCGGATTTTTCCGGAACCTTCCGGTCGACCATCGCGTGAAGATCGTTTTCTTCGCCCGCTCGCAGGATGAACTCGCCGAATCCGAATACAACCAGATGGTCAAGTTGAAGCGCGTCACCGAATCCTTTTCCTCCTATGTGGAGAACAGCCTGGATGGATGTCATTTCGATTCCGAAATGGCGGTCTGGGAGCGTCATTTTGGTCGCGAAAATCTGGTCTGCCGAATCTATGATGCGGGCCGGAAGGAGGTCGTGGCGCCGTTCCTTGCCGCAATATCGGATGACCTTGCCGATTTTTCCGGCGCGGAAGTGCCGGCGAATTCGGGTGCCGCCAATATCGCGATCGGAATGAAGGCGCTTTCGGCAATTCGGCTGCTGAACGAAATCGAGTTGGTTGATCGACAAACCGTCTATCAACGGATCATCGACGGTTTCGCGGGCGTCGACCTGCCGGCACTGTTCCTGGACAGCGAAGCAGCAGCAAGATTGAGAAGCCGGTTTGCCGAGAGCAACCGTTCCTTCACCGAACGCTATCTCGGACGCGCGTTCGCCGATCTTGGCGGGCGTCGACGCTCGGACGAGGAACGCGACACGGTCATGGCACAGCTAATAGCGCTTGGCCTCACGTCGAATTGATCCCGAGAGCCTTGGCAGGGTGCATCGCGAAGGTTATCGCTAGTACATGGCGAGTACACTTGAATGGCAGGTCGACAAGCGGGACGGCGGAACGGTGGTCGCGGCATCGGGGCGCGTCGACGAATCCACCGCGACCGAATTTGCCGAGGTGCTCGGTGAACATGCCGAAACGGCGGGGGCCAGGCTGGTCGTCGATCTCGGCGGCATCGAATATATGTCGTCGCGCGGGCTGCGCGCGCTGACGCTGGCGCATCGCCGCGGCGAGGAAGCGGGAACGAAGATCGCGCTCGCCCGGCCGAACGAGACGATGCGCGAAATCCTTTCGATCAGCCGGTACGACATGGTGTTTCCGGTCGCCGATACGATCGAGGAGGCCCTGGCCAGCTGAGGCCACGCAAACGGGGGGACGGATGCAGGTTCGATTCTGGGGAACGCGCGGATCGCTGCCCGTGGCGCCCAAAGCGGGCACTATTGCCGACAAGGTAGCCGATGCGCTGGTGGCGGCGAACGGACGATCGTTCGCCGACAAGGCCGCGGCGCTTGCATTCGTCGAGGACGATCTCGATTTCGCGACCGGCCGATCCTATGGCGGCGCGACGAGTTGCGTCGAGGTCGACATGGGCGAGGGCCCGTTCATCGTCTGCGACCTGGGTTCGGGCGTGCGCGAACTGGGCCTCGATACGCTCCGGCGTTGCGCGCAGGAGGGCAGGCCGAAGGAATGGCACATCTTCCTGTCGCACCTCCACTGGGACCATATCATGGGCTTTCCCTTCTTCGTGCCCGCTTTCATGGACGGCGCGAAGATTATCATCCATGCCGGGCATCCCGATGCGGAGCAGGCGCTGCGCCGCCAGCAGGAGGAAATCTCCTTCCCGGTGCCCTTCGACTGGCTGAAAGCGGATATCGAATTCAGGACGCTGGAGACGGGACGCGAATATGAAATCGGCGAAGTGACCGTCTCGGTCATCCTGCAGCATCATTCGCACGACAGCTACGGATACCGTTTCCGCGACCGCGACGGGAAGGTGGCGATCTATTCCACCGACAGCGAACACAAGATCGACCAGATGCATGACGAGAACGACTTCGCGCAATTTTTCGGGCACGCCGACCTGGTCGTTTGCGACACCATGTATTCGCTCGCCGACAGCGTCTCGATGAAAGAGGATTGGGGCCATTCCTCGAACATCGTCGCGGTCGACCTGTGCCACGAAGCCAAGGCCAGGCGGCTGGCGCTGTTCCATCACGAGCCGACCTATAGCGACGCCGATATCCAGCGAATGCACGAGGAAACGATCCGCTATGAGGAACTGACGCGCGATACCGACGCGCTCGAAGTGCTGTGCGCCTATGACGGCCTCTGCGTCGAGCTCTGACACCCGGTCTCGCCGCATTGCCGGTTCGGCGGCGTTGCTCGGCGCGCTGGCCGGCTTGCTGCTGACCGCCATTTTCGCGAATTACGAACGCAATTCGGTGTTCGATTTATGGCAGCGGCTGGCACCGCGCGAGATCACAGCCGACAATGTCGCGATCGTGATCATCGACGATCCGAGCCTCGACGCCCGCGGCACCTGGCCCTGGCCGCGAAACTATGTCGCCGAACTGATCGAGATCATCGCCAGGGACAGGCCCCGCGCCATCGGCATGGACATGATTTTCGCCGAACGCGATGCGCGCGATCCCGAACTGTTCGCGTCACTCTATCCCGATCTCGATGAGGCGATGGCCGCGCGGCTGCGGCAATTGCCGGGAATGGATGAGAAGCTCTCCGAAGCGATCGCAGTCGCGCCGGTCGTCCTTGGCCGCGCCGGTGTCGATGAGGACGGGACGGAACATCAGTTGATGACCGAACCGGTCATTGCGGGCGACCTGCCTGCGGGCGTACCGCGCATGCCGCAGATCCTGTCCAGCATCGCGGAGCTGGACGATGTCGCGCTGTCCCGGGGTCTGATCAACGGTCCGCCGGACCCGGACGGAATCATTCGCCGGGTCCCGCTGACGATCGTCGCCGGCGGACAGGCGATGCCCGGCTTCGCCGTCGATCTCGCGCGCATTTCGGCCGGGGAGAGCGAACTTGTATGGACGGACGGCATGCTCATGCTGGGCGACAGGGCCTTGCCTGCCGACGAGACCGCCAATCTGGCGTTCCGGTTCGGGAATTTGCCGCCGCAGGCGGTCTATTCCGCCGCCGAGGTTTTTGCGGGCGAGGTCAGCGGCGTATTCGCCGACAGGGTGGTGATCGTCGGACTTACGGCGACGGGCAGTTCCGACGTCGTGTCTACCCCCCTTCATACCGAGATTTTCGGCGTCCACGTCCAGGCGCAGGCGGTCGATGCGATGCTGGAAGGGGCATGGTTGTCGCGGCCGGCCTGGGCACCATGGGCCGAACTGGCCGCCAGTCTTGTGCTGGTGTTCGTGATCCTGCTTGCGGCAGCGACGAAACGCACCTGGTTCTTCTATCCCGCGCTGGTGCTCGCGCTGGCGATGCCGCTTTTGTCTTTCGTGGCGTTCGACAGGGCGAATCTGTTGCTCGATCCGGTGCGCCCGCTGATTATCGCCGGATTTGCCGGTATCGCGGTATGGATCGCGTTCTTCGTTCTCGGCCGGGCGGAAAAGTTGAGGCTGGCGCGGCAACTCGTCGACCAGCGCGTCGCCGCCGCCGAACAGGAAGGCGAAATGAAGGCGGCCCGCCGCATCCAGCTGAGCATGGTGCCCGACAAGGACAAGCTCGCCGCACTCGATCCCCGGGTAGAATTGGGGGCCGTTCTCGAACCCGCCAGAACGGTGGGCGGCGATTATTACGATGCGCTGATGCTTGACGATGACCGGCTCCTGTTCCTCGTCGGCGACGTCACCGGCAAGGGTGTGGCCGCCGCGCTGTTCATGGCGCTTACCAAGGCGCTGTCGAAGATCAGTCTCAGCCGCACCGACCGCGATCTTGGTGAGACAGTCGCCGCGCTGAACCGCGAGTTGATGGAAGAAGCGGACGAAGCCCTGGGGCTGACGATGCTCGTCGGCGTGCTCGATTGCACGACCGGCGAGGTCTCCATGGTCAATGCGGGCCATGAGAATCCGATCCTGCTCGACGCAGCGGGAACGGTGCGGATCGTGCCTATGAAAGGGGGGCCGCCCTTTTGCGTGATCGATTTCCCTTACCAGTCCGAGCCGCTCGCCCTGGAACCCGGGGAGACGCTGCTGCTGCTGTCGGACGGCGCCACCGAAGCGCAGAACGAGGCGCAGGAGCTGTTCGAGACGAGTGGCGTGATCGATGCGCTCAAAGGATCCCCGGGGCGCCCAGCGACAGATGTCGCCACCGGTCTGGCGCGTTCGGTGCGGGACTTCGAAGGCGACACGGAGCCGAGCGACGACCTGACGATTCTCGCTATCCGCTATGTCGGTGCGTCAGCGGGAGGCGCGTAGCCGCGGCGCGCTAGCGCACGATCACGGTCACGCGGCGATAGCTTTCGTCCGACACGCCATCGCCCAACGCCGCCTGCGCATCATATTCGCCGCGACCGATGATATCGCCATCCTCGATCGAGATGCCCCCGGCACGCAATGCCTCGGCAACGGCGCGTGCGCGCTCCATGGACAGGGCGTTGTTGCTCCCTTCGTCACCGGTCGAATCGGTAAACCCGGCCACTTCGATCTGTACGCCGGGGGGCCGTTCGCCCACCGCGCTGTTGATCTGATCGATGATCGACTGTTGCACCGAAAGGATGTCCGCATCGCCGACGGGGAAGGGTATGTCGAACCGCGAGACGTCGGCGGGCAGCGTCGCCATCAGTGCATCGAATGACGGATCGGGCCGGGCGAGCGCGCTCACCCGCGCACCCGAAGCGCCGAGCCGCGCCTGCGTATTCGCCGTATCGAGCACGGTCTCGCCGCGCTCATCGTCGAGTACGGCGATTGCACCCACCGGATGACCGGGCTCGTTGTCCAGCAGCACGACGCGATCGGTCGCACATCCTGTGAGCAAAATCGCCGTAGCGGCGATCGCCGCGCGCATCATCCGACTTCGACCACGAATCGCGTGCCGCGGACGCCGAGAACCGAGGTCGGCGTGCGAACGCGCATATTGTCACGGCCGGAGCGGGCGATGTTGCCCGAGACCACGCCGATCGATCCGCGATAGACGCTGGTGACGAAGGAACCGCTCTGGCGTGCGCGATCGTAGCGGAATTCGTCGAGGCTGACGCGGCTGCCCGGCCCGACCGCAGCGCGCGTATTGTCGAGGAACAATATGCCGGCCCGTCCGCTTCTGCCGGTAACGACGACGTCGCCCTGTTCGAGACGGAAGCCCGATGTGGCGGCGACCGTCCTCTCCCCGCGCACGACCTGAACATCGCCGACCACGTTCCGGACCCTGCCGATCTCCGCCCATGCCGGGCTCATGGTCAACAAAGTCGCGAGCGCTGCCAGCGCAGCGGCCAGTTTTTTCATGCTCATCCAAGCCTCCCCATTTGATTCCGTTCTGCTATCGTATCGCAATGTCGCATTGGAGACAATTTACCTTGGAAGTGGCAAAGGACGACGATCCGTCCGATGCGATCGTCGCGATGATCGATCAGGCGCGCGACTTCGCCGCATCGGCCGATCTCGACGCGCAGCTGATCGGCCGGTTGAGCGTGATCGTGGAAGAGCTCGTCTCCAACATCGTGCGCCACGGCGGTTACGACCATAGTGTGACGATCGAACTGGCGCTCCGGCGCACGGGCCCGGCGCTGGAAATTTCCATTCGAGACGACAGTGCGCCTTTCGATCCGACGCAGGCCAACGATTTTGCAGGGCCGGATCCCGTGTCCGGCGGTGGTGTAGGCCTGGAACTGGTGCGTCGGATGGCAAGCAAATACGACTATGTTCGCGAGAATGACAGGAACTGCGTGAGACTGGTGCTTGAATAGCGCCCATGCGGTGTACGGTCAGCCGCGACAATTTCGCTGACGAGCTATTGGATGGCCGGGGCACCTTTTTAGCCGCACAAGAGTGTTAAGACCTGAAAAGCATTGGCGGTCGCGCCAGCAGACGGCCGATGTGCAAATTGCCGACGCGGGACAAGGAGGGACGCCGTCCCGCGTCGTCGCCCCCCGTTAGAAGCTGAAGCGTGCGCTCAGGCGGAAGTCGCGGCCTGGAAGGGGCACGAAATCCTTGGTGAAGGACGCATGGCGGCGCGCATCGACATTGAAGATGTTGTTGACCGAGGCGATAATCGCGGTGCCATTCGCCCGGCCCCATGGGCGCCAGGTGAGCGAGGCGTTGACCAGCGTGAAATCATCGGTCGGCGTTTCGAAAGACGTCACCCGATCCTGCTCGGCGACCCATTCGACCTCGGCGCGAGCGGTGAACTGATCCGACTGCGCTTCGAGACCGCCGAGTACCCGGAAGGGCGGGATCCGCGGCACCGGCTGATCGGTATCGTCCAGATCGGCATGGACATAGTCGGCCACGCCGTCCGCGATGAAGCGCCATCCGGCACTTTCGGCTAAGACGACCGAAGCCTCTGCTTCGAAGCCGTAAAATGTCGCGTTCTGCTGGAAATACTGGAAGACCGGAAGTTCGTCTTCCTCAAGCCCGGTATCGGTCTCGTAGATATAGTCGTTGAACCAGTTGGCGTAGCCTGTGAGGCCAAAGGTGAACGGACCGGTCGAACCGCGCAGGTAAATCTCCGCGCCGATGCTCTTTTCGGTGTCGAAGTTCGGATTGCCGACTTCGAACGCCTGGGTCGCGATATGCGGGCCGTTCGAATACAGTTCCTCCGCCGAAGGCGCGCGTTCGGACCGCGACAGGTTCGCGCCGATCGTCACGCCGTCGGTAATGTCGGCATTGGCGCCGATGGCGGCCGAAAAGGCGTCGAAATCGCGCGAGATGCCAAGCGGCGGCGCGTCGACATTCGTATGTTCGTAGCGCGCGGCTGCTTCCACCGAAAAGCCGCCCAGATCGAACTCTTGCAAGGTGAAGAGGCCCATCTGCTGCGTATCGTTGCGCGGGACGAAGGCTTCAGCCCCGATCGCGTTGAAGTCGCGAACGAAAAGCTGACCGCCGATGACGCCGTTCCACCCGTTCCGTTCTGCCTGAACGAGTTCGACCCGGCCTTCGAAGCCTTCGACAAGGAAAACCGTTCCCACTTCGTCGCCTTCGAACTCGGTATGCTCGTAATCGGAAAAGCCGAGGCGGACGCGGATGCTTTCGAGAAAACCGCCGCCTGTCAGGATTTCGCCGCGAATGTCCGCGCGGAAGCTCTGCAGGCCGATGGTGACGGGTTCTTCGCCATGTTCGTGGCCTTCCTCGTCCTCATGATCCTCATCATCATGATCCTCGCCTTCTTCTTCGCCATGATGATGCTCGGCGCCCGGGCGGGAAGGAACGCCGTAATTGCTGTCGAAATAGCCGACGGACACGCCGAGGCTTCCTCGTTCGTCGATAAAGGCGAGCCCGGCACCGGCCGTGTAGGTTTCGGTGGCGCTGTTTGGGAGGCCGCCGCTCAGGTTCGCAAGTTCGAGCGCTTCCTCCGCTTCTTCCAGATGTCCCTCTTCGGTTTCCTCCGCGGCGATTTCGAGCTGTTCGGCGCGAAGCTCGGACGTCAGAACGAAGCCTCCGACCTCGAGATCGTCGGTCTCCCGATAGCTGCCGTCGACATGGAGGACGAGACGGTTGGTCAGCGGCACATCGATGCCGCCGGCGATGCTGCGTTCTTCGGCGGCGCTGCCATAAATGCCGACCGCGTCGATATGGATCGCTTCGTCGGGCACTTCGCGCGGAATGCGGCGGTCGATGACATTCACCGCGCCGCCGATCGCCTGGCTACCATAGAGGAGTGCAGCCGGTCCGCGCAGAACCTCGATACGCTGGGCCGTGATCGGATCGATGGTGACGGCATGGTCGACCGAGGTGTTGGACGCGTCGATTGCGCCAATGCCGTCGGTGAGAACGCGAACCCGTTCGCCTTGCAGCCCACGCAGCACGGGACGCGAGGCACCGGGGCTGAACGAGGTTGCGGAAACGCCGGGCAAGTCGGCCAGAACATCGCCGATCTGCGGCCGCAAATTGTTCGTGAGCTCGGGTCCCTGAAGCACCGAGGTGCCGGCAAGAATGTCGAGACGCCTGCCAAAGGGCGCCGTCACGACAATCTGCGCCTCGCTGTCACGATGCAGGGCGTCGGCGGACTGGGGGGACGAGCCCGCCGTTGATTGCGCCGCCAGGGGGGCGGTCCACAGGGCAGTGCTGGCGAGCGCCAGAGTCGCAATACGCATGAGAATCTCCTTTGCGGCGCGATATAACGTCACGAGATAGTATAACAACACGCCTTCATCGCTCGGAGGAAATTCCTTTCATCCGTTGCGGAATGACAACAGGGCCGAAGCCCTATGTGAAGATTCTAGCTGTCGATCTGGCGCGCGTTGACGAGGCGGTAGAAAATGCCGCTTTCGTCCTGGCCGGTCAGCCGCAGCGTGCCGGTCAGCGTGATGGCTCTGCGTTCTTCGACCGCTATCGGCTGCGATGTCCGGACCTCGATGAACTGGTTGGGCAGCGCATGGAGGTGAAACGGACAGCCAGGCGGATAGGCGAGCAGCACGAAATGGCTTTGGCGCGAGGAATTCTCGAGCGGCATCATCCAGCCGGCGACGCGGATCGTGCGACCGTTCAGCGCGCGGACGCGTTCGGTGAGCCGGGACGCGAATAGATGATGTTGTCGCTGTCGCGCCGGTCGATGACCCGCGTCGCTTCCAGTGTTGCCCAGGATACGCCGCCCCGAGGCGTCGGCGAGCTCAGTGTCGGGTTGCAGCGCACCGATTATCGCAAGGCGGTCGAACGCCCAGGCATTCCGGAAGCGGAAACGCAATCGGACCCCTGGCTATACAGTGTGGCGGGCGCGATCTACCTCAGCGACGAGATCGCGATATACGGAGGCTATACGCGCGGGCTGGAGGAGTCGGGCGTGGCTCCGTCCAGCGCGGCAAACCGGGACGAACCACTGCCTGCCATTCTCACCAGTCAGCGCGATGCCGGCTTGCGATGGGCCATCACGCCCGACCTGCGCGCGGTACTCGGCCTTTTCGATGTCCGGAAGCCCTATTTCCAGCTCGATACCGACAATGTGTTCCGGTTGCTGGGCGAGCAGAGGCACCGGGGAATCGAATTCTCGCTATCCGGCCAGATCAGCCCGCTGCTGAGCGTTGTCGCCGGCCTGGTGCTGTTGCGCCCGCGTGTGCGCGGAGCGGATGTCGATGCTGGACTTGTCGGTCAATTGCCGGTGGGCCAGCCCGCCAGAAACGTTCAGATCAATGCCGACTGGCAATTGCCATGGCTTGACGGGCTGTCCCTCGATATGGGCATCACGCATCTGAGCAGGCGCGCCGCCACCCGCGACAATATCGTGTTCCTGCCCGCGCGCACGCAGATCAACATCGGTGGGCGATACCGCTTCGATCTCGGCGGCAGGCCAGCGGCCGTGCGGTTGGCCATCTCGAACCTGACCGATGAATACGGGTTCGATTTGCGGGGTGCGAGTGGCAGCTACGACATCATCGACGGCAGAGTCGCTAGGTTGTCTCTCAGTGTCGATTTTTAATGGGAGCGAGCGATGCTTGGGTGTTTAAAATTATATGAATTTGCACAAACGCCCAGTAACCGGCCGGACATGCGCCTGACGAGATTGGTGAACGCGTCAATGTCCGATATCAGCATGGCGTCGCCAACAGGGCAATGGCAGAGACTGGGGCGCCTCGCAGACATTGGATCTAGCCCGACTTTCACGCCTAGGCGCAACATGCGTCACGGAGGTTGCCATGTGGTTGTCAAGTTGCAGGGATTCGCGCGCCAGACGAACCAAGTTGTTGAAAAGGTGGTGAGCCCTGCTGGGTTCGAACCAGCGACCTACTGATTAAAAGTCAGTTGCTCTACCAACTGAGCTAAGGGCCCGACCACGGGTGCGGAGTTAGGGGTGCGGGGAGGCGCGGTCAACCGGGATTGCGCGGTTTTGGCGCGTTTCGAGCTGGCGGATCGAAAGGCCGGTCACGGGGTCGATCCATGCCGGTGCGATGGCGACGAGCGGGCCGAGGGCGAAGCTCCGCTGCCGGAATTCGGGATGCGGGATGACGAGACCGGCATCGCCCCAGCAGCCACCGGACCAGAGCAGGATATCGAGATCGAGGATGCGGTCGCCCCAGCGGCGCGTGCGGCGGCGGCCGAAGCTGCGTTCCAGAGCCTGGGTGGCTTGCAGCAACTCGCTTGGCGAAAATGCTGTCTCGATCAGGATTGCGGCATTGGCATAGCGGCGGCTGCCGGGGCCGAGCGGCGCGGTGTCGACGATCGGCGAGCGGGCGACAAGCGCGACGTCCGCCGTGCCGGTCAACGCTTCGATTGCCGCTTCGACGGTCGCGCGCGGTGATCGGCCGCGATAGCGGTTGGACCCGAGGCCGATCGCATAGCTTGTCTCGCCCATGGTCCCGCGCCTATCGCACCGCCATGATCGAAACCAGCCCCGAACCGCCGATCGACTGCCCTCTCTGCCCGCGCCTCGTTGCCTATCGAGAGGAACAGCAGGCCGCGCACCCCGACTGGTTCAACGCGCCCGTTCCCAATTTCGGCGATCCGGATGCCTGGCTCGCCATTGCCGGGCTGGCGCCGGGGCTGACCGGCGCCAATCGGACGGGACGGCCGTTCACGGGCGATCATGCGGGCGGACTGCTCTACGATACGCTCGGTGCCGCCGGACTGGCGGAGGGCGAATATACAGAGAGCGCCGATGACGGATTGCGACTGAAGGGGGCGATCATCATCAATTCCGTGCGCTGCGTGCCGCCGCAGAACAAACCGGTCGGCGCGGAAATCAACAATTGCCGGCCGTTTCTGAAAGCTGCGCTCGATGGGCTAACCAAACTTCGCGTGATCGTCGCGCTGGGCACGATCGCTCACGCATCGACGCTTCGCGCCTATGGCGAGGCCGCCGGGCGATACAAGTTCGGCCATCTCGCCGAGCACCGGATCCCGGGCGGGCCGGTGTTGCTCGATAGCTATCATTGCTCGCGCTACAACCAGAATACCGGTCGTTTGACCGATGAAATGTTCGCCGCGGTCTTCGAACGCGCGAAGGAGATCGTCGCCTAGCGCGCCTTACGGAAGAGCAATGTCATCCGGTCGCTTTCGCCGATCGCTTCGTAGCGCGCGCGGTCCGTATCGCCTTCGCGGAATACCGGCGGCAAGGTCCAGACGCCGCCCGGATAGTCGGCGCTGTCGTTCGGATTGGCGTTGATGTCCGAGGTCTGCACCAGCTCGAAGCCGGCAAGATCGAACAGTGCCACGACATCGGTCTGCTTCACATAGCCACGCGATCCGTTCGAATCCGCCCAGCTGGCCGATTCGGGCGCGCGATGCTGAACCACGCCCACCAAGCCGTTATCGGCGAGCAGAGCGCGCAGGTTCCTCAACTCGCTCAGCGCGTTGCCTGAATTCAGCATCGAATGGATGTTGCGGAAGATCAGGATGCGATCGGCACTGCCTTCGAGCCCGGCGGGGATGTCGTCGCTCTCGAACGCGGTCACCGCCGATGCGGGTACGCCGGTGCTTTGCTGCACGCTGGTGGCGAAGCGGACCGGCCATGCGTCGGCGCGCTGGCGCTGCTCTGCGTCCATGTCCGCGCCGTCGGTATCGAAATTGACGGCGAGATAGCGGCCCTGCGGTGCGATATAGGGCGCGAGCACGCGGCTGTACCAACCGCCTCCCGGCGCATATTCGGCCACCGTCATATTGGGTTGCACACGGAAGAAAGCGAGCGTCTCGGCCGGATGCCGATATTGGTCGCGCGGCTGGTCCTCGGCGCGGAAATCGGCGGCGAGAATCGTATCGAGCCCGATCGTGCCCGGCGTGGTATCGTCTTGCGCTGCGGCTTCGGCCTGCGGCGTTGCCTCCGGGCCGAGCACGCGGTCGAGGATACCGTCGAGCACGCTGCGGACCGGGTTGGCGCGCGGCTGCTGCTCGGTCGTTTCCTGGGCCTGTGCGGGCAAGGCGAGGCCGGCGGCGGCAAGGAGAAATGTGCGGAATGTCTTTTTCATGATCGTCCCTCTCTGTGTCTGGTTTTTTATTCGGCCGTAGCGCGTGAAGCGTCTCGTGCGGCGCGGAATTCGGCATCCTCGTACCAGTTCGGCCATTCGGCGCTCTCTGCCAAAGTACGGCCGATGGCATAATATAGTTCCAGATCCTGCAGAGCGCCGTCCCAGTTCCAGTTCGGGTCATACTCGTCCTGCGGTCCGTGATAGCGGTTCTCGATATAGTCCTCCGACGCGGCCCGGCCCGCTGCCGCACCCCCATTGACGAGGTTCTCGCCGCTCTCCGCATAAAGCATCGGCACGCCGGGGCGAGCGAGCGAGAAATGGTCGGAACGGAAGAAGGAGCCGCGTTCGGGTGCCGATTCGGGTTCGACGCTACGGCCTTGGGCCTGGGCTGCCTGGGCAAGAATTTCTTCAAGCTCGGATTTGCCGTAGCCGACAACGACGACATTGCGCGCAGGGCCGACTATGTTGAGCCCGTCCATATTGATGCCGCCGGCCGTCTGGGCGAGCGGGTAGATCGGATTTTCGGCATAGTAGGCCGATCCGAGCAGTCCCGATTCCTCGGCCGTCACGGCGAGAAAGACGATCGAGCGTTCCGCGGGGCCGGCTTCGGCATGCGCCTCTGCCAGCGCCACGAGGCCTGCGGTGCCGGTCGCATTGTCGAGCGCGCCGTTGCAGATGTCATCGCCGTCCGGCGCCGCCGTGCAGCGGCCCAGATGATCCCAGTGCGCGGTATAAAGGACATATTCGTCCGGCCGCGTTGATCCGGGCAGGACTCCGACGACGTTTCGCGATTCCTGCCGCCGGATGCTGTTTTCGAGATGCGCGCTCGCCGTCAGGTTCATCGGCACGGCGCGGAAACCGGGCTCGCGGGCCGCCGCCGTCAGCACCTCATAATCGAGCCCGCCGGCAGCGAACATCGCGCGCGCGGCTTCGTTCGTCACCCAGCCTTCGACGGGAACACGGCCCATATGATTGTCGGCGGCGTCCATATCGAGCTGCGGGCCCGTCCAGCTGCTCTCGACGACGCTCCAGCCATAGGCGGCAGGGGCGGTGTCGTGGATGATGATCGCGCCGGCCGCGCCTTGCCGCGCGGCTTCCTCGTACTTGTAGGTCCAGCGGCCGTAATATGTCATCGCCTGGCCGTCGAAGAGGCCGTCTTCGCCGCCGGCATGGAAATCGGGATCGTTGACGAGAATGACGGCGATCCTGCCGTCCATATCGACGCCCTCATAGTCGTTCCAGCCGCGCTCGGGTGCGTTGACGCCGTAGCCGACGAAGACGAGTTCGGCATTCTCGACATCGACTTCGGGCACCACGCGCTTGGTCCAGATCACCATGTCGGAGCCGTAGGCGAGCGGCGTTTCGGCACCGCGATGCGTGTAGGAGAGCGCCGCCGTTTCCGGATCGGCCGTGATCTCGACGAGCGGGACGTTCTGAAACCAGCTGTCGCCATTGCCGGGCTGCACGCCCGAGGCCTCCAGCTGTTCGGCGAGATAGGCTACCGTCAATTCCTCGCCGCGCGTCGCGGGCGCGCGCCCTTCGAATTCGTCGGAAGACAGGGTCTGCGTCATCTCGCGCAACCTCTCGACATCGATGGCAGGGGCCGGCGAATCGGCGGCGGGTGTTTGTGCGGCGCTTTGCGGCGCGTCGGCCATGGGCGCGCATGATACGGTCAGGGCGAGTGCCGGCAGCACGAATGGACGAAAATTCACTTGCGATCCCCTTGAAGCGTTCGGTCGAACTCAATCAACTATGGGTAGTTGAAGGGCTTTTCGCAAGCACACCCTTCCATTGTGAGCGTGGTTCAAGTAATCGCAAAATTACTTATCGGGAGGGTTGCTTACATGAAAGTTGGTTCGCTTTTCGCCTTGGTTGTGAGCTGTTTGTCTTCAACTGTAGTGGCTCAAAGCAATTCGTTATCCGATCCAGCCGCCGCGTTTGGCGCCAGACAGAGCGTCTCGGATATCGCGCTTTCGCCCGATGGCGGCAGCATAGCCTATGTTGCACCCGGCGTCGGACAGGAGACGCGGCTTTATGTAACCGATTTGTCGACGGGTGATACCCGATTGGCAACCGGCGCCGATGGCGATCCCTGGGAAATCAACTGGTGCGAGTTCGACAGCAATACACGCCTCGTGTGCACGATATCCGCGCTTGTGGAGACGACCGGCTATATCATCCCTTTCAGCCGCCGCGTTGCCGTCAATCGGGATGGCAGCGATCCGCTCGCTCTTGGTCAGCGGCAGAGCGCGTATCAGCTCGGATTTTCGACTTCCGATGGCCGGATCATCGACTGGCTGCCCGATGCCGCAGACGAGGTGCTGATGGCGCGCGTCTTCATTCCGGAAGGTCGCGCCGCCACACGTATGAACAGGACGGAGGAGGGGCTCGGCGTCGTTCGTGTCAACATTCGCACCGGTGAAGACGACCGGGTCGAAAATCCGCGGGACAGTGTCGGAAACTATATGACGGACGGCCATGGCAATGTCCGCATCATGGCGAGCCAAGGGCGGCGCGGGGCTACCGGCTATGCCGATGATACGGTGCGCTTTTACTATCGCCGCAGCGGCGAGAACGAATGGCTCGACCTCGACAGCTACAACACCTCGACGCGCGGCGGCTTTCTCCCCGTTGCGGTCGATCGCGATCTCAACGCGGCTTATGGCTATTCGCGGCATAACGGCCGGATGGCGCTCTATCGTGTGACGCTCGACGCCGGCCTCGAACGCGAGCTCGTCTATGCCAATGACGAGGTTGACGTCGACGGGCTGGTCCGGATCGGGCCGTATGATCGCGTGATCGGCGTCAGTTTCGCTGACGACTATCGCCAGATCGAATATTTCGATCCCGACTATGCTGCGCTGTCACAGGCTTTGTCGCAGGCGCTCCCGAACCTGCCTAGCCTTACGATCGTCGATTCGACCGCCGACGAGCAGATACTTCTGATCCTCGCCAGTTCGGACACCGATCCCGGCCGCTACTATGTGTTCCGGCGCGCGGACAACGCCCTGAACGAGATCATGGTCGTGCGGCCGGAGCTGGAAGGCGCAGCGCTCGCCGAGGTGCGGCCGGTTCGCTATCCGGCGGCGGACGGAACGATGGTGCCGGGCTATCTGACGCTGCCGCCAGGCCAAGACAATCCTCGGGGAATTCCGGCGATCGTCATGCCGCATGGCGGGCCGAGCGCGCGCGACGAATGGGGTTTCGACTGGTTGTCGCAATATTTCGCCAATCGCGGCTATGCGGTCCTGCAGCCGAACTATCGCGGTTCGGAGGGCTATGGCGATGAATGGTTCGTCGAAAACGGGTTTCGGAGCTGGGAATTGGCGGTCGGTGATATCACTGCGGGCGGTCGCTGGCTGGTATCCGAGGGCATAGCCGACCCCGCTCACCTGGCAATTTTTGGATGGTCCTATGGCGGATATGCTGCGCTGCAGTCCGGCGTGCTCGATCCCGGCCTTTTCCGTGCCATTGTGGCCGTCGCGCCGGTCACCGACCTGCAATTGCTCAAAACGCAAGCGCGGCTTTGGTATAGTGGGGCCAATACGCGGGAATTCATCGGCGAGGGGCCGCATATCCGTCAGGGTTCGCCTGCCCAGAATGCCGAGAGGATCGAGGTTCCCGTCCTGATGTTCCACGGCGATCGCGACATCAACGTCGATATCGATCAGGCGCGGCGCATGCAGAGCCGGCTCGAAAGCGCCGGACGCGAGACCAGGCTGATCGAGTTCGACGGCCTCGACCATTCGCTTCGTGAATCCGACGCGCGGGCAGAGATGCTCGAGCGCAGCGATTATTTCCTGCGCACCGCCATGGGCCTTCCGATGGACGGCAGCACCGACAGAGTCCGCTATCAGGCGGAAGAAAGGGCAGGTAGCAATGCCGGGAGCGACTCCGAAGAGGCCGAGCGACCGGTCTTCCCCGGCGCAGCCGTTCCTGAAGATTCTGTCGGGCCCGGGGCGGTCACGGATGAGTGACAGGCCGCAGGGCTTGTGTCGTCTTTAGTGCTCTCTCGGCACATCCGGCCGCGTCAGGATGAAAATGCTGACGATGCCGAGAACGACGAGCTGAACGCCGACAATCCAGATCGGCCATCCCAGCGCGATGCTGATCAGCGGCGTCGCGGCAATGACGATCATCGCGGCGATTTTCGCGCGCCGGCTGATCGCGCCATGCCGTCGCCAGTTATGGATCAGCGGGCCGAACAGGCGATGATTCTCGATCCAGCGTGATAGCCGGGGTGAGGACTGCGCGAAGGCATACGCTGCGAGCAGGGCGAAGGGTGTAGTCGGTAGTAGCGGCAGCACGGCACCCAGCAGCGCCAGGCCAACGCAGAGCAGGCCCAAGCAAAGCCAGAAAATGCGGATGCCGAGACGCTTGTCCATCGCAGGCCGATAGCAGATCGTTTCGGTCGGCGCTCTGGGAAGTATCGCCAACAAAAAAGGGCGGCACAGCGGCCGCCCTTTTCGGTTCGGTATTCGCGAAGTCTAGCGCGAATAGAATTCGACGACGAGGTTCGGTTCCATGCGAACGGGGTAGGGGACCTCGTCCAGCGTGGGAACGCGGGTGAAGACGACCTTGCTCGTTCCGTCGGGCGACACATAGTCGGGGATTTCGCGTTCGGTCAGGCTTTGGGCTTCGAGGACCAGCGCCATTTCCTGCGCCTTGGCGCGCAGCGTGATCTCTTCGCCCGGCTTGATGCGGCGCGAGGGAATGTTGCACTTTACGCCGTCGACGCGGACATGGCCGTGATTGACGAGCTGGCGTGCGGCGAAGATCGTTGGCGCGAACTTGGCGCGATAGACGATCATGTCGAGCCGCTGTTCGAGCAGGCCGATGAGGTTCTGCGACGTATCGCCCTTCATCTTGCTGGCTTCGGTGTAGCAGGCGCGGAACTGCTTTTCGGTGATGTCGCCGTAATAGCCCTTCAGCTTCTGCTTCGCGCGCAGCTGCACGCCGAAGTCGGAAAGCTTGCCCTTGCGGCGCTGTCCGTGCTGACCGGGGCCGTATTCGCGGCGGTTGACGGGGCTTTTCGGGCGACCCCAGATATTCTCGCCCATGCGGCGATCGAGTTTATACTTGGCGCTCTGGCGCTTCGACATGCGTCGTCTCCAATTTGCTTGTTTCTGTTCCCGGAACGCACCACCTGGCTCGAAAGCCGGGCGCGGCCACCGCTTCACCGGGGTGCGGGGCCAATTGCGAAGGCGGGCAGATGGCGGCTGCGCGACGGAAAGTCAAGCCATGCCGGGCTCTTTCAGCGCGACATACTGCAAAAGGCTCAGACAGACCGAGTTGTGAGTTTCTCAAAATGCGGCGAGGGCGAGCTTAACGAGCGCCGACCCGGCTCCGGACACCTGCGTTTTCGAGCACATCGCGGTTTTCCTGACGCCAGCGGTCCCACTGCATCTGCGTTGCGCAGACGCGTCGCGTACCGATTCTGCTGCCCACACGGGCTGGCAGGCTGCGACAGACGATCCGGGTCGCCGCTGTCGGCTCCCAGTTTCCTTCAGCGGTATCATCCGCTTGGGCCGTCTCGGTGGCCTGTTCTTCGACAGGCTCATCCGACAAGACATCGGCTGGTTCGGTGTTCGCCGCAGCCAATGCGGCCGACACTAACAGGGCGGTTCCGACAAAAGACATTGCCTCTCTCTCCTTCAAAAATGCGGGCCGTGCGGCGACTGTCGCGCATGTCAGCAGCCGCGGTTCAGCGCTCCGCAGCCGGTGCCGGCACCCTCATTATACATGCGATTGCCCAGTCGCTCGTTCCACATCGTCCGGTCGACCTCGTCGTCGAGACGACCCCATTCGGCTTCGGTCTTGCAGATGCGGCGCGGGCGGATTCGCGAACCTGTCGGCGGCGCGGCCTCCCGGCAGATGACCCGTGTAGCAGAAGTCACGTCCGCTTCTTCTGCGCCGGACCCGACATCGGATTGAAAGGCATAGGCGGGTGCGGCGATGGCGATTGTCGCCATGATCCCCAATGTGGTAATTCGAATATTCATCTCACTTCCTCCCGATACGTTGCGTTAATCCTGTGATCAGCAATTCCCCATGCCGCCGCCCGTGCATTGCGGGGCGCCACCATTGGCGAAACTATTGGCATTGTGTGCGTCGCGCAAAGCCTCGCGCGAATCATCGGCGATGCGATCCCACTCGGCCTGCGTCTTGCAGATGCGCCGAGGGCGTATCCGCGAACCGGCCGGTGGAGGTGGCTGGCGGCAGACAATCTCGGTAGCGCTATTGGTTTCGACGCCGTCGGAGTCCTCGTCTGCGCTCTGAAATGCCGATCCGGGCGCTGCGGCTGCCAAAGTCGCAAAAGCGGCGAGCACGAGAAAATATCTGGTCATCGTCGACCCCATTGTGGGACAGGTCCTTCCGGCCATGGGTCGCGATGGTATCACATTATGCCAAAAAGAGAAAATCCCGAACCGACTGTTGCCGGTCCGGGATCAATCTCTACCGCGAATTTGCAGGTGGATTATTCGTTGCCGACCCGGCTGCGGTTGCCGACATTTTCCATTACGTCGCGCGTTTCCTGGTCGATGATGTCCCACTCATGCTGCGTCTTGCAGACACGACGCGGGCCGATTCGAGTACCGGTGGGCGGCGGAAAACGGCGGCAGACAATACGGTTGGCAGCATTGGTTTCACCCGCATCGGCGCTGTCATTGGAGGAATTGGACTGGGCACTGGCAGGCGCGGCGGCGATCATGGTCGCGGCTGCGGCGAGCATGGCAAATTTGAAGATACGCATTGATTTCTCCCGGGGTTACACGTGTTCGCACCTGCAATATCGTAAGATGCAAGCCGTTCGCAACGTTTATGTCGCATCTTGGCTGTATTTTCGATGAATAACAGCTCGCGCCCCGTGAGCTACCGGCGTTTCTGCAACGCCGAAACGACACCGCGCATCGCCTGGATCTCCGGTGTGGTCCATCCCGGCTTGGTCAGGATCGAACGCAACGTCCGCTTCGTCGTCGGAGTTCGATCGGGCGGATAGTAATATCCCGTCGATTCAAGTGCGGATTCAAGATGCGTCACCAAGCCATCCAGTTCGGCCTGAGGAGCAGGAGGCAGCATGTCCGTTTCTGTCGGGACGGCAAGGTCCGCCCCACGCGACCATTCATAGGCAAGCAGGATCACCGCCTGCGCAAGGTTGAGCGAACTGAATTCCGGATTGACGGGCACGGTCACGATGGCCCGGGCGAGCGCTACATCCTCGGCATCGAGGCCGGAGCGTTCGGGGCCGAAGAGGATGGCCGTCTGCGCACCGCTGCCATGGATGGTTCGTGCCGCTTCCGCCGGAGAGAGTACGGGTTTCGGCACGCCGCGTTTGCGGACCGTCGTTGCGAAGACCTGCGCGCAGTCCGCAACGGCTTCGGACAGCGTGTCGAAGATTTGCGCGCCTTCGATCACGCCATCGGCGCCCGATGCCGCCGGCAGTGCCGCAGGGTTGGGCCAGCCGTCGCGCGGGGCGACCAAGCGCATGTCGGTCAGCCCGAAATTGAGCATGGCGCGCGCCGCCTTGCCGATATTTTCGCCCAGTTGCGGTCTGACGAGCACGATGGCGGGGGGAGGGGCGGTCATTCGTCGAAAAGGTCCTTCACCGTGCCCGCAAAGTCCTGGAAATCCTTGGCCTCGGTGAAATCCTTATAGACACTCGCAAAGCGGATATAGGCGACGCTGTCGAGCTGCTGCAGCCCTTCCATCACCATCTCGCCTATCCGTTTCGACTGGACCTCGCTTTCGCCGCTCGTCTCCAATTGCCGTTGAATTCCCGAGACCAGCTGGTCGATTTGCTCGAGCTCGACCCCGCGCTTGCGGCAGGCGAGCGAGACCGACAGGTGCAGCTTGTCGCGGTCGAACGGCTCGCGCCGTTCGCGGCTCTTGAGCACGGTCAGTTCGCGTAACTGTATCCGCTCGAAGGTCGTGAAGCGCGCGCCGCAGCCCTCGCATTGCCGCCGCCGCCGGATCGTCGCGCCGTCCTCTGTCGGGCGGCTGTCCTTTACCTGGCTCGAATCATGGGCGCAGAAGGGACAGCGCATTACTGTTTCCTAGATTCGGGCCGGTGCCGATGCGCCTCAACGCACTAACGCCCCGGATAGATGGGGAAGCGCGCGCACAGCGCCTCGACGCGCGTCCGCACATCGGCCTCGACTGCGGGATCGCCTTCCTCGCCCTTGTCGCGAAGCCCGTCGAGCACGTCGGCGACGAGATCGCCGATCTCGCGGAATTCGGCCGGGCCGAAGCCGCGCGTTGTGCCGGCGGGGGATCCGACGCGGATGCCGCTGGTCTTGGCCGGCGGCAGCGGATCGAAGGGAACGCCGTTCTTGTTGCAGGTGATGCCAGCGCGTTCGAGTGCTTCGTCGGCATCTCGTCCGGTCACGCCAAGCGGGCGCAGGTCGATCAGCGCCAGATGCGTGTCGGTGCCGCCCGCGACCACGTCGCAACCGCGCTCCTGCAAGCGGCTGGCGAGCACCTTGGCGTTTTCGATCACCGCCTTTGCATAGCCCTTGAACTCGGGGCGTAGCGCCTCGCCGAACGCCACGGCCTTGGCCGCGATGACGTGCATCAGCGGACCGCCCTGGAGACCCGGGAAGACGGCGGAATTGATCTTCTTGGCGATGGTCTCGTCATCGGTCAGCACCATGCCGCCGCGCGGGCCGCGCAACGTCTTGTGCGTCGTCGTCGTCACGACATGTGCGTGGCCGAAGGGGGAGGGGTGCTCGCCCGCCGCGACCAGTCCAGCGAAATGCGCCATATCGACCATGAGATACGCGCCGACCATGTCGGCGATCTCACGGAAGCACGCGAAATCGATGTGCCGCGGATAGGCGGACCCCCCGGCAATGATCAGCTTGGGCTGGTGCTCCTTCGCCAGCGCCTCGACTTCGTCGAAGTTGATCAGGTGATCGTCCTCGTTAACGCCATACTGGATCGCATTGAACCACTTGCCCGATTGCGCCGGCTTGGCGCCGTGCGTCAGGTGCCCGCCTGCATCGAGGCTCATGCCCAGGATCGTGTCGCCGGGCTTGACGAGCGCCAGCATCACCGCGCCGTTCGCCTGCGCGCCCGAATGCGGCTGGACATTGGCAAAGCCGCAGCCGAACAGTTCCTTCGCCCGCTCGATCGCCAGTGTCTCGACGCCGTCCGACGGCGCGCAGCCCTGATAATAGCGGCGGCCGGGATAGCCTTCGGCATATTTGTTGGTGAAGACCGATCCCTGCGCTTCGAGCACGGCCTGCGACACGATGTTTTCCGAAGCGATGAGTTCGATCTGCGTCTGCTGGCGTTTCAGCTCGGCCGCCATCGCATCGGCGACGGCGCTGTCGCTCGTAGCGACATGGTCGCTGAAAAAGCCGTCCGGCTGGACATCTGAAAGGGCTTTGGGGTCGGTGCTCATGCAAGCTCCTTGGAGGAAACGGGGTTGGAAAGTTTGCCGACGCGGCGGGCGTGACGCTCGCCGCCGAAAGGTGTGGAGAGAAAGGCCGAGAGGCAGTCCTTCGCCGTCTCGACGCCGATCAGTCGCGCGCCCATGGCGATGACATTGGCATCGTTATGCTCGCGCGCAAGCCGGGCCGAAAAATTGTCCGAAACGAGCGCGCAGCGGCAACCCAGATGGCGATTGACGGCCATGGAGATGCCGATGCCCGATCCGCATAGCGCCACGCCATATTCGGCGTGACCCTCGCCGACATAATCGGCGAGCTTGTAGCCATAGTCCGGATAATCGACCGATTCGGCGGAATGCGGGCCGAGATCGTCGACATCGTGGCCCTGTTCGGCCAGCCAGTCGACGAGCGTCGCCTTGAGTTCGATGGCGGCGTGGTCGGATGCAATGGCGATACGCATGGCAGCTCCTCCGGCGGTTCGGGCGCTATCTAGTGGCTTTCGCCTTCGAGCGCCACCGCAATGCACAACGGGTGGTGATTATGTCGGCCCTTGCAGTGCGAACGACCGGGTGTATTAACGGGGCAATACACATGCGGAGCCCGTCATGAAGAGATTATCCCTCATTGCCGCCCTCATCTTGTCGCCCCTGTCCGGCGTGGCTGCCCAAAAGCCTGCCGAGCCGGTCGAGGTAATGATTCTTGGCGTATACCATTTCGCGAACCCGGGCCGGGACGTGGTCAATATCGAGGTCGACGACGTGACGACCCCGCAGCGCCAGGCCGAACTCGAAGCGCTTTCCGCCGCCCTGGCCGAATGGCGCCCCACGCGTATCCTCGTCGAACGCGAAAGCGCCGGGCCCGATTTCATCGACGAAAACTATCGCAGCTTCACCCCCGCCATGCTGGCGGAGAATCGCAACGAGACCGTCCAGATCGGCTACCGGCTCGCACATCGTCTCGGCCACGAAAACGTCTATGGATTCGACGAGCAGGGCGGGGAGGGGGAGCCCGACTATTTCCCCTTCGGCCGGGTCCGGCAATGGGCGGACGACCATGGCGCCGGGGAGCGGCTCGATGCCATCTTCGACGAGGTGCGGGCGATGGCGGAGCGGGAGCAGGAACGGCAAGCGACGCAGTCGATCGCCCGCTCGCTGATCGTGCACAACAGCCCGCAGAACGATGAAATGCACCGGCGTACATATTATGGCATGCTGCAATTCGGCGATGCCGACGACCAGCCCGGCGCCGAAATCAACGCCTATTGGTATATGCGCAACGCAAAGATGTTCGCAAAGCTCGGCCTGATCGCCGAGCCGGGAGACCGCGTGCTCGTCATCGTGGGATCGGGCCATGGCTATTGGCTGCGACAGTTGGCACGCGAAGCGCCGGGCTATGATCTTGTTCCGGTGATGCCTTATCTGGAGCGCGCGGCGGACTAGCGTCGCTCAGCGATCGAAATATTTCTGCGCCGATTCGCGGCGGTGCGGACAGCCGGGCCAGCAGCAGGGGCGGCGTTTTCCGTCGAGAACCTCTTCCTGAAGCCGCCCCAGGCGTTTGTCGCGCGTTTCCTGCTTCTTCGCGGAAGTGATCCAGCAGATCCACTCATTGCGTCCCAATGAGGTCAGGTCTTTCCATTTGGTCTCAAGCTGCGCGTTGGCGTCGAGCACCGCGCGAAGATCGGACGGCGTCTTGTGACGGAAGTCGGGCGAGGCCGGTTGCGTCACGCTCAGGCCGCCTTTCGCAGCTCCAGCCGGTCCCAGATTTCCAGCAGCGCACCGGTCAGCTCGCGCATCATTTCGGGCGTGTGCGTCGGCCCCGGCGTGAAGCGAAGCCGCTCGGTACCGCGCGGGACGGTGGGGTAGTTGATCGGCTGCACATAGACGCCGTATTCGGCGAGCAGGATATCGCTGATCCGCTTGGCCTTGACCGGATCGCCGACCATCAGCGGCACGATGTGCGTGGTCGAATCCATCACCGGCAGACCCGCTTCGGAGAACATGGCTTTCAGGAGCGAGGCCGATTGCTGCTGCGCGTCGCGCTCTTCGCACGAGGCTTTGAGATGCTTCACGCTGGCCAACGCGCCGGCCACGAGGACCGGCGACAGGCTGGTGGTGAAGATGAAACCCGGCGCATAGCTGCGGATGACGTCGACGATCATCTTGTCGGCCGTGATATAGCCGCCCATCACGCCGATCGCCTTGGCCAGCGTCCCTTCGATGATCGTCACCCGGTCGGCGACCTCATCGCGATCGGTGATGCCGCCGCCGCGCGGGCCGTACATGCCGACGGCGTGGACCTCATCGCAATAGGTGAGCGCGTTATACTTGTCGGCAAGGTCGCAGATCGCGGCAATCGGCGCGATATCGCCGTCCATCGAATAGACGCTTTCGAAAGCGATGACCTTGGGCTGCTCCGGATCCGCCGCAGCGAGCAGCTCTTCGAGATGATCGAGATCGTTGTGCCGCCATACGTGCTTCTCGCAACCCGCATTGCGGATGCCGGCGATCATCGAGGCATGGTTCAGCTCGTCCGAATAGATGGCGCAGCCGGGCAAGATTTTAGCGAGCGTCGAAAGCGTCGCCTCGTTCGAGATATAGCCGCTCGTGAAGAGCAGCGCGCTCTCCTTGCCGTGCAGGTCGGCCAGCTCGTTTTCGAGCTCGATATGATAATGGGTGTTGCCGCCGATATTGCGCGTGCCGCCCGATCCGGCACCGACATCGTGCAGCGCCTCTTCCATCGCCTCGACGACCTTGGGATGTTGACCCATCGAGAGATAATCGTTCGAGCACCACACGGTGATCGGCTTGGGACCGTTGTGACCGGCGAAACAGCGGGCATTGGGGAAGGCGCCCTTGTTGCGCAATATGTCGATGAACACGCGGTAGCGGCCCTCTTCGTGAAGGCGCTCGATCGCTTTCGAAAAGACGCGTTGATAGTCCAAAATTCATCCCCCGATGGCGGCTTGCGGCCCATGTAATGGCTGAAATCGGCCATTTCCAGCGAAAACGACTCGCAACTAGCGACGCAAAATCTCGATCTGAGTAATTCCGTAGCGGGCAAGGCCGGGTTCGAGGGGGGCGAGGTCGCTGCCGTCCGGGATGATGACCGCGCGGCCCGGCGGTGCGGCGTCCGGCCAGGGCTGCCCGCCGGTCAGATGCGCGACGCGGCGGGCGATTCCCTCGCCGCCGTGAAGGAAGGTGACGGGGCGTCCCGCGGCTTCGGCGAGTTGCTTTTCGACGAGCGGAAAATGGGTGCAGGCGAGGACGATGGTGTCGATCCGATGGCCATCGGGTTGATCGAACAGGCCGGCCAGCACCGCCTCGTAGTCAGACCGATCCGTCGGCTCGCCGCGCAGATGGCGCTCGGCGAGATCGACGAGGCGATGGCTGCCATGGCGGATGACTGTGCAGTCGCCTGCGAATTCGCGGCTCAGATTGTCGACATAGGGCTGGCGCACGGTAGCGCGCGTCCCGAGCACGCCGATGACGCGCGTCTTCGATTGCTCCGCGGCGGGCTTGATCGCCGGGACCGTCCCGACGATCGGCAGGTCGAGCGCCGCGCGCACCGGATCGAGCGCGATCACCGACGCCGTGTTGCAGGCAATGACGATCAGCCGGGCGTTTACATGCTCGGCCAGCCGCCCGAGCAGCGCAGGGACTCGCGCCGTCAGCTCCGCCTCGCTCTTTTCGCCATAGGGATAGCCGGCGCGGTCCATGGCATAGACGAGCGGTGCATTCGGAAGCAGTGCGCGAACCGGCTCGAGGATCGACAGTCCGCCGACGCCGGGATCGAGGAAGAGGATGGGACGGTTCGGGTCCATGGGCGCGGACTTATGGGGAAGTGGCTCCTTCCGCAATGTCTTCGCAAACTTCACGAATGAAGCGAAGAAACGGCGCGAAATCGATCTTGCCTCACCTATTTTCACCCGGAGACCCCTGCGCTAGAGGTCGAAACTGAAAGGACGTCCGCCATTTTCACCGACCCTGCCTGGCTTGCCCCCGCGCTCGTGCTGCTGCTCGGCTATCTGCTCGGGTCGACGCCATTCGGGATTCTCTTGACGCGCGCGTTCGGGGCGGGCGACCTTCGGCAGATCGGGTCGGGCAATATCGGCGCGACGAACGTGCTGCGTACCGGGCGCAAGGGCCTTGCCGCGGCGACGCTCGTGCTCGACCTGCTCAAGGGGTTCGCGGCGGTGACACTCGCGCCGCTGCTCGGCGGCGATCCCGAGAGCCAGATGCGGATCGCCGCGGCTGCTGCCTTTATCGGCCATTGTTATCCGATCTGGCTGAAACTCGACGGCGGCAAGGGCGTTGCGACGCTGGGCGGCATCGCCTTCGGTTTCGGCTGGGTGTTCGGCGGGATCTATGCCGTGACCTGGCTCGGCATCCTTGCGATTTTGCGCTGGTCTTCGGTGGCGGGGCTGTGCGCGGCGTCGGCCATGCCGGTCGTCGCGCTGGTGCGGGGCGAGACCTTCACCTTCATCCTGTTTCTGGCACTGGCGCTGATCGTGTTCTGGAAGCACCGCTCCAACATCGCCCGGCTGATCCGGGGCGAGGAACCCAAGGTCGGCGGCGCCAAAGGTGGCTGAACCGGCCGACGCCTCCGCGCGCCTCCGGCTCGCCCGTTCGCACAATATCGGCCCTGTCACCTATGCGCGGCTGATGGCGCGCTTCGGCGACGCGGCGCGGGCGATCGACGCGATCCCGGACCTCGCCCGGCGTGGCGGGGGAAGAGCGCCCAAGCTCGCCGACCCCAGCGCGATAGAGGCCGAGCGCGAGGCCGTCGCCCGGCTCGGCGCGCGGCACATCTTTATCGGCGAGCCGCCCTATCCGGCGGACCTCGCCGAAATCCCAACCGCGCCGCCCGCGCTGATCGTGCGCGGCGAGCTTTCACTGTTCGAGCGCCCCATGGTCGCGATGGTTGGCGCGCGCAACGCCTCGGCCGCCGCGCGCAAGTTCGCCCGCGATCTCGCCCATGCGCTCGGCGGCGAAGGACATGTCGTCGTTTCGGGGCTGGCGCGCGGGATCGACACTGCCGCGCATGTCGGCTCGCTCGACAGCGGCACCATCGGCGTCGTCGCGGGCGGTATCGACATCTTCTACCCGCCTGAAAACGAGGAACTACAAATCGATATCGGCCGGCGCGGTATCGTTGTCGCCGAACAGCCGCCGGGCAGCGAACCCAAGGCACGGCATTTCCCCTATCGCAACCGGATCATCGCCGGGTTGACGCGCGGCACGATCGTCGTTGAAGCCGCGCCCAAATCGGGCTCGCTGATCACCGCGCGGCAGGCGACCGAGTTCGGCCGCGACGTGATGGCCGTTCCCGGCTCCCCGCTCGATCCCCGCGCGCAGGGCTGCAACCTCCTCATCCGCGATGGCGCGACGCTGATCCAGAATGCCGAGGACGTGATCGCCGCGCTCGATCCCTTCGGGCGGGGTGGCGTGCGGCAGGATCGCGTCCCCGCGCCGGTGCCGGTCGCAGAAGACGCCGACGATGCCGCCCGCGCCGCCGTCGTCGAACTGCTCGGCCCGGTGCCCGTCGTCGTCGACGAAATCATCCGCCAGTCCGGCGTCCCCGCGCCCGTGGTGCAGACGGTGCTGCTGGAGCTGGAAATTGCGGGACGGCTGGAGCGGCATGCGGGTGGGAAGGTGAGTTTGACCCAGTGAGCGACGCACCTCGTCATTGCGAACCAAGCGAAGCAATCCAGAGCGATAAGGCGATACGCTTGCGGCTCTGGATTGCC
Source organism: uncultured Parasphingopyxis sp. (assembly GCF_937129435.1). GTDB lineage: Bacteria > Pseudomonadota > Alphaproteobacteria > Sphingomonadales > Sphingomonadaceae > Parasphingopyxis. The sequence goes on along the minus strand of NZ_CAKZNF010000004.1, from coordinate 34,166 downwards.
GCGTCGCCTTCGGCTCCTCGCAATGACGAGCAAGGTACCAAGCGGGCGTTCGCTCGTGACCCCACTTGACGCCCCGGATTTGCAATCCAACCTCGTGCGCGTAAGAGGCCCATCCTCACAGGGGTAACCATAACCGCATGAAACTGGTCGTCGTCGAATCGCCCGCCAAGGCGAAAACCATCGAGAAGTATCTGGGCAAGGACTACAAAGTCCTCGCCTCCTACGGCCATGTGCGGGACCTGCCGCCCAAGGACGGATCGGTCGATCCCGATGATGGCTTCGCGATGACGTGGCAGGCCTATGGCGACAAGACCAAGCAGCTCAAGGCCATCGCCGATGCCGCCAAACAGTCAGACGAACTGATCCTCGCCACCGACCCCGATCGCGAAGGCGAGGCGATCAGCTGGCATGTCCAGGAAGTCCTCAAAAATCGCAAGGCGCTCCCGGCCAAGGTGGAGCGGGTCGCGTTCAACGCCATCACCAAGGCCGCGGTGCTCGAGGCGATCGCCCATCCGCGCGGCATCGACGACAATCTGGTCGACGCCTATCGCGCACGCCGGGCGCTCGACTATCTCGTGGGTTTCACGCTGTCGCCGGTGCTGTGGCGCAAGCTGCCGGGCGCGCGGTCGGCGGGGCGTGTGCAGTCGGTCGCGCTGCGCCTCGTCGTCGAGCGCGAGCGCGAGATCGAAGCGTTCCGGCCGCAGGAATATTGGTCGATCTTCGCCAATATGGAGCAGGACGGGACAGGCTTCGTCGCGCGTCTCGTGCGCTGGCGCGGCGACAAGATCGATCGGCTGACGATCGGCAATGAAGGCGATGCCAGCGCCGCCAAGGCCGATGTCGAAAATGGCGCGTTCCGGATCGTCTCGGTCGAAACGAAACCGCTCACCCGCAATCCGCCGCCGCCCTTCACGACCTCGACGATGCAGCAGGAGGCCGCGCGCAAGCTCGGCTTTGCCGCCAGCCACACGATGCGGATCGCGCAGCAGCTCTACGAAGACGGCGCGATCACCTATATGCGGACCGACGGCGTGCAGATGGACGGATCGGCGATCTCCGAAGCGCGCAAGGCGGTCGCCGATCGCTACGACGCCAGCTATGTGCCGGACAAACCGCGCCATTATTCGACCAAGGCGAAGAATGCGCAGGAAGCGCATGAGGCGATCCGGCCGACCAATTTCACGCGCGACAAGGTCGGCGGCGGCGATCATGCGCGGTTGTACGACCTCATCTTCAAGCGCGCGCTGGCGAGTCAGATGGCCTCGGCGCGGCTGGAGCGCACCACCGTCGAGATGGAAGAGGGCACCGGCCAGACGGCGCTGCGGGCGACCGGGCAGGTGGTTAAGTTCCCCGGCTTCATGGCGCTCTACACTGAAGGGCGGGACGACAAGGATGACGACGATTCCAAGCTCCTCCCGGCGATGTCGGAGGGCGATGCCCCGGCCAAGAAGAGCGTCGAGGCCGAGCAGCATTTCACCCAGCCACCGCCCCGCTATTCCGAAGCCAGCCTCGTCAAGAAGATGGAAGAACTCGGCATCGGCCGGCCCTCGACCTACGCCTCGATCTTGCAGACGCTGAAGGATCGCGAATATGTGCGGATCGACAAGAACCGCTTCTTCCCCGAAGAGAGCGGACGTCTGGTAACGGCGTTCCTCGAACGCTTTTTCGAACGCTATGTCGGCTATGATTTCACGGCCGGGCTGGAGGAAGAGCTCGACGATATTTCCGGCGGCCGCGCCGATTGGCAGGCGATCCTCGCCGCCTTCTGGCAGGACTTCAAACCCAAGACCGAAGAGGTAATGGAGCGGCAGCCGTCCGAGGTGACGGCGGAACTCGACACCTTCCTCGAACCGCTGCTCTTCCCGGAAAAGGAAGACGGCACCGACCCGCGCCTCTGCCCGCGTTGCGGCGACGGGCGGCTGGCGCTGCGCGGCGGCCGCTATGGTGCGTTCATCGCCTGCTCCAACTATCCGGAATGCAAATACACCCGCCAGTTCGGCCAGCGCGGCGCGAACCAGGAGGACGAGGGCGCCGACGAGGTGCTGGGCGTCCATCCCGATACCGGCGCGGAAATCGAATTCAAGACCGGGCGCTTCGGCCCCTATGTCGAAATGGGGCAGGGCGAGGACGAAAAGCCCAAGCGCGCCTCGATCCCCAAGGATGTCGCGCGCGCCGATGTCGATCTCGAAATGGCGGTCAAGCTCTTGTCGCTTCCACGGATCGTCGGTCAGCATCCGGAGACCGGCAAGAATATCGAAGCGGCGATAGGGCGTTACGGGCCATATCTCAGGCATGACGGCAAATATGCGCGGCTCGAGAATACCGCAGACGTCTTCGAAACCGGCATGAACGCAGCCGTCGCCAAACTCGCCGAGGCCGCGCAGAAGGGCGGCCGGGGCAGGGGCAAGCGCGAACCGCTCAAAATTCTCGGCAAGCACCCGCGCACCGAGGAAGAGATCAAGCTGATGGACGGGCGCTACGGCCCTTACGTCACCGACGGCACGACCAATGCGACGATCCCCAAGACCGTCGACAAGGACGAACTGACGCTGGAAGAAGCGGCGCAGCTGATCGACGAACGCGCCGCCAAGGGCCCTGCGAAGAAGAAGCGCAAGGCACCAGCGAAAAAGAAGGTGGCGAAGAAGCCCGCTGCGAAGAAGAAGGCACCGGCCAAGAAGGCCGAATAGCGTCGCGCTACAGGTTCACCGTCGCGAGCAGCCACAGCGTCCAGCCGACCAGCGCCAGGATCACGAGCCAGCTCAGGATCACGCCGACGCTGCGCGGCCAGGGTGGACCGCCATTGGCGGGCGGCTGCATGTAGAGCCCCAGCGCGTGGAGCAGCCGTCCGACGATGAAGACGCCCGACACCGCCATCAGCGCGAGATGATGGGCCTGGCTCAGCTCCAGCAGCGCCACGAGAATGATCACGATCGGCGCATGTTCGGCGAGGTTACCGTGCGCGCGGCTGGCCCGCATCAGCCGTTCGTCGTCGCCGGTGCCGAAGCCGATCTGCGTGCGGAAGCGCTGGCGCACCGTGTCGATCGCAAGGAAGAGCAGCAGCGTCGCCATCGCGATGGCGAGGGCGGCGGTCACGGGCAGCGTCATGGCATTCCCCTTTGTTTTAGAGCGCAATCAGCCGGTCGTCGCCGAGGCTCGTCATCACGCTCGTCAGGCCGCCCGCCTCCACATCGGGTCCGAGCCGGCCGATGGTCAATCCTGCCAGCGCCATGCCCCCCTGACAAGCGATCAGCACAACGCCGAGGGCGGCGGCTTCCTCGCGTAGCTGGGAAAGCGTTGGCAGGCCCGCGGCCTTGCGCGGCTGGTCCTGGGTCGCGGTGGTTCCTTCGATCAGCGTCCGCACGGCTAGACCTTCGCAGAAGATGCGGGCCGCGCCGCCCGCCGCCGCATTGGCCGCCGCAATGGAGAGGGCCGAAAACAGGCGCTCGGCATCGTCGCTCGTCAGGAGGATCGTCAGCCCGCGCATGTCGGGCACCCCGGATCGTTGGGCAGCGACAGCGACCGGAAGCGCATCGAGAGCGCGTCGACCAGAAGCAGCTTGCCCGCGCTGTCTTCGCCAAAGGGAACGATCGCACGGATCGTTTCGAGCGCAGCGAGGCTGCCCATCACCCCTGCCAGCGCACCGAGCACGCCTTGATCGGCGCAACTCACATCGGGCCGGTCCGGGTCGGCGCCTACGAAACAGCGATAGCAGGGCTTGTCCGATTCCCAGCCGCGGAAGACGCCGAGTTGTCCTTCGAACTGGCCAATGGCGGCGGATACGAGCGGGACGCGCAATCGGTGAGCCGTGTCAGCGACGAGGAGGCGGGTCTCGAAATTGTCGCTGCCGTCGACGACGACATCGGCGCCTTCGATCAGCCGCTCCGCATTGTCCGAGTCGATGCGCCGGGCAAAGCGATCGACGGCGACATCGGGATTGAGATGGGCAACGGCCTGTGCGGCCTCGGCCGTCTTGGGCATCCCGATCGCGTCCGTCGAATAGAGTGTCTGCCGCTGCAGATTCGACAAGTCGACGACATCGTCATCGGCGATGCGGAGCGTGCCGACCCCGGCCGCAGCCAGATACTGGATCAGCGGCGATCCGATGCCGCCCGCCCCGACGATCGCAACCGTCGCTCCCAACAGCTTGCGTTGCCCCTCACCGCCGATTTCCTTGAGGACGATATGGCGGGCATAACGATCGAGTTGGCCGTCGGTGAGGCTCACGTTCCCGTCGAACCGAAGCCGCCGCTGCCCCGCTCGGTTTCGTCCAGTTCCTCTAACTCCGTAAGAGCCGCGCGCTGCACCGGTGCCGGGACCAGTTGCGCGATCCGTTCGCCGCGCAGCGCCGAAAAGGGCTCGCTGCCGAGATTGGCGAGAATGATCTTCACTTCGCCGCGATAATCGCTGTCGATCGTGCCGGGCGTGTTGAGGCAGGTGATGCCGTGCTTGAGCGCAAGGCCCGAACGCGGACGGACCTGCACCTCATAGCCTTCGGGGATTGCGATGGCGAAACCGCTGGGAACGGCCATGCGCTCGCCCGGCCGGAGCGTGAAATCTTCCGCCGTCACCACATCCATGCCCGCCGCGCCACGGCTGGCATAGGCGGGCATCGGCAGGCCGTCGCCATGCGGCAGGCGCTTCAGCTGGATCTCAATCATGTTGCTCTCCCCCAATCATCGCATCGAGCGACCATTTGCCGGGCCCGACCGTTGCGAAGAGCAGTCCGATTCCCACAAGCACGATAGCCGGCCACCATTCCCGAAATGTCTGGTCCCAGTGCACGCTGATCACCCCGACGACGAAATTGAAGGCGATAACGAGCGCTGCCCATCGCGTCAGAAGGCCGACGAACAACAGGGCTCCGGTAACGAGTTGCGCATAGACAGAGAGCGGCGCAAGAATCTCCGGTGAGGGGAAGCCGAACGCTGCCATGAACGCCACGAACTCCTGCATATGCGCCGCGCTCGTCACATTGTCCCAGACGCCATAGACAAGAAACCCGCCGGCCAGCATCCGCAACGCGGCAAGGCCGATGTCGGAGAAGCGGGCGAGTTGTGGCAGGAACAGCAGCGCTTTCATCACGAACCGCCCAGTTGATCCGCGATCCTCTGGGCAAGTTTGCGGGCGACATCGGTCTTGCTGGCCTGTTCCCAGCTTTCGACGCCGTCGGCAGTGACTAGGTGGACGGCATTGTCGTCGCCTCCCATCACGTCGCCCGAAACGTCGTTGGCGACGATCCAGTCGCATCCCTTGCGATCGAGCTTCGCCTTGGCATGGCCGACGACCTTGTCGGTCTCGGCGGCGAAACCGATGAGCAGGTCGGGACGCCGGTCGCTCTTGGCGAGGCCGGCAAGGATGTCAGGGTTCTCGATCAGCGTGAGTTCGGGGGTGCCGCTCGCGCCTTTCTTGATCTTGCGCGGTGCCGCCTCTGCGCGCCAGTCGGCCACCGCCGCGACGAGGATCGCGGCGTCGGCGGGGAGGGCGTTTTCGACCGCCGTTTCCATCTCCCGTGCCGTCTGGATGTCGACGCGATCGACACCGCGTGGCGCTTCCAGCGAGACGGGCCCGGAGACCAGCGTCACGCGTGCACCCAGGCGCGCGAGGGCACCCGCAATGGCATAGCCCTGCTTCCCCGAAGACCGATTGGCGATGTAGCGGACGGGGTCGATCGGCTCCTGCGTCGGCCCTGCCGTGACGAGGATATGCTTGCCGTCGAGCGGGAGCGCGGCCTCGGCGCCCGGAATCTTGAGAAAGGGCGAGGACAGGAGCGATTCGATTTCCAAGAAAACCGCGTCGGGTTCGGGCAGCCGGCCCTCGCCATATTCGCCGCAGGCCATGGCGCCGCTGTCGGGATGCATGACGATCACGCCGTCGTCGCGAAGCCGTTCGACATTGCGTTGCGTCGCCGCATGATCCCACATCCGAACATTCATTGCCGGGACCGCCAACACCTGCGTATCGGTGGCCAGCAGCAGCGTAGTGGCCAGGTCGTCGGCAATCCCCGCGGCCATCTTCGCCATCAGATCCGCCGTCGCCGGGCAGACGACGACAAGGTCGGCCTCGCGCGAGAGCTGAATATGGCCCATCTCGGCCTCGTCCTTGAGATCCCAAAGCGAGGTGTAGACCTTTTCTTCCGACAGAGCAGCGAGCGTCATGGGCGTCACGAACTGTGAACCGCCTTCGGTCAGCACGCAGGTCACCGCACCGCCCGCTTTGCGGATCAGGCGGATCAGTTCGCAGCTCTTATAGGCCGCGATGCCGCCGCCAATGACGAGGAGGACGCGTTTGTCTTGCATGACCCTAGGTGCTGGCCTTTTGCGCCGCCTTTGTCGAGTCGTCGGCGAGGCTCAGCCAAGGCACGTGCGGCACGTCATCGAAGGTCGGCGGCGTATCGAATTTCAGGTCCATCGTCGCCCGGTTGCGTTCGACGCTCGCGCCATGCGCTGCACCCCATTCGATCAGCCGCCAAAGATAGTCTTCGGTCTCGGTCGGCCCGACGGATTTGTTGAGGCCGATGAAGAGATTGCCCGGCGCGTTGATGTGCTCGGCGCAAAGATATTCGAGGAAAGAGGCCCATTCGGTCAGATCCCAGCGCGTGCGGTCGAGCCGCGTGTCGAAGATCTGGCCGTTGATGACGACGAGATCGTAGCGGCCGATCCCGTCCGGCAGCGGTTCGCCATAGCGCACGCCGCCTTCGACACGGTCGATGCCGAACAGCTTCATCAGGTCGCCGTATACGGCCGGATGAGACTGATCGAAGGCCGTCACATCATGGCCATAGCATTGGGCGATCGCGAGGAACTGGCCGCCGCCCGCCCCGATATCGAGGATCGAACAAGCGGGCCGGGTATCGATATCGAGCAGCCGGGCCAGCCGCGAGTGGATCATAAACCAGGGGGCCAGATCGAGATATTTGGTAAAGTGAAACTGGTCGTTCGCCTCCACCTCGTCGCGATATCGTTCCTGCAACGCCGCATAAGCCTCGCGGTCCACCGACGCGGCGACGCGGTCGTACATCGTGCGCTGGCGGTCGTCCTCGATCACGGTCCGCCAGCCGGTGACACGATCGTCGAGCGGTTCGAGCGGACGATAGGTGACGCCATCGGCATCGGGCCGAAGCGGCTTGCTGTTCTTTGTACCGCGCCGGAATCTCTTTAAAACGGCCACAACAATGTTCCTGCTATACCCACTCCCGCTGCAACGATTGCGGTGAGCATATATTTCCATCTCACACCCACACGGATGACCTGAATGTCGCGCAAGGGCGGGGCTGGCGGCGCCGCGCCGCGTTGCGGCAATTCCGCTTCCACGCGCCGGATCAGTTCAGGCAATCGCGCGAGTGTCGCAAAATCTTCCCGCAGCCTGTCGGCGATAGCGGCTTCGGGGCCCAGTTCGCTGCGCAGCCATTCGCCGACGAAGGGCTTCGCCGTCTCCCACATGTTGATATCGGGATCGAGGCTCGTCGCGACGCCCTCGATCATCACCATCGTCTTTTGCAGGAGCAACAGATGCGGCTGGGTCGGCATCTCGAAATCACGGGTGATCGCGAACAACCCGTCTAGCATGTGGCCGATCGAGATATCCTTGACCGGAAGGCCCCGGATCGGTTCACCCACCGCCCGTAGCGCCGTCGTGAATTCGGCGAGGTTGTGATGCGACGGAACATAGCCGGCCTCGAAATGGATCTCGGCGACGCGTTTGTAGTTGCCGGTGATCAGGCCGTAGAGAATTTCCGCGAGCCACAGCCGCGCGCGCCGGTCGATCCGTCCCATGATGCCGAAATCGATCGCGGCGATCTTCCCGTCCGGCCGGACGAAGAGGTTTCCCTGGTGCAGATCGGCGTGGAAAAAGCCTTCCGAAATCGCCTGACGCAAAAAGGCGTGGACCAGCGTCGCGGCGAGATGCTTGCGGTCGTGACCGGCGGCATCGAGGGCATCATGATCGGCGATCTTGATCCCGTCGATCCATTCGAGCGTCAGCACACGGCCAGCGGTCCGCTGCCAGTCGATCTCGGGAATGACGAATTCGGGCTCGGCCTCCATTCCTTCGGCGAGTTCGGAGGCGGATGCGGCCTCGCGGCGAAGGTCGAGTTCGCGCGCCGTCCAGCGCTTGAAGGTCTCGATCGTCAGGCGCGGACGCAGGCGGGCGAGTTCGCCGCCCATCGATTCGACCTGCGCGGCAGCCCATTCATAGGTTTCGATGGCGCGCGCGAATTCGCGCTCGACGCCGGGGCGCAGCACCTTCACCGCGACCGTTCGGCCATCGGCCGTTACCGCCTTGTGCACTTGGGCGATCGAGGCGGCGCCGACGGGATCGGGATCGATCGACGAAAACAGCTCTTCGATCGGCCTTTGAAACGCCTTGCGGATTTCCTGCTCGATCTTGTCGAACGGCACGGGCGGCAGCGTGTCCTGCAGCCGCATCAAATCGCGCGCGGCATTTTCGCCGACGAGATCGGGCCGTGTCGCCAATGTCTGGCCGAGCTTGATCGCCGCCGGGCCGATCGCCTCGAGCGCGTCGGCATAGGCCGGTTCCTTCGGCTGGAAGGTGCCGAACCGCGCCAGCCTGACGAGCCGCCGAACGGGAGGCGGCGTTACGGGGTCGCGTTCGATGCCGCGCAGCGCACCATGACGCGCGAGCGTGCGGCCCCATTTCAGCAGCCGGAAAATATGCGTGGCGGGACGGGTCACGGTCCGGTCAGATCGTCCAGCCGCTATGGATGGCGACGAGGCCGCCGAGCATCGGCTCTGCCTTTACCTGCGTGAATCCCGCCTCCTCGATCCTCCCCTTGAAGCGCGCCATATCGGGAAAGCGGCGGATCGATTCGATCAGATAGCGATAGCTCTCCTCGTCACGTGCCAGCGCCTTGCCAAGCTTGGGGACGACTTTGTGCGAATAAGTGTCATAGATTTCGGCGAAGCCGGGCCAGAGCGTCGTCGAGAATTCGAGACAGAAGAATCGCCCGCCGCGCTTCAGCACGCGGTGCGCTTCGCTGAGCGCTGCGGGAATGTCGGTCACGTTCCGGATACCGAAGGCGATCGTATAGGCATCGAAGCTTTTGTCGGCGAAACTCAGCGTCTCGGCGTTTTCCTGCGCCCAGACCAGCCCCTCGATCTTGCGCTTCTTCGCCCGCTCCATGCCGACCGCGAGCATTTCGGCGTTGATATCGGCAACGGTGATCGCCGCGCCCGATTTTTCCATCCGGAAGGCGATATCGCCGGTGCCGCCCGCCATATCGAGGATCGCCTCGCCCGCACGCGGTTTCACGCGGCGCACGAACCGGTCTTTCCACAGCCGGTGCATCCCGCCCGACATGGCGTCGTTCATCAGATCGTATTTGGCTGCGACGTTCGAGAACACGCCGCCCACACGGCGCGTCTTTTCGCCGGGGGCCACGTCTTCATAGCCAAAGGAAACGGTCTCGTCGGTCATGCTGCTCGCCAAGTGGGAATTGCGGACGCTCTAGCCAAGCCTTGCCGCGCCCGCAAACGAGTCTTAGCTCCGCTTCACCATGCCGGAGCTTCCCGAAGTCGAAACCACCGTTCGCGGGCTCGAACCCGTGCTCGCCGGACAGGTGCTGAGCGCGGTCGAAATTCGACGGCCGGACCTGCGCTGGCCGATCCCTCTCGATCTGGGCGAGCGACTGCTGGGGGCGCGTGTCGTCCGGCTGGGCCGCCGCGCGAAATACGGGTTGATCGACACCGATCGCGGCGACACGATGATCTTCCATCTCGGCATGTCCGGGCGCTGGCGAATCGATCCGGCCGAGATCGGCAAGCACGACCATCTGGTGTTGACCACCGGGGCCGGCCGCCGAGCGGCCCTTTGCGATCCAAGGCGGTTCGGCTCCCTCGATATCGTTCGCACCGAGTCGCTGGATCGCTATGCGCCGTTTGCGGTCATGGGGCCGGAGCCGCTCGGCAACAGGTTCACTGCCGCACATTTGCGCGAGGCGCTGAAAGGGCGAGAGTCGTCGATCAAGGCGGCTCTGCTCGACCAGCATATCGTGGCGGGACTTGGTAACATCTATGTCTGCGAGGCGCTGCACATGGCTCACATCGCGCCCGGCACGAAGGCGGGCCGGATCGGGACGGAACGGCTCGAACGGCTCGTGCGTGCGGTCAAGGACGTCCTCGGCTCGGCAATCGAGGCCGGAGGATCGAGCCTGCGCGACTATGCCCGGCCCGATGGCCAGCTCGGCTATTTCGCCAAGCAATGGCGGGCCTATGGGCGAGAGGGAGAATCATGCGCGTGCGGCGGCACGATCCGGCGCCGCGTCGACAGCGGGCGTTCGACCTTTTTCTGTGCGTCGTGCCAGCGCTGAGGAGTTGACCTTTCGGCGCGATCGCACTAGTTGACCCGCTTTCCGGCGCGGGAAGTCCTGCGCCGCTTTCATTTGAGACAATCGAGGACGATATGGCCAATACGCCACAGGCCAGGAAACGCATTCGCCGCAACAATCGCCGCGCGGCATTCAACCGGAACCGGATGAGCCAGGTTCGCACGTCGATCAAGAAGGTCGAGACGGCGATCGAGGCCGGCGACAAGAAAGCTGCGAACGAAGCGCTCAGCGCTGCCCAGCCTGAGATCATGCGCGGCGTGAACAAGGGTCTGTTCCACAAGAATATGGCCTCGCGGAAAATCTCCCGCCTTTCCAAGCGGATTGCTGCTCTTTAGCGTTTCGCCGCTGCGGAAAAGCCTTTCAAAGCGCTCGCCGGACACTCGCGCGGGCGCTTTTTCTATGACATCGGTGTGACGCTTGGATTTCCCGCGAGTCGCGTCCGGTCATGGACCGGCAGTCAGCGTTGTGGAGCCATCAAATAATTGAAATTATTGAATAAACTGCCGCTGCAACGGCGGTTCCTAGGGTTCGCGTGTCAAGGGATTTATTTAGAATTTATGACAGCGAATCGGCTGGACTCTGTCCCGTGTAAGTCAGTAGTTAACAATTACCGGCGCGGGGGTGATTCTATCGTAGCCGGTCACTTTTGACGAGGGATCTCTACGCAAGAATGTGGATTCTTGGCGCGGGGAGTTTGTGTCCGGGGCGGGGACCGCGACGCATGAGAGGATGATTTTGTGCAGCACTTGTCGGGGAGGCTAATTCGGTGCAGCAAGAGGTTGGCGTACAAAATTCGGGTGGGCGGCAAGTGAGCGCGGTGGAGGATTTCGGTTCAACCTGGGAGGCGATCAGAAACGGCCTCCGCCGGGATCTCGGAGCACGCACCTTTGACCATTGGCTCAAGCCCATGAAGCTGACGGGCTTCGACGAATCGGCTGCAACGGTCGCGCTCGAATTGCCCTCGCATTTCATGGCCGACTGGGTCCGCGAACATTATTCGGACCGGTTGCGCTACGCATGGCGCGCGATGGCACCGAATGTGCGCGAGATCGCGATCGCGGCTGCCGACGGTGCGGCCCGGCCGGCACTCTTCATCGTCGGCGAAGAAGACGCGCTGCCACCGACCGAGCAGCTGACGGGCACGTCGGGCGAGGGCATCGGCATGCCGCTCGAAAACAATTACGTCTTCCACAATTACGTCGTCGGCGCGTCGAACGAGGTTGCCTTCAACGCCGCCCGGATGATGGCATCGGCCGACACGCCGATGGCGAGCCTGCTCTACATCCATGCCGGCACCGGCCTCGGCAAGACGCACCTGCTGCACGCGACAGGCCATGAATATCTGCGCCGGAAGCCGCGCTCGAACGTCGTCTACATGTCGGCGGAAAAGTTCATGTACGAATTCGTCTCGGCAATGCGCGAAAAGGACACGATCGGTTTCAAGCAGCGGCTGCGCTCCGCCGATCTGCTGCTCGTCGACGACGTTCAGTTCATCGCCGGCAAGGAGGCGACGCAGGAAGAATTCTTCCACACGATGAACGAGATCGTGTCCTCGGGCCATCGCCTCGTCATCAGCGCGGACCGGCCGCCGCATGAGCTTGGCGCCGTCGACAAGCGGATTTCCTCGCGGCTCGCGGGCGGGCTCGTCACCGACCTTCGTCAGCCCGATCTCGAACATCGCCGCCGCATCGTCGCGCACAAGCTGGCGCAGATGCCGCAGGCGGAAATGCCGGCCGATGTCGCCGATTTTCTCGCGCATCGTTTTTCGTCGAGCATCCGCGAACTCGAAGGCGCGCTGACCCGCGTCGTCGCCTATTCGCTGCTGTCGCGCCGACCCATCGACACGGCGTTCGCGCAGGAAACGCTGGCCGATCTGCTCCGCCATTCGCAGCGGCGTATCACCATCGACGAGATCCAGCGCTCGGTCTGCGAGCATTACGGCATCCGCCATGCGGAGATGACTTCGGCGCGTCGCGCGCGCGAAGTCGCCCGGCCGCGCCAGGTCGCCATGTATCTCGCCAAGCGGCTGACCCCTCGCTCGCTACCCGAAATCGGCCGGCGTTTCGGCGGACGCGACCATACGACGGTCATTCACGCGATCAAACGGATCAAGGAGCTGCGCGCTGCCGACAGCGAACTCGATTCCGATGTGCGGTCGCTCCTGCGGAAGCTCGAAGGCTGACATTTGGGCGCGTTTTGTCGCTCGATCTCGTAAAGCTGGCTTGAATACAGAGCCTTTGACGAGCTAGGCCGGTGCATCGATAGGGCTTGGAGCGACCACCGAATATGATTGAGAAAAAGGCGTGCCTGCTGTCGGCGCCGCGCACCGGATCGACGATGATCACCCGCGCACTCTTTAAGCATCCTCAGGCCTATTTCATCGGCGCCATTTTCAGCCGCAAGGGGTGGGATGGCGCCGGCCGCGGCCATGCGCCGTTGACGGAGGGGCTGGGCGAGCAATGGAACGATCTGGATTTTCGGCTCAACCATCACCGTGAGTTGATGGACCGTCTCTTCAATCTCGACGTTGCGCCGTGCATCGGGTTCAAGCACCACCTGAGCAACGATCGCAGCATTGTCGAAACGGTCCTTGCCGACGATTCGATCGCGAAGATCGTTCTGACCCGTCCCAATATGCTCGCGACTTTTTCCTCGAACATCATCGCCCGGGCCAAGAACGAGACACCCGCGGGAGAAGAGCCGCCGAAACAGATGCCCTTCGACGCCGAGGAGTTTCGATTGCATATCAAGCGGCGGCAAAGGATGCTCGATTCCTGGGAACCGCAAATCGCCGCCGCGGGCGAGCGGTGCTTGCGAATCACCTATACCGAGGCGCGCACGGATGCCGGAATGGACCGCATTCTTGATTTTCTGGGGCTCGAAACGACTCCGCTCGAACGCATCACCAAGAAGCGCAACAGCGATTCGGTGATCGACCGGTTCACGAACCCCGATGAGGCGCTCACCTTCCTCAAGGAAGAGGGCCTTGAGGACTGGGCCGACGAGACCGTTCCGGAAGCTGTCTGAGCAGCCGCTGATCGAATCTAAAAAAGGGCGCCGGCTCGACGTGCGAGCGGCGCCCTCTTTCATTCAGGCCTGACAATCAGCTCTCTTCGTCGGGCATCACGGTGATCCTGACCTCTTCGCCCGAATTGCCGGGAAAGCCGGTAAACATCGCTTCGACGAGGTTCGGGACCAGCTCGGTCAAATTGTCGCTGCGCGAGCGGGCACGGGCGCGGCCGTCGAACACCGGTTCGCCATCCGCGGCGCGGCGGATGTCGAGGTCAAGCTCGCTCGTATAGAGCGTGTAGCTGCTTACATCGGTATAGCCGAAACCGCTGTCGAAGAACGGGTCGTACCAGCCGTAATAATAGGGCGAGTGCCAGGCGCGGCGATAATAGGGGCCGTAAAACGGGCTATGGAAGCTGCGGCCGAAACCGAAGCGGCTATAGCCGAATCCCGGCCGGGTCACGACGCGGTCGCGGCCCTCGTCGACATCGTAATCCATCGACACGACGAGCGTCGCATCCTGCGCGCTCGCGGCGGGCGTATAGCCATAGGCGGCGAGCTCCTGTGCGACGAGATCGGCATAGGTCGCGAATTCGAGGCCGCCGGCCTTCGTTTCGTCCGCGGCCTGGATGTAGAAGCTCTGGCCCTGCGGCGCGGGCATCTGCTGGAAGCGTGCGACGTCGGCGCGGAAGGGGGTTGTACAGGCCGCCGCCGTCAGCAGCGCCAATGGTGCGGCTATGGGTAATATCTTGCGGACAAAGGACATTTTACGCGACTCCCGTGCGGAAATTTTGGTAATAATAGCAGTATGTTGGCCATTTTACCATGGCGGGCTGAACGGGATTTGAACGAAGCGGGAACAGTTGTCTCGTTCGCCGCGGCGGCTAGCGTCCGCTGAGCAGCCCCAGCGCACGATAGGCATCGGCGAGGATCGGGGCGCCTACTGCCGCCGCCTTTTCCGCGCCGCGCGTCAGGATCGCATCGAGCGCGCTCGTGTCGTTCTTGAGCGCGACAAACCGTTCATTGACCGGTGCGAGGACCGATACGGTCAGGTCGGCCAGCGCCGGCTTGAAATCGCCGAAACCCTTGCCGGCGAATTCGTCGAGCACCGCCTGTTGCGACGTTTCCGCCAGCGCAGCGTAGATCGCCACGAGGTTCCGCGCTTCGGGCCGCTCGGCCAGTCCGTCCATCGTCTCTGGCAGCGGCTCGGGATCGGTGCGGGCCTTGCGGATCTTCTTGGCGATCGCGTCGGCATCGTCGGACAGGTTGATCCGGCTCATGTCGGACGGGTCGGATTTGCTCATCTTCGCGCTACCGTCGCGCAGGCTCATGATCCGCGCCGCCGTCTCGCCGATATAGGGTTCGGGGAGGACGAAGGTCTCGGTGCCGGTATCGGTGTTGAATTTTTCCGCGATGTCGCGCGCGAGTTCGAGATGCTGTTTCTGGTCTTCGCCGACCGGTACATGCGTTGCATTGTAGAGCAGCACATCGGCCGCCTGGAGCACCGGGTAGGCGAAGAGTGCGATCGAGGCGCCTTCGCGGTTCTTGCCGGATTTGTCCTTGAACTGCGTCATCCGGTTGAGCCAACCCATCCGTGCGGTGCCGTTCAGCAGCCATTGCAGCTCGGCATGGGCGGGGACGCGCGCCTGGTTGAACAGGAGTGCCTTGTCCGGATCGATACCGCTGGCGATCAGTGCCGCCGTCATCTCGCGCGTGCCGGCCGAAAGCTCGGCCGGATCGATCGGCATGGAGATGGCGTGCAGGTCGGCGAGGAAGAACAGGCATTCGCCTTCGTCCTGCATCTTCACCCAGTTCACGATGGCCCCGAGATAATTGCCGAGATGAAGATTCCCTGTCGGCTGAATGCCGGAGACGACTCGCATCAGCTCTGTGCCTTTCGCTTGAAGAGGAGGGCCAGCTTGTCGCGATCGATGGCGCCGACCGCATAGCCGACCCCGAAATAGACGATGGCACCGGCGACCGAAAGCCCCAACAGGGCGAAAAGCCGCGCGAAAATGCCGGCATCGTAATATTCCGTCAGCAGGTCGGCGAGGAACCAGAGGGCGGCGCCCATCGCCGCTGCCGCCAGCAGCTGACGCGCGAGCCTGCCGACCAACACCGCCGGCATGGAATAATAGTCGCGAGCTACGAGGATGGCGTAGAGGATGGCGACGTTGAGCCAGGCACCGATGGCGCTCGCCGCCGCCACGCCGACGACCCCGAACCGCTGCAGGAAGGCGATGTTGAAGATGATGAAGAAGGCGAGCGAGCCGAGCGCGGCGTAGAGCGGTGTCTTCGTGTCCGATCGGGCGTAGAAGCCTGGCACGAGCACTTTCACGAGGACATAAGCGGGAAGGCCGCAAACCAGCGCCACGACGACATTGCCCACGATGGCGGCGTCCTCCGCCTCGAACCGGCCGCCCTGGAAGATCATCGTGACGAAAGCCGATCCGCAGATCGCGAGCGCGACCGCCGCCGGGATGGTCAGCAGCATCGCCAGCTCGATCGCGTTCGATTGCACCCGGTCCGCACTTTCCTTCTCGCCGCCGCCGATATGCTTGGAGAGGGCAGGGAGGATTGCCGTGCCGAGCGCGATACCGATGATGCCGAGCGGCAACTGGTTCAGCCGGTCGGCATAATTCATGTAGGAGATCATGCTGCCTTCGAGCTGGTTCAGGAAATACAGCTGGAGCAGCGTGTTGATCTGATAAGCGCCGCCGCCGATCGCTGCGGGCAGGGCGATGATGCCGAGCCGCTTCACCTCGGGTGTCAGAACTGGCTTGCGGATTTTCAGCGAGAAGCCTTCGACGCGGACCCAGTAAATCACCCACCCCAGTTGCACGAGACCCGCGGCGGCGACCGTCCAGCTGAGCAGATAGGCGACCTCTTCGATGGTCGCGCCCGCATCGATCCAGCGCTCGCCGAAGAGCAGCGCGCCGATCAGCATGATGTTGAGTATGATCGGGAAGCTCGCCCCGGGTGCGAAGCGCGACACCGAATTGAGCATTCCCGTGAACAGCGTCGTCAAGCTGATGAGTACGATATAGGGGAAGGTGATGCGTGCGAGATCGGTCGCGAGGTCGAACTGATCGGGCGCTACGTCCTTGTCCGACAGTAGCCAGATGACGCCGGGCATCGCCAGCTCGAACAGCACCGCGACGACGATCAGGATCGGCAGAAAGACCGAGAGCACGTCGGTGCTGAAGCTGCGCGCTGATTCGAGCCCGCCTTCGCCATTCAGGCGGCGCGAGAACATCGGCACGAAGGCGGCCGAAAAAGCGCCCTCGGCGAACAGGCGGCGAAAGACGTTTGGCAGAATGAACGCTTGGAAAAAGGCGTCCGTGACGGCATTGGCCCCGAGCACGCGCGCGAAAATCATCTCGCGCGCGAAACCGGCGATCCGGCTGACGAGCGTCAGCCCGCCGATCGTGCCGGTCGCCCGGTAGAGGTTCATGAGAGCCGGTTCAGTATCCGACCGTGCACGGCTTTACGCGTTGCCGGTCGGCGGCAGGTCGACATTGCCGTCGCCATTGCCCTGCTGCATCTGCGCCTGCTGCTGCATGTAGAGTGAGGCAAAGTCGATCGGTTCGAGCATCAGGGCGGGGAAGTTTCCGTCGCGCACGGCATCGGCAAGGATGCGGCGAGCGAAGGGGAACAGGATCGTCGGCGCGTCGACGAGCAGGAAGGGCTGGAGCTGCTGCTCGGGAATGTTGCGCAGACGGAACAATCCGGCATAGGCCAGTTCGACCTGAAAAGCAGCGCGATCCTGGACCTTGGCCGCCACATCGATCTTGAGCACGACTTCGTGCAGATCGTCTCCCGCAGGGTTGTTGGCTATGTTGAACTGGACGTCGATTTGCGGCTGTTCGCGCTGTTCGTAGACGGCCGGCGCGTTCGGATTCTCGAACGACAGGTCCTTCACATATTGCGCCAAAATGCTCGCCTGGGGCTGATTGCCCGCCTGCATGTCGGCGGGATTGGGGGCCTGTTCATCGGCCATGATCGAAACCTCTTGAAATCGGTGATACCGGAATGTCCCGAATGGGACGAACTCGGCGTGCGCGCTAGCAGGCGCGTTGCCACAGGGCAATGGACTTGCACCCCCGGCCTGTTGAGGCCATCGTGCAGGAATGACGCGGATTTCGCGATTTTTCCTGTACTTTGCCGTGCTGTTCGCAGCGTCGCCGCTGGCGGCGCAAGGCGATCGCGCCGGCCCGCACGAACTGGCGCTTGCGGCGGGATACAAGGCCGCCTTTCTGTGCAGCGGCATCTTCAACGCCGGCCAGACGCCCGAACAGATTGCCGCCGACGACCTGTCGCGCATCTATCCGGGCTACCGTCCCCTGATCGACGATCTGCCTGTGGCGATCGATCGCGAGAATCATCGCGTTTCTGTGTCCTGGTCGGAAACGATGCCGCCGCGGATGGCGCAGTGGCGGCCACACCTTGGCTGCACGCAATTGCCGATCGGGGCCGATCCGGAAGACGTGTCCGCCATTCCGGCCTTTCCCTTTCCGGAAGACGCGCCGGATATGGCGGAAACCGACGCGCTCGAATGGCCGTTCGGCGATGCAGCGGCCGTGCGCAAACTGCCTCGTCCGGCCCAGAGCGCGATGATCGATGTCGTCGATCGCGCCTTCGATCGTGAAACCTATGGCGATGGCACGGAAACGACGGCGGTGCTCGTCATCAGCAATATCGAGATCGTGATCGAGCAATATCGCGACGGATACGACATGCACACGCCGCAGCGCACCTGGTCGGTCGCCAAGAGCATTGCGGCGAGCGTCATCGGACGCGCGGTAGAGGAAGGGATCACCTCGCTCGACAACACGGTTATGGTGCCGCAGTTCATGACCGACGGCGATCCGCGCGCCGCCATCACCGGGCATGACCTCATGCATATGAGCAGCGGCCTGTGGGGTCCGACGGCGGGGAACCGTACCGATGATATCTATTTCGGCGGCATGGCCGTAACCGACTCCATCCCCTCGCTGCCGCTCGATGCGATGCCCGGAACGCGCTGGCGCTATGCCAATAACGATACGCTGATCGCCATGTATGATTTGCGGCGCCGGATCGGCTTCGACGAGACCGCGCTTGCCTTTCCCTATCGCGAATTGTTCTGGCGGATCGGGATGACGCGGACGACGGCGGAGACGGACTGGCAGGGCAATTTCATCATGTCCTCGCAAGTCTGGACGACGGCGCGCGATCTTGGCCGCCTGGGCCTGCTTTATCTCAACGACGGCATGTGGAACGGCGAGCGGCTGCTGCCGGAAGGCTGGACCGATTATGTCGCGACGCCCGCGCCCTCGCAGCCCCAACGACCGGACGGCGTCGGCTATGGCGCACAATTCTGGCTGTTCGGATCGGAGCAGGGTTTGCCGGACGGCACCTATGCGATGATGGGCAATCGCGGCCAATATGTCGTGATCGTGCCGGAGCGGAATGTCGTCATCGTCCGGCGGGGTTTCGATGCTGTCGGCGATGGCCAAGGTTTCGACATCGCCGCCTTTTCCCGCGACGTGCTGGCCGCGTTTCGCAACTGATCGCCGCACCGCCGCATTAAAGCCATTTGAACCTTGACCTGAACATGCTTATGTATCCGGTCTGAAAGTTCTGCATCTGGAGGCCCCCGTGGGCGGTTACGTCGAAATCATTCTGCTCGCCATGGTCGCGCTTTTCGTCGGCCTGCGCCTGTTTTCCGTTCTCGGCGAGCGGACGGGGCATGAGCAGGAAATGGCGCCGCGCCCGGTCGATCGCCGGCCGGAGCTGAAGCCGGTTCCCGATCCCGTCCCCGATAGCCCGGCGAGCGATGACGAGGCCGGCGAGAGCATCGTATCGCCCATGGCCGATAGCGGGATCCGCCGGATTGCCGCCGCCGATCGCGATTTCGATCCCAACGGCTTCATTCTGGGCGCACAATCGGCCTATCGCATGATCCTCGAAGCGTTTTGGAGGGGCGAGGAGGAAGAGCTGCGCTATCTGGTGGGCGACGATGTGCGCGAGGCGTTCATCGGCGCGATCGAACAGCGCAAGGCCGACGGCCATGAGATGCAATATGAGCTGGCGCGGATCGAGCACACCGTGATCGAAGCGGCCGAGCTTGACGGGCATATGGCGCGCGTCACCGTGCGCTTCGATGCCGATGTGT
This sequence comes from uncultured Parasphingopyxis sp., assembly GCF_937129435.1. Taxonomy (GTDB): domain Bacteria; phylum Pseudomonadota; class Alphaproteobacteria; order Sphingomonadales; family Sphingomonadaceae; genus Parasphingopyxis. Next base: position 14,658 of record NZ_CAKZNF010000004.1, on the reverse strand, counting down.
CGGGCGTGACGCGCGACAGCGACGGCAATGTCGTCGCCGGCTCGCTGACCGATGCCGTCGAAACGCACGACACCTGGACCTTTGCGCGCAACATTCGCGACGCCGATCCGAACTGGCTGCTGGTCGAAACCGAAGAGGCGGCGTGACATTGCTGCGGGGTGCCGCAGCACTCCTGATTTCCCTCAATGTGGCGGCCTGTGGCGGGATCATTCCTCCCGCCGCCGAACGTGCCCCGGCCCAGCGGCCGCAGCAAACCGCCCGCCCGCAGCCTGTTCCTTTCCCTGCGTCGCCACCACCTTCGCAAAGTGCCGATCCGGCGCCCGCCAATACATCCCAGCCACCTTCTTCCGCGCCCGAATGGATGCGTGAGCCCGCCGCCGCCCCGTCCGCTCGCGATCCGGTCCTGTCGCCGCAACCCGCCCCACCGCTGCGGCGTCCCCCCGTCACGGCGGGCGTTCCCGACGCATCTCTGCCGCCGCTGTCATCGCCAAGCTACCGCTTCGAGCGCAACCCGCTGCCGCATCTGGCGAACCGCGTTGCGGCGGGCGAAAATGCGCGTGGCCTCGGCTTTCGCTTCGGCCCGCCAGTAGCCACGTTGCCGGTCGACATGATGAGCGCGCGCCGCGCCTTCCACGCCTTCCTCATCTCCTGCACCCAGGCGATCAATCGCGAGGACCGGACCGGTTTGACCATCCCCGCCGACTGGGTGCCTGCCTGCGCGGCGGCGGGTGGCAATCGTGACGGCGATCCGATCGCCTTCTTCCGCAGCCATTTCCGCACCATCGAGATTGGAGACGGCAACGCCTTCGCGACCGGCTATTACGAGCCCGAGATCGAAGCGTCGTTCGACCGTCGCCCCGGTTACGATTGGCCGATCTACGGCGTGCCCGGCGACATGATGACCCGCGAATTGCCGCGCAACGCGTCGTCTTTGCTATCGCACTATCGCGTCGTCGATGGCGAGGAGCTTCCCTATTATACGCGCGCCGAGATCGATCGCGGCGTGTTGGCGGGGCGGGGGCTGGAACTCGCCTGGGCGCGCGATCCGGTGTCGCTCTTCTTCTATCATGTGCAGGGCAGCGGCCTGCTGCGCCTGCCAGACGGGTCGCTGGCGCGGCTCTCCTATGCCGACAATAACGGCTTCGACTATGTCAGCATCGGCCGGCTGATGCGCGACCGCGGGCTGCTCGGCGAGGGACAGACGACATCGCAGGGCATTCAGGACTGGCTGCGCGCCAATCCGGTCGAGGGGCGGGCGATCATGAACGAGAATCCGCGCTACATCTTCTTTACCCCATCCGATGCCCCGGCGCCCTTCGGGGCGCTCGCCACCTATGTCACGCCGCGCGCGACCGTCGCGGCGGATCTCAATTACGTTCCGCGCGGTGCGCCGGTCTTCCTCGATCTCGATCACGATATCGCCGACGGGCTCTGGGTGGCGCAGGACAGGGGGGGGGCGATCACCGGCGCCAATCGTTTCGACACCTTTTGGGGCGCGGGCGAAGCGGCGCACGATATTGCGGGCGGCATGGCGAGCCGGGGCAGGGCGCTGATCCTGATCCCGCTACCCGCAGCCGAGCGGTTAGCTCGTGAAGGAAACTGATCGCAAAAAGGGCCTGAGCGGCGAGGAAGCCGCACTGTGGAACAAGGTGGCCGAGACGATCGCGCCGCTCGATCGTGGCGGCAAGGCACGCGGTGACGATCCGCGTAGCCGGCAAAGACTGCGCGACATCGATTATGTCGCGCCACAGCCGGATCGAAAGGCCGTGCGCGGACTCGGCGACACGTTGGACGGCGGTTGGGACCGACGGATCAAGCGCGGGGCGGTCGAACCCGACCGAACGATCGATCTCCACGGTCACAGTCTCGATGCGGCCTGGGATGTTCTCGATCGCGGACTAGACCGCGCGATTGCGGGCGATGCGCGCGTCATATTGCTCATCACCGGCAAGCCGCCAAAGGACATGCCCGCCACGCGCGGCAAGATTCGCGGCGCCGTCGGCGCCTGGCTCGAAAGCTCGCGCCATGCCGATCATATCGCCGCCGTGCGCGATGCCCATCCTCGCCATGGTGGGCGCGGTGCGCTCTATATCGTCTTGCGGCGAAGGCGGTGAGGGCGCTGCGATGCTGATGACGCTGGTCGTCGTTTGCGTCGTATCGGGCGCATTGCTGCTGGGTGCGGCTTGGGGACTTTACGGCCGGTTGCCCAAGGTCTGGGAGGGCTTCCTGATCGCGCTGGCAGGCGGCGCACTGATCTATTCGCTGATCGTCGAACTCATCGAACCGTCGGTGCAGACGTCCTCGCTCAGCCTTGCGATGGCGTCGGTTTTCGCCGGCGCGCTCGTTTTCACCGGGCTCGATTATCTGGTCGACGAAAAATGGGGCTCCGACGGTGGCGGCGGGTTGCTGGCAGCGATCACGCTCGACGGGGTGCCGGAAAATCTTGCGCTGGGCGTGGCCTTGATCGGGGCCGGTGCGCCGGAGGTTGCGGCGTTGGCTGGGTCGATCTTCCTTTCCAACCTCCCCGAAGCGGCGGGCGGTGCAAAGGAAATGGGCGAAAACAATCGTTCCAAGGGCAAGGTGATGGCGTTGTGGGCCGGTGCGGCGGCATTGCTCTCTGCTGCCGCGATTATCGGCAATGTAGCGCTTGAAGGCGCGTCGGACGAATTGCTGGCGATCACACGCTGCTTTGCGGCAGGCGCCGTGGTTGCTTCGCTAGCGACCGAGGTGTTCCCGAAGGCTTTTCAGGAGGATCATCATCTTTCGGGACTGGCGACGGTCCTGGGCCTCGTGCTTGCCTATGCATTGGCATCCATCGGCGGATAACGAGATTCAGCCGAGCCGGCGCGTCAGCGCGGCGTGGATGAGATCGCCGAGCCTGTCACCTTGAAGCGGATAGAGAAACGGTTCGATCAACTCCAACTCCATCAGCATGAGCTGACCGTAACGACCGCGGACCATGTCCACGCGCGCGTAAAGCCACTCGCCGGGAATTTTGGCCGCCACCGCTTTCGCCGAGGCCAGATCGGCCGGGCTCGGATCCAGTGTAGTCTCCATACCGCCATAGGAAGATTGCACGCGATAATCGCCGCTTGCCGGCCGCTTGACGAGTGTATGCGAAACCGCGCCATCGATCAGGACGAAGCTGATTTCGCCCTCGATCGCGATCGATTCGATAAAGGGCTGCACCATGACAGTGGCATCGACGCTCGGCGGTGTATCGCCGCGATGGAGCAGAAACTGCCCTTCGGCATTGGCCCCGATCTGGCGTTTGACGACGATTCGGTCGGTTCCGAGCGCCTCGAACACCCCACCGATCCAATCGCTGGCCGGTGCGTCGATCCAAAGTGTCGGCACGATGGGGACGCCCTGCGATTCCAGGGCGCGCAAATATGTCTTGCGGCAATTCCAGGTCACCAGGGCCGCCGAATTGGAAAGCATCGTTTGCGCCTCGATCGCGTGCAGCGTTCCGAGGAATTCCTCCAGCCTGTCCTGATAGTCCCAGCACGACCCGATCAGGACGGCGTCATAGTCGGCCCAATCGACTGCTGAGTTGTCCCAGCGCACCGCCTCGATCGTATCACTCTTGGCGGCGAAGGCGGACGACAGCGCCTCCATCATCTGATCGTGCTCGAAGGCATCTGTGCGGCGGCGATCGGTGCCGATCGTCTCGCGGCAACCGAGATAGGCGGCGCGCATTGTCAGCCGAGTGCCCGTCGCAGGATCGCTTCGTAAATGTCGGTCAGCTTCTGAATGTCGGCGATTTCCGCCGCCTCGTCGAGCTTGTGCATCGTCGCGTTGCGCAGTCCGAATTCGAGGATCGGGCAAAGGACATGAAGGAAGCGCGCATCGGACGTCCCGCCGCCCGTGGAGAGAGCAGGGGTCAGCCCCGTCACCTCTTCGATCGCCGCACCGACGAGATCCGAAAGCGGGCCCGGTTCTGTCAGGAAAGCCTCACCGGAAATCTTCGCCCCGAACCGCGAATCGGGCGCCTCCTCCTCGACGATCGTGGCCACACGTTCGCCGAGTTCCGCGCCGCTATGCGTGGTGTTGAACCGGATCGAGAGTCGCATATGCGCTTCGCCGGGAATGACGTTGTGCGCGGTGTTGCCGGTGTCGATCGTCGTGATTTCGAGGTTGCTGGGCTGGAACCAGTCATTGCCGTCGTCGAGATGGAGCGCGTTCAACCGCTCGCTGATCCGCACCAGCCGGGTCAGCGGATTGTCGCCCTCATGCGGATAGGCGACGTGGCTCTGCCGCCCGATGACGTCGATGAACATGTTGACCGAACCGCGCCGGCCGATCTTGACCGTGTCGCCGAGCCGGTCCTGCGACGTCGGTTCGCCGACAAGGATCATGTCGGGACGGATATCGCGCGCCGCCATATGCTGCATCAACGCGCGCGTGCCGTGAATGGCTGGCCCTTCCTCGTCGCCGGTGATGATCAAGCTGATCTTCCCGGCGTCTTCCGGGATGCGCGCGACGGCGGCGACGAACGCCGCGATGGCGCCCTTCATATCCACCGCGCCGCGCCCGTAGAGCAGGTCGCCGCGTATTTCGGCCACGAAGGGATCGGACGACCAGCCCTTGCCCGGCGGTACGACGTCGGTGTGTCCGGCAAAGGCAAAATGTGTGCCCCCGCTGCCGCGTGTCGCGAGCAGATTCGGGACCGGTCCGTCCGGCGGCTCGCCGTCCATCGTTCGGGAAACCTCGAAGCCAAGCCTCTCCAGCGTTTCGCCGAGCAACGCCTGCGCGCCGCCTTCTTCGGGCGTCACGCTCGGGCAGCCGATCAGCCGGGCGGCAAAGTGAACGGGATCGATTGCGGTTGTCATATCGCGCGGTCTATCGTCGCAATTGCACTCTGCCTAGGACGACCGCGATGCCCAAGCTCGATCTCGACGCTATTCCGCAAACCAACGCCACCGGCTACCCGCCCGAATATGCCGGCAAGGTGGCCGGTCGATGGTATCGGCGCCTCGCTCCGGCTGCCGGCCTCGACGATTTCGGCGCCAGCTATGTCGAATTGAAACCCGGCGCCTGGTCTTCGCAGCGGCATTGGCACGAAGAGGAAGACGAGATCGTGGTGATGCTGTCGGGGGAGGCCGTGCTCGTCGACGACAATGGCCGCACCCCGATGAAACCGGGCGATGTCGCCGCCTTTCCGAAAGGCGATGGCAATGGCCATGTCCTGATCAACGAGAGCGAGGAAAGCTGCTTCTTCATCGCGGTCGGCCGTTCCGCGGCAAGCGATTGCCACTATCCCGATATCGACATGCACCTCGAAAATGGCCGGGGCTTCGTCCGCAAGGACGGAACCGAATTCGATTACAAGCGAGACTAGGTCGCCTTCTCGTATTTCTCGATAATCCAGGGTTCGTCCTGCGCTGCATCGATCCAGTCCTGCATCCAGCTATGCGAGAGAATCGCCTGGACATAGGCCTGCGCGAACGGCGGCAGCTTGACCGACCATGTCACGAAGCGCGTGCAGACGGGCGCATACATGATGTCGGCGGCGGTGAAATCGCCGAAAAGGAACGGGTTTTCGCCGCCATAGCGGGCTCGCGCCTGCGCCCAGATTTCCAGGATGCGCGCGATTTCCGAGATCGTCTCTTCGGACAGTTCTTTCGGCGGAAAGATCTTCCGGACGTTGACCGGCATTTCGCGGCGCAGGTTAGGAAAGCTCGAATGCATCTCGGCCGCCATCGATCGCGCCATCCCGCGCGCGCCCTCGTCCTTCGGCCAGAAGCGGTCGCGGCCCACCTTGTCGGCGAGCCAGTCGACGATGGCGAGGCTGTCCCAGACTACGGTGTCGCCGTCCCACAGCATCGGCACTTTGCCCGAGGAGGCGGCGAATTCATTGCCTTCGCGACGCTGCTCCCATTCCTCGCCGAACATCGGCACCGTGACCTCCTCGAAAGGCAGGCCGGATTGCTTGCACGCGAGCCAGCCGCGCATCGACCAGGACGAATAGGCCTTGTTTCCGATGATCAGTTTCAACCCGCTCTCCGTTTCCCGTATCTCGCGCCCCGGCTAACCAATCGCCTCGATCACGGCGCGACGCAACTCTTCGACGCCCATTCCCTTTTCGGATGACGTCGCGAGGATATCGGGGTGCGCAGCCGCGTGCGTCTTGATCTGGCCCCCGATCCGGCCGGCCGTTGCCTCGAGCGCCGTCTTCTTGAGCTTGTCCGCCTTGGTCAGCACGACCTTGTAGCTGACGGCCGCCTCATCGAGCATTTTCATCAGCTCGATATCGGCGGGTTTCAGTCCGCGCCGCGAATCGATGAGCAGCAGCACGCGTTTAAGGTTCGGCCGGCCGCGGAGGAAATCGAAGATCAAGCGCTTCCAGTTCTCCGCCACCTTGGGCGGCGCCTTTGCGAAGCCATAGCCGGGCATGTCGACGAGCCGGAACTCGGGCGGATCGCCGACGGTGAAGAAATTGAGCTCCTGCGTCCGCCCCGGCGTGTTCGATGCGCGGGCCAGGTTCTTGCGGTTGGTCAGCGCGTTGATCAGCGTCGACTTGCCGACATTGGACCGGCCAGCGAACGCGACCTCGGGCAGGTCGGCGTCGGGAATGAATTCCAGCGTCGGCGCCGATTTCAGGAAATCAATCGGGCCGGAAAAGGTCCGGCGCGACAGTTCCTCGATCTCCGTTTGATCGGTCACTCCGCCGCCACCGCCTTGGCCTGTTCCTTCAATCGCGGATCGCGGCTGTAGAGCCATTTCTGCTGGGCGATCGTCAGGATGTTCGACGTCGTCCAGTAGAGCTGCAGCCCCGCCGCGAAGGGCGCCATGATGACCATGAACACCCAGGGCATGATGCCGAAGATTTTCTGCTGCGTCGGGTCCATCTGCGCCGGGTTCAGCTTGAACTGCAGCCACATGGTAACACCGAGCAGGATCGGCAGGATACCGATGGCGAGATAGGTCGGCGGCGTGAAATCGAGGAAGCCGAACAGGTTGACCGGCGTCAGCGGATCGGGCGCCGACAGGTCCTTGAGCCACAGCGCGAACGGCTCGTGCCGCATCTCGACCGAAAGCATCAGCACTTTGTAGAGCGCGTAGAAGATCGGTATCTGCAGGAACATCGGCAGGCAGCCGGCAAGCGGGTTCACTTTTTCCTTCTGGTAAAGGGCGAGCACCTCCTGCTGCATCTTCTGCTTGTCGTCCTTGTGACGCTCCTGCAGCTCCTTCATCTTCGGCTGGATGGCGCGCATCGCGGCGAAGGACTTGAACTGCTTCTGCGCGATCGGGAACATCAGGCCGCGCACGATGATGGTGAGGCAGATGATCGCGACACCGAAATTGCCGATCGTCATGAACAGCCAGTGGAGGACGTAGAAGAGCGGCAGCTCGAAGAAATAGAACCAGCCCCAGTCGACCGACAGGTCGATCTGCGTCAAGCCGTCATCCTCGTCATAGGCTTCGAGCAACGTGACTTCCTTCGCGCCGGCGAAGAAATCGGCACGAGTCGTGATCGCCCGGCCGGGCTGCACGACCTGCGCGGTGTTCGAATAGACGGCCTGGTAGCGATCGCCCGATAGCGGCTGGAACGCGGCGTCGGCCGATCCGCTTTGCGGGAACAGCGCGGTCAGCCAGTATTTGTCGTTGAAGCCGAGCCAGCCATTGGTCAGTGCGAAGCGGTTCCCGTTCGTGCCTTCCTCGCGCACATCGCCGAAATTGATATGGTCGAGATCGCCAGCGGAATAATAGGTGGGGCCGGTGTGGATCAGCCAGTTGTCGGGATCGGGGGACTCGCCGGTCCTCTGGATCAGCGCATAGGATTGCGTGCTGACCGGCGCGTCGCCGAAATTGGAAACCCGCTGCGAAACCTGGAAGCGGTAGTTCTCGTCGAGTTCGATGACGATGGCGAAGAGCTGGCCCGTGCCGTTGCGCCAACGCAAAGTGACCGGCTCTCCCGGGGTGATCCGTTCGGCATCGGCCTGCCAGAGCGCGTCGCGGCCCGGCGTTTCGATATCGCCTCCGGCCCAGCCGAATTCGGCAAAGTTCGATCCCTCGACCCCCGCCGGTGCAAGCAGGCGCTGGGCAGGGGAGTCGGGATCGATCGTCACGCGATAGTCGGTGAGCACAAGGTCGTCGAACCGGGCGCCGCGCAGGTTCATCGATCCTTCGATACGCGGCGACTCGATGACGATCCGATCGCCCTGCGAGTCGCTCAAAACCTCGGCGAGTTCGCGGCGTTCAACGGGCGTATCGGGGACGACGTTCGATTCGGGCTGCTCGACCGGCACCTGCTCGCCGTCGACGAATTCGGTCGAGGGTTCATTGGCGGTCGGCGCGATCCGCTCCGCGATAAAGCCCCATCCGATCAGCACGACCACCGAAAGCACGATCGCCAGGATCATGTTGCGCGAATTTTCCACCGGAACTCCTTAAATGCTCTTCTCGGTCAGGGAAGCGGATCGTGGCCCGATCCGCCCCAGGGATGGCAGCGCGCGATGCGCTTCACCGCAAGCCAGCTGCCTTTGAATGCTCCATAGCGCTTCCAGGCCTGTATCGCATAGGCCGAACATGACGGGGTATAGCGGCAGCTTGGCGGCAGGATGGCCGAAGGCCCCCATTGCCACAATTTGGCGATGCCGATCAGCAGCCAGCGCATCAGCTTTTCGCTCCGCCGATCTTGCGAAGCGCCTTGGCAAGCTCGTCCCGCAGGCTGCCGAAATCGCGTTCGATACCGCCTGCACGGCCGATCAGGATATGGTCGGCGCCGGCTTTCCCGAAAACGGGAAGCAATTCACGGCCCAAAGCACGGAAACGGCGCTTCATCCGGTTGCGGACGACCGCGTTGCCGATTTTCTTGGTGACCGTAATGCCGAGGCGAATCGTCTCGTCGCCATCGTTGCGATCATGCACCAGCAGGACGAAGCCGGGCATCGCCGCGCGCTTGCCGCGATTGGCCGCGAGGAAATCGCGCCGCTTGCGGAGCGTTTCTAGGCGGACAGCTTCTTGCGGCCGCGGGCCCGGCGCGCGCGCAGGATCTTGCGGCCTGCCGCCGTCGCCATCCGGCTGCGGAAACCGTGACGCCGCTTGCGCACGAGATTGCTCGGCTGGAAGGTGCGCTTCATCGCTCATATCCTCAAATTCTGAAACAAAAAGGGCCGCGCCTTGCGGGCGGCCTTCGGTTGAGCGCGCAATTAGGCGAAAGGTGCCGCAAAGTCAATCGTCGCGGCGCCCCGCTTTCGACTTGCGTGCGCGGCGCAATGCGCTTCGCCGCCTCAGACTCCAGTCGACCCATTCGCCGCGCTTGGGGTAGCGCCGCTTAAGCCGCGCATAGAGCTTTTTCGCCCAGATCGAATTCTTCAGCATCAGCGCCAGGCCTGCAGCGAAGACGAAAATTCCGCCAGGACCGGGGATCGCTCCAACGAGCGGCGAGATGACGATCAGAAAGGCACCCGTAAGCGTCAGCACGAGGCGCACGCCGCCGCGCTTGTCCCGCGCCTTGAAGATACCGTTTCTGGCCATATCGCTCATTCTGCATTGTTCTATACGAATGAACAGGTTGATCGGTGATGTACGACACCGCTCTCGACTCCGCTTGTCGTCTGGGGCATGAGAGAACAAACGGGGAATATCTAAGGGAGGCGATATGGTCGCCCATGTCGCGACGGCGGCCTATCTGGGGCTGGAAGCACGCGCGGTCGAGGTACAGGTGCAGGTCGCGCCCGGCGTGCCCGCCTTTGTCGTCGTCGGCCTGCCCGACAAGGCGGTGGCCGAAAGCCGGGAGCGGGTGCGGGCAGCGATGTCGGCCATCGGCCTCGCGCTGCCGCCCAAGCGGATCACGGTGAACCTGTCGCCGGCCGACCTTCCCAAGGAAGGGTCGCATTACGACCTGCCGATTGCGCTGGGGCTGCTTGGCGCGATGGGGGTGATCGATGCCGAGACGCTGTCGGAATATCTCGTCGTCGGCGAATTGGGGCTCGACGGCCGGGTGACGGGATCGCCGGGCGTGCTTCTCGCCGCGTTGCACGCCTCGTCGCGCGATCTGGGGCTGATCTGCCCGTACGAGCAGGGCGCCGAAGCGGCCTGGGCCGGCAATGTCGATGTGCTCGCCGCGCCCGATCTTCTGGCGTTGCTCAATCACTTCAAGGGCAGCACGACCTTGGCGCCGCCCGAGCGCGGCGAGATCGAGCCGCCGGTCGCCGGGCCGGACCTCAAACAGGTGAAGGGGCAGGAAACGGCCAAGCGCGCGCTGGAGATCGCGGCGGCGGGCGGGCACAATATGCTGATGTCCGGGCCGCCGGGTTCGGGCAAGTCGCTCATGGCCTCGTGCCTTCCGGGAATTCTCCCTGAGCTGACCTCCGGCGAGGCGCTGGAGGTGTCCATGGTCGCGAGCGTGGCCGGATCGCTCGATGCCGGCCGGCTGGTCCGCAACCGGCCCTATCGCGCGCCACACCATTCGGCTTCGATGGCGGCGCTCGTCGGCGGCGGGCTCAAGGTGAGGCCGGGGGAGGTCAGCCTCGCGCATCTGGGCGTGTTGTTTCTGGATGAACTGCCCGAATTTCAGCGGCAGGTTCTCGACAGCCTACGCCAGCCGCTCGAGACCGGGACCGTCTCCGTCGCCCGCGCCAATGCGCACGTCACCTTCCCCGCGCGCGTACAGCTCGTCGCGGCGATGAACCCGTGCCGCTGCGGCCATCTGGGCGATGCCGCTCTTGCCTGCTCGCGCGCGCCGAAATGCGCGGCCGATTATCAGGCGAAGATTTCCAGGCCGCTGCTCGACCGGATCGACCTCCATGTCGATGTCGAGGCGGTATCGGCGAGCGACCTGACGCTCCCACCGCCCGCCGAAGGTTCGGCCGAGGTCGCCGCGCGCGTCGCGGCGGCGCGCGAGATCCAGTTGGCGCGCTATGCCGATCACGATGTGCGGACCAATTGCGAGGCCGACGGCGATCTTCTTGATTCGGTGGCGACACCCGACGAGCCGGGCCGCAACCTGCTCGCCCAGGCTGCCGAGGCGATGCGGCTTACCGCTCGCGGTTATTCCCGCGTCCTGCGTGTCGCCCGAACGATCGCCGATCTTGCCGGAAGCGAGGGGGTGGGCAGGGTGCATGTCGCCGAAGCGCTCAGCTATCGTCGCCAGCCGCCGCGCAATTAATTGCTGGAGCTGTTTGACCTGTGAACTGGATGATCCTTCCACTTGAGCGATACGCCGAGTTTTCCGGGCGATCACGTCGTACCGAATTCTTCATGTTCGGTCTGTTTCAGCTGTTGGTTGCCATTGCCATCGGCGGCGTCATCCTCGCAATCGGCGGTGAGGGATATGGATTCCCGAATTACGATCCGACCATCATATGGCAATTGTCCGGTCACCTAGCAGTCGCGCATGCAATCAATTGGATTGTGAGTGTTTCGCTAATTGTTCCGAACATAGCCGTCACCGTGCGTCGCTTGCACGACGTTGATCGTTCCGGTTGGTGGGCGTCGCTACTGGCATTGCCGATATTCCTGATCGCCGCCGGCGCAACCGGCATTAGGCCATCAATCGCAGTCTTATGGGTCGTTTCGATGGTATCATACCTCGCCCTGCTCATTTTCATGGTTTCTGAAGGGACGGACGGCCCCAACCGATTTGGAGCAAATCCTCGGCATATCGATGCGTAAATGCGCACTGTTTCGTAGATCCATTGCGAATGGCACCTTGCGACGCTAATGAGCCGATCCCGATCCCGGGCCTCTGTGGCGGAATTGGTAGACGCGCTCGACTCAAAATCGAGTTCCTTCGGGAGTGCCGGTTCGACTCCGGCCAGAGGTACCAGCCCTTCCAAACCGACTTTTACAGCCCCAGATCGCGGAAGGTCTGCTGGTCGAAGCGGAAGCGGAAGGTGATGAAGGGGCCGCTGCGAGTGTAGCGCGCTTCCTCGAAATCGCGATCCTCGAAGCCGACCACATTGTAACCCACGGTAATCCAGGTGTTTTCCGCCGGGCTGATGCCGATGGTCGGTCCCGCCGACCAGTGCCAGGCGCGCCCGCCGCTGCTCTCGCGGATCGCACCGGCGACGCCGACATCGAAGGTCTCAGACAGGTCGAAGCGGATATCGCCGGCGACGATGTTGCTCCAGCCTTCGATATCGTCGGCGCCGAAGCGTTCGGAAACGTAGCGCGTGCCGAGGAAGAGCGAGACTTCGCTGCGGTCGAGGAAGGTGTCGCCGCCCAGCAGGCTGCTCCGCATGGTCGTCGGCGACCAGTTGATCGACAGGCTGTTGACGATGCGCTGTGAGTGCGCGTCGCCGGTCAGCAGCAAGGGCGCGCTGCCGATCGGGCCGGGCTGTCCAGCGATGGCGTTGGTGACGCGGTCGTCGCGCACTTCGAGCTTGTTGAGCCAGCTCCAGTCGCTGTTCGCCGGGCGGTGCGCCCAGGACAGTTCGAGCGAGGTGACTTCGGTCGCCGCGCCGCCCTCCTGATCCGCGCGCAGCCAGGAGAAGGCGCCACCCAGCGCGCTGCCTTCGCCGATCTGGCGAAGCGCGGAAAGGGTCACGCCGCGCCGGTCCTCGCGCTCGCCGTCGCGCACTTCCGCCCGGCCCACGATGCTCCACGGCCCGTTGCGATAGGTCGCGCCCAAGGTAGCGGCGATGAAATCCTCGGTAAGTGTCGATCCGCTGCCGATGAAGCCGCCGCTTGCCACGGGCTGCTGCGGTTCGAGGATCGTCTGCGAGTCGATGCCGCCCGAGAGTGTCTCATTGCCGTCGAGCGAGATATCGAGCGACCAGTGTTCGTCGAGCACTAGCGACTGGGCGAAGCCATAGGCGGCGAAGGTGCGCGGGCCATATTCGGCGATGTCCTGCTGGTTGCCGGTCATCGAAATGCGCGCACCGGCCCAGGGCGCGAGTTCGAAACCTGCGCGGAAGGTGCTGACGTCGAAATCCTCGCCATCGGCAATCTCATAGGTGCCGATCAATGTCGCCCATTCGGTCGCGCGGAAGCGTGCCGTGATCGCATGGCGCGCCGGGAAGTCGACGCTCTCGGCGCTGTCGAGTGCGAATTCGGTCTGGCCGTCCAGTTCGAGCCGGTTGCCGAACAACCGCTGCGTCGCGCCGAGCTGGAGCAGCGTCGAATCGCGCTGCGTGCCGTCGGTGAGCCGGTCGTTGGCGTAGATCAGGCCGAGGCGGCCATCGGTGCGCTCGCCGCGATATTCGAGCAGCGCCCGGCCCGCGATCCGCCGCGCATCGCTGGTGAGATAGTTCTCATGCCAACCGCTGGCGGCGAGCGAGAGCGGACCGCCGAGGCGGACCCGGCCGTCAAAGCCGAATTTGCGCGTACCGCTTTCCGCACCGTTGAGCTGGCCGACGCCGAAACCGGCCTCCTGCTCGCGCGCATAGGCGAGAATATCGATATCGCTCGAATGATGCTCGGCTTCGACAAGCCAGGCGGTCGCGAAACCCTCTGCGCTACCGCTACCGGCAGCGGGCGTATCGACGCTGCTGTCGCTGGCCGCGAATTCGGCGCGGACTTCGGTGGCGTCGTCGGGACGCCAGCGGATGTCGACGCCGCCGACTATTGTCTCGCGCTGCGTGTCGTCGTCGCGGATGACGGTCGCACCGATCTGCAGGCGATCGTCGGCCGTGTTCCAGGTGAAGCGTCCGCCCGCCTGGATCGCCCGCTCGGCGATGCCGTCGACCTCATATTCCACGACAATGAAGCGCGGATTGAGATCGGCGTCGCGGCTCAGGATCGGCTCGCGGAAGCGCAGCGTGCCGGCGAAATAATCGATGTCATAGTCGATGTGCCGGACCAGCGTCTGCGTCGAGACGATCACGTTCGAACGGAAGCGGTCGCGCACCTCGATCGTGACGCGCTCGCTGTTGGCGAGGATTTGGCTCGATCCGATTGTGTAGGGCCCGGTAAGGCCATTGCCCTGAATCTCGACCCGGCCGAAGCGGTGCGGCGTATCGGCAGCGAAGGCGATGGCGGAGATGCGGTCGTTGCGATATTCCGCGCGCAGGCCGTTCAGGCTGCGATTGTAGCGCGCGAGCTGCGGCTCGTTGATGTTGGTCTCATAGTCGCCGAACATCGCGTAAAATTGCGGCCGTTCGAGACGCAGATAGAGACGGCGAACGCTCGCAGCGTCGAAGCGGCGCTCGGAGCGGTCGGCATAGACGGTGTAGTAGCGCGTAGGATCGATCACGCCCCGGAAACGGCTCTCGTCGCGATCGCTGTCGCTGTCATAGGCCATGGTCATCAGCCACTGGCCTGAGATGCGTCCGCGTGCGTACAGTGCGATGCGGCCGTCGACATCGAAATCGTCCTGCTCGTCGCCGAATTCTTCGATCGAGGAACTGAGCGTGTTGAAGCCGATCGTGCCAGCCGCAACACCGACGACGGTCCACGGCCGGTCGCCGGGATCGAGCCAGAGGTCGATCACCTGGTTGCGCTGGACCTCGCCGTCGCGAAACGGGAAGGCGACCGAGAGCGAGCCGCTGAACATCGTCGGTTCAAGTTCGATATAGGCGATACCTTCATCGCCCTCGACCCGCCAGACGGGCACTGCCCGCTCCAGCCCGGCGAGTTGCCGCGCCTGCTGCGCGTCTGCCTCGACGGCCGGGAAATAGGGAGAGGGGACGGCAAAATCGCCGGTCAGGCCGTGGTGAACGGGATTGCCGTCGCGGTCGGTCAACCGCACGGCGACGACCGGGCGCGTGA
>NZ_CAKZNF010000003.1 GCF_937129435.1 uncultured Parasphingopyxis sp. | reverse complement strand
GCATGACGAAATGCTCCGCCTCAGCCGCGAGCATTGTGTGCGCTCGCGCGCCGAACCGGGGTGCGTGGCGCACAATGTGCATGTCGATGCCGAGGATGGCAGCCGCATCGTGTTCGTCGAATATTGGCGGGACGAGGCGGCGTTGCGGGCGCATTTCGCGGTGCCGGAATCGCGCGCCTTTGCCAAGGCGCTCGGCGGGCTCGCGGCGGCGCGGCCGGAGATGACGGTCCATCGCGCCGAGCAAGTCGACCTCGCCTGACGCTCAATCCGATTTCGGGAACCAAATCCGTACCTTGCGCGCTTCTCCTTGCAACAGGAGGAATTCGCACATGTCCGCATCGAGCCGCGTCACGCGCGTCGAAACATTCGCCCGGATCGGGTTTCTGGCGCGCGGGGTGGTTTATATCCTGCTCGGCTATTTCGCGCTGAGCACCGCCAATGCCGACGGGCCGACCGGCGTGCTGCAGGAGATCAGGGACATGCCGGCGGGCACGATCCTGCTGGCGCTCGTCGGCATCGGGCTGGCCGGTTACGGCATCTTCCGGCTCTACGGCGCGGCGATCGATATTCAGGGCGACGGCTCCGGCGCCAAGGGCGCGGGCAAGCGGATCGGCCATGCGGCGAGCGGCTTCGCGCATCTGTTCCTTGCCTGGTACGCGCTGAGCCATGCCTTCGGGTCGGGCGGCAGCTCCGGCGGCGGATCGGGAAGCGGCGGCACCGAAGAGCAAGCCGCGAGCTGGCTGCTCTCGCTTCCGTTCGGCGAAATCCTGCTCGCCCTGATCGGCCTCGGTTTCCTCGCCGCCGCGCTCAATCAGGCCGTGAAAGCCTATACTGCCAAGTTCATGTTCCGGCTCGACGCGGACGCGCCGCACGCCGCGAAATATATCGGCCGTGCCGGCTACGCCGCCCGCGCGGTGGTCTTCTTCGTGCTCGGCTGGACGGTGGCATCGGCCGCGCTGGCCGGCCGGGCGAACGAGGTCGGCGGGATCGGCGAGGTGCTGGCGACGCTGCGCGACACCCAGTGGCTCTATATGGTCGTCGCGATCGGCCTGCTGCTCTTCGGCGTCTACAGCCTGGTCATGGCGCGATACCGCCGGATCCGCGACGAGGACGTGCTGCAACGCCTGCGCGCCGCCGCCCATTGATGGCCGGCGAGGAACGCAGCGACAAGGACGGCAACGAGCTCGCCGAGGACCGGACGAAGCTCGCCGACGAGCGGACCGAGTTCGCCGAGGACCGGACGCTGATGGCGAACGAGCGGACCTTCGCCGGCTGGATGCGGACCGGGCTGGCGGGCGTCGGCATCGGTCTCGGCTTCAATGCGTTGTTCGGCTCGCTCCAGCCGTGGTGGCTGCCGCGCGCGATCGCCACGGCGTTCATCCTGATTGGGATCTTCATCATGTTCGCGGCGCAGCGCAAGGCGGCCCATGTCTATGACCGGCTTACCTGTCACAAGGCCGAGCCGATCGGCGGGGTCAATATGCGGATCACCGCCGGCGTCATGATCGCGGCCAGCGCTGCGCTGGTGGCCGGGATGTGGATGATGGAGGCGGGCCCGGCAGGCTAGCGCCGGCTCGCCCGTGGCGGCGAAATATGCTATGCGAGTCGCAGCCGGTGGCGGTTAGGTCCGTCCCGGAAATCGACGGGGCCGCAGGCCCCGCCCGGCCTCTCCGCCGATACGGCGCCGATCGTCCAGACCGCGCCGCGACGGAGGGGCTTTTCGTTGGGCCGGAAGCGGATGCGCAGGCCGGCGCGGCCATTCCCACTGTCGCCTTTACGCCGCCAACTCCCGCGCGAGTTCCAAGTCGCGCACGAATTTCTCCCGCTCGATCCTTTTGCCTTCCTCGTCCGGCAGGCGGAGAAGGAAGCTGGGGTGAACGGTGACAACGAGTTTTGCATCGCCCGCATAGTCGAGCGGCTGGCCGCGCCACTGGGCGATCTTGAGCGGCTTGCCGGCGAGGGCGCGGGCGGCGCTACTGCCGAGCGCAACGATCACCTTGGGCTCCACCAGGAGCCGTTCCTGGTCGAGCCACCAGCGATGCATGTCGATCTCGCCCGCCGTCGGCGTCTGGTGGATGCGCCTTTTGCCGCGCTGCTGGAATCTGAAGCGTTTGACGGCATTGGTGACGAAAGCACGGTCGCGATCGATCCCGGCTTTCTCCAACGCCGTGTCGAGCAACTGGCCCGCCGGACCGACGAACGCCCTGCCCTCCTGGTCCTCGACATCGCCGGGCTGCTCGCCAACGAAAAAGAGCGGCGCACCGACAGGGCCCGCGCCCGGTATGAAGCGATCCGAAAAGCCCTTGCGCGGCAGATCGGCCTTGGCCATCGCCTCGTACAGTTCTTCGAGCGAACCGAATTCCGGCTTTGCTTCGATCTGCGTCTCGCCGACGAACAGCCCCGGCGCTTTCTTTTCTTCGAGCATTTGCTGCGTCCTTCCGGCCGATGAACGGGCGAGCGGCGCGATCAGCTCCGCCTCGGGCAGGTTCTTCCAATATTTCACCGGCATCTCGGCGCGCATCGCATCCATCTTCAATCGTGCGGGGTTGAAAATATGGCCGTAATAGGCGCGCCATTCGCCTTCGACCGCATCCTCCCCCGGCACATCGGCGCGCGATCCGCCCGGCCCCGTCGCCAGCGCCTTGCCGTCCCAGGCGATCGAGGCTTCGGGCGTCACGATCAGCCAGTCCATGCCGGTGAAACGGTTGCGGAAGAAGGGCGCGACGGCCTCGGTGATATGATGGTCGGGTTCGAACCAGGCGACGAACCGCTCGCGCGCCGCTTGCTCGCCGACCTTCCGGAAGCGCACGAAAGCGTGCATCTTGTGAATGTCGCGCCGCACCGATTTGGCATAGGCGTTCAGGCGCTTGATGCCGGAATCGGCGGGGTTGCGGTGGAGCTTTGGCTGACGCTGGGCGCGAAAGACGATGTCGTAAGCGAGCGCGAACCGCTCCTCGTCGCGGTGGAGCAGCGCGGTTTCGATCGTCGTGAGCAATTCCTTGGCGATACGCAGCTTCGCACCCGGCATGGGCGGCGGGATCGCGCCGTCTCCCTGCGCCAAAAGATCGCCGGTCGCCGCGCGGCCCTCGACGTCCCAAATGACACGGTCGGGCGCGACTTCCGCCGCCAGCAACGCCCGCGCCTTGTCGCGCCATCCGGCAATGTCGGTTTCGGAGGCGAGCGTGATGCGAAGGAGTTCTCCTCCCTTTGTCCCGTCACCCTGAACTTGTTTCAGGGTCCACTCCTCCTCTCGGACGGATGGTACGGATTGAAGAGTGGATGCTGAAACAAGTTCAGCATGACGGTTGAGACTGGAAGCGGCCCCACCCATCAGAACAGCTCCATTTGCTCCGCCGGCGGCGTCAGCCTTGCGCGCAGGCTGAGCGAATCGAGCCTGCCGCCCGGGTGCCAGTCGGCCAGCGTTACGAAGGGCAGGATCTTGCGCACCGATTGCACCAGCCGCTCGAGATCGCCGAGCCGCAGCGCGCCGAAGCGCCGGGCCGAGAGGATCTTGCCGATCCCCTTCGTCCCCAGCCCCGGCACGCGCAGCAGGGTTTCGCGATCGGCGCGGTTGAGGTCGACGGGAAAGCCGCCGCGATTTTTGAGCGCCCAGGCGAGCTTTGGGTCGATGGCGAGATCGAGATGGCCGCCCTCCCCGCCTTCCAGTATCTCGCCAACCGTGAACCCGTAGAACCGCAGCAGCCAGTCGGCCTGGTAGAGCCGATGCTCACGGATCAGCGGCGGCGCGGCGACGGGCAGGCGCGACGAGGCATCGGGGATCGGGCTGAACGCCGAATAATAGACGCGTTTGAGGCCATAGCTGCCGTAGAGCCCCGAACTCGTCGTCAGGATCTTGGCATCGTTCGACGGATCGGCGCCGACGATCATCTGCGTGCTGTGCCCGCCCGGCGCGAAGAGCGGCGCCTTGCGGTTCGCCTTGCGCTCGACCTTTGCCTCGCCGATCCGGTGGCCCAAGGTCGCCATCGTCTTGCGGATGCGCTTGCCGCTCTTTTCGGGCGCATAGGCCGCGATCGCCCGGTCGTCGGGCAGCTCGATATTGATCGACAGCCGGTCGGCATATCTGCCCGCTTCCGTCATCAGGTCGGGATCGGCCTCGGGGATCGTTTTCAGGTGGATATAGCCGCCGAACTTGTGCTCGACGCGGAGCTTGCGCGCCACCTCGACGAGCTGCTCCATCGTCCAGTCGGGGCTGCGAATGATGCCCGAGGACAGGAACAGGCCTTCGATATAGTTGCGCTTGTAGAAATCGAGCGTGAGATCGACGACCTCCTGCACCGTGAACGTCGCGCGGCGCACGTTGGAGGACGTCCGGTTGATGCAATAATGGCAGTCGAACATGCAGTAGTTCGTCATCAGGATCTTGAGCAGCGAGATGCACCGCCCGTCCGGCGCATAGCTGTGGCAGATGCCCATCCCCGTCGTCGAACCGATCCCGCCCGATTTGAGCGAGTTGCGCTTCACCGACCCCGAAGACGTGCAGGACGCATCATATTTCGCCGCATCGGCAAGGATCGCGAGCTTTTCGGAACGGGAGAGAACGGCCATTATGTTCCTGTTATGTTCGCTCTTGGCCGGACCGTCAAGCCAATGTATTGCCGACGGAATTCAGCAGGAGCGGCTGGCCGGGTCCGAAAAATCGCCGCGCCGGATCGCCGACATCAGCGCGGCGAATCGCGGCTTAGATCATACCGACACGCTGAGGGCGATAAGCAACCTAGAGTCGGGGGCAGATGTAGCGTGGGCTGAATGGCCATGCCGAACCGCTGCTGCTCTGCTGTCGATGCCCCGCGCGGGATGGAGAAAGCCCCGGGCTGACGCAACGCGCCCCGGGGCCTCCTCCACTATCACAGGATACCGTGGATCTAGTTGTTGTCCTGCTGCTGACGCCGGGCTTCGCGGCGCATTTCGGCGCGGGTCATCGTCGAAACGAGCGTATCGCCCGAAACACGAAAATTGCTCGCGTCGATCATCGCCAGCCGGTCGCCCGTCTGGACGATCACGCTGTCGACAAAGCCTTCGCCATCGGCCCGCAGGCCGGCGACGGTACCGATCGCCCGGCCGCGTGCATCCTCGACCGCCATGCCGGGCGCGACCGAAGCCGCGCCGGCGGCGTCGCCCGCCGCACTGCCAGCGGCGTCGAATGCGCCGCCGCCAGCCGATCCCGAAGCGCTACCCGAACCGCTGCCCGAAGCCGAACCGCTGCCCGGGACGAGGCCGCCGGCCGCCGAGGCCGCGCCGTTCGCGGCGCCGCGTGCCTCTCCCGCAGTCTGCCGGACATTGCCGACCGTGCGGCCGACCGTGCCGCGCAGCGCGTTCGTGCCGGGGCCATCGGCGCTCGCACCGGCGCTACCGCGGCCCTGGGCATCGGCGGCGCCGCCGAGCCCGGCCGAACCGAGAGTCGAGGAGGCTGCACCGTCGACGCTGCCGGTCAGCGATCCTTCACCTTCGGCGCCGGCGCTCGCGCGGCCTTCGCGCATGTCGAGGCTGCGATCGACGCGCAGCCGGGCCGTCGAATCGACGGTTGAACGGATCGTACCGCGGGCGCGGCCGATCGGATCGCCGGCATTGCCCAGCGTTCCGCTGACGACACCGCCAAGGCCGCCGCCCACGCTACCGCCGAGCAGCTGCGCCGGAGCGGGCGAGGCCGCAAACGCGATCGCAGCGATGGCGGTCGAGAAAAAAACTGTCTGTTTCATCGGTCGTCTCCTTGTCCGTTTCGCAAGGCCGTTCGGGGCCTTCATGGCGACAACGAGACGCCGCGCCGGTTTAATCCGAATAACCGAAAAAAATTTCTGTCAGTCCGAATTCCGGCAGTTTCCGCAGATCAGCCCGCGCCCATAGACATCGTCCGGTCCTCGTTCGCCGAGATCCTGAGCTTCGGCGTCGAGCCGCGCGCGGCTGCCGAGCGCGGCCAGCCGCCCGGCGACGAGCGGCGCGGCGAACGAGGTGCCGCGCACCCGCCGCGCGCCGCCGCGGGCCGAAGCGGCGCGCATGTCGGCGCCGGGCGCGGCATAGTCGAGATGCGCCGCGCGCCCGGCTTCGGGGAGGACGCGGTTGCGTCGATCGACACCGGTCACGGCGATGACGCCGGGAAAGGAGGCGGGATAGGAGGACGGCGCGGCGGGCCCGTCATTGCCGACGGCGGCGACGAAGAGGATCCCCCTCGCCCGGGCACGGCGGACCGCCTCGCCGACGAGCGGGTTGGCGGGGCCGGCGATGCTCAGCGTCACCACGGGAACCCGGCGCTGCGCCATCCAGCCGATCGCCCGCGCGACGGCGCTCGCGCTGCCGCCGGCGGGATCATTGCCATAGATGTCGGCGACGAGCAGCGCCACGCCCGGCGCGCCGCCATCGATCGCACCGCGCCCCGCAGCCAGCGAGGCGACGGCGGTGCCGTGTTCGCTCGCAATGGGCGCGCCGCGCGCGAAGCCGCGCTGCTCGACCCCGCCCGAAAGCGATGGATGACGCGCCACCCCACCATCGACGATGCCGATCGCCGGACGGGAGACCGTGCCGCCCGCCAATGCCGACTGCGCCGCGATCGCGAGCGATGCCGTCCCGCTCGTGAAATAGATATGGTCGGGCGCGGCTTCGCCGCCGAGGCCGAGCATCTCCAGCAGCGCGCCGGCTTCGTCGACCGACAGTCCTTCGGGAATGCCGAGCCGGACATAGGCGATATCCAGACCTTCGATTCGCTCCTCCGATAACAGCCTGAACCCGGCCTCACGGGCACGGACAAGGCCCTCCTCCCCGGCATCCAGCGCGAGGATTTCGCCGCGCACCGCCGGGCCGTCCGCGCTCATTTCGAGCGCGCCACCGCTGCGGCGGACATGGCGGCGCAGGCGCGAAAGCCGCTGCCGCACCAGCCGCCGGGCGGCGCGGCCGGTTTCATCGGCAGTCCGGCGGACATCGCGCAACGCATCGTTACCCAGCCGATCGACCGTGTCGAGAATATCGCCGACCGGAGGCACGAGCTGCGCCTGCACGCCCGGGCCGCAAGCCGCTGCCGCCAGCACCGCGAGTGCCAATTTGAGAGACATGAACCGGATCATCTTCGCCTTCCTTGCATTTTTTTGCTTGCCCCTGGATTAAACGCATGGACCGGGCCGTTTACTCCCTGACAGGCGAAGACCGGCGGGAAAATGGTGGGAGACTGTGTTTTTGCGGGCTTTCGAACGCAACCTGCTGGAACTGCTGCCGCGATTGCGGCGCTTCGCCCGTTCGCTGGCGCGCGACGCGGCGGATGCCGACGATCTATGCCAGCGGACGATCGAACGGGCGCTCAAGTCGCGCGAACAATGGCAAGAAGGCACAAGGCTGGATTCATGGATGTACCGGATCATGCGCAATTGCTGGATCGATGAAACCCGGGCCCGGGCGCGGCGCGCGAAGACTTTCGCGTCCGAAGAGGCCGGCGCCGATATCGGCACCGACGCGCATCGCGATATCGAGCGCCGCGCCGAAATGGCCGATATCGGACGGGCGATGGAGCGGCTCACCGGCGATCAGCGCGAGGCGGTCGCACTCGTGCTCGTGGAGGGGCTCGCCTATAAGGAAGCGGCCGAAATTCTGGATATTCCCATCGGCACGCTGACCTCGCGCCTGACACGCGGCCGCCGGGCGCTGGCCGAAATGCTGGAGGCGGCGTGATGGCCTGGTCGGACGAAGAGCTGATGGCCTGGCTCGACGGCGAATTGCCCGAGACCGAAGCCGCGCGGATCGCAGCCGCGATCGAAACCGATGCCGCGCTCGAGCGGCGGATCGCGGCGCAGCGCAGCCTGAAGCAGAAACTAGAGGCACATTACGGCCCGGTCGCCGGCGAACCGGTGCCCGAACGGCTGCGCGCCATGCTGGAAGCCGGCACGCCGGAAGAGGCCGGTATCGTCGATTTCGCCGCCGCCAAACGCGATCGCGAAGAACGCCGTGTTTCGCGCCCGAACTGGGGCATCCCGCAATTGACCGCGATCGCCGCCAGCCTCGCCATCGGACTGTTCGCCGGGCAGGCGATGCTCGGCGGCACGGGCGGCGGGACAGGCGATCCGCTCACACTCGCCGCCGGCGACCCGCTTTCGCGGGCGCTCGACACGCAGCTCGCCGCGACGCAGTCACGCGATGCGACGATCCGGATCGGCATCAGTTTCCGCGACGAGAGCGGCGACTATTGCCGCTCGTTCGAATCGCCCGAACTCGCCGGCCTGGCATGCAAAGCCGGCGGCGAATGGCGTCTCGCGCTTGCCGTGGAACGGGAATTGCCGGCCGGCGAGCCCGACTATCGCCAGGCGGGATCGGGCAACCGGGTCGTCTTCGAATATGCCCGGTCAGTCATGGCCGGCGCGCCGTTCGACGCCGATGCGGAACGCGCCGCGCGTGATGCCGGATGGGGGGACTGAACCTAGGCCGCCCGCATTTCCTGCAGCTTTTCCTGTTCCTGGATCCGCGCCGCGACATAGCGGCGGGCGTCTTCGGACACTTCGGTGCCGAGGTGCCAGTCGAGGATCTTCATCGTCTTGGGGATCGGCGGCACGAGGAGGACGTCGGCATCGTCGAGGCTCTGGCGGACCGTCGAGGCGCTGGTGACGACCATCGATCGCGACATGATGTCGACGAGGCTGGGGAATTCTTGCTGCGGCTTGCGGCGGAAGATGATATCGCGGAACAGCCGCCATCGGCCGCGCAGCGAGCTGTATTTGGTATCGCGCAGCCGCCATTCCTCGCCCGCATCGTCGCGCAAATTAACGACGACGTTCGGCCCGGCCTTGCTCGCGCGCATGATCTTGACGGGTACATTGTCGAGCACGCCGCCATCGACGAGAACGTCGCCGTCATCGGTGATAAAGGGCGGCAGGATCGTCGGCAGCGAGCCCGAGGCGCGCACCGCGTGCCAGAGCGGCCCGCGGCGGTGGACATAGACGCTGTTGGTCGTGAGGTTCGTCGACACGCCGAAGAAATTATACGGCAGGTCGGCAATGTCCTGTTCGCCGTAACGCAGCGTCAGCTGTTCGTCGAAAACGCGCGGATCGAGGATCGAATGCACGGGGAAAGTCAGGCGCTTCATCGCCTTGGCCTTGATGAACATGTCGTACATCTGCTGCAGCGTGTCTTCGGGCGTCAGGCCGCGCGCGATCGCACCGCCCATCGCCGCCCCGGCGCTGGTGCCGCCGTAGAAATCGATCGGGATGCCGTTTTCGATCATCCCCTGCATCACACCGATATGCGCGCAGCCCAGCGCGCCGCCGCCGGCCAGCACGACGCCGTTGGCGCGGCCGCACAGGAAACGGCCGACCCTGGCAAAGGCCTCGTCGCAATCGAGCGGGACATGATGATGCAACTTGACGTTGCGGCTTTCGAGCCAGCGCAGCGAGCCGTTGATCGGCTGCTCGCGCCGTTCGCGCCACAGGACGAGCGTCCGGTTGGCACGCAGGAACAGCGGGATGGCATAGTCTTCCAGCTCGCTGCGCCCGCATTCCTCGCCATAAAGCGGCGCGACGATGACGAGATCGTCGCCATTGCGCGCGATCTGCTTGTTCCACCGTTCGTCGGGCCCGGCGACGAGCAGCAGCCGCTGCCCGCTCCGCTCCATCTCGCCGAGCCAGCGGCCGAAGGATTCGCCGTCCGCCGGAAGGCCCTCGGGCCGATCGTCCACGGTCAGCATCCGCGTGTCGCAATCCTTGGCAATCTCGCGCCGGATCCGCTCGACGAAATCGCGCGGGAATTCGGTGCCCGCCGCCGGGATCATCGTGATGACGGTTGCGGGTTTCGCGTCCATCGCACGCGAAAAGGCGGTGGCGCGAGCGAGGCGCCCCGACACCGCGGCGAGGATGCCGTCGGCGATCTTGGGATGCTGGGCGACGATCCGGTCGTAATCCTCGCGCGTCAGCGCCAGAACGCTGCTGTCGCGGCTGGCGCGGACATCGGCGGTGCGGGTGCCGCCGGAGAAGAAGGCGAGCTCGCCCACCGGTTCGCCCGCGCCGATTTCGGCGACGACGAGGCCATTGGGGAGCTGCACGTAGAAACGCCCGGTCGAGACGAGATAGAGCGCATCGGCCTCCTCGCCATAGCGGACGAGATAGTCGCCGCCGCGCACGACCTTGATCTCCGCCGCGCCTTCCAGCGCCGCCAGACCCGCTTCGTCGAGTTCGGCAAACGCCTCGACCTTCGATAATTCAGACGCCATTGCGGCCCCCTGCTCCCTGAAATTTCCGGCGCGACCCCGTGTTTATGGTCTTGCGTCTAGCGGAAAAATTCATGCGGTGGAACAGATGTAAATCCTCCCCGGAAAGGGGAGGGGAACCGCGCCCGCAGGGCGGGGTGGAGGGGCACCCGCCACTTCAGAGGATTCGCTATTGGACAAGGTGCCTCTCCACCATGCTTCGCATGGTCCCCCTCCCCGTTCCGGGGAGGATCCGCGCCGTCCTAGCTCAAAAACGCCACTTCGTTCGGCAGGTTGAAGCCGATGAGGACGAGCGCCACCGCCAGCAGCATGACGCCGCCGGCGATGCCGCGCCGTGCGCCGCGCCCGGCCCAGCGGATCGGGGAGTCGTCCCCGCCACCCGGCCTGCCAAATGCCGCGCGTTTCGCGGCGACGACCCCGCCCGACAGCGCCAGTCCCGTCAGCATCGCGCCGAACAGGAACCAGGCGGTGCGCGAGGGATAGCCGCCCCAATGGCCCATATGGATGGGATCGGCGGCCTCGGCGATCCGCCGGTGCAGTCCGGCCTTGCTGCCCGAATGGCGGAAGACGATCTCGCCGCTGGCGATATCGACGCCCATGCCGTTCGACTGCGGCCGGACGAGCAGCGTGCCGTCCTGCCCGTAAAAGACGAAACCGGCGCCGGACCGGCCCGGCCAGTCGATCCGCCGGATCGACAGATCGGGATATTCGGCGCGCACCGTCGCCAGCGCGCGCGGGAAGGCCGCCGCCGCCTCGTCATTCTCCGCCTTGCCGGGAAAGCCCATCTCTTCGAACTCAGGAGCTTCGCCGATCGTCACTTCGGACAGGTAGATCAGGCCCGTCCCGGCCATGACGATCCCGAAGGCGAGGCTCCAAGCGCCGAGCATTCGGTGGCAGTCGCCCCAGAAGACGCGCGCGCCCTTGCGTCGGCGGGGGATCGCGACGAAACCGCGCCACCATTTGCGGTGGAACAGCATTGCGGTGATCAGGCTGACGAGGAGCAGGATCGACACGGCCGAAACCAGCAGCACGCCATTATTGCCGGGCATGGCGAGACGCGAATGGACGGCGCGCAGGATCGACTTGACGCCGACCATCCCGCCGCGCCCCTGAAATTCACCCGTGCGGGGATCGAAATAATAGGTCGCGAGGCCACCATCGGCGCGGCGGACATAGGCAGTCGGCGCGAAGATCGCCGACGGTCCGGTCTCTATCGTCTCGATCGCCCCGCCCGGATCCTCGCGATCGGCAGCGGCGGCCGCTGCCGCGACGACGCGAGTCCAGTCGGTATCGTCGCGCGGCGTCGCGATCTCGGCGCGCATCTCGGGCTTCGCCAGCCAGTCGATCTCCCATGCGAACACCGCCAGCGTTCCCGTCGCGCAGAGAAAGGCGAGCACGAAGGCGAGGTTCGCGCCGATGGCACTGTGCAACCGGAACCAGAAGACCCTGCCGGCGGTTTTCCCGATATGCGCGCGCCGATCCGATTCGGCGACAGTGTCGACCCGATACATCCATCCGCCCTAGCATTTTGCAATTGCAAGTCAATCGCAATAATCGGCCCTCACGCATGGCGGAGGCGGGCTGTGCAGCGCTTGCGTTTACATCGCCCGCCGTTCCTTTAAACCGGCGCGCCGAGGGTTTCAGTACGGGGAGCATTGCCATGGCGACAGACGCGCCACCATCGACCGGCTTCACTGCCATCGTCGACAGTATCGAGAATGTCAGCGATCTGGTCTGGGCCGGAACGTGGAACGACGTTTCCATCATGCCCTTTCCGCCAATGGTGATCATTCTTCTCGGTGCGGGCCTGTATCTGATGATCGGCCTGCGCGGATATCCGCTCCGTAAGCTGTTCCCTGCCTTTGCAGGACTGTTCAAGAAGTCGGAGAAGGGCAAGGGCGAAATTTCCTCCTTTGCCGCGCTTTCAACGGCACTTTCGGGCCAAGTCGGAACGGGCAATCTCGCCGGCGTCGCAACGGCAATCGCGTTGGGCGGGCCGGGCGCCATCTTCTGGATGTGGGTTACGGCGATCATTGGCATGGCACTGGCCTTTGCCGAAGGTTCCCTCGCCATCCGCTTTCGCGAGACGACGGAGGACGGCCACTATCGCGGTGGCCCGATGAGCTACATAATGATCGGGTTGGGGCCGAAATGGAAATGGCTGGCGATCTTCTTCTGTCTCGCCGCGCTGTTCTCCGCGCTCGTCACCGGGAATGGCATCCAGGCCAACTCGGTTGCCGATTCGATAACCGAACTGACCGGGCTGCAGGAATGGATCGGCGGTCTGATCGTTGCCGTGGCAGTATTCATCGTCATTATCGGCGGAATCAAGTCGATTGGCTCGATCGCAGAGAAGGTCGTTCCCTTCATGGCTATTCTCTATATCGTGATGGCGCTGATCGCGATCATCCTGAACATCAATTACATCCCCGAAACCTTCCGCGAGATCTTCGCCGGCGCGTTCAGCACGACGGCGGCAGGCGGCGGCTTTATTGGTGCGGCGATGATCGTGGCGGTGCGAGCAGGCGTCGAGCGCGGCTTGTTCTCGAACGAGGCCGGTCAGGGTTCGACCCCGATCGCCCATGCCGTGGCGCAGACCAACGATCCGGCGACCCAAGGCCGCTTCGCGATGCTCGGCACGTTCATCGACACGGTCGTGATCTGCACGATGACGGCTCTCGTCATTCTCACGGTACAAGGGAACTTCCCATTCACCGGCAACGAGACCGAAGTGATGATGCAGCAGGTCTGGCAGTCCGACCTCGGCTTGGAAGAAAACGCCGGCTTCGCGACGACCTCCGCCGCATTCGCCACCGTCTTTCCCTATGCGGTGGGCGGAATCCCAATCGGCACGCTGATCGCTTCGCTGGCGCTGATTCTGTTCGTGTTCACAACGCTGCTTACTTGGAGCTATTATGGCGAGCGCGCGATCACCTTCCTTTACGATCAGTCGTCCAGTTCCTCCCTGCGCGGCGAGAAAGTGCTGCACATGATCTGGCGGCTGGTCTGGTGCGTCGTCATCTTCATCGGCGCCTTCCTTCCGCTCGACACGATCTGGCGTCTCGGCGGTATCGCTAACGCCGCGATGGCGGTGCCCAACATCATCGCCCTGCTCGCCCTGTCAGGCGTCGTGTTCGCGCTAGCCCGCGGCAACCGCACAGCAGGCAAGGACCATGGCCGCGAAACGCCGTCAGAACTGAGCGAGGAAATCAGCGGCGCACCCGGCGGACATTGAGGGGCGGTAGGCTCTCCGGCGTCGTCTTCGCCATCGCCAGGGGCAACCGCGCCGCCGGCAAGGACCATGGCCGCGAAACGCCGAACGAGTTCGTGACGGAGGCGACGATCGAACCGGGCGACGGGCGGTAGGCCGCCGACTGTCAACCAGAGGTTGACAACTACACCCTGTCACGTTATGCGTGACAAATGATCCGAAGCATTCGGCACAAGGGGCTGAAACGGTTTGCCGCGACCGGAGATCCGCGCAAGCTTTCAGTGCAGAATCCGGCACGGATCAGACAAATCTTGATGGCGCTCGACGTGGCAACAGCGCCGGACGACATTAACCTTCCCGGGCTCCGCTTTCACGCGCTCAAGGGAAAGCCGAAGCGCTATGCCGTGGATGCGAGCGGGAACTGGCGCATTACGTTCGGATGGGACGGGGAACATGTCGTCGATGTCGACTTGGTCGATTATCACTGAATGGAGAAGGCAATCATGTCCAATTCGATACTCGCAGGATTGCAGCCCATGCATCCCGGGGAATTTCTGCGCGAGACCGTGCTACCCGGCCTCGATGAGAGTATGACGGGCATCGCCTCGGCACTTGGCCTGTCGCGACAGTCGCTCTACCAGATCGTCAACGAGAAGCGGCCCGTTACTCCGCGTGTGGCCCTTCGCCTGGCCAAAGCATTTGGCAACAGCGCGGAATTCTGGCTGGACATGCAGGCGCGGTACGATCTGGCGATCGAGCGCGAAGAAGACGCCGAGGGATTGGCGCGGGTGCGTGCGCTCGCTGCCTGAATTCTGGCCGCGCTGAATTCGACACCGATCTATGGCGTGATGACATGTGCTTGTTTGAGTTCGTCATTGCGAGCGCAGCGAAGCAATCCAGAGCTACTGAGCGCATCGCCTGCGACTCTGGATTGCCGCGTCGCCTTCGGCTCCTCGCAATGACGATTCAGAGTGAAGTCATCGTACTCTAAAGCCCCAGCCCCTCCACGATCCGCCGCCAGTCGATCATCTTGAAGTTCTGCGTGCCGGCCGGGGTGGCGCCGTCCTGCACGACCATGATTCCGTTGGGCCAGGCCGGGCCAAGGCTCGCGGTCGTCACCTCGATCCCATCGGTTTCGGTCGTGCCGTCGATCGCGCTGCCATCGGCGGCGGTGCCGTCGGCGAGGTAGAAGCGGCCGGCATAGCCCAGATCGGCGAGCCGGTAGAGCGCATAGGCGCTGTCGCCCTGGCTCGAGACGACGAGATAGTCGGTGTCGCCCTCGGCCCCGCGCGCGATGGCGAGACCCTCTACATCGGGGACGAGGTTGCTGCCGTCTGCCGCGACAACGAGTTCGCCTGCACCGCTGTCGAGATCGAAGCGCCACACGCCCGCCGCTTCCTCGCCGACGTAAAGGACATTCTCGCGCGTATCGACGACACAGCCTTCGGGCTGGCTCGGCACGGTCATCGTCCGGAAGACGCTTCCGGATAGCTCGCCTTCCAGGGTCACGAGCACATCGTAGATGCTGCCCTCAGTCGTGTTGACGAAGGCGTGGAGCTGTCCGTTGGCCAGCCGCGCCATGCAGAAGCCATAGCCCTCGCCCGGCCCCGCCGGGATGCGGCCGATCGGCTCGAGCGCGATGGGATCGGTGTTTAGCCGGTACAGTGCGATATGCGCGGTTGCCATGTCGTTGCGGTCGCTGGCGCCGACGATGACCGCCTCCTCGCCGCCGAACGATATGCCCGTGGCAAGATCGACATTGTTGACGCGCCCGGCCTCGGCAAATGCCCGGACCGCGCCGTCGAGGCCGTAGACATAGAGCCCGGCCTGCTTGTCGGTGCCGATGATCAGGCTCGCCGCCGGATCGGCCGGATTGACCCAGATCGCCGGGTCGTCGGCTGCATCGTCGACGCTGCGGACATTGGCCGTCTGCGCCGAGGCGACAAGCGGCACGCCGCGCGCCGGATCGGGCGGCGGTGTCGTGGCGCAGGCACTGGCCAGCAGGGCCATGGCGGTTGGAATGATCAGTCGCACGCTTGCCTCCCTTGGGTCAGGCATAGAGCCAAAATTGGACGTCATTGCGAGCGAAGCGAAGCGATCCAGAGCTACTGAGGACAACGTTTGTGGCTCTGGATGGCCGCGTCGCCTTCGGCTCCTCGCAATGACGGCTTTGGCAACCCTGTTTACGATCAAAAATTCACCCGCGCCCCGAACTTCATCGTCCAGTCATACTCCTCATATTGCAGGAGCCGCCGCTGGCCGCCGAAATTCTGATAGGCGAAATAGGGCGCGTCGGTGATATTCACCCATTCCCAGAAGAGCTGGATATTCTCGGTCGCCTGGAAACGGACCGAGGCGTCGAGCTGGAAATGATCGTCGACATAGCGGTCGCTTTCGGCATCGCCGCCCAGCTCGTCGAGATAGATGTCGCGATATGTGCCGGCGAGGCGAAGGCTGATCGGGCCCTTTTCATATCCGAGCACGACGTTGAACGTGTTCTGCGAAGAGGCCGGGAGCGGGATGTTGCGGAGGTTCCCGTCCTCGTCGAACACCGTGCCGTTGGCGTCGGTATAGGTGTAGTTCGCCTGGAACAGCAGCCCGTCGAGCGGGCTCGGCAGGAAGGTGAAGGCCTGGCTGTAGCTGAGCTCGATGCCGAAGATATCGGCGCTCTCGCCGTTGATCGGAATCACCGCTTCGTCATAGGCGATGCCGTTATAGGTGCCGCCGTCATCGTCGAAGAAATCGACGATGAAATTGTTGATATCCTTGTAGAAGAGGTTCGCCGATATCGCGCCGTTCGAGGCGAAATAATATTCGACGCCGGCATCGAAATTCCACGCCTCGTAGGGCAGCAGGTCGGGATTGCCGAACTCGCCCTCGCGCTCGTCATCGTCATTCTGCTCGACCGCGAAACGCGGCGCGAGATCGCCGAGATTGGGGCGCACCAGGCTGCGATAGCCCGCGGCGCGGAAGACGAGATTGTCGATCGGCTCGAACCGGACGTTAAGGCTCGGCAGCCAGTCGGTATAGTCGCGCTCGAAATTGTTCGGCGTGACCACCACGATATCGTCATCGAGAACCATGCCGTTGAACGTCGCGCCTTCCTCGATCAGCTCGACGCGATTGGCGCTGATCTCGTTCTCGGTCCGCTCGACCCGGACGCCGCCGATGACGCGCAGCGTGTCGCTGTCCCACCGGCCGAGCAGATAGCCGGCATAGATATCCTCGTTGTTGCGATAGTCGCCGACGGCGGAATCGAACTGGCTGTCGATCGGCTGCAACTCGAACTGACCGAAATTGCCGGTGAAATAGTCGCGTGCGCCGCCATAGCTGGGCACAGGATCGATCGCGGCGAGACGGTAGGTCGACATGCCGAGCACATCGGCGAGCGTGAAGGTGCCGGTCGCGTCCTCGTAAAATTCGACATTGCCGTCGAACCGCTTTTCGCGCCAGCGCGCCTGGGCGCCGGCCTGGATCGTGAAGTCGCCGCTGCCCGCCGGGATCCGGTAGGCGACATTGCCGCGCAGCATGAACTCCTCGTCGCGCGCATCGGACAGCGCCGTCAGCTCGATCTCGTCGAGCTCGAACTCGGTGGGATCGTTGAACAGCGCGCCGCCGGAGATCACCGAATAGGCGGGGATTTGCGGGTCGCTATAATCGAAGCCGACGACGAAACCGTCGCCGTCGAAATCGCGCGCGAAGGTCGCCGGGTCGATCGAACCGTTCTCGAACTCCGACGAGCGCGACCAGCTGCCGGCCCAGTCGAAGGTCCAGGGGCCGGTCTCGGTCTCGCCGCCGATCGTCAGCGAATAGACGCGCTGCCGCTCGAACCGGTCCTTGATGTCGCGCTCGACGGCGATTTCCTCGTCGGCATCGGAGAATTGCACCTGGTTGCCCGCAACCGCCGAAACGGCGTCGAAATCGCCGAGATCGAAGATCAGCCGACGGCGATATTCCTGGTCGTCGAACTGGCTGAAGACGCCGCGAATATAGACGGTCGTGGTGTCGGAGGGGCGCATATCGGCGCTGAGCGAGGCGCTGATCCGCTCGCGCTCGACATCATAGTCGCGATATTCGAGATCCTGGGCATAGTCGTTGCCATTGTCGCCCGTGGTCCAGCTGTCGGCCTCGACATTGTCGGTCTCGAAGAAGCGCTCATAGTATGAGAACCCGCCCGAAATACCGAACTCGTCCGAAATCCGCGTCGAGAAATCGAAGCTGCCCTTGGGCGACAGATCGTCGCTGAGGCGGTTGTAGCTGCCCTCGATCCGCGCGGTGAGCAGGTCTTCCTGCCGGTCGAAGGCGCTGACCGTGTTGATCTCGATCGACGCGCCGATCGTGTCGGCGTCCATGTCCGGCGTCAGCGTCTTCCGGACCTCGATCGATTCGATGAGGTCGGAGGAAATGACGTCGAGCGCGACCGCGCGGATGTCGCTTTCGGGCGCCGGAATGCGCGTGCCGTTGATCGAGCTGCTGTTGAGGTTCGGGTCGAGACCGCGAACCGAGACGAAGCGCCCCTCGCCCTGGTCGTTCAGCACGTTGATGCCGGGCAGGCGGCGCAGCGATTCGGCGACATTCTGGTCGGGGAACTGGCCGACGGCGTCACGGGTCAGGACGCTGGTCGTGCCGTCCGCCTCGCGCTGGCGGGAGAGCGAACTCGACAGGTTGGCGCGCTGGCCGATGACGATGATCCCCGCATCGCTGGTGCCGAGCGCGATATCCGCAACGACAGTGCCTTCATCCGGGACGACGACTTCCTGCCGCACCGTCGCGGCACCGATATAGCGCGCCTCGATGGTATAGGTGCCGGCGGGCACGTCGGCGAAGCGATAGCTGCCGTCGCGATCCGATTCGGCGACGCGGTCGAGCTCGGCGATGCGCAGCTGCGCCGCCTGGAGCGAGCGCGTATCGGTTGCGTCGGTCACGGTACCGGTCACGGTTCCGGCAATGGCCGGCGCGGCAAGCGAAGAGGTGAGAAGCAATGCGGCAGCGAAACGCGCGCCGGTGCGGCGCGAGGCAGAAACGGTCATCGAAGCGATCCCCCATGTTGGATTTGCAGGATCGGTTAGGCGGGAAGCGTGACTCTTCGATGTGGCTATGATGAAAGGTTGGCGACACGGATGTGACGATTTTGCTGCGTTGCACAATGAGCACAAACCTCGCGGTGTGAGTTACAAGGTTCACGAGACTCTCGTCGTCATTGCGAGGAGCCGAAGGCGACGCGGCAATCCAGAGCCGCAAGCGATGCCCTTTTTAGCTCTGGATTGCTTCGCTTCGCTCGCAATGACGAGGCTTTCGATCACGCCCTCGCGACATTTCCTTGCTGACGCCCGCCATCATCCGCCCTAAGGCCCTTCCATGCTGAAACGCCTCTATGAATGGACGCTCGACAAGGCGGCGCATCCCCATGCTGAACGATGGCTGGCGGGGATATCCTTCGCCGAATCGAGCTTCTTCCCGATCCCGCCGGACGCGATGCTGCTGCCGATGTGCCTGTCGCGGCCCGAGCGGGCCTTTCGCTACGCCTTCATCTGCACCGTCGCCTCTGTGCTCGGCGCGCTGCTCGGCTATGCGATCGGCTATTTCCTGTTCGAGACGATCGGCCAGCCGATCCTGAATTTCTACGGGCTGGGCGAGGATTTCGCGGGCTTCAGCGAACAGTTCAACGATCAGGGCTGGATCATCGTCCTGCTGGCAGGCTTCACCCCGCTGCCGTTCAAGGTCATCACCATCGCGGCGGGCGCGACGATGATGCCGCTCTACATCCTGATCGGCGCGGCGATCATTTCCCGCGCCGCGCGCTTTTTCCTCGTCGCCGCGCTGCTCTGGAAGTTCGGCGAGCCGGTCAAGCGTTTGATCGACAAGCATTTCGCGCTGGTAACGACCGTGGTCGGCATTCTCGCCGTCGGCGGCTTCCTCGCGATTCGCTATCTCTTCTGACCGCGTTTCGGCGCGTCTGGACGAAAGAACGTAAAGCGAATCCCGGGGAATTCCGCCGGATGTTGGCGATAGACACGTCTTCGGGACCGGGCTAGGTTGAGTCCTCCTGCGCCAATCGGGCGCCTGTTTATAGGGGGGTTCAATGAAAAACCTTTTCAAATTTTTCGCGCCTGTTCTCTTTGCCGTTGCAGCAGCCTGTTCGGGCGGCGGTGGCGGTGGTCCCGGCGATGTCGTCGAAGACTTCAACATGGCGCTCGCCGAAGGCGACGTCGATGCCGCGATCGAGCATATCCAGCCGTCGCAGCGTGACGCCGTCCGTCCGAAGCTCGAAATGGTCGCGCCGATGGCGGCGAGCCAGCTCGAAGCCCAGGGCGGCATCGACAGCATCGAAGTGACCAATGAGGAAATCAGCGAAGACGGCAACACCGCCACCGTTTCCTACACCGTGACCTTCGGCAATGGCGAAACCAGCGAAGACCAGGACACGCTGACCATGGTCGACGGCACCTGGTATGTCGGCATGGAGGGCTAGTGAGCCCATCGCGTATTGCGGGATTCTGGGCACCGGCGGCGGCGGCATTCGCCGCCATGCTGTCGGTGCCCGGCAGTTCCGCCTTTTCCGGCCCCCGGGTCGAAACTTCTGACATCGATATAACGGCGCTGAGATCGGGCGATCTCGTCTTTCGCGCCGGGCGCGGCTGGGAAGCCGACGCCGTCCGCCTCGCCTCTTTCGGCACCTTCTCGCATGTCGGCATGGTCGATATCGCCGCGGACGGCACCGTCTACATCGTGCACGCCGCGCCGCCCGAACATGGCGGCCATGGCCGCGTCGAACGCGTGCCGCTCGAAACCTTCAACGACGCCCGCTATGCCAGCGACATCGTCTTCTACCGCCGCGCGGACCTGCCCGAAGCGACGGCTCTCGAAGCCGCCGCCCGCGCCCGGATCGAAGCCGATCGCGGCACGCCCTTCGACGACCAGTTCGACGCCGGCGACCAGAGCAAGCTCTATTGCACCGAACTGATCATGCTGGCCTTCGCCGATAGCGGCGCCGCCCTGCCCTTCGCCTTCGCGCCGCGCATCGACGGATCGATCCTCGGCAATATCGTCTACCCGGCGGACTTCATCCGTTCGGGCGAATTCGTCCGCGTCGACGCGCGGCGGTCCTGACCTTGCCGTTCCTCCCCCACAGGGGGAGGGGAACCATGCGCAGCATGGTGGAGGGGCACCATCCAATAGCGTTGCGCTCAAGGGGCATGTGCCCCTCCACCAGCCTGCGGCTGGTCCCCCTCCCCGCTCCGGAGAGGATTACCTACTCCTCCCCCTGCGTCGCCATCCAGGCCGCCGCCTGGCGTTCGGCGAGGCGGACCATCGCGCCCATCTCCAGATTCATGTCGATCAGGTGCAGCCCCCAATCGTCGAGCCGCATCCCGCCCGCCATCACATC
Source organism: uncultured Parasphingopyxis sp. (assembly GCF_937129435.1). Taxonomy (GTDB): domain Bacteria; phylum Pseudomonadota; class Alphaproteobacteria; order Sphingomonadales; family Sphingomonadaceae; genus Parasphingopyxis. The sequence goes on along the minus strand of NZ_CAKZNF010000003.1, from coordinate 43,626 downwards.
GCCGGTGATCGTGTCGGTGCGCGGATCGGCGGGGTCGCCATGCGTCGTGACGGCGAGATAGGTGAAGTCGCCGCTGTCGACGCATTCGGCCGAGACCAGCCCCGGCACGCGCACGAACGGCGTTTCGATCGCCGGATCGGCCTCGGTCCATGGCGCAGGCGGATTGCTCGACGAGAGCGCCATCGGCACCAACCACGCATCGAGCGTATCCTCGCCGAGCAGCGTCGAGGGTGCGACGCAGGCGGCGCGCTGCCCCGCCTCCTCGACCTTGCCGAAGCGCGATGCGGCGGGCGGCGGTACATCTTCGCGGAAGCTGACGAAGCTGACGACGCAGCCGGTCTGGTCGGCGGAGGTGCAGAGCGGCACATTCTGGAACGCCCCGCCCACATCCGCACCTTCGGCGACGCCGACATTGGTGCCGATCAGATAGGCGGCGATCATCCGCTCGGCGACAGGCTGGCCGTCGATATCCTCGGCGATCAGCCGGGTCAGCACGCCCGATCCCTGGCTGTGCCCGATCAGCAGCACGCCCCGCCCCTCATTGTGATGGTCGAGATAATGGTTCCACGCCGCGCGCACGTCGTTGATCGTCATGTCGCGGTCCATCCCCGCAAAGCCGCCACCGGCCATCGCCCGGCGCAGCGCCGTCAGCGTCACCTGCCGGTAGAGCGGTGCGTACATCCGGCACGCCTGCTGGAACGGCGCCGCCTGCACGGCGACGACGCGGCGTTCCTCCTCATTGTCGACCATGTCGCTGTTGCCGCCCTCATCGAGCGAAACCGTCGGATAGACGTAGAAGCAATCGAAGGCCGGGTTTTCGGCGATCGCATTCTGCTCCACCGTCAGCGTGCCATCGGGATCGATCCGCGTCGTCGCCAGCGACACCTCGCAGGCATCGCGCTGGCCCGGCAGGCACAGCCAGTTCTGGCCGAGCGCATAGTCGGGCGTATCGGCCGCAGCGTCATGGTTATCGGCCTGGGCGGGCGCGACAATGCCGATCGCGGCCGCGGCTGCGAGCAAATAGGTGTTTTTCATGATGTCCCTCTTCCCAATCGAAGCGGCGCGTTTCGCGCTTCTGCTTTTCGCGGGGAGGAAACTAGCCCTGCTCCGCGCCGGGGTCCAGAGGATCAGCCGCCCATGAACGCGCGATCGGCGGCGAGCAATGCGGCGAAGCTCTCGCGCCCGAGAATCCGGTCCTTATACGCCTTCAGCTTCGGATAGGCCGCCCAGTCGATCTTCGCCTTTGCGTAGTCGAGGTTGGGCAGCGGGCTGACCACGGCGAGATCGGCCAGCGTCAGCCTGTCGCCGATCAGATAGTCGCCATCAAGCTGCTCCTCGATATAGGCGAGCACGGGCGGCAGCGTCTCCGCCTCGGCCCGGTCGGCCGCCGCGAGATCGGGCTCGGCGCCGAGCAGCTTCGCCGCCACCCGGTTGAAGAAGATCGCGCCGGCCGCGCCTACCAGGATCGTGTCGCCGAACTCGTCGTACCAGACCGCGCGCCCCCGCGCCTCGGCATCGGCCGGCAGCAGCGGATTCTCGGGATATTTCGCCTCGAGATAATGGATGATCGCGGACGAGTCCGAGAGCCTGTAATCCCCATCCGCAAACCCCGGCACCTTGCCGAAGGGCGATGCCGCCCGGAATTCGGCATGATCGGCACCCGGCGGCACCTGCCGATGCTCGAAGTCCAGCCCGCGCTCATTGGCATAGGCCGCGACCTTGCGGACGAAGGGCGAAAGCGAAGCACCGTAGATGATCATCGAACGACTCCTGCTGGATAGGGACTACCCCATGGGCGTAGCAGGTCGGTTGCATTTTGCAACGTGAATTGTGGGTTGGGAGCGGAGCGCATTGAGCACCGTTCAGGCAATTGTTTTATCCTACTGACGATAGTTTACGATCGCATCCGAATCCAGTTTCTTGGCGGGAACCAATCGATAGTGTCGCTCTTCGACGACGACGACCATATTCTCTTCCACGGCCAGTTCGAACATCGCAACTTTGTCCCTACCAATGAACTGGGCCGAAATGGCCCTTGCTCTGGTTCCGGAAAACCGCTCCTCGCACCAATCTAAATCCTGTTTTGTCTGTACTACAGAAATGCGGTCGCTCCCCCCTTTTGCCTGCACCGGAACAACGTAATGGCAGCCGAGCTTATCGATTCCAAAATAAAGTTCGTCGATTTCGATCTGACCGACGCCTGCTACTGTCGTACGCAAATGATTCTGAAGACTATAAGTCGTAATACCAAGAAATATGTCTATGAGTCTATTATAGCGCACGATTGCTAGCAAGGCCTGCTCATCGCCAAGCGCATAGGCGCGAATAATTTCAGGCGTACTGTCCGGAATCCTAATTGTTTGTAAATCTTCACGAGGCAATACATGATTTAGGGTCACGAGAGAAAATCTATATTTTGCCCTGCCCCTACCTTCGATAACCCATTCCATTTTTTCCGGTTGAGTGGCGATTATCTTTGGCGGCATTTTTATACGGTATCTCAGCGCGTAGACCACATCACCCAGATTTTTTGGAATTTTTACGCCCAACGATTTTGCTACACGCGGTATGTCTTCCCGTTCAAAATCGATATTCGAAATACCTTCGCGATATTTCTCGAAAAATATTGTCTCGGCGATATCCTGGTAGGAGTTCGCCCTGTCAGAAGACCCGGAGTCAGACATTCTCGTACGCTCTCTCCAATATTCGCTGACGTTCGATCTCTTCCTGCTTTCGCTTGGTAGCACCACTTTTCTTGTCGCGCCTTGTACCAGGTGCTTCAACACCGAAATAGTTTGCTGCCTGCGATACTGTCATCCGCAAAAGCCGGTCGTCACCAAGTGTCACCGTCTCGAAAGACTCTTCGGGGCACCACCCCAGCGCATGGATTACGCTTTCAGCTACCGCCCGTGCCATCGGCGGTGGCACAGAGTTTCCAATTTGTCGCGCACCATGCCATTTGGTTTCGTGAAACCGGAACCAGTCCGGGAAACCGTGCAGGCGCGCCATTTCGCGAACGGTCACGCAACGATTGTAAGCATAGTGGATAGGCCGGGGACTGGTAAATGCTCCACGTGCGCCATCGGTGCCGGCTCTCAAAGTATTGCTCAGGCCGTCCGGCGCCAGTTTGTAGAAACGCGATATAGGCTCGACCGTACCCGGCAGGGTCTCCGCGAAACGGCGCCGAGAAATAGCGGTATGTTCGGTCCGGGCGCTTGAGGTAAGCAAGTTCGGCGTCCATTCACGCGCGGGGCCAAAATGCCACGAGCGATTGGAAAGGCAGCGCATCTCGGCTGCGTAACTCCCCGGCTGATTCCACGAGCGCGTCTCAACCTCGTCGGTTGACTTCAAAGCCTCGAACGATTCGGCGTTCGGCAAATCGTCCAGCGCATCGAACGCGGTCGGGCCGATAGGCAAACTTGGATCGAGGTCAGATGGACGATCAGCAGGTTGTGTCGAAGCGCGCGGGTAGCCAGGCAACGACCTACCTGACTTAGAACCGAACAATATGAGCCGTTCGCGATTCTGCGGTACTCCGAAATCAGCGGCGTTCAAGACTTTCCACGGCAAACGGACCTGATAACCGAGAAGTTCAGCTTCCTCGATAAACTCTTCAAGGAACTGACGGTGCTTACCTACCGTGAGACCCTTTACATTTTCGAACACGAAATGGCGCGCATCGAGTTCGGAAACAATACGCAAAAAATCCTTTACTAAAGCGTTCCGGGGGTCGTCCAAAACCCTTTGCCCGATTAACGAAAATCCCTGACAGGGCGCGCCTCCGAACACGACATCCACCCCCCGTGAACCGATTTTTGCTTGTTCCCTGATTTCTTCTCCAGTCGTATCGACAACGGATTTCGGAAGAATAGCACAGTGCGGGAAATTATATTTGTGAACGGCACAGTGAACGGGATCGATTTCGACAGCGGCGACTACATCGAACCCTGCCTGCTCAAAACCTAGACTCATCCCACCGGCGCCGGCGAAAAGATCGATACCTATCGGTCGCATTGGGTCCTCCTCGGCGCTGTCGATTCGCATGACCCTATCAGAACAAAACAGGAATGTCGATCGAAAAATTCAATCGAGAAAATCTTGCAGGATATCCTGCAGTGTTCGCATATTTCTGGTCTCGCATTGCCAGACTTCCAGCACTGTCCACCCCATATTTTCCAAGGCCTCTCGCTTTTCTCCATCCCTCTGCCGGTTCCGTTCAATCTTCGGTTGCCAATAGTCGAGTCGGGACTTGGGCAGTTTCCCGATTTTGCAGCCGTGACCGTGCCAATAGCAACCATGCACGAAGATCGCTTTCTTACGTCCGGCAAAAACGATGTCGGGCTTGCCGGGCAAACCCTTGTGATGCAGCCTGTAACGATAGCCGAGCCTGTAGAGCAACTTCCGAACGATGAGTTCTGGCGCAGTATCGCGCGAGCCGATACGCGACATTAGTCGGCTCCGGCTCTCTTTCGATCTGTTGTCTACCATAAGCTACTGCGTTAGCTTCGCAAAAACGCATTCGATCATCGTGATCCGCCGGTCTAACCCGAAGATGCGGAAGAACTCGTTGTAGAAAGTCTGCGTTTCGCCCTTTTCATAGTGCGCGTCTTTCCATTCGGCGGAGAAGTCGCGCGCTCTTTGCCTGATTTCCTGCCAGCCCAGCCGCATGCCCCCCTCAATGGCCGAGCGGTCGCGCCGCATCAATCCCCCGGCAGGCGGTAGTGGTCGGCCAGCCGGTCGAGGGCCAGCGAGAGGACGAGTTTGCCCGCGCGTGCCGGCCAGCCGAGCGCGCCTTCCGCCGCCTTCAGCCCCTCGCCCGCGCACAGCACGCGCCAGGCGATATCGGCGAGGCCCGGGCCGAGGGCGTCGATCGCACCGTCGAACCGCGCCTTCGCCGCGATCTGGCCGCCATGCGGATCGGCGATACGGGGCGCGCCGCGCGGCACCTTGCCCTGTGGCGGCGCGTCCCATTGCATCGTCACGCGCGGGCCGAGCTGCGACAGCTCGTAATCGCGCCGCAGCGCCTCGCCCGCATCGAACTGCCGCGCGCTCACCATGCCGCGCGCATGCAGCCAGGCCAGCGGCGATTCGGCGAGGTTTACGGTCACCGAGCGCGCCAGCCGCCCGCGCCGCTTCGGTTCGCCGGGCCGGACCGCCTCGACGCGCGGCGTGCCGTCCTGCGGCAGCGGCCGTTCGGCAAGGCGGCGGGGGCCGTCGGTGCGGATCGCAGGAGTTGATCGGGTTTTGCGGCGTTTCGGCAAGGCGGTTCTCCTCGTGAACAGGGAAAAGCGGCCTTGCCATTGCGGCGCATATGTAGGACAGGGAAAAACCATATTGGTAAAAATCTTCTCCCGGCGGGAGAAGGATACGGAAACTTGGCGAGGAACGAGCCTAGTTGGAGTTGGATGAGGGGCAGCGCGCTATCGGCAGGTGCGATCCCCTCACCCAGCTCGCTCTAAATTCGCTTCGCTCATCAAGAGCTCACATCCCTCTCCCGATGGGAGAGGGTTTGGTAGGGAGGCCCCGAATGATCACCGCGATCCGTGAAATCCGCAAGGCGAAGAAGCTGACGCTGGCCGAGGTCGCCGAGCGCTGCGACCCGCCGACCACGGCGCAGACGATCGGGCGGCTGGAGACGGGGATGCGGACCGTGTCGGTCGGCTGGCTCAACCGGATCGCCGATGCGCTGGGCGTCGATGCGGGCGATCTCGTCAAGCTGCCCGAGCGCGCCGACCTGCCCGTGGCGGCGATCCTCGACGCCGATGGCTGCGACGCGCCGCGGCACGAGATCGCGCTCCCCCTGCCCCGCCCGGAGCCGGGCATGGTCGCCGTCCAGGTGCGAACCGGCGTCGGCGATTATCGCGCCGGCGACGAGATCTGGTGCGCGCGGCTCGAGCCGGAGCAATTCGCCACCGCGCTCAACCGCGACGTCCTCGTCCCCCGTCCCGCCGGCCGCTTCCTGTTCGGCCGGCTGATCGGGCGCGAGGGAGACCGGCTGCAACTCCTCCCGCTGGGCGCGGGCGGGCGGCAGCAGGTGATCAGCGATCCGGCATGGATCGGCATGGCGGTGAAGATGGTGCGGGCGCTGTAGCGGCCCTGCCGGTCAGCCGGGCAGTTCGATCGCCGAGCGTACCTTTTCGAGCCGCCGCTCCATGCTCGGCGTCACGCCCTTGACGTTCTCCGTCAAAGCCTTGGCCTTCACGACTTCGCCCAGGGCGAGCAGGACTTCGGCATATTCGATCGTGATGCGGGGCAGGTTTTCGGCGATATCATAGGCGCGGGCATACCATTTCCGGCCCGCTTCCAGATCGACTTTCGCCGTATACTCGCCCATCATGCGATAGGGTTCGTGCGATTTCGGCGACCGCTTGGTCCAGGCGTGCAGCGCCTTTTCCGCTTCGGCGAACTTCCCCAGCTGCAAATTGGCGCCCATCGTGACGCCGTAATATTGCCCGGTCAGCCGATTGTCGCCGGGCGGCTCGTTGAGCGACGCCAACGCCTTGTGCGGATCGCCGTTGAGCAGGGCAATATGGGCCGTAAACAGCCCGCTCGGATCGTCAGCCTTGTGAAGCCATTTCGCGGCCTCGTCGACATTGTTCGTCCTGATCGCGGCATTCACATAGGCCGCCGCGACATCGCCATGGTCGAAATATTCGGGATATTTCGCGAGCAGCTTGAATAGCTTCTGCGGACGTTCGGACTGGATCAGGTCGCGTATCGTATCGAGGGAAAGCTCTTTGCGGCTGCTATAGGCTTCGACCATGCGATCGATGTTCACGGCAACGACATCCGGCGTCACATGGACTTCGTCTTCCTGCCAGGCGACGCTGCGTTCCGACAGGGTGACGCTTTCGAAACTCGGATAATAGTCGACGAAATCGAACTCGCTGCGAATATGTTCGGCGACCACACGCAACACCGCCTTCGAATAGCAATTGGCTTCCATCACATCGATCGGGCGATAGGTGGCAGTGAGCGGGACGGGAGAAACCGTCAGCACGACGCGGACATCTTCGCGGCCGTGCCGCCGGATCAATTCCATCGCCTTGCGCAAATATCCCGCGGCTTCCTCGAAAGACAGGATCTGCAGGCGAAAGCGGTCGGGGGCCTCGCGCAACATGCCCCGTCGCGGCGGGGTGTTGAGATAAATGCCGGTTTCCGTGTCCAGCCAGACCTCCGCCAGGCCGAGCGTGATGACTACCACCCTGCATTCCGGTATCTGCCGATAGGCTTCGACGATCGCGGCGCGCCGGGCCCGCACGACCTCGATCGGCTTGGGACGGAGATGAGTGTGCAAATGCATGTCGACCCATTTGCCGGCGAGGGGGAAAAAGGTTTCCCGCTCCTCATAATCCTGTTCGAGCGCCCAGTGGATTTCATTGTAGATCGACGGCGTGCCGTAATTGTTGAGCACGCCCGAACCGACGGCGGCGAAGTCTTCATCGGCCGCAATGGCATCGAGCGCGGGTAGCACGAACCCTTGGGCGGCAAGCTCCCTCTCGACATTGCGCGCGAAGCAGGAACCGATGGTGAAGATCTTCTCCCCCGGCTCAAGCACGAAATTTGGGTTGAGACGCGGCCGGGCGATCGGGCTCAATCGATTGGGCTCGCCGCGCCGCGGCCACATGGCGGCGGCATTGCCCTTAAGGGAGGCCAATGCGGTTTCTGAATCGACGTCAATCAGTGGCATGCCGGTCAAATAAGGCACTCAGAAAAAAATAACAGCGCCAATTACAATTATTTAGTGGTTTCGAACCGGACTGGAGTTGCCGCCGCTCGATTTGCGGCCAGCCCGTCCATGGATTGGCTTTGCGCCCGGCGCGCGACATAAGGCGGCAAGCGATCGGTTGTGACGGGCATCACGCAAAGCGGATGTGCAAGCTCCTAAGTCGGGTCGGCATGGAGTGCCTGGATGAGAGAAAAACTCAAAATCGCGATGGCGGCCGCGGCGACGATCGCCTCCGGCACCGCGCATGCGCAAGAGAGCTCGGACTTCTGCGCCGATGTCGAGCGGGTCGTGGCGGCGCGGGGCGATACGCCGGTCTTCGCTTCGCTGCCGATTTGGACATCGGACACGGAACCGATGTTTGCCTTCGGTACTTGCGGCGTCTTCCCGGGGCGCGAGCGACCCACGCTCGACTGCGCACAATATGATCATGAACGGCTCGGGGTATCGCGCTATCTCGGCGTACCCGACATTGTCGCCGTCATTGCCGACCGGATCGCGGACTGCCGGCCGGACGCCGTGCGCAGCGAGACCGCCGACCCTCCCCCGCTTCCGAACCAAAGGGTGAGGGTAACCCGGAACGAGTACGGTCCCGCCTTTGTCGATATCGAAGGCGTGCGCTTTGCCCCAAGCTACGAGATGACGTCGCGGTTCTCGCGCGTGGGGTTCGAGGCTTATGATTGCGCCGCGCGCGCCGAAGTCGACGCCGAAAACCGGGCCGAGGCAATTCGCAGGCGTGAATCATGGGGCCGGCCACTGGCGTCGCAAAGACCATTTCCGCCCCTGGACCCGCCCTGCGGGAATTAGCTGGAGCGCGCCTGCGCCCAAGTGGATAAATCCCGCCTTCGCCAAGGCTCGCGCCTACGCTGAAGCTACGGTGCACAAGTCGCGCGCAGCCTTCGCTGCAAACTTCGCTACGGCTGGCTCGCCAGCCGAAGCTCGCGTAGCGAGCGAAGGCTGGTGGGCGCTGACAGGCTCGAACTGCCGACCCTCTCGGTGTAAACGAGATGCTCTACCAACTGAGCTAAGCGCCCGCACCAGCTTCGATGCGCCGCGCCTTTGCCAAAAGGCGAAGCGTTGTGCAAGCGGCGGGCGCTAGTCCGGGTCCGCGCGCGTCGCGGCGAACCAGGCGGAGACCGCCCTGGACGCCTCGTCGCCCAGCCGGATGAAGACGCGCCGGCCGTCGCGCGGGTCGGCATCGCGGACGAGCAGGCCGCGATCGGTCATCGTGCGGATCCAGCGCAGCGCCGTGGTCGCGGGAACGGCGGCGGCGATGCACAGGCTGGAGACCGAAACCGGACGGCCTTCGATCCGCGCCGCCATCAGATCGAGCAATATGTCCCAGGCCGGATCGGCGAACAGCGCGCCGTCGAAGAAGCGGTCGCGCATCCGGCGGTGGCGGATCAGACGGCGGACATCCTCGGCGCCGATGTCGGCCGTCTCGACCGGGGCCGCGCGATACTGGAAGGGCGCCTCACGCATCGAACCGGCGGACCCTCCCTCCTCGCCACTCGCCAGCCGGGCGAGCGATTCGGCAATCCGCGCGACTTCCTCGCCGAGCCTGGCAAGCTCCTCGGCCTCGCGACGGCTATTGTCATGCAGCGTCAGCGGCGGCCGCACCGACGCGACGCCCGTGGCGGCGGCGAGATCGAGCGGGCCGGGCTGACAGAGCAACTGGATATCGCGGTGCGCCAGCCTTGCATCGGCGAGGTCGAGCAGGTCGAGCGGGACGGCGACCACGGCCCGGCAAAGCCCGCTCGCCGCCGCTTCGTCGAGCGCCGAAAAGAGCGGATCGAGCGTGCCGGCATCGCCATCCTCGCAATCGAGCATCGCGATATCGAGCGCCGCCTGCCGTTTGAGCCGTTCGACGGCGCCGGCAGGTTCGACCTCGGCCACCACCCGCCCGTTCACGGCACGCGCCGCGCGTCCGATCCGCGCCAGGCCCGCCGCGCCATCCGCAATCGCGAGGATCGCCGGCCCGTCCTCAAAGGCCGTCTCATTGCTTGCTGTCATTGCCGCCCCCTCCGTTCGTTCCGGAGCATATTCGCTCCAAAGCGGACCGAGAAGGCACGAAGGGTCCGGAACGGCGGACGAAATTCCGGATGGCAGGTCATTTATCTCCGAAACGGAGAGAAATTCACGCCGCGTCGGCGAGCACCCATTCCGCCGCCGCTTCGGCATGAATCGTCGTCGTGTCGAAGATCGGCACGACATTGCTGTTCGGATTGACGATCATCACCAGTTCGGTGCAGCCGAGCACGGCGGCCTCGATCCCCGTCTTCTCCATATTGGTGAGGAAGGTCTTCATCGTCCGCTTCGATTCGACGCGCGCTTCGCCCTTTACCAGCTCTTCGAAGATGATCCGGTCGATCTCCGCCATCCGCTCCGGATCGGGCAGGATGAGTTCGATGCCGTGGCTGCGCAGCCGGTCGCGCATGAACGGTTCGCTCATCGTGAAGCGCGTGCCGAGCAGCGCGGCCTTGTGCACACCGGCCTCCTGCATCGCATCGGCGGTCACATCGCCGATATGGAGGATCGGGACGGCGATCTCCTCGGACAGCCGCGCGTGCAGCTTGTGCATGGTGTTGGAACAGATGACGAGGCTTTCCGCGCCCGCATCGACCAGCCGGTTCGCCGAGGCACGGAGCGTTTCGGTGAGAAAATCCCAGTCGCCCTCGCCCATTGCCACAGCCATCGGTTCGAAATCGAGGCTGTCGATGACGATCGGCGCGCTGTGGCGGCCGCCGAGCCGCTGCCCGACGATCCGGTTGATCTTCTCATAGTAAATGGCCGTCGAGGCCCAGCTCATCCCGCCGATGAGACCCAGTTTTCGCATATCCATCCCTGGTGTGTTTCGCCAAGAACGCGGCGCGACGCCATCGGGTTCCCCGCGAGATCGCACGCATCCTCTAGATCGAAACTAGCACTTCCACAAACACCGTCATTGCGAGGAGCCGAAGGCGACGCGGCAATCCAGAGCGGCAAGCGCTGCCCTGCTTTGCTCTGGATTGCTTCGCTTCGCTCGCAATGACGATTGGAAACATGCCCAGCGCGATCAATCCAGATTCTTGATGATCTCTTCCGACATCTTCTTGGCATCGCCCAGCAGCATCATCGTGTTGTCCATGTAGAAGACGTCGTTGTCGACACCGGCATAGCCGACGCCGCCCATCGAACGCTTCACGAACAGCACCGTCTTCGCCTTTTCCACGTCGAGGATCGGCATGCCGTAGATCGGCGAGGACTTGTCGGTCTTCGCCGCCGGGTTGGTGACGTCGTTGGCGCCGATGACGAAGGCGATGTCGGCCTGGCCGAATTCGGAGTTGATGTCCTCCAGCTCGAACACTTCGTCATAGGGCACGTTCGCCTCGGCGAGCAGCACGTTCATATGCCCCGGCATCCGGCCCGCGACCGGGTGGATCGCGAACTTCACATTGACGCCCTCTTCCTTCAGCATGTCGGTCATCTCGCGGAGGACGTGCTGCGCCTGGGCGACGGCCATGCCGTAGCCGGGGACGATGATGACGTTTTCCGCCTGTTTCATCAGGAAGGCCGCGTCCTCGGCGCTGCCGCGCTTCCACGGGCGATCGGTGGCCGCCGCCGCGCCGCCGCCGCCGCTTTCCGCGCCGAAGCCGCCGGCGATCACCGCGAGGAACTTCCGGTTCATCGCCCGGCACATGATGTAGCTCAGGATCGCGCCCGACGAGCCGACGAGCGCACCGGTGATGATCATCGCCGTGTTGCCGAGCGTGAAGCCGAGCGCCGCCGCCGCCCAGCCCGAATAGCTGTTGAGCATCGAGACGACGACCGGCATGTCCGCGCCGCCGATCGGGATGATCAGCAGGAAGCCGACGAGGAAAGCGAGCCCGGTCACCGTCCAGAACAGCCAGGGTGTGTCGATGCGCGGCGATCCGACGAAATAGAAATAGACGATCAGCCCGAGGATGACCGCGAGCGTGCCCAGGTTGATGACATGGCGTCCCGGCAGCAGGATCGGCGCGCCGGACATGTTGCCGTTGAGCTTAAGGAACGCGATGACCGAGCCGCTGAAAGTGATCGCGCCGATGGCAACGCCGAGCCCCATTTCGACCCGGCTGACCGGAAGGAGCACGCCCGCGGCATCGGTGATCCCGAAGGCGCCGGGGTTCATATAGGCGGCCGCGGCGACGAGCACGGCGGCCATGCCGACGAGCGAGTGGAACGCGGCGACGAGCTGCGGCATCGCCGTCATCGCGATCCGCTGCGCGACGACGAAGCCGATCAGGCCGCCGATGCCGATGGCGATCAGGATCTCGACCAGGCTCGCAATCTCGTGCGTGACGAGCGTCGTGACCACGGCGATGAGCATGCCGAGCATGCCGAACCGGTTGCCCGCGCGGCTCGTTTCCGGGCTCGAAAGACCGCGCAGCGCGAGGATGAAGAGCACACCGGCGGCGAGATAGGCGAGCGCGACCCAGGCGGGGATGTCCGCGGTGCCGCCGGCAGCATATGCCGGAGAACTCAAGAACATCGTCATTCCCGCGAAGCCGGAAATCCAGCTCCAGAGCGTGCGGCCAAGGGAAACCGTCGGGCGATGGATCCCCGCCTTCGCGGGGATGACGGAGGAGAGGAGGCCCATCACGCTTCTCCGCGCTCCCGCGAGGGGCGCTCCTTCTTCTTGTACATGGCGAGCATGCGCTCGGTGACGGCAAAGCCGCCGAAAATATTGATCGAAGCGAGCACGACACCGGCCAGGCCGAGCCATTTCGCCGCCTCGCCGCCCACCGCGTCCCCCGCCGCCGCCGCGATCAGCGCACCGACGATGATCACCGAAGAAATCGCGTTGGTGACGCTCATCAACGGCGTATGCAGCGCCGGCGTCACCGACCAGACGACATAATAGCCGACGAAACAGGCCATCACGAAGACGGATAGGATGGAAATGAAGTCCATAGATCTACTCCAGTTCCTCCCCGGAACGGGGAGGGGGACCAGCCGCAGGCTGGTGGAGGGGGTTTTCGGCTTGCGCGACGATGGCGCGAATAGCCGCTTCGATATCTTGCAGCACGGTGTTCGCGGGAAGACGGAGTACGGTGAAACCCTGTTGGCGAAGAAATTGGTCGCGGCGCGTATCGGCTTCGCTGGCCGGAATACCTTCATGAGCCATGCCGTCGATTTCAACGATCAGATGTGCCGAGAGGCAAGCGAAATCGGCGATATACGATCCTAGCGGATGCTGCCGCCGAAACTTGAAGCCGCCCGGGCGTTTCCGGAGTTCCCGCCACAACAACCCCTCGGGCAGCGTCATCGATCTGCGGAGTTTGCGGGCAGCATAAACCTCAGGCCGCCGTATGGGCGGCGAGCCCCCTCCACCGCGCTGCGCGCGGTCCCCCTCCCCGTTCCGGGGAGGAACTGGGTTCGGCTCGCTCACCCCTTCAACCTCTCGTTCACCACGGCCCCGCCGCGCGTCAGCGTCACGCCCATGACGATCTCGTCGTCCTCGGGCAGCACGGGTTCCTTCTTCTCCTCGTCCCAGAAAGCGGAGAGGAAGTTGAGGAGGTTGCGCGAATAGAGGGCCGAGGCGTCGGCGGGGAGGCGGCCGGGCATGTTGCGGCGGCCGACGATCTTCACGCCGTGTTTCACGACGACTTCGCCCGCGACCGCGCCTTCGACATTGCCGCCCTGTTCAACCGCCAGGTCGACGATCACGCTGCCCGGCTTCATCGTCGCCAGCTGCACGTCCGAGATCAGCCGCGGCGCCGGGCGGCCCGGGATCAGCGCGGTGGTGATGACGATGTCCTGCTTGGCGATATGGCCCGAAACGAGTTCGGCCTGCGCCTTCTGATATTCCTCGGACATTTCGGTGGCATAGCCGCCCGATCCCTCGCCCTCGATCCCCTCGACGCTCTCGACGAAGATCGGCTTTGCGCCCAGCGACTGGATCTGTTCTCTGGTCGCCGACCGCACATCGGTGGCCGAGACCTGCGCGCCGAGCCGCCGCGCCGTCGCGATCGCCTGGAGCCCTGCAACGCCCACGCCCATGACGAAGCATTTCGCGGCGGAGACCGTGCCCGCCGCCGTCATCATCATCGGAAAGGCGCGGCCATATTCGCTCGCCGCTTCGAGCACCGCCTTGTAGCCGGCAAGGTTCGATTGCGAGGACAGGATGTCCATCGACTGGGCGCGCGTGATGCGCGGCATCCATTCCATCGCCAGCGCTTCGATCCCGGCCTTGGCATAGGCCTCGACGCGTTCCTTCTGACCGAACGGATCGAGCGCACCGATCAGCCGCACGCCCTGTTTCGCGCCCGCGATCTCCGCCGGTTCCGGCCCGCGAACGCAGAAGATCGTATCGGCATCGCCCAGGATTTCGGCGCGCGGGCCGACAACGGCGCCGGCATCGACATAATCCGCATCGGCAAAGCCCGCCGTCTCGCCGGCCCCGGCTTCGACAGCCATATGCGCGCCGAGACCGGTGAATTTCTTCACCGTTTCGGGGGTCGCGGCCACGCGCGTTTCGAGCGGATCGCTCTCTTTCAGGACGGCGATTTTCACCGGGCGGGCGCTCAGGTGATGGCCCAGAAGACGATCACGACGGCGATGATCGTCGCGATGATGCCACCCTTCAGCATGCCGAGAAAGCCCGAATAGGTGTTGTCATGGGCTGTATAGTCCATCTCGGCATAGTGTTCTTCCATGCTCTTGTCGTCGGCCATTTCGCGTGATTCCCCGTTGCGTGTCTTGGTCGGGGGTCTGTCTAACCGCCGCTTCGGGCCGCCACAAGCCGGTTTCCCGGAAAGTCGCCCGGCTTAAGCCCGTTTTTACCCCGTGCCGATATGGGACAGGGAGGAAACCATGACGAGGGGCTGCGCGGATGACGCCGGAGCGCGAACGGACATTGCTGCTGATCGACGACGAACCGGCGCAGGGGCGGCTGATCGGCGCGATTGCCGCGCGCGCGGGCTGGCGCATGCTGCGCGCGGAAAACGGCAATGACGCGCTGCTGCTGCTCGAATCGGGCGATGGCGAGACCGTCGATGCCGTCCTGATCGATTACTGGGCGCCGACGACCGACGGGATCGGGCTGATCGAGCGGATGGTTGCGGCAAGGCCCGGCCTGCCGCTGCTGGTGATTACCGCGCAGTCGCGCGTCGCCATTGCGGTCGAAGCGATGCGCGCCGGCGCCAGCGATTTCCTCGCCAAGCCGATCGCGCCCGAACGGCTGATCGCCGCGCTCGAAGCGGCGACGGAGACCAAGGCGCGGCCCGGCGAATTGCGGCCGCTTTCGGAAAAGGTCTCGCAATCGCTGCCCTTCGAGGAAATCGTCGGCTCCTCGCCCGATTTCCGCGCCGCGCTCGCCATCGCCGCGAAGGCGGCGCGATCGCGCGTGCCCGTGCTGCTCGACGGCGAACCCGGCGTCGGCAAGGAAGTGTTCGCCCGCGCCATTCACGCGGCCAGCCCGCGCGCGAAGCAGCCGCTCCATGTGCTCCATTGCGGCGGCGCGCCCGCGAACCTCATCGAATCCGAGCTGTTCGGCCATGAACAGGGCGCCTTTGCCGGCGCGTTCGAAAAGCATCTCGGCAAGCTGATCGAGGCCGATGGCGCGACGCTCTTCCTCGACGAGGTCACGGCCATTCCCGCGGATGTCCAGGCGAAGCTCGCAGGCGCGCTCGAA
Source organism: uncultured Parasphingopyxis sp. (assembly GCF_937129435.1). Taxonomy (GTDB): domain Bacteria; phylum Pseudomonadota; class Alphaproteobacteria; order Sphingomonadales; family Sphingomonadaceae; genus Parasphingopyxis. Next base: position 28,246 of record NZ_CAKZNF010000003.1, on the reverse strand, counting down.
AGCGGCATGGTCCGCCCCATCGGCGCGCGTTACGGCCGCGAAACGGACGTCCGGATCATCGCCGCGGCCGACAACGGTCTGATGGAGCAGGTCGCGGCCGGCAATTTCCGCGAAGACCTCTATTACCGCCTCGCCATCGTCCAGCTGACCATCCCGCCCTTGCGCGCGCGATCGGGCGACATCCCGCCGCTGGCGCGCCATCTGCTCGCGCGGATCGCAGGGCAGCCGGGGATGCGCGCGCTCGGCATTACCGACGACGCGCTCTCGCTGCTGATGCGCTACGACTGGCCCGGCAATGTCCGCCAGCTGCAGGACACGCTGTTCCGCGCCGCCATCGGCTGCGAAGGCGCGGCGCTGACATCGAGCGATTTCCCGCATATCGCCCAAGCCGTGCAGCTGGCCGAAGCGCGGCCCAGCGGCCACGCCATCGCCGTCCCCGCCTTTGCCGAGGGCCCCGGCATCACACTCTACGAAGCCGACGGCAATTTGCGCCCGCTCTCCGAGATCGAAGCCGACGTCATCCGCCTCGCCATCGGCCATTATCGCGGCAGAATGACGGAGGTGGCGCGGCGGCTCGGGATCGGGCGATCGACGCTCTACCGGAAGCTGGCGGAGCTGGGGATCGACTCGAGCGCGGCTTGAGGATGTTTCTCCCCTCCCGCTTGCGGGAGGGGCCGGGGGTGGGACGAGCGCACTGAGCGTTCGACCCTGCCCACCCCTAACCCCTCCCGCAAGCGGGAGGGGGACAAGGATCGCTCTGCTCGACGCTCCGCCCTGCCGCTGCTAGCCGCCGTGTATGGCCAGCGACTTCTCCGACAAAACCACCCTCATCACCGGCGCCGCGTCGGGCATCGGTCTCGCCACCGCCCGGCTCGTCGCCGACCGTGGCGGCGCGCTCATCCTCGTCGATCGGGATCGCCATGCGCTGCATGATAATTGGGAGGGGCTGGCCGAGCTGCATGCCGGCGACGTTGCCGATCCCGATTTCTGGGTCTGGATCGAGGCAGGGCTGGACCGGATCGACCATGCGCTCGTCAATGCGGGTATCTCTTCGGCGGGAGAGATCGCCCATCTCGATTTTGCCGAGTGGCGGCGCGTGCTGTCGGTCAATCTTGACGGCGCGTTCCTGACGCTGCGGACGGCGCTGCGCCATGTCCGCGAGGGCGGATCGATCGTCTGCACGGCATCGGCAGCGGGGTTCAAGGCCGAACCGGGCGTCGCCGCCTATGGCGCGTCGAAGGCGGCGCTGATCCAGCTGATGAAAGTCGCGGCAAAGGAAGCGGCGCCGAACAGGGTCCGTGTCAACGCGATCGCGCCGGGCGGCGTCGAAACGCCGATCTGGCGCGGCATGGAATTCTTCGATGCGATGGTCGCGGAAAAGGGCGAGCAGGCCGCGTTCGACGCGATGGCCGAAATGGCGACCCCGCTCGGCCGCTATGCCAGGGCCGACGAAATTGCCGAACAGATCGCGTTTCTCTGGTCCGACGCCGCCGCGACGATCACCGGTGCGGTGCTGACCAGCGATGGCGGGTATACGCTTTAACGCTCTGGCGAGCCGGAAAAAGTCGTCATTGCGAGCGAAGCGAAGCAATCCAGAGCCGCGAAGACTGTCGCCCACGACTCTGGATTGCCGCGTCGCCTTCGGCTCCTCGCAATGACGGAAAAAAGAACGCGTCGCTAAGCCACCGGCGTCAGCGCCTGATCGCGCATCCCGCGCCACACCTTGAGCGCCTGCACGGTCTCCGCCACGTCATGGACGCGGAGCAGTTGCGCCCCCTGCCCCGCCCCGGCCAGCGTCACCGCGAGCGATCCGCCGAGCCGCTCCTCGACCGGTGCCTCGTTCGCCAGCGCGCCGATGAAGCGCTTGCGGCTTGCACCGAGCATGATCGGACAGCCGAGGCCATGGAACAGCGCAAGGCCGTTGATGATCGAAAGATTGTGCGCGACGCCCTTGCCGAAACCGATGCCCGGATCGACGACGATCTTCACGCGATCGATGCCCGCCGCAACGAGCGCATCGATCCGGTCGGCCAGCCAGTCGTAGACCTCGATCAACGGATCGGCATAGCTCGGCTCGGCATGGAGATCGCCCTTGCCGCCGGCATGGTGCATGATCACGACCGGGCAGCCGGCCTTTGCGACCAGCTCAACCGCGCGCTCGTCGAAACGCAGGCCCGAGACATCGTTGACCATCGCCGCGCCGGCCTCCAGCGCCGCCTCCATCACCGCCGCCTTGCGCGTGTCGATCGAGACGGCAACGCCCGATCGGGCGAGCCGCTCGATCACCGGCCGCGTGCGTTCGATCTCGTCGTCCTCCCAGACATCGGCCGCGCCGGGCCGCGTCGATTCGCCGCCGACATCGATCAGCGCCGCGCCCGTCGTCGATTGCGCGAAGCCGGCATCGGCGGCCGCCTGCGGATCGCCCTCATGCTTGCCGCCGTCGGAAAAGCTGTCCGGCGTAACGTTGAGGATCGCGGCGACGCGCGGTTCGTCCAGCCGGAGCGTCCGCTCGCCGAGCGTCAGCGGCGCGCGCGGCGCTTCGATCCGGGCGATGGTCTCGCGCGCCGTCTCGGCCTGCGCGTCGGACAGCCCCGCCAGAAAGTCGTCCAGCCCGGCCACCGGGACCAGCGGCGCGGCGACCCTGCGCCCGCCCTCGCTCGCGATCACCTCGAACGCCGAAAACCAGAGCAGCCCGCCCGCCAGCCGGATCACCTGCCCGTCCAGCCCGAAGGGCGCATCGACGAACCCGGTCGGTCGGAAATGGAGGTCGGCGGAGGGGGGCGGGGTTTCCATGGGGATGAGCCTTACCGTCATTCGCGCTCGCTGCGAAAGCCGCGATACCCCCTCGCCCTGTGCATCACCGGCGCGATTTAGCCATCACTCTTCCGCTGGCATCCAAGGGCGGTTACGGGTCGGCGATAAACAGAACAGAATATGTAGGAGAATATCCCATGACCGACCTGCCCGCCCACGCCATCCGCATGACATCGACCGTGACCGAGGACGACCGGCTCGTGCTCGCACTCGAAGAGACGCCGATGCCCGAACCCGGCGAGAACGAAGTGCTGATCCGGGTCGAGGCGTCGCCGATCAACCCGTCGGACCTCGGCGTGATGCTGAGCGTGACCGATGGCGGTTCTTACGAAGCGGGCGATGGCGACCTGCCCTCCGCCTCCGCGCCGGTGCCCGAAAAGCTGCGCGGCTTCGTCGCGCCGCGCAAGGGCCGATCGATCCCGCTCGGGAATGAGGGTGCGGGGACGGTGGTTGCGGCGGGGTCTTCATCAGACGCACAGGCGCTGCTCGGCAAGGTCGTCGCGCTTGCGGGCGGCGGCTTCTACGCCACCTATCGCATCGCGCGCGCGGCCGAATGCCTCGTGCTGCCCGATGGCCACACGGCCGAGGAAGGCGCGTCCTCCTTCGTCAATCCGATGACCGCGCTCGGCATGATCGGGACGATGCGCAACGAGGGTTACAAGGCGCTCGTCCACACCGCCGCCGCCTCGAACCTCGGCCAGATGCTCGTCAAGCTGTGCGCCGAAGAGGGGATCGGCCTCGTCAACATCGTGCGCAGCCAGGAACAGGTCGATCTGCTGCACGGGCTCGGCGCGAAGCATGTGCTCGACATGACGGCGGACGATTTCGGCGCGAAACTGGCCGACGCGATCGCCGAGGAAGAGGCCTATCTCGCCTTCGACGCTGTCGGCGGCGGGCGGCTCGCCAACCAGATCCTCGGCGCGATGGAGGCAGCCGCCGTGCGGACCAATCCGCCGACCGGCCCCTATGGCTCGACGCAGATGAAACAGCTCTACATCTATGGCGGGCTCAACACCGCGCCCACCGAGCTCACCCGCGGCTTCGGCATGAAGTGGAGCCTGGGTGGCTGGCTGCTGACCTATTTCCTGCAGGAGGCGGGGCCGGAAGAGACGGCCAAGCTGCGCGCGCGCGTCGGCGCCGGGCTGCGCTCGACCTTTGCCAGCGCCTATACGCGGCGTATCTCGCTCGCAGAAGCCGTCGATCCGGAAATGATCGCCAATTACAACCGGCGCGCGACGGGCGAGAAATATCTGGTGACGCCGCAGGCCTGACCCAAGCCGATTGCGATCGGATTGCAGCATGTAAGCCCCTCCCGCTTGGGGGAGGGGTTTGGGGTGGGTTTGCACCGCGCCCGTCGCTGCCGCGAGCGATGCTGACGCATCGCGCCCACCCCCTTCCCCTCCCGCAAGCGGGAGGGGGGTTCAATCCGGTCGCGAAGTGTTCCATCCCGCAGCCGCCGAGGACACTTCGCGCCGCCATGCGATCCACGACAGCAGCACGATGATCGCCGTCAGCGCGACCGCGATGGCCGCGATCCCCGGCCAGTGCGCGACATCGTACGCCGCCGGGGCCAGCCAGCTCGCCAGCCCGCCGCCGATGAACATCAGGATGATATAGCCGGTCATCAGCCGCGTGCGGACGTCCGGCGCGAGGCTGAGCAGCGTCATCCGCCCCACCACGTCGATCGGCGCACCGACGATATTCGAGATCAGCAGCGGCACGAGCAGCAGCCAGATCGAGGCACCGGCCGGCCAAAGCATCAGCGATGCACCAAGCTGGCATAGCGCGAGATAGAAGCGCGCCCGGTACGGCCCGATCCGGTCCGCCCAGCGCCCCAGCGCCGGCGTGATGAAGATGCTCGCCGCCGAGATCGCCGCGAGATAGCCGACCGTATCGGTGCCATAGCCCATCTCCGGGCCGGTGAGGTAAAAGGCGAGGCCGAGCCAAACGGCGACGAACGTCCCGAAATTGCAGGCCTGAATCGTGCCGGAGACGAGAACGACGCGATGCTCGCGCATCAAGCGCAATGTCGAGCCGACCAGCGCGAAATAGCCGGTACGCGCCTCGCCTTCGTCCGCATCCTCGCGATCCTCGAGCACGATCACCGTGAGCAGCGTCGCCGCCGCCATGATCGCCGCCGCGATCCAGTAAACCCAGCGCCAGTCGGCATGCTCGGCAACGACCCCCGCCCCCGTCCGCGCGAGAAGGATCGCAACGATCACCCCCGCCGTCAGCAGCGCCGTGACATGGCCGAGCCGCTCCGGCGCGACCCGCTTCGAGGCATAGGCGGGCATCAGATAGGGCACGACCGTGACGAAGCCGAGCAGCGTCGAGGCGGCGGTGAAGACGACGAAACTCTCCGCCAGCGCCATCGCGACGAGCGCCGCGGCCTGGCAGGCAGCGAAGACGATCGCCAGCCGCCGGTTGCTGAACCGGTCGCCAAGCGGCAGCAGCAGGAAAATGCCGAGCGCCAGCGCAATCTGGTTCGCCGCCGGCACAATCCCCGCCGCCGCCGGACTGACCCCGAAACCGCGCGCGACATCGGCGATGATCGGATGGATGTAATAGGCATTCGCCACCGTCGCCCCGGTAATCGCGGCGAGCAGCCAGGCGGTCCGGTCGGTCAGCCGGTCTGTCGTAGTCGGTTCGGTCTCGATGATCGGAGCCCCTTTTGAGGGGCCGAACCTATGTAAGGCGCGCCGCACGCTGTAAAGCGCAGCGCGCCGTCCTCCTCACCGCCTTGGCGCTGGTAAGCGCCGAAAAGCCGCGACCTTTTCTAACGGCAATAGGGACTCCGGCCGATGTCGCGAACCGAAACCACCGTCCGCGATTCGGCCATCATCTCGAGACACTGGCCGTTGGCGCGGTTGTAGTAGATGGTGTGGCGGCCGCCATTCTCGATGAACATGCTGACGAAGCCGGCCCGGATCAGCCGGTCGCGCGCCCCCGGCGCCGGTTCGCCGGCGAGGTCACGATACCAGGTGATACGCGGGGGTGCCGGCGGGTCGTAGGAGCCGCCGGAGCTGCCCGATCCGTTGCAGCGCGGATGCCGCCCGATATCGCGGATGTCGTAGACGCGGCCGTTGGAGATCGTCACCTGCACGCATTGCTGCGACCGGGAGCGCCATTGGATGCTGTAGCGGGTGTAACCCGAGTTGGAGCTGTCGACTTCCCGGAAGCCGCGGCGATCGAGCGCCTCCATGGCGCGCGATTCGCGCTCGCCTCTCAGATCGTCGATCTCGGCGTCGCGTCCGCCGTTCCACGAGCCGCCATTGCCCCAGGAACCTCCATTCCCGTTGCCGCGGCGACATTGGCGTTCGGACGCGTCGTCGATCGAAGAGAAGCGCCCGTTGCGCGTTTCGACCCGGATGCAGTCGTCATATTGGTCGTTCCACCAATAGGAGATGCGCGAATAGCCCTGCCGTTCGGAATCGACCTGTTCGAACCCGCGCGATTGCAGCGCCGATTCGCCGTTGCGGCCATATTCGCCGACGATATCCTGAAGATAGCGCGCCGCCTGCGAATAGGCCGGCGCCGCCGTCATTGCTGCGGCGAGAACCGCACCTGTCGCCCAGTGCAAACGCTTCATCACCACTCTCCTCGTAAGAACGGAAACACCGTATCGTAATTGACCTGGAGCGACAATTGAGCGGCGGGCATGCACCGACCGTGAACAGCGCGTTCAGGCAAAATGCGGTTAGGGCGAAGCGCCCTTATGCGAAGTGCGTCAGGCGATATTGTTCGCGCAGCTTGTCGATGGGCTTGAGGCCGTCCGCGTCCTCATAATGCCAGAAGGTCCAGCCGTTGCACGAGGGCGCACCCTGGAGCAGCGCGCCGAGCTTGTGGATCGAGCCTTCCTTGCCGTTCGCCGTGGCGAGCGACCCGTCGATGCGGACCTTCGCCTTCCAGCGGCGCTTGCTGTCGGTCAGGACGTCGCCGGGGGCGAGGAGACCGGTCTCGATGAGCTGGCCGAAGGCGACCTTGGGCTGCGCTTCGCTCGACCGCATGATGGCGAGCGCCGATTCGTCGAGCGGCAGCGATTCGGAGATCCGCTTCAAGGCGACATTGCAGTAGCGCGGTTCGCGTTCGATGCCGATCCATTTGCGGCCCAGCCGCCGCGCGACGGCGCCGGTGGTGCCGGTCCCGAAGAAGGGGTCGAGCACGACGTCGCCGGGCTTGGTGCTGGCAAGCATCACGCGATAGAGCAGCGCCTCGGGCTTTTGCGTCGGATGCGCCTTCCTGCCGTCCTGCTTGATGCGTTCGGCGCCGGCGCAGATCGGGATCAGCCAGTCGGAACGCATCTGCAGCTCGTCGTTCAGGCTCTTCATCGTCTTGTAGTTGAAGGTGTAGCGCGCCTTTTCGCTCTTCGACGCCCAGATCATCGTTTCATGCGCGTTGGTGAAGCGGGTGCCGCGGAAGTTGGGCATCGGGTTCGCCTTGCGCCAGACGATGTCGTTGAGGATCCAGTAGCCTTCATCCTGCAAGGCAGCTCCGACCCGGAAGATATTGTGATAGCTGCCGATTACCCAGAGCGTGCCATCGGGTTTCAGGATCCGCCGCGCCTCTTTCAGCCAGGCGCGGGTGAAGGCGTCATAGGCGCCGAAACTGTCGAACTTGTCCCAATCGTCGTCGACCGCGTCGACCATCGATCCTTCGGGGCGCAGCAAATCGCCGCCAAGCTGCAGGTTGTACGGCGGATCGGCGAAAATCATGTCGATACAGGCGTCCGGGAGGGTCGCCATGCCGGCGATGCAATCGTCCTGGATCAGACGATCGACAGCGATTTCCGTGGCTTGCGCAGCCTTCTTCGCAGACCGTTTCACGGTCCGCGCGCGCTGCGTCTCCGCCACCTTCGCCTTGGTCGCCATACCCCTGCCCCCTGTTGTCGAGATGCAGCCTGAGTCCACCGGGCCGCCGGGTCAAGAACGCAATGGTTAACGCAAATGTTTGAGATCGCGTTAAGGCGGCGAGAACGAAAAGAGTCCCCTACCGGATATGGTGCGAACGAAGCGCGGCGGACTCAAGATGATGCGGTGTGGCGGGAAAGACTCAAATGCCAGTGAACGGCATGCAATTCCTCCCCGGTACGGGGAGGGGGACCGCCGAAGGCGGTGGAGGGGCACTCTCCTCTTCAGCGTCCCGCTTGCGGCACGTGCCCCTCCACCATGCTTCGCATGGTTCCCCTCCCCGTGCCGGGGAGGATTTATGTCTCAAACACCATTTCCGCCTGCGCCACAGGCGCGAAGCTCCTTCGGTGGAGCGGTGTCGGGCCGTGCGTCCGCAGGGCCGCCATATGCTCGGCGGTGCCATAGCCCTTGTTCCGGTCCCAGCCGAAATGCGGATGCGCGCGGGCCGCGTCGCGCATCATGCGGTCGCGGGTCTCCTTGGCGATGATCGAAGCGGCGGAAATGCACGGATGGAGCGCATCGCCACCGATCACGGCTTCGGCGCTGTAGCCCCATTGCGGCAGCCGGTTGCCATCGACAAGGACATGCGCCGGCGAATCGGCGAGCGCGTCGACCGCGCGCGCCATCGCCCGCATCGTCGCCTGGAGGATGTTGATCCGGTCGATCTCCGCGACATCGGCGATCCCCACGCCAACGACACAATGCGCGCGGATTTCGGCTTCGAGTTCGGCGCGGCGTTTGGCGCTCAGCTTCTTGCTGTCGTCCAGCCCTGCAATCGGCCGGTCGCAGAGGATGACGGCCGCGGCGACCACCGGTCCGGCGAGCGGTCCGCGGCCTGCTTCGTCGACGCCGGCGACAATCACCGATTATTCTCCGCAACGCCGCACAGCGTCATTGCGAGGAGCGAAGCGACGAAGCAATCCAGAGCGGCATGCAACAGCGCTTGTGGCTCTGGATTGCTTCGCTGCGCTCGCAATGACGATTCGGGCCTTTCTCCGCTATTCACGGCCAGAACTCCCCGATCCCGGCGAATCCCAACGGCCCATTGCCCTGCCCCAGCCCCGGCGCGGCTTTCAGCGCGGCGCGGACGAAGCCGCGCGCCTGGAGGATCGCCTGCGGCAGGTCGAGGCCGTGGCCGAGGCCCGTGGCGAGCGCGCTGGAGAGCGTGCAGCCGGTGCCGTGCGTCTGATCGGTGGCAATCCGCTTCGCCTTCCAGCGCTGCACCTTGCCTTCGGGCTGTGCCAGCAAATCGATCACCGGGCCGTCATCGTCGAGATGCCCACCCTTGGCGAGCACCGCCGTCCCCGTATCGCGCGCCAATCGCCGCGCCTCGCGTTCCATCTCATAGGCCGATTGCGGATCGGACCAGGTCAGCCGCGCCAGCTCTGGCACGTTCGGCGTGACCACGGTCGAGACGGCCATCAGCGCGTGGAAGGCGGCAATCGTGGCCTCGTCGGCGAGGATCGATCCGCTCGTCGAGACCATGACCGGGTCGAAGACGATCGGCGCGTCGACGGACGCCAGCCGCCCGGCCAGCGCCTTCACCATTTCGGCCGATCCCAGCATGCCGACTTTTACAGCGTCGATGCCGATATCCTCGGCCACCGAATCGATCTGCGCGATCACCATATCGACCGCGACCGGATCGACGCGCTGGACGCCGAGCGTATTCTGCGCGGTGATCGCGGTGATCGCGGTCATGCCATGGCCGCCGAGCAGCTGGATCGTCTTCAGGTCGGCCTGGATGCCCGCGCCGCCGCCCGAATCCGATCCCGCGATGCTGAGGATGCGGGGGGGCTTTGCGGTCATTTCGATCCTCCCCGGAACGGGGAGGGAGACCGCCGGCGAAGCCGGGGGTGGAGGGGCACCCGCCAGAAGCGAAATGCTACGGGATAGTGCCCCTCCACCATGCTTTGCATGGTCCCCCTCCCCGTTCCGCGGAGGACCTGGCACTCCCACTCAAGCATTCGCCTTGTACTTCCGCTCGGTCGAGCCAGGGAACCGCGCGAGCAGCGCCGTCGCGCGCACCGGGCGCGGCCTGAGTTCGCCCGAACAATTGGGGCAGCTTCCCGCGAGCGGCCCCTTGCTGCAATCGAGGCAGAAGGTGCATTCGAACGAGCAGATATGAGCGCCCGCCCTATCGGCCGGCAGGTCGGTGCCGCAGCGTTCGCAATCGGGGCGCATTTCCAGCATCAGAGAACGTCCTCGATCACCTCGACGATCTCATCGACGACCTTGCCGACCAGGCTGTCGTCGAGCCCTTCGGCCATCACACGGATCAGCGGTTCGGTGCCCGATTTGCGGATCAGCAGGCGGCCCGTATCGGCGAGCTTCGCCTCGGCCGCCGCGATCGCGCCCTGGACGCGCGGGTGTTCGAGCGGATCGGTCTCGCCGTAGCGGACGTTCTTCAACTGCTGCGGATAGGCATCGAACAGGTCGAGCAACTCGCTTGCCGGCTTGTCACCGCTCACCAGCGCCGCGAGCACCTGCAACCCAGCGACGATACCATCGCCGGTCGTGGCATGATCCGTGAGGATCAAATGGCCAGACTGCTCGCCGCCGACATTGCAGCCGCTCTCCCGCATCGCCTCCAACACATAACGGTCGCCGACCTTGGTACGTTTCAGATCGATGCCCTTGCCGCCGAGGAATTTTTCCAGGCCGAGATTGGACATCACCGTCGCCACCACGGCACCGCCCTTGAGCTCGCCACGCTCCGCAAGCGTCGAGCCGATCAGCGCCATCAGCTGGTCGCCGTCGATCACCCGGCCCTTTTCATCGGCAACGATCAGCCGGTCGGCATCGCCGTCGAGCGCGATGCCGATATCGGCGCCCTCGGCGACGACCGTGTCGCACATCAGTTGCGGCGCGGTGGAGCCGCAGCCGTCATTGACGTTGGTGCCGTTGGGCTGGACGCCGATCGCAACGACGTCCGCGCCCAGTTCCCACAGCACCGACGGCGCGACGTCATAGGCGGCGCCATGCGCGCAATCGACGACGATCTTGAGCCCGTCGAGGCTGAGATCGCCCGGAAAGGTCATCTTGGCATGGTGGATGTATCGCCCGCGCGCATCGTCGACCCGGCGGGCGCGGCCGATATGCTCCGAGTCCGCCAGCTGGGGCGGCGTATCGAGCAGCTTCTCTATCGCCAGTTCGTCCTCGTCGGAGAGCTTGAACCCGTCGGGCCCGAACAGCTTGATGCCATTGTCGACATAGGGGTTGTGGCTCGCCGAGATCATCACGCCGAGATCGGCACGCATCGAGGTCACCAGCATCCCGATTCCCGGCGTCGGCATCGGCCCCGTCATCACGACATCCATGCCGACGCTGGTAAAGCCCGCGACCAGCGCCGATTCCATCATATAGCCCGACAGGCGCGTGTCCTTGCCGATCACGACGCGGTGCTTGTGCCCGCCGCGAAGGAAATGCGCGCCGGCGGCCTGGCCGACCTTCATCGCGATCTCGGCCGTCATCGGGCTTTTGTTGGTCCGCCCGCGAATGCCGTCGGTTCCGAAATATTTGCGGCTCACTGGCCCATGCCTCTTGTTCTTTGGGTTGCAGTCCCTCTAGCCTCGCCGCCTATCGCTTGTGAAGGATTTCGGCCGATGGAACAGTGTATGAAGACGCGCGCATGATCGGCTGGATCGAGAACACGCTGGCGGGCCTCCTCGCCGATCTCAACGCCCTTGTCTTCACCAGCGTCCCGATCATGGGGGTCAATGTCACGCTGATCGTGATCTGGCTGGCGATCCCGATGTTCATCTTCACGATCTGGCTCGGCTTCATCAACGTCCGCGCGCTCGGCCAGTCGGTCCGGATCGTGCGGGACAAGACGGTCGATCACGACGCGCCCGGCACGATCAGCCAGTTCAGCGCGCTGACGACGGCGCTGTCCGGCACGGTCGGCCTCGGCAATATCGCCGGCGTCGCCATCGCCATCGCCACGGGCGGTCCGGGTGCGGCCTTCTGGATGTTCGTCATCGGCTTCTTCGCGATGACGGTGAAGTGCATGGAGGTGACGCTCGGCCACAAATACCGGACGATCGATCCCGACGGGTCGATCCGCGGCGGGCCGATGTATGCGATGAAGAACGGGCTGGCGGCGCGGGGCAAGCCGCGCTTCGGCCATCTGCTCGGCTGGCTCTACGCCTTTTTCGCGCTGTTCGGCGCGATCTCGCTGGTCCAGGTCAATCAGAGCTATGTCCAGGTCGCGGCCGTCACCGGCTTCGAAAACGGCACGATCTACGGCATCATCCTCGCCGCGCTGGTCGGCCTTGTCGTCATCGGCGGCGTGACATGGCTCGGCCGCGTTACCTCGATGCTCGTCCCGGCGATGGCGGGAATCTACCTGATCGGCGTCTTCACGATCATCCTCACCAATCTGGGCCAGCTTCCGGACGCGATCGCCACGATCGTCGGCGACGCCTTTACCGGGGGCGCGGCGGCGGGCGGGATGCTCGGCGCGTTCGTGATCGGGATGCAGCGGGCGGTCTATTCGTCCGAGGCCGGCGTCGGCTCCGCCGTCATCGCGCACGCCCAGGCGAAGACGCGCGAACCGGCGTCCGAAGGGCTGGTGGCGCTGCTCGAACCGTTCATCGACACCGTGGTCGTCTGTTCATTGGGCGCGATCGCGATCGTCATTTCGGGCACCTATTATGGCGGCGAGGATATCGGCATCGTCAGCGACGCCTTTGCGCGAATTTCGGACTGGTTCCCGATCTTGCTCGCCGTCGCCGTCTTCCTCTTCGCCTATTCGACGCTGTGTTCCTGGGGGTTTTACGGTTTGCAGGCCTGGGGATATCTTGTGGGCGAAGGGCCGATCCGCGACACGATCTACAAGGTCTTCTACGTCGTCACGATCCCGGTCGGCGCGATCCTGCCGATCCAGGCGGTGATCGACCTTGTCGACAGCGCCTTCTTCCTGATGTGCATCCCCAACGTCATCGCGATCTATATCTTCGCGCCGGAAATCAGGCGGGAGATCCGCGGCTATCTCGAACGCAGCCGTGCCAAACGAAACGAGGAGACGACCCCATGAAGACACGCACGCTCGGTGACGGCCTGACCGTTTCGGCGCTCGGCATCGGCTGCATGCCGATGGCGGGGATCGGCAAGGGCATGTACGGGATGTCCAACGATGACGAAGCGATTGCGACTATCCACGAGGCGATCGGCATGGGCGTCACCTTCTTCGACACGGCAGAGGTATACGGCCCGTTCCGGAACGAGGAACTGCTGGGCGAAGCGATCAAGGGCAAGCGCGACGGTCTGGTCATCGCCACCAAATTCGGTTTCCGGATCGGTGAGAACGGCATCAGCGGCGTCGACAGCTCGCCCGCCAATATCCGCCGCGCCTGCGAGGACTGCCTGAAGCGGCTCGGCATCGAAACGATCGACCTGCTCTACCAGCATCGCGTCGATCCGAACGTGCCGATCGAGGACACGGTCGGTACGATGGCCGAGCTCGTGAAAGAGGGCAAGATCCGCCATCTCGGCCTGTCCGAAGCCGGCGCGGAAACGCTGCGCAAGGCGGTAGCGGTCCATCCCATCGCCGCGCTGCAATCGGAATATTCGCTGTGGGAGCGCGATATCGAAGAGGATATCCTGCCGACCTGCCGCGAACTCGGCATCGGGTTCGTTCCCTATTCGCCGCTCGGCCGCGGCTTCCTGACCGGTCAGATCACGAGCCGCGACGATCTGGACGAGGGCGATTACCGGCTGCGCGATCCGCGTTACGACGAAGAGAATTTCCGCAAGAATATGGAGATGGTCGACGTCGTGAAGGCGATTGCCGATGCGCATGGCGTATCGCCCGCCCAGATCGCGCTGGCCTGGCTGCTGGCGCAGGGCGAGGACATCGTTCCGATCCCGGGCACGAAGCGGCGCGAGACGATGCGCGACAGCATGGCCGCGGCGGACGTGGCGCTGAACGACGATGACCTGGCGAAGCTCGATTCCGCGGCGCCGCGCGGCGGCACGGCCGGCCCGCGCTATCAGGAACCGATGATGAAGATGGTGCGGCTCTAGATCATCCAGGCGAACAGGCCGACCGGGATGTGATGCGCCCAGCTCGCGGCGGCCCATAGGCCGATCCCACCAAGGAGCGAGATCCAGCCAGGCCAGATCGCACCGACCGGGATGCGGCCGTCGAGCACGGCGCGGAAGGGTATGAAGCTCGTCCGCGCCTCCCAGCCCTGCCACGCATCGCCCATCAGCCCTTCCTTCTTCCTGTCCTGCAGCAGCGAGCCGAAAAAGGTCAGTACGAACAGCCCGATCGTCAGCACGATGTTGAGCGGCGTGCCCGACAGGATGAAATGCGTGATCGCCCAGATCATGAAGGCCCAGTTCATCGGATGGCGCGTCACGGCGAAGACGCCCGTCGCCGGGCGGATCGCGGTCGAGGCGCCGGTCGGGTTCGGAAAGGCCGGATTGCGGATATTGGCACCGACCAGCAGGATCGAGGCGAGCAGCATCAAGGCGGGCGCCGCCCATTCGTAGAACCAGAGCGGCGCGACCCAGCGCGGCGCCATCGGCTCCATCGCCACGCCCGCCCAGACCATCCAGCCAAAAGTGAACAGCGCGACGATCGAATAGACGGCGAGGAAACCGCCTTCGCCCATCCGCTTCACCAGCGACGCGCGGAGCGGATGCGAGAGCAGGAAATGGCTGCCGACAAAGGCGATCGTCGCAAGGACAAGGCTGGTCAGCGAGCCCATCGCCTCGCTACCACTCATACGCCTGGGGCAGATCGCTCTCGTCGGTCCGCAGATAGCGGTCGCGCAGCCGCGACTGACGCGTCACCAGCGGTTGTTCGACGCCGTCGATGTACATGGCATCGACATTCGATGTGAGCTCGAGCGGATCGCCGTCCCAGATCACGACATCGGCGCGGCGGCCGGCACGCAGCGAGCCGATCTCGTCGCCCAGCCCCATGATCTCCGCCGGGCGCGAACTGATCAGCGCGAACGCCTCGCCCCAGCTGACGCCGGAGGCGCCGGGAATGCGCTGCAACGCGACGAGATTGCCGGCATATTGCGTCGAATAGCGCACGAGATGCGTGTCGTTGTCGTCGATCATGCCGATGGCGACATCGACGCCCGCCGCCCGCATGCGTCCGATATTCGATTGCGTCGAGGCCAGCCGTTCGAACTGCGCGGGAAGATCGTTCAGCGCCGAGGCGATCACGGGAACGCCGGATTGCGCGATCTGGCTCGCCACGGTCCAGCCTTCGCTGACGCCGACGAGCACGAGACGCAGGCGCGGGAATTCGTCACGCAGTTGAATCGCATTCAGGATATCGCGCGCCTGTTCGACATGGACGAAGAGCGGCGTGCGTCCCTGCACCACCGGCACGAGCGCGGCGGCGTCGAGACGGTTGAGCAGGTCGTCGGTCGATCCGCCGCCATAGCCGTTCGGATTGGCCGCATAACGCTGCGCCTGCTGCAGCGCGTTGCGAAGCATGGCGTAGCTCGCCGCGCGGCTGCCGCCTGCACGGCTTGCGCCGGTTTCGCCGAGCTCGATGAACTGGAAGGCGCGCGGCCGCATCACGGCGTCCATATCGGCGCCGAGATCGATGATCGCGCCCTGCCCGCCGAACAGCGAATCGCCCGAGGTGTCGGGCGCAACGACGGCGCGCGTGACGCCGCCCGCCCGGTTGGTCGCAATCGCCGAACTCAGCGGATTGACCGCCGGCGTCACGTCGAGCGCGGCGCTGAACGGCGATTCACCGGCCGAGGTGTCGTTGGTCCCGGAAACGGCGCTGACTTCCACCAGCCCGAGCCGCGTGAAGCCGCCGACGATGCCGGGCGTGACCCAGCGGCCGGTGGCGTCGATGGTCTCCGCTCCGGCAGGAACCGTCGTCCCCGCACCGGCGGAGACGACGCGGCCGTTCCGCATGACGACAGTGCCGTTCGGAATGGGGTCGGAGCCGTCACCGATGACGACGGTGCCGCCGGTGATGGCGACGGTCTGCGCCGTAACCGGCGCGGCGATGGCAACGGCCACAAGCGAGAGCAGCGCACCAAAAGCCGTTTGGGCTGAGCTTGTCGAAGCCCTGCCCTTCTTCGGCAACGACAAAAGAAAAGTGCAGCCCTTCGACAAGCTCAGGGCAAACGGCATCATTGCTGACCTGCTCATCGTACGCTCCCCTCTCCCGGCTGTCCCAGCTCGAAGTCGGACACCGGCCGGCGCCGCGGGTCGTTCATGTCGTACATCAGCGCACCATCGATCCAGACCATTTGCGGCCGCGAATAGACGCTGAGCGGGTTGCCGTTCCACAGCACCAGATCGGCCCGCTTGCCGGCGACGAGGCTGCCCGTCTCGGCATCGATGCCGAGCGCGCGGGCCGGGTTGATCGCCAGCCATTGCCACGCCTCTTCGTCGGTGATCTGCAATCCGGCTCTTCGCCCGTCGGCCAATGCCTTCGCCGCCTCCTGGTTCAATCGCTGGATCTGGTTTTCATCATCCGAATGGACGATCGCGCAGGCCCCGGCATTGTGGACCATCGGGATATTCTCGAACACCGTGTCATAGGCTTCCATCTTGAAGCCCCACCAGTCCGCCCACATCGCCGCGCAAATGCCTTCCTCGCGCAGCAGGTCGGGGATCTTGTACGCCTCGACCGCGTGCTGGAAGCTGGCGATCTCGTAGCCGAACTCGTGGCTCATATCGATCATGTTCGCCATCTCGTCGGCGCGGTAGCAGTGGTTATGGACGAGGATGTCGCCGTTCATCACGCCGACCAGCGTCTCGTTCTGCAGGTTGCGCGCCGGACGCGTGCCGCCATTCTCGCGGTAATTCTCCCACTGCTCCTGATAGCGCTGGGCATCGATCCACGCCTGGCGCGCGACCGCCATATTGCCCATCCGCGTCGCGGGCGAACGGTTGCGGCCGCCATAGACGCGCTTGGGATTCTCGCCGCACGCCATTTTCAGGCCATAGGGCGCGCCGGGAAACTTCATGTCCTGCATCGTGCGGCCGGGCACGTTGCGCAGCGTGACCGAACGGCCGCCGAACAAATTGGCCGAACCGGGCAGGATGTTGAGCGTCGTCACGCCGCCATTGGCGAGCGCGCGGGAGAAACCGGGGTCCTGCGGCCAGACGCTGTGCTCGGTCCAGACCTCGGCGGTGTTGGGATCGGTCGCCTCATTGCCGTCCGAATGCGCCTCGACCGACGGCGTCGGATAGTTGCCGAGATGCGAGTGGATATCGATGACGCCCGGCGTCACCCACAGCCCCGTGCCATCGACCACGTCCGCATCGGCAGGCGCATCGACCGTCGGGCCGATCGCCTGGATGCGCCCGTCGGCGAAATAGACCTGGCCGTTTTCGATCCGCCCGCCCTCGCCGTCATAGATGGTGGCGTTGCGAATGACGGTCGGCCGGCCCGGATAGGGGCGGTAGGTCGACGGGAAGGGGTCGGGATCGAACAGCGCCGAATATTCCCGGTCGCCCGCGCTGCCGGACGAGGAGGCCGATCCGCTATCCCCGCCCGTCGTCGCACATCCGAGCAGCGCCGCGCATGCCGCCACGGCCAGTCCCCATTTCTTCATGCCCCGGCCTCCCATCAGTTGCGCACCTCGCCCGAGGTATCGACGCCTGCGCCCTGCGGCTCGGCAAGGGTGGACTGGCCCAGCATATCGTCGCCAGGATCGTCGTCCTTCAATGTATCGAGATGCATCAGCTTCTTGACGAGACCCGAGATCAGGATGACGCCGACGCCGATGGCCATCGCGACCAACCCGATCGTCTGGTAGATCGAGAGTGTTGCCTCACGCGTCATTTCACCGTCCTCGCCGCCGGTCGCCGCGCCGATCATGCCGGCGACATAGTTGCCGCCCGCCGTGGCAAAGAACCACGCGCCCATGACCAGGCTGGCCAGATGCGTCGGCGACAGCCGGTTCATCGCGGAGAGCCCCACCGGCGACAGGCAAAGTTCGCCGGTCGTGTGGAACAGATAAATGCCGAAGAGGAAGATCACGGGTACGGCGACATCAGCAGGCACGGTCGCCGCGCCCCAGACCAACACCAGAAAGCCGAAGCCCAGCTGCACAAGCCCGAGTCCGAACTTCGCCGGTGTCGAGGGCTCGAGACCGCGCTTGCCGAGCCATGTCCACAGCGATGCGAACACCGGCGCCAGCAGGATGATGTAGATCGGGTTGATCGACTGGAACAGCGAGGCGGGAACGCCCTGCCGGTCGATATAGCGATCGGTGAACAGGTTGAGCGACCCGCCCGCCTGTTCGAACAGGCCCCAGAACAGCGGCTGCAAGGCGATCAGGAACAGGATCGCGAACATCCGCTCGCGCGGTTCCTTTTCAAGCTTGAACGCCTCGAACAGCACATAGCCGAGCAGCGCGACACCCGAAATGAGCATCAGCCCGCCAACGACCGACTGATACTGGATGAGCAGCCACATCACGACGACGCCAACGATGCCGACGCCGTACATCGTCATTTCGGTGCTTTTGGCGAGCGGCTTGGGCGGCTCGCCACGACCGAGCAGTAGCGGCTTGCCGAGGATGAACACGACGAGGCCGAGCAGCATGCCGATGCCCGCGGCGCCGAAGCCATAGGCCCATCCCAGCGTCTGGCCGAGATAGCCGGCGATGATCGTGCCGACCGCGGCGCCGACATTGATGCCCATGTAGAAGATCGTATAGGCGCCGTCGCGACGCACATCGGTGCGCGGGTAGAGCTGCCCGACGATCACCGAGATATTCGCCTTCAGGAAGCCCGAGCCGACGATGATGAAGGCGAGCGCCATCCAGAAGATATTGATCGTCGGATCGTTCTGCCCGCCTGTCCCTTCGAACGCCATGCAGAAATGGCCGATAGTCAGCAGGATCGCGCCGAACAGCACGGCCTTGCGCTGGCCGAGATAACGGTCCGCGAGCCAGCCGCCGAGAACCGGGGTGATGTAAACGAGGCTGACATAGGCGCCGTAGACGATGTTCGACGCGCTGTCGTTGAAGAGCCAGTGCTGCGTCAGGTAGAAAATGAGCAGGGCGCGCATGCCGTAATAGGAAAAGCGCTCCCACATCTCGGCGAAGAACAGGATATAGAGGCCCTTGGGATGGCCGCCCACTTCGGGGCGCGGCCGCGTTACGGCCCAGGCGCCCACGGCGAGGAATACGAGGAGCACGGCGCTCGCGATCGCGACAATCCAGTCGCCCTCGTTCCACATCGACATTGCTTTTAGTTCGGTCACTCTACAACCCTCTCACATATCTCCCCACCGCGCGTGGCGGCCCAATGGCGGCGCAGACTAGCGCCGAATTTGCGGAAAGAAAGGGCACTGGCGGTTTGCGGGTCGAATCCCTAAGTGCGAGCCCATGTTCAACGACCGCTCCACCCCGCTCTCGCTCCTCTCCACCCGCCGGTCCGCCCGGCCGCGCGAAATGGTCGCACCCGGCCCCTCCGACGCCGAATTGCGCGATATCCTGATGATCGCGAGCCGCACGCCCGATCACGGCAAGCTGGCGCCGTGGCGCTTCGTTACCGTGGGCGCGGACAGGCGCGACCGGTTCAACGAAATTCTGCAGGATGCATTTCGCATCGACCGGGGGCGGCCCGATGCCGACGATGTCAGCGCCATCGAGCAGTTCGCGCACCAGGCCCCGTGCCTCGTCGTCGTGCTGTACAGCCCGCAGGAAAGCGCCAAGATTCCCGAATGGGAACAGGAGCTTTCGGCGGGTGCCGCCTGCTTCAACCTGCTCGCCGCCGCCCATGCCCATGGCTATGTCGGCGGCTGGATCACGGGCTGGGCCGCCTATAGCGACGCGGTGCGCGATCATTTCGGCGAGGCGCCCGAGCGGATCGCCGGGTTCATCTATCTGGGTTCGCCCGGGGTGGAGCTTCAGGAGAGGCCGCGGCCGGAATATGACGATGTGGTGAGCGAGTGGCGGGGCACGTAAGCCCCTCCTCTTCAGAGGAGGGGTTTGGGGTGGTGGAGTCCGAACCCAAAAACTCCGAAAGCCGGCATCGAGCCGGCTTCTCCGTCAACCACCCCTTTCCCCTCCTTTGAAAAGGAGGGGTTATTTTCCCCTTGACGCGCCCCACTGTCTTACTACACTATGGCGCGATGGCGAAGAGCGAAAAACCGGTATACCTCAAGCTGCGCGACAAGATCGGCGCGGCGATCCTTGATGGCATCTATGGCGACGGCGATCCGCTGCCCTCTGTGCGGCAACTGGCTGCCGATGAAGGCGCGAACCCGCTAACGGTGGCCAAGGCCTATCAGACCTTTCAGGACGACGGGATCGTCAATGTCCGCCGCGGCGTCGGCATGTTCGTTGCCAACGGCGCCGCCGACAAGCTTCGCACGCGCGAGCGCGACAGCTTCCTCAACGAGGAATGGCCGCGCATCCAGCGCCGGATCGACCGCCTCGGCCTCGATGCGGCGGAATTGCTGGGAAAAGAACTGGCATAAGCCTTCCGTTCGCCGAACAATCAAAATGACGATCATCGTTTCCGCGTGAGCGGGATTTCCGATGTCATGTTCACGGCCGCCAGGGCGCGCCGGCTCCGAAGACCGACGAAGAAAAGCGGGATTCGCGCTTGCGCCGGGATGACGAAGACATAGAAGGCCCTCATGACCTTCACCCCGCCCGTCACCGAACAGCGCTTCGTTCTCGATCACATCGCCGGCATCGGCCAGCTTGCCGAGCATGAACTGTTTGCCGAGGCCTCGTCCGATCTTGTCGATGCGATTCTGGAAGGCATCGGGCAACTCGCCGCGGGCGAATGGGCGCCGCTCAACTGGCCGGGCGACGAAAGCGGCGGCGCGAAGCTGACCGAAGACGGCGTCAAGATGCCCGAAGGGTTCCAACAGGCGTACAGGGATTATGTCGAAGGCGGCTGGGGCACGATCTCGGCACCGGCCGATTTCGGCGGGCAGGGTCTGCCCTTTTCGCTCGGCAGTACGATCCTCGAAAGCCTGGGTTCGGCGAACATGGCCTTCACGCTCTGCCCGATCCTGTCGGGCGGCGCGATCGAGGCGCTGACGCATCATGGTAGCGAGGAGCTGCAGCGGCTCTATCTGCCGAAACTGTGCACCGGGGAATGGACCGGCACGATGAACCTGACCGAGCCGCAAGCGGGATCGGACGTCGGCGCGCTCAAGACCAAGGCCGAGCGCGCCGAGGACGGCAGCTGGCGGATTACGGGGCAGAAGATCTTCATCACCTTCGGCGAGCACGACCTGACCGACAATATCGTTCACCTCGTTCTCGCCCGCACGCCCGATGCGCCGGCAGGAACGAAGGGCATCTCGCTCTTCCTCGTTCCGCGTTACCGGCTCGACGAAGACGGCAATCCGGACGCGTTCAACGATGTGCGCTGCGTGAGCCTCGAGGAAAAGCTCGGCATCCATGCCTCGCCGACCTGCGTCATGAGCTATGGCGATGACGGCGATTGCCATGGCTGGCTGATTGGCCCCGAACATGGCGGCATGCGCGCGATGTTCACGATGATGAACAATGCGCGGATCAATGTCGGGATGCAGGGCGTCCAGATCGGCGAGCGCGCGACGCAGCAGGCGGTGAGCTTCGCGCGCGAGCGCGTGCAATCGGCGCGGGCCGGGGGTGACAGCCGCGATGCGATCGCCATTATCGGCCATCCCGATGTCCGCCGCATGCTGATGCGGATGAAGGCGCTGACGCAGGCCGCCCGTGCACTCGTCTACTATACCGCCGGGCAGGTCGATCGCGGGACGCTCGGCGATGCGGATGCCAAGGCGCGCGCCGAACTGCTCACACCCCTCGCCAAGGCCTATGGCAGCGATTGCGGTGTCGAGATCGCCAGCCTCGGCGTGCAGGTTCATGGCGGCATGGGCTATGTCGAGGAAACCGGCGCCGCCCAGCATTATCGCGACGCCCGGATCGCGCCGATCTACGAAGGAACCAACGGCATCCAGGCGGCGGACCTTGTCGGGCGCAAGCTGGGACTCGCCGGCGGCGATACGGTGCGCGCGCTGTTCGACGAGATCCGCGCCGATGGCGGCGACCATGCGGCGCTCGATACGCTGCTCGGCGATTGCGAGGCCACGGTGAACTGGTTGACGAGCGGCGAGGCCTCGGTCGACGATCGGCTGGCCGCGAGCTACCCGCTGCTGACGATGATGTCGGTGTTGGTCGGCGGCTGGCTGATGGCGCGGCAATGGCGGATCGCCAAGGCCCAGCTCGCGACCGGCGAGGGCGACAATGAATTCCTCGACATGAAGATCGCGGCGGCGCGCTTCTATCTCGACCAGATCGTGCCCGAGGCGAGCGGGCTGGCGGCCGCCGCGACGGCCAGGGCGGACGTGCTGTATTCGGTGACCGCAGAGGCGTTCGGGGCTTAGTTTCGGCAAATGCACAAGGCATCGCCGACGCGATGACGGATATCCCCTTCGATTGCGTCGGCTTCGATCTCGATGGCACGCTGCTCGATACGTCGGACGAGCTGACGGTTTCGCTCAACCATGCGCTGGCGAGCATCGGCAGGCCGCCGCTGACGCAGGCGGAGGTGCGGCCGATGGTCGGGCTGGGGGCGCGGCACATGCTGGCCGAGGGGCTGGCGCGGTCGGGCGAGAGCAGCGAGGCGATGGCCGATGGGCTGCTGCCGGTGCTGCTCGAACATTATGACGCGCATCTGGGCAGCGGATCGCCGCCCTTCCCCGGACTGATCGGCACGATGGACCGGCTCGCGACGATGAACGTCAAGCTGGCGGTCGTGACGAACAAGTTCGAGCGCCTCGCCGTGAAACTGCTCGAGGCGAAGGGCATGGCAAGCCGCTTCGGCGCGATCATCGGCGGCGACACGATGGGCAAGGGCTTCGCCAAGCCGCACCGCGCGCCGATCGACGAAATGATCCGCCGTTGCGGCGCGACCCGCGCGGCGTTTATCGGCGATTCGATCTACGATGTCGGCGCGGCGAAGGCGGCGGGCGTGCCGGTCGTCGCGGTCAGCTTCGGCTTTCTGACGGGTCCGGTGGAGGCGCTCGGCGCGGACGCGGTGATCGATCACTATGATGTGTTGATCGCTACGCTGGAGCAGTTGGGCTAAGGCCAAAGACCGTCATCGCGAGCGCAGCGAAGCAATCCAGAGCTAGCTCAGACAACGCATACGGCCCTGGATTGCCGCGTCGCCTTCGGCTCCTCGCAATGACGACTGAAAAATCGGAACTCTAGTTCTTCCGCCACTTCGTCCAGAGATGCCGCCCCAGCATCACCGGCGGCATCCTGAGCCAGTGCGAGCGGATGTAGAAAGCGCCACGCAAGCCCTTGCGAGTCTCCCGCCCCCATCCGTCGCGGGCGAGCAGGCGGCGGATATAGAGCGCGTCCCCTGCCCTGCCCCGCCCGGCGACATCGCCATCGACCGGCGTGCCGTAGAGCCGCTCTGCCAGCCGGAGTGCCCGGGCGACGGCCCTGGAAAGCTGATGCCGGTCCGCGCATTCGCCGAGCCTGTCCCAGAAGCCCGGCGCGTCGCCGAAATCGCGCAGCAGCCGGTCGATATCCCACAGATTGCGAAGGCCCCCAGCCAGGTCGCCATCGGCGAACAGGTGGCAGGCGGCGTGGCAGATCATGTCGGGCGCCGAAAGGACGCGCAGGCCGCTTTCCAATGGCTCGCTGTCCGCCAGCAGCGCCGCAGCATCGGGCGTCGGCTTGGCAGTCAGCGGCAGGATCGTGTGATGCACGTCGATCATCCGGTCCCGCTCCTTGTGGATCAGCGGCGGCAGCTCGTGCATGTGATCGCGATAATAGGCGTCGTCATAATCGTCTTCCTTCACCCATTCCCAGCCGCCCCGTTCGATCAGTGCCTCCTCGACCACGCCCAGCGCGTCGCGCGGCACGAGGATATCGAGATCGCCGATCGACCGGCCGATGCCTGCCGAAAGGCCCGCCGCGACATAGGCCGTACCCTTGAGCAGCACGACCGGCACATCGACATCGGCGAGCGCGCGGCGCGCCATCTCGGCCTCCCACAGGGCCTGCCGTCGGGCATGGTCCATCGAAAGCCGCGCATCGCCGAGGATTGCAGCCGCGGCATCGCGCATGGCGATTCCGTCGAGGCGATGGGCGAGGCTGCCGATCAGCTGTTCCGCCCGCGCCATGGTCAGCAGCGTCGTCCAGTCATCGGCGTCGAGCGCGGCGACCGAAGCCGGATCGGCGAGCGCGCGGGTGAGGAGGCGGGCGCCGGTCATCGATCCTCCCCGGTCCGGGGAGGGGGACCGGCGAAGCCGGTGGAGGGGGCGTGCCACTTGCGCTGCACAAAGAGGTTAGCCCCCTCCGTCAGCGCTTCGCGCTGCCACCTCCCCGTGCCGGGGAGGATTCTTGTCATCCACCTCACGCCAGCTCTCCCCAAAGGGTCTCCACCATGTCCACCGCCGTGTCGGTATCGGCATAGTCGAGCGCGCGGCAGGGAACGGTTTCGATCAACCGGGTCAGCGCCGTGAAGCCCGTCTCGCCGAGCGCGACATAGTTGGTCGAGGCCTGGGTCAGCCGGACGAAGATCTCCGCCTCGCCGATCTCGCGAACGGCCGGATCATGGCCGAAACGGGGGAAAAGCAGTAGCGCGGGCACGGCCGGCTCGGCCATGCGCGCGATGGCGTCATCCGGCGGGCGGAGATGGCGGATCGTGCCCTTGGGCGTGCCGGTCATCACCGGGCCGAGACGGGCGGGGTCGACCACGCCCCCGAACTGCCCGATCGCCTCGTTTTTCAGGCTGACCATGCGGGGAAAGGGATGAACCAGCCCACTTTCCGGATCGAGCAGCGCGAATTCGTCGCCCATGAACCGCCAGCCGCGTTCGCCGAGCAGCGCCGACAGCGTCGATTTCCCCGCGCCCGACAGCCCGGTCATCAGCAGGGCGCGCCCGTCCCGCTCCACCGCCGAAGCATGGAGCAGCAGGTGGCGGCGCTGGCCGAGCGCCATCTGCAGGTTCATGCCCATTTCCGCCGCGAGCAACCCATGCGCCAGCGCCATCGGCGCGGCATCGGGCAGCATGAAATCGCCGCCGATCATGACGCTGGGCCGGATGAAACGCCGCCACGGGCGCTGCGCGGCCAGCCGGACGGTGAAATCGGGAATGCCGGGCGCGGGATAGCCGCTGTAGAGCCGCCGCATCGCATCGAGCGGGCCGGCCCAGTCCGATCCGATCCGAAAGCCGACAGGGCCGACCGTCACGCGAAATTCGTGCCGCATTCCGCTCATGTCACACCCGCCACACCAGTCCGGCGGTTTCCAGTTCGGCGAGCCGCGCGGCCAGCGCCGCCCGCGCCTCTCCCGCATCGCCGAGATCATGGTCTCGCGAGAGACGCTCGATCAGCATGTCGATGTCGGCGGCACCTTCGCCAAGCGCTTCGAGCAATTCGGGCGCGGGAGAGCCGAGGATATGGGTGAGGCCCGAAGGGCGGTGGAAGATCAGCGTCACGCCGTCGGGCAGGCGCTTGACGATGCGCCGGCCGGGCTCATCAGCGTGAAAGACTTTGGAGGCGCTCACAAATTCCCTGCCCATTCATCGTCATGCTGAACTCGTTTCAGCATCCATATGCCCGGCATCGCGGAAACAGATCCGGCCCGGCATATGGACCCTGAAACAAGTTCAGGGTGACGGGCAAGACAGGAAGTAGCCCCCGTCAGCCGCGCGGCATCTGGATCGATGCGTAGCAGGTGAAGCCGCTCTGGCCGGCCTGCAGCCGCCGGATATAATTGGTGTAGGCCTGGCTCTGTTCATAGCCATAGCCGCCATAGGAGCGCCCTTCGAAGAGCGCGCCGCGAACCTCTTCGCCGACGAGATTGCGTCCGGGCGGCGGGAAGGCGCCAGGCGTTCCCGGTTCGACGGGCGATCCGTCGGGCGCGATATAATAGCCGCTCTGTCCGGGCGAAGGCACGGGAATCTCGCAGGCCATGACCGAGCCGACCGTCTGGGCGAGAGCGGGGCGCACGGTGACGACCGACGAAGCGGCAACGGCGCCGAGCGCCAGCATCTGACGCCGCGTGGGCGGCGGCGTCTTGCCGTCTTCGGGCTGGTTTTCACCCTGATTGTCAGCGTCTTGCGCCATGAAACTACCTTCTCGCCCCTCGTCGTCCCGTTTTGCGACCTCGAACGTCCGCCCTGTACTGGCGAGTGTCACAATGTCGCTCTATGACGCGGTCATGGCTCCGATAACGCCTTTGCGCGCCATTGTCGCGTTGTTAACCCTCTTTGCCCTTGGATGGGTTGCGATTTCGTTAGGCGCGCCGCCCGCCGCCATGATCGTGGCGTTGTCCGGCGGGTTGCTGGCGGGCCTTTTCCTTCTGGCCGGTCGCAATCCGGATGCGGGCGAAGCGGAAGAAACCGCCGAACGCCCGGCCGACGAAGCCGATGCAGCGGAGCAGGAAGGCCCGACCCTTGAAGAATTGATGAACGCGCTCGACGAGCCGAGCCTGCTCGTCACGGGCCGCCGCGTCGAACGCGCCAACGCCGCGGCGCGCGCGCTGCTCGGCGAACATATCGTCGGCGAGGATGTCCGTCTCGCCATCCGCCATCCCGTCGCCGCCGGGCGACTGATCGGCGAAAATGAAGACGAGGATTCGCGCACGGCGATCGAGCTGGTCGGTATCGGCGAGCGCGAGCGGCCCTGGGAACTCGTGATCCACGAACTCGGCGATAACAGCCGCTTCGTCCGCCTTGCCGATCGCAGCAACCTGCACACGGCCGAGAAAATGCGCGTCGATTTCGTCGCCAATGCGAGCCACGAGCTGCGGACGCCGCTGACCTCGCTGCTCGGCTATATCGAGACGCTGCAGGACGGCGCGGTTAAGGACAAGAAGACGCGCAAGCGCTTCCTCGAGATCATGCACAACGAGGCGAGCCGGATGCAGCGCCTGATCGGCGATCTGATGTCGCTTTCGCGGATCGAGGCCGAGCGCTTCCGCCCGCCCGACGAGCAGATCGCGCTCGCGCCGCTGATCGAGGAAGCCTGCCAGAGCAGCTGCATCGCCGCCGGCGAAGATCCCGGCCGGATCGTGATCCATGGCGATGCGAATGTCGGCACGATCCCCGGCGACAAGGCGCAGATCGCGCAGCTCGTCAGCAATCTGGTCAGCAATGCGCTGAAATACGGCCGGCCCGAATCGACCGTCACAGTGCGTGTGAAGGCGCTGCGCCCGGATATGGCGCGGCTGACGGTCGAAGACGAAGGCGAAGGCATCCCGGCCGAGCACCTGCCGCGGCTGACCGAGCGCTTCTACCGCGTCGATCCCGGCCGCAGCCGGAAAATGGGTGGGACGGGCCTCGGCCTCGCCATCGTCAAGCATATCGTCGAGCGCCATCGCGGGCGGCTCGATATCGAGAGCGTCGAGGGCAAGGCAGCCGAGGCCCGAGTTGGCTTTGGCCAACGATGATCCGGAAAAGATCGGCAACCAGAAGCTTGATACCTATTTCGTTGCAAACCTTTATGGTGAATGGACGCCTGAGGCACTATCGAATGCCGTGACACTGCGTGTCGACGTTCTCAACATCCTTGATCGTGATTATTTCTCGCGAACAACACCTGGTTATGACAGCAGCGCCATCGAGCCCTATCACGAACCGGGCAGAACTTTCCTCGTTTCCGCCAAGGTTGACTTCTAGGGATCCGGCAGAAATTGGAACGAGCATGAAATCAACCGAAATGGGTAGCACTTTGTGTGCTGCCCGTTTTGGCGTTTTAAAAACGTTAACTGGCAATCGAAACAAGACAGGACTTGCTGGAATGAAACTGAAACCAATTTTGGCATTCGTTGCTGCAGCGCTAATTTGGGGCAATGTCGCCTCGGCAGAAACAATTACCCTTACCGATGTCACCGGACACGAAGTCAGCATAGACGTGCCGGTCAAGCACATGATCCTTGGCGAAGGCCGTTTCCTGCCATCGCTTGGTATTCTCGACCCGGAAAATCCGGTGCGCTGGGTTGCCGGAATGATGGGCGAGTTCAAGTCACTTGATCCGGGATCGTTCGAACAATATCGCAGCAAATTCCCCGAAATCGATGATATCCCCCTGATCGGGCGCAGCGGTGAAGCCACATTCTCGGTTGAAAAAGCCATCACGGTCCAGCCAGATGTTGCGATTTTCGGGATGTCGGGCGGCCATGGTCCGGGATCAAAAAGCCATGAAATCCTGTCAGTTCTTGGCGTCACGGTCGTTCCGTCCGAGGCCTACATTTCGTTCATCAGGCCGGACCTGATATCGGACACCGGCGATGTTGCCGATGACGGAACGCGCGCATTTATCCAGGCCTATGTCGACCGCTTTGCAAAGATGGCTCTCCGCTTGGTGGACTGATAGCGAGATTATGCGATTTCTCTTTGAGCGGCTTCAGCCATTGCCAGAAGGTCGTCTGTCGTTCGGCGAAAATGCGTCGAAATATAGGAACGAGTGGCAATCTCGTCGCGGCGTGTCGCCGCCTCCATGATTGCGCGGTGTTCTTCGTCCACATTTCTCGGACGGTTATTTGAGAATAACGAAACACTCCAATGGCGATAGCGTTCGCTTTGAAGATAAAGTGTTTCGCGCAGCC
>NZ_CAKZNF010000002.1 GCF_937129435.1 uncultured Parasphingopyxis sp. | reverse complement strand
TGATCGGAACGCCCGGCGCTTGCCATGGCGCGCGCAGCCCGGCGATCCGCCATCCCATCCCTATCGCGTCTGGCTATCGGAGATCATGCTGCAGCAGACGACCGTGGCGGCGGTGAAGCCGCGCTACGCCGATTTTCTTGCCCGCTGGCCCGATGTGGAGGCGCTCGCGGCGGCAGAAGATGCCGATGTGATGGCGGCATGGGCGGGGCTTGGCTATTATGCCCGCGCCCGCAATCTCGTCGCCTGCGCGCGTGTCGTAGCCTCGGAACATGGCGGGAAATTTCCAAGCACGGAGAGAGCGTTACGCAACCTTCCTGGTATCGGCGATTCTACCGCCGCAGCCATCGCGGCCATCGCACTCGGCGAGCCGACGGCGCCCGTGGATGCCAATGTCGAACGCGTCGTCGCCCGGCTCGATGCGATCGCCGAGCCGCTGCCCGCCGCGCGCAAGGCGATTCGGGAGGTCGCGGCGGACATCTACCCGGACGATCGTGCCGGCGATTTTGCCCAGGCGATGATGGATCTGGGCTCAACCATCTGCACGACCCGCAACCCAGCCTGCGCCATTTGCCCGCTCCGCCCCGAATGCGCCGCCGCCGCGACCGGCGATCCCGCCACCTATCCGGTCAGGCCCGCCAAGAAGGCCAAGCCGCACAAATACGGCACCGCCTGGTGGATCGAACATGACGGCGCGGTGCTGCTGGTCCGGCGGCCGGACAAGGGGATGCTGGGCGGGATGCGCGCGCTTCCTTCGGGCGACTGGACCCGCAAACGCCAAGCCGAAAAAGCACCGGCAGACGCCGAATTCATGCCGCTCGGCACCGTCGCGCACAGCTTCACCCATTTCGATTTCAGTCTCGACGTGCAGGGGGCACGCCTCTTGACGCGGGCCGCACTGGACGGCGAATGGTGGCCGATCGACGATCTCGACGCGGCGGGCCTCCCCACGCTGTTCGCCAAGGCCGTCACCCTCGCCCGGGCGCAGTTCGAGGCCCAAGGAGACATTCAGTGAACCTCAAAATCAGCCCCGGCGTCACCGGATCGCCGCTCGAACGCGCCGACCAGTTCCGCATCGACGATGCGAAAATGTCCGAATTGCGCGCGAGCCTTCGGACGCGCATCCTCAAATTGAACGATCTCGACCCCGACATCTCGCCCGAAGGCGCGCTGCAATGGGGCAGCTTCGCCGATTGCGGCGAGGAGGACGAGCTGCTGTTCCTCGGCATGGACGGCGAATCGCCCTGCTTCGCGCCGCTGTCGATGGACCGGCCCGCCCAGGGCAACCGCGCCTATGCGGTGTGGCAGTATCTCGGCATCATGCCGCCCAAGGAAGCAGCGACCTATGCCGCCGCGCGCTCGCTGATCGAATGGCATCGCGGCCATCGCTTCTGCAGCAAGTGCGGCAACGAAACCCGCGTCGCCAAGGCCGGCTGGGCGCGGCATTGCGACAATTGCGGGGCCGAGCATTTCCCACGCGTCGACCCCGTCGTCATCATGCTCGCCGAATATGAAGGCAAGGCGCTGGTCGGGCGCCAGCCGCGTTTCCCGCCCGATCGCTATTCGGCGCTGGCCGGTTTCGTCGAGCCGGGCGAATCGCTCGAAGAAGCCGTCGCGCGCGAACTGCACGAAGAAGCAGGCGTGCGCGCGACCGAGGTCCGCTACCTCGCCAGCCAGCCCTGGCCCTTCCCCAATTCGCTGATGATGGCGTGCATCGCACCCGTCGAGGACGACGCGATCACGCTCGACGAACAGGAGATCGAGGACGCCAAGTGGGTGACGCGGGACGAGGTCCGCGCGGCGCTCGCCGGCGATCCCGGCGCCCCGTTCATCTGCCCGCCGCCTTTCGCCATCGCCCATACGCTGTTTTCGCACTGGGTGGACGCGGATTGATGCGCTTGCGATAAACGCCGCGCCTTATTAAAGCACCGGCCAAACCACCCTAGGGGCGAAACCAAATCATGAGTCAGTTCAACACGATCGCAGGCTGGGCCTTGGCGGGCGGCATCGTCGCGCTCGGATCCTCCATCGTCACCGCCGAGATGTGGCACGCCGAACGGCCCGAAGAGATGGGCTATGTCGTCGAAGGCGTCGCCGTCGAAGGCGGCGAAGGCGAAGAGGAAATGTCGATCGAGGCGGCGCTGAACGAGGCGACGGTCGAACAGGGCGAAGCCGTGTTCGCGCGCTGCGCCAGCTGCCACACGATCAACCAGGGCGGCGCCGACGGGATCGGGCCGAACCTTTACGGCGTTCTGGGCGCGCCGCACGGCCATGTCGCCGGCTTCGCCTATTCGTCCGAACTGGCCGGCATTCCCGGCAACTGGACCTTCCAGGCGATGAGCGACTGGCTGCGCCGTCCGTCCGAATATGCACCCGGCACAAAGATGAGCTTCGCCGGCCTTTCCGACCCGCTCGATCGCGCCGCCGTCATCCTCTACCTCAACGCCAACGGCTCGAACCTGCCGATCCCCGCCCCGCCCGCCGACGATGCGGCCGAGGAAGACGAGGCGGCGACCGAGGGCGAGGACGAAGCGATCGAAGACGCCGAGAATGCCGATCCGGAAGCCGAAGCGGCGACCGAGGCCGAAGTCGGCGACGCTGCAGGCGAATAATCGATCGCTACGGCAGTACACCCGTTAGCCCTGAGCTTGTCGAAGGGCGCCTCGCGAGAATGAGAGACGGGCTTCGACAAGCTCAGCCCTAACGGACGGGTTTGTCCTGATTGAGTGAATCGGGCGCTAATCCAGCGTCAGCACCGTCGGCTCGGATTTCCACCCGACCGGATCCTTGTAGAAATCCTCGACCAGCGACCAGGCCTCGTCCGCCGTCTCGACGAATCGCAGGATCTTGAGGTCGTCAGGGGAAATCGTCCCCTCTTCCGCCAGCGCCTTGAAATCGACAACGCGCGTCCAGAATTCCTCGCCGAACAGCAGGATCGGCAGCGGCTTCATCTTGCCCGTCTGGACAAGGCAGAGCAGCTCGAACAATTCGTCGAACGTCCCGAATCCGCCGGGAAACGCCGCAACGGCGCGGGCGCGGATCAGGAAGTGCATCTTCCTGAGCGCGAAATAGTGAAACTGGAAGCTGAGCGATGGCGTCACATATTCGTTCGGCGCCTGCTCGTGCGGCAACACGATGTTGAGCCCGATCGAATCGGCGCCCTCGTCGGCCGCGCCGCGATTGGCCGCCTCCATGATCGACGGCCCGCCGCCCGAGCAGACGACGAATTGCCGCTTGCCGTCCTCGCCCGTGCCGAACCGGCTCGCCTTGCGGGCCAGCGCGCGCGCCTCTTCATAATATTTCGCCTTGGCGCGAAGCCGCTCGGCGACCTTCTTCTGCGTGCCCTCGACCGCATCGACCATGGCATCGGCCAGCTTGGGTTCGGGAATGCGCGCCGATCCATACATGACGAAGGTCGATCCGATATTCGCCTCGTCGAGCAGGATTTCGGGCTTGAGCATTTCGAGCTGGAAGCGGACCGAACGCAAATCCTCGCGCAACAGGAAGTCGGGGTCCTGAAAGGCGAGCCTATAGGCGGGATCCTGCGTCTGCGGCGTCGCAATTTCGGCCGCGCGCGAATAAGCGGCGTCCTCGCCGGAGGTGTAGAAGATATGGTCGGGAATGTTGGGGTCTCTCATGCGGTCCTGTTAGCGGGGTGGGCGAGCGAGGCAAGAATGGGGCTTTTTCGTCAGACTCGACCTTTCGGTCGAGCGCCGCACCGGCCCGCACCCCCACCCGGCCTCCCATTCAGGATAATCACGTGGGAGGCCGGGTGGGGGTGCGGGCCGGTGCGGCGACCTCGCGCTAGCGAGGTTCTGACATAGTCATCGGCAATACGGCCCGCGATCGCCCATATCGAAGTGGAAATGGTCGCGATGATCGGCATTGGCGTCGGGGCCGAGCACGATCTCGAACGTCCGGCACGCGCCCGCATGCAGGTCGCGCAGGAAAGCGCGCTCGCGGCTGTCACCGTTCCAGCCGTCTTCGACCGTAACCGTCCGTCCGTCGGCGAACGCAAAGGCGCGGATGTCGATGGCGTTGGCCTTGCCATGTTCCGACAGCCGTCCAGACCCGTTGATCCTGCGGCAGCTATAGGTGCCGATCGCATCGACCCGCGTCACCTGCTCGCCGAAATTCCGCTGTGCCGCCGGCTGGAGCACGTCGCGCACCCATCGGCCGTAGCGATCGGCGAGCGGGCAGGTCATCGCGCCGAGATTGCGAGTCGGCACGCCGACCTGGAGCAATTGAACGGTATCGCGCGCATGGCATCCGCCCGAAAATTCGCGGTCGGGCAGGCGGCGATAGCGCACCCCTGCCCGGTCCAGCCCGGAAAGGCATTGCGACAGCGTCGTGCTGGGCGAGGGCAGCCGCTCGGTGCTCTGCTGCCTGGGTTGCGGGCGCGTATTGTCGCTGCGGCCATCGATCATGCCACAGGCGGCCAGGCTCAGGGCCAGCGCGATCGTCCCCCACACTCTCATGGCCGATTTGATGATCGCGGACCGGCCACGGGTCAACGCGGCTATCCCCCTTTTGAGTCGAACCGTGCGGTTTCGGCGTTGACATGCCGCACCGCAGCACGCATCTCGTGCGTGGGCCACGCTGCCCCAACGCAGCGCGCGCTCTCTGTGAGGAGAGATTATATGACGACAGAACCTACGGTCCGTCCGGACCGCCCTTTCTTTTCATCCGGACCCACGTCCAAATTCCCCGGCTGGTCGCTCGACAAGCTGAAAACCGACGCGCTCGGGCGGTCGCACCGTTCCGCACTCGGCAAGGAACGACTGAAATACGCCATCGACCTGAGCCGCGAACTGCTCGGCATCCCTGACGATTATCTGATCGGCATCGTGCCCGGTTCCGATACCGGCGCGGTCGAACTCGCCATGTGGAACATGCTCGGCGCCCGTCCGGCGACCGTCGCCGCCTGGGAAAGCTTCGGCAATGTGTGGATCCAGGATGCCGCCAAACAGCTCAAGCTCGACAATCTGACGACGCTCGATGCCGATTATGGCGAGATCCCCGATCTGGCGAGCATCGGCAAGGGTGACGACATCGTCTTCACCTGGAACGGCACAACGTCCGGCGCGAAGATTCCGAACACCGACTGGATCGCAGACGACCGCGAGGGCGTGACGATCAACGACGCCACCAGCGCCATCTTCGCGCAGGAGATGGATTGGCCGAAGCTCGATGCGACGACCTATAGCTGGCAGAAGGTGATGGGATCGGAAGCCGCGCACGGCATGCTCATCCTCAGCCCGCGCGCCGTCGAACGGATCGAAAGCTACGATCCGCCCTGGCCGCTGCCCAAGATCTTCCGCGTAAAGAAGGGCGGCAAGCTCAACACCGCGATCTTCGAGGGCGCGACGATCAACACGCCGTCATTGCTCGCAACCGAAGATTATATCGCGAGCCTCGAATGGGCGAAGTCGATCGGCGGCCGTGCCGAGCTGATCGCGCGCGCCGACCGCGCCAGCGGCGTCGTCTACGACTGGATCGACAAGACCGACTGGGTCGAACCGATGGTATCGGATCCGGCCAAGCGCACCAATACCGGCGTCTGTTTCAAGTTCGCCGGCGATTGGTATGACGGCCTCGACGATGAGGCCAAGGCGAGCGTGCCGAAGAAGATCGTGAAGCTCTGCGAAGAACGCGGGGTCGGCTACGATTTCAACGGCTATCGCGACGCACCGCCATCGCTTCGCATCTGGTGCGGATCGACGGTCGAGGCCGACGATGTCGCAGCGCTGCTGCCCTGGATCGAATGGGCCTATGCCAAGGTCAAAGAAGAGCTTTCCTGATTTCTCGCTCTCTCCCCTTCAGGGGAGAGGGTTGGGAGAGGGGGCTGTCCTCTAAAATTTACGCAACAGGCCGGGTTTCGAGACTGCCCCTCTCCCGGCCTCTTCCCTGAAGGGGAGAGGAGATAATCATGCCCAAAGTACTGATTTCCGACAAGATGGACCCCAAAGCGGCCGAAATCTTCCGATCGCGCGGGATCGAGGTCGACGAGAAGACCGGTCTCGACAAGGACGAGCTGGCCGAGATCATCGGCGAATATGACGGCCTTGCCATCCGTTCGTCGACCAAGGTCACGCCGAAGATCCTCGAACGCGCCGACAAGCTGAAGGTCGTCGGTCGCGCCGGGATCGGCGTCGACAATATCGACATCCCCGCGGCCTCGGCCAAGGGCGTCGTCGTGATGAACACGCCGTTCGGCAACTCGATCACGACCGCCGAACACGCCGTCGCCATGATGTTCGCGCTCGCCCGGCAGCTGCCCGAAGCCGATGCCTCGACCCAGGCCGGCAAATGGGAGAAGTCCAAATTCATGGGCGTCGAGCTGACGCACAAGGTGCTCGGCCTGATCGGCGCCGGCAATATCGGCTCGATCGTCGCCGACCGCGCGCGCGGGCTGAAGATGAAGGTGATCGCCTACGATCCCTTCCTGACCGAGGAACGCGCCGTCGAACTCGGGATCGAGAAGGTCGATCTCGACGACCTTCTCGCCCGCGCCGAATTCATCACGTTGCACACGCCGCTAACCGACCAGACGCGCGGGATCCTGTCCGAAGACGCCTTTGCGAAGATGAAGGACGGGGTGCGGATCATCAATTGCGCGCGCGGCGGGTTGATCGACGAAGCGGCCCTCAAAGCCGCCATGGACTCGGGAAAGGTTGCCGGCGCGGCGCTCGATGTGTTCGCCGAGGAACCGGCCAAGGAGAGCCCCCTTTTCGGCACGCCGGGTCTCATCTGCACGCCGCATCTCGGCGCCTCGACGACCGAGGCGCAGGTCAATGTCGCGATCCAGGTGGCCGAGCAATTGAGCGATTACCTGCTCACCGGCGGCGTCACCAACGCGCTCAACATGCCATCGCTATCCGCCGACGAAGCACCGAAATTGCGGCCCTATATGGCGCTTGCCGAAAAGCTCGGCTCGCTGGTCGGGCAGCTCGCACACGACGCGGTCAAGGGTATCGCGATCGAGGTCGAGGGCGCGGCCGCCGAACTCAACCAGAAGCCGATCACGGGCGCCGTGCTCGCCGGTTTCATGGGCGCCTATTCGGACAGCGTGAACATGGTCAACGCGCCATATCTGGCCAAGGAACGCGGCCTCGATGTCCGCGAAATCCGGCACGAGCGCGAGGGCGTCTATCACACGCTCGTACGCGTCGCGGTGATGACCGACGAGGGCGAGAAATCGGTGGCCGGCACGCTGTTCGGCGAATCGGTCCCGCGCCTCGTCGAGATCTTCGGCGTGTCGATCGAGGCCAATCTCGAAGGCGCGATGCTCTACGTCGTCAACGAGGACAAGCCGGGTTTCATCGGCAGCATCGGTACGACATTGGGCGAAGCCAACGTCAATATCGGCAACTTCCACCTCGGCCGGCGCGAAGGCGGCGGCGATGCGGTGCTGCTGCTGTCAGTCGACCAGCTCGTCGACGAGCCGGTGATGTGGAAGGTTTGCAACCTGCCCGGCGTGAAAAAGGTGAAGGCGCTGAACTTCTAATGGCGCGGGCAAAAGGTTAGGGAGCGGCGATGACGACGCTCCCGCCCGGCCTCCTGCCCGAAGGATTGCGCGACCGGCTCCCGCCCGAAGCGGGGGCCGCGTCGCGGCTGCTGCGCGCCGTGCAGGATTGCATGCACGGCTTCGGCTATGAGCGCGTGTCGCCGCCGATGGCGGAGTTCGAGGAAGGCCTCGCGGGGCGGTTGAAGGCGGGTCAGGGCCGTGACCTGCTCCGTATCGTCGATCCTGTATCGCGGCGAACATTGGCGCTGCGTCCCGACATTACCGCGCAGGTCGGGCGGATCGCGGCGACGCGGCTTGCACACCGGCCCCGGCCGCTGCGCCTCTGCTATGGCGGCGCGATCCTGAAGCTTCACGCGACTCAGCTGCGGCCCGAACGCGAATTGTTGCAGGTCGGAGCCGAACTGATCGGGACAGACACCGTCCCCGCCGTGCGCGAAATCCTGCGGCTCGCGGTCGATGCACTGGCCGCGGCGGGGGTCGAAGACATCACCGTCGATCTGACGCTGCCCGATCTCGTGCAGACGCTGGCCGAAACGTCGCTGCCGATCTCGGCGGACAAAGTGGAACAGGTCCGCGCCGAACTTGATGAAAAGGATGCAGGGGCGATCTCTGCCCTCGGCGCCGAAGCCTATCTGCCGCTGATCGGCGCTGCGGGTCCCTTCGACACCGCGATGGAAAAGCTGCGCGCGATCGACGATGGCGGTGCGCTCAAGACACGCCTCGATGCACTGGAGGAGATCGCCGGGCCAATCGCTGGCAAGGCCGCGCTAACCCTCGATCCGACCGAGCGCCACGGCTTCGAATATCAGAGCTGGGTCGGCTTCTCGCTCTTCGGCAAGGGCATCTCCGGCGAGATCGGGCGCGGTGGCAGCTACACGATCCTGCATCAGGACGGCGCAGAGGAAAGCGCCGTCGGCTTTTCGCTCTATATCGACCCGCTGATCGACGCCGGCCTCGGCCGCAGGGATGCTCCTCGCCTGTTCCTGCCGCTCGGCACGCCCGACAACGAAGCCGCCGCCTGGCGCGAACAAGGCTGGCGCACGGTCGCGGCGCTATCGGAAAGCGATGGTGGCGAAGCGCTGGGCTGCACGCATCATCTGATCGATGGCGAGGCGCGGCCCTATTGACGGCACCCGGCCGACGATCATTCACCGCAAGCCATGCCATGCCCGTTGACTTGCACGCACCCTTACCAGTAGGGCGCTGCCGCGTTCGGGCGTTCGCGTCCGCCTATCCCATCCGCGCGCCGAGTCCTGTCGAAGGGCGTGCCGGATCATCTTGGCAGGTTGGAGGAGTCTAACCATGGCCAACGTCACCGTGATCGGCGCCCAGTGGGGCGATGAAGGCAAGGGCAAGATCGTCGACTGGCTGTCGGCGCGCGCGGATTGCGTCGTTCGCTTCCAGGGCGGGCACAATGCGGGCCACACGCTCGTCATCGGCAATGAAACCTACAAGCTGTCGCTGCTGCCCTCCGGCATCGTCCGCGGCACGGTCTCGATGATCGGCAACGGCGTGGTGCTCGATCCCTGGGCGCTGAAGGCCGAGGTCGAAAAGATCGCCGGACAAGGCGTCGAGGTGACGCCCGAAAAGCTCCATATCGCCGAGACCTGCCCGTTGATCCTGCCGATCCACCGCGATCTCGACGCGCTGCGCGAGGACGCGAGCGGCGAAGGCAAGATCGGCACGACGCGGCGCGGCATCGGCCCGGCCTATGAAGACAAAGCCGGTCGCCGCGCCATCCGGGTCTGCGACCTTGCGCATCTCGATGAGTTGGGTCCGCAGCTCGACCGGCTCTGCGCGCATCACGACGCGCTGCGCGCCGGCTTCGGCGAACAGCCCGTCGATCGCGAGCGCCTGCTTGCCGACCTGACCGAAATCGCCGATTTCGTGCTGCCCTTTGCCAAGCCCGTCTGGCGCTCGCTCAACGAGGCGCGGGCGCGCGGCGACCGGATCCTCTTCGAAGGCGCGCAGGGCGTGCTGCTCGACGTCGACCACGGCACCTACCCCTTCGTCACCTCCTCGAGCTCGACGGCGGGCGGCGCGGCGACCGGCTCGGGCATCGGGCCGAACCGCATCGACCGCGTCATCGGCATCGTCAAGGCCTATACGACGCGCGTCGGCGCCGGGCCCTTCCCGACCGAGCTCTTCGACGAGTCTGGCGAGTTTCTGCGCAAGACCGGCTTCGAGTTCGGCACGACGACGGGGCGCCCGCGCCGCTGCGGCTGGTACGACGCCCCGATCGCGCGGTACACGGCGCGCATCAACGGCGTCACGGACTTCGTCATGACCAAGCTCGACGTG
>NZ_CAKZNF010000001.1 GCF_937129435.1 uncultured Parasphingopyxis sp. | reverse complement strand
TGGGTCGGGTTGACCTTGCCCGGCATGATCGAGCTGCCCGGCTCGTTCGCCGGCAGCGAAAGTTCGCCGAGGCCCGAACGTGGGCCGGAGCCCAGGAAGCGGATATCGTTGGCGATCTTGGTGAGGGCCACGGCGAGCGTGTTGAGTGCGCCCGAGAAGAAGACGAGCCCGTCCTTCGCCGCCAGCTGCTCGAACTTGTTCGGCGCAGGTTTGAATTTGAGTCTCGTAATATCTGACAATGCTTGAGCCATATCTTCGGCCCAGCCGCTCGGTGCATTCAGACCCGTTCCGACCGCAGTTCCACCAATCGCAAGATACAGCAGATCTTCGCCCGCAATATCCACTCGGTTGCGGCACGATGCCAATTGCGCTGCATAGCCGGAAAATTCCTGACCCAGCGTAAGTGGGGTTGCATCCTGTGTGTGGGTGCGGCCTATTTTGACCAGATGTTTCCACTTCTCGGCCTTCACGGTCAAAGAATCAGTAAGTTTATCGAGGGTGGGAAGAAGTTGGTCTCTTAACGCGAGCAGCGTGGCGATGTGCAGCGCGGTCGGGAAGCTGTCGTTCGAGCTTTGCGACATGTTGACGTGGTCGTTGGGGTGGACGGGCTCCTTGCCGCCGCGCGTTCCCGCCAGCGCCTCGTTGGCGATGCCCGCGATCACCTCGTTGACGTTCATGTTGGTCTGCGTGCCGCTGCCCGTCTGGAAGATCGTCAGCGGGAATTCGCCGTCGAACTCGCCATTGCGGATCTTCGTCGCGGCGTCGTCGATGGCGTCGGCGACCTTGCCGTCGAGCCCGTGCTTGCGGTTGGTCCGTGCCGCCGCCTGCTTCACCGCGGCCTGTGCATGGACGATGCCGATCGGCATCCGTTCGTGCGGCGGGAAGGGAAAGTTCTGCAGGCTCCGCTGCGTCTGCGCGCCCCAATAGGCGTCGGCGGCGACTTCGATCGGGCCGATGGAATCGGTTTCGGTGCGGGTTTCGGTGGTCATCGTGATTCGTCTTTCCCCTTAGTCAGGCGGGCGGGAGGACGAATGTCACTTCTTCCGCTTGAAATCCACCGCGACGACGTTCGATCCGTCCTCGATCGGTTCGGCTTCGGGCGGGTCGTTTTCGGCATGGTCGGCCGTTTCGGGACCGCCGCCCTCGCTGAGCGCCTGGAACTGGAGCGCGAAATTGACGGCGGGATCGACGAAGCCGGTGATCGCGGCGAAGGGGATGATCAGCGTCTGCGGCATCTCGTTGAAGCTCAGGCCGACCGAAAAGCCTTCCTCGGTCACCGTCAGGTCCCAGAAACGCTTTTGCAGCACGATCGTCATCTCGTCGGGAAAGCGCTCGATGAGGTGATTGGGCACGTCGACGCCCGGCGCCTGCGTCTTGAAGGTGATGTAGAAATGGTGCTGGCCGGGAAGGTCCTCGGCATCGCTGACCTCGCTGAGCACGCGGCCGACGACCGCGCGCAGCGCCTCCTGGACGATCTCGTCATAGGGAATCAGGCTGTCGGGCGGCGTTTCCGTCATACCCGACAGGTGGACGCGCGGACGGCGGGGGTCAAGAAGGCTTGTTGGCGTCTTTTGCGTCGTGCCCGGCGACCGGGCCGATGGGCTGGACATCTTCGCGTGGCTGCACGCAGCGGCAACGGTGACCGGTCACTATTCGAAATAGTCTCAGACCGGTCGTGGTGTGGCCCATGCATATCATGGCCCGACATCACCGAACCAGCCCTGCACCTGTGAGTCATGGTTATCAGCGAGGCCGTTCGGCGCGGGGCGAAGGTCTGTCGGGAGTCCGATGGGCTGGTCCAATCTTCATCTCGAGTAGCGTAACCGGAGAAATGCCGGACGAATTCCCGGTGATTTGTCGGCGAGTGAGCTGCTTTTAGAAGGGATATCCGCCATCTTCTCTAATCGTTTTCAGAGATCAGCGCGAAAGATTGCAGCGTAACCGAAACCGGTACTTCGTTGACTGAAATCACATGGAGCTTCGGCACCGTGCGGCGAATAAAGGCTTGAAGCTGGCGCCGGATTTCGGGACCGCAGAGCAGCACCGGCGACAAACCGCTGGAGAGCATGTTTTCGGTTTCGCCGGCGAGTTTGCGCAACAATGTTTCGGCGATCGACGGATCGATGATGAAGCCGGTCGAGGCGTCGTTCCGTTGCACCGCCGCACCGATCTTCGCTTCCAGCCGGGGGGCCAGGCTGATCACGGACAATGCTTCGCCGTCGCCGCGCAGCCGATGGCAGATCGTGTGTGCGATGCGCGTGCGGACGAGTTCGGTCAGTTCGGCGGGATCCTTCGTCTGTCGGCCGACATCGACAAGCGCTTCGGCGATCTGGTCGATGTTGCGGATCGACACATTCTCGGCGAGCAGATTGCGCAGCACCTGCTGTACGTCGGACACGGTCATCAGATTGGGGATCAATTCCTCGATCAGTCCGGGTTGGCGGTTGCGGACCTCTTCGAGCAGCTCGACGACATGGTTGCGCGACAGCAGCAACGGCATTTCCCGTTTGAGCAACTGGCCGAGATGCGTGATCAGCACGGTCACCGGATCAACCAGCGTGTATCCCGACGCAGCGGCGCGATCGCGTTCGGCATCGTCGATCCAGACGGCGGGCAGGCCGAAAGCCGGATCGGTGGTCGCGGCGCCCTTTGGCTCTTCATTCGCCTTGTCGCCGCGAATGGCGAGCGTACGATCGGGGTAGAGCGTCGCGCCGCCATGATGCGCCCCGAACAGTTCGATGCGATAGCTGTCGGAATCGAGTTGCGGCGCGTCCCTGACGAAATGGCCGATCCTCATCCTGCTCGCTCTGCCCTTCGCGCTCTGGTTCGGGTCACGGCAGCGCGCGCGAAGCGGAGCGGCCCGGTGAACCGCTCGGCGAGGAAGACGCACAAGCACTTGCCGACGGCGCGGTCAGCCCGATTGCCGTCCTGCTCGGTTCGTCGATCAGCGAATCCTGGCAGGGCATGAAGGCGATCCTGGGCGAACGGATGGCCGAGCTGCGCACCCAGACGTCGCAGGAGCGGGGCTTTGAACTCCCGCCCGTCACTCTGACTCCAAGGCAAGCTCAACACTATCCTTTCTTTGAAAGAAATGGTGGAATTATCGTAGGCAATGTAGGTGAAGCTATTGGTTTACCGGCGGGCACGCGAATCTCGCCGGCAGCAGTTACGCAAATTGATGGACCATCGATTATTGACGGGGCCTGGTGGGGAAGATGAAGCAACCGAATCGGACATTGGCCGATGCACTAAACCCATTTTTTGAGAAGCATGGATTCAAATTTATCAAATCTAGAAATTGTTTTATCCGGAAAAATCCCGCTGGCTTTGATAAATTTGGGTGGTCAACATATTCTTTGCCAACGGGCCCTAAATGGCAAGCCGGTTATTTTGAAGGCTATTATGGAATCGGGTTGCGGAATGATGCTGTCGAGACCGTGAGTCGTGTCACCATGCCAATCCATGGAGCTGACAACCAACGCTACGCTTTCACTATCTATCGAGCGATGGGCTTTCAAGGAGACTATTTTTCGTTTGATCCGTCCCGTGACCGTGGATTGTGCCTGCGGTTCGACCATCTGGAAGAAGATGTTGAAGAGACGGCTATTCGCATTGAATCAATGATGACCAACGATGGTTTTGAGTGGTATGAGCGGTATTCGGATCCCGTCACGCTCTCACAAGACTTGAATGCGAATTTCGATTTCCTGTCTCCCAATGCGTTGGTCAATAACCCACAGTTTTTGCCTTTGGTTGCGGTTTCCGCCGCTTGTGTGGCCGAACCGGAACGGGTCCAGACTTTGATCGGGTCGTGGCTGAAAGCGGCAAAGGAGCGCGACGAACGGTTTGCGGATGATGGTCAGGCAATGGCCCCAGAATTTGAGAAGAAATTCGGTATGATCGTTCAACGTGCGCGAGAAATCGGATACGAGGTTGCGTATGGTTAGGACTGCTGGAATCCTGGATTAGCCCGCCCGCGCC
Source organism: uncultured Parasphingopyxis sp. (assembly GCF_937129435.1). Taxonomy (GTDB): domain Bacteria; phylum Pseudomonadota; class Alphaproteobacteria; order Sphingomonadales; family Sphingomonadaceae; genus Parasphingopyxis. The sequence goes on along the minus strand of NZ_CAKZNF010000001.1, from coordinate 40,410 downwards.
CGTCTTCACCGCCGACTTCGATCTCAACTATGCGCCGGTCAACCCCGCAACGCCGGGCGATGCGGCAACGCGCTAAACGGTGCGGTCGGGCGAGACGCTGGCGAGCATCGCGGGCGGACTGTGGGGCGATGCGGGGCTGTGGTACAAGATCGCCCAGGCGAACGGGCTGACCGGCATCGACGCCAACAGCGCGCTCGCCGCCGGCAGCACGCTCACCATCCCCAACATCGTCACCAACGTCCACAACAATAGCGGCACGTTCCAGGTCTACGACCCCGCGCAAGCCCTGGGCGACACCAGGCCCGACGCCATCGCGCCGCCCATCGACGATGGCGGGCAGTGTGCGGTCATCGGCCAGATCCTGATCGTCGCGGTCACGGTCGCGGTGACGTCGGCGCTGGCGGGCCCGCTGGGCAATATCGTCGGCAGCCAGGTGATCGGCGGCGCGCTGGCGGGCGCGGCGGGCAGCATCGCGGGACAGGGGTTCGGCGTGGCGACGGGCCTGCAGGAGAAGTTCAGCTTCAAACAGGTCGGGCTCGCGGCGATTGCGGGCGGCGTATCGGGCGGGCTCTCCGAACTAACCAGGCCGGGCAATCTGCTCGGCGGCGCGGGCGCGTTTGCCCGGGCGGCGAGCGATGCGGCGCGCGGGGTGATCGCCAGCGTGGCGAGCCAGGGCATCGGCGTGGCGACGGGGCTGCAGGACCGGTTCAGCTGGAGCAGTGTCGCGGCGGCAGGCATCGGCGCGGCGGCAGGCGGCTATGCCGGATCGCGGATCGGCGGGACCGGGCTTCCGGCCGAGATCGGCCGCAGCCTCGCCTCTGGCACTGCCGACGCCATCGCCCAGGCCGCGACGCGCACAGCACTCTCCGGCGCCAGCTTCGGCGACAATCTGCTGGCGAGCATGCCCAGCGTCATCGGCAACACGGTCGGCCAGACGATCAGCATGCAGATATCGGGCGGCAGCGCAAGCGCCTATGCCGCCGACCGGCGCGCGATCATTGAGGGCAAGGCCTTCGCTCGCGACTTCACCATCGCCAACAAGATCTTCGAGGCTGATATGCAGGCCAGCGGCACCGTGGACATCAACCTCGCCGACGGCGCGAGCGATTTCATGGCCGATTGGACCGCCGAGTGGCGAAGGATGGAGCGTGTCGCGGACATGCAGATTGCGGCCCTATCGGACGAACTCGGCGTTCGTATCGATGGCCCGGCGACGCTAGCCGGTATCCTGCCGGAGCGGATTGCGCGGCTTGCTCCCGCTGGGGCTGGATTGACGGAACTCGGCGCAAGTCACTTCACGCTGGAATCGGGCAACCGGTACGGGACATCGGCGGACGGCGCAGGGAGACTGACGGACTATGTGTTCGATGCGGCCACGGCTTATGAAACTGGCGCGTTCATCTCCGGATGGCGGGGGCTGTTCGACCCGACCAACCTCAACACCCGTATCGCCAGCCAGCTTCTGAGCGAGGTCGGCGGGGACGATGTCTTGCGGAAAGGAGTAGCAGCGCTGCTTCTCTATTCGCGCAATGCCGATGGCTATGAGATCGGCAACATCGTTGCGCCGGAAGTCGACCACTTCAACAGCCAACTCGGCCTCCCGCAACTCGAGCTTGCATCCGATCCTACCGGGTTCGGCATGCTCGACAGATATCCGCTCTTTACCGACCGCGACATCAGCCGTGTTCGGCTTTCTATGGCCGCCGATGCCTATCGCGATTTTCAAACCCATATGAGCGGTTATGAAAATCACTCAAGCGAGTGGTTCAGGCGCCGGGGAGCGCAGCTACGGCGAGAGGCGACCGACGCCGGATTTGTGCGTTCCGCCTTCGCCTTCGCGAACCGGGGCACCGCCCGTGATATCCGTCAAGAGCAGTATGCCGCCAATGTCGCACGCGAGAACACGCGATTGGGAATGGCGCTTGGTGCCGGGCCGGCGTTGGGCAGTCTGCCGACAACCATCGGCGGTAGTCTCATTACTGCTTACGGGGTAGGCCAGCTTGGCTATAATTCCTACCAGAACGGTACCGTCCCGTCGTCATTCGATATCGCAATGGTTCTGCCTGGTGCGAAACCAGTCCGCGCGATCGATGAAGTCGTTGATGTCGGGCGTGCAGCTAGCGGATTATACGGCTCACGTGATGTGGCAACAGACGGTATTGTCTATCTTCGAGTGGATCGTTCGGGAAATCTCGCAGACTATGTTGGTCGAACGACGGAGGCGAACCGGATTGCTAGGGAAGCCGCGCACAACAGGGCTCATCCAAATTCCCGATTTGAATTTTTTGAAATCGAAAGTGGTATACTGCGGGGTCGCCAGCTAGATATTGCCGAGCACAATGCGATTCAGGAAATCACCGATGGGGTTGCCGCGCGACATTCATCAGCTGTTTCGAATCAAAGGGATCCTGTTGGGCCGCTCCGTCGGCCGGAATTTGGGTTGCCGGAGCCAAGATGAATGGAGATTTTATGGCGGTTAAGCCAAGTGCGGGGGATGTCTTTTTTATCCCATTGAATGACCACTTAGGCGTTGGTGGGCAAGTTATTTCTATCCGAGAGGAAGAAGAGCTATACATAGCTGTTATGGGTGAATTAATAGAAAAAAATATAAATGATATTGGAATTATAATTGACCAAGAACCAATATTACTTACTTTAACATTCGACGCCAAGATTTATAATGAAGACTGGCCAATTTTGGGAAATTATATTGAAAATTTGAAATTTTATCCTGATCTAGCTTTCAAAATAAAACACACGGGGATTATGAGTGTCCAGTCAAGAGATAAGACATTTATACGCCCAGCGAAGGCAGATGAGCTAGATGAATTGGAGTATAGATCAATTGCGTCTCCGCAGATTATAGAAGACATAATTCGATCATATTTATACAATTCCGATTGGAATGAAGATTACGAAAAAAGACTGGCAAAATATGCTTATAGATCATCGAGATTAATTAATTTAATATCTTGAGATAAAGTATATAATTGCCATCAGAGGCGGTGTCGAAATGCGCCGTGTTCTTAACGCATTGTTTTGGCTTTTCCGTTTTATCAAAATGCCCAAGTCATAGCGGCAATTATGAATTACGGTGGCAGCCGCGGGCCTGTCGGCGGGCGCGACCGGGGCGACGGGACGCGCGCTCCACGATCCCTCCGGCGCGATCCCGGGCATGACCGGCGCCATCGCCAACGCCGCCACCCGCACCGCCCTCTCCGGCGGCGCCTTCGCCGACAACCTGTTCGCGAGCATACCGGATGTCATCGGGAATACCATCGGCAGCACCATCGCTCAGGGCATAGCAGCGGCCTCCGCGCAATCCGCACGAGAGGGAGATTTTGGGGATGTGCAGCTAAGCGGGCATCCGATGCTCTCCTGGTTCGGTGGCATATCCATCGATGATATCACCGCCGCCTATTACGAGACGTTGGGCGAATATCATCGCGAACATCCGATCGTCGTGACCGGTGCGCGGATGAGCGAAGGCGAGATGGCCTTCTACGATTCCAACCATGAGGCCTATGCCTGGGCGCGGCGGCTCGGCCTGACAGGCGTGTTCCGCGAGCATGGCGTCTGGGACGCACTGGCAGATTATCAGCGATCGCCGGTCGGCAGCAACGTGCTTTCCCTGGTCGGACGGGTCCGCTCGATTTCATCAACCGACTGGCTTCGGACGGTGATGCCGCGCACGCCGGATGGCGTCCGCGCACCGGTGACGGCGCCGGCCAACGCGCAAAGCAATGGCTGGGACGGGTTCTGGCTCGGCCAACTGGAAGCCAATCAGCGCCATGCGGGATCCTATGTCCAGACCCGGCAGGGCATCGACCATCACCTAGGCATTTTGAACTACGATCCACTTGCTCAGGGCGCGTTGTTTGCATATGACGTTACGACCGGGATGTCGCTGGGCGGCTCCGACACGATCTCATCGATAGCCTATGCGTTTGGCGACCCCGCCGGCCGGATCGCGCAGCCGGTCGCCGACGCCATCGACTATCTGATCGATACCACGCCGGCGCAGGGATGGCGCGATTTCAGCGGCTTGGCCGCGCGCGAATGGCGCGACGGCGCGGACTGGCTCCGGGACAGCAATTATATTGAGCGGCGCATCCTTGCCGGCCGTGTCGGAGGCGCCGGCGGCGCAGGTGCGATCATTGCCCGCGGCGTAATCGGCCGAGCCTTTCGCGGCGCCAATGAGCGGTTTGAGGGAGCTGGGACAACCGTGCATGTCGCTGATCGTGTAATCGTGGATCTAGATCTCAGGTCGACCAGCCTTTCGTTCGACACGCCTCATCTAGGTGGTTTTGAGCGCACGGCTGGCACCCTTCAGGCAAATGCTGGCCCAGTACGATTTGCAACTCCGCAGGGAGCGACACTTGAGGAGATAGCGCAAATTCAAGCATATGTATCCAATAGCAACAACGCCTCTCTAGCAGGGTCACTTTCGCCAACGGGACGTGTCAGCACAGAGGGCGCACTTCGAATTGAGGCATCACGCCAGGCGGCGCTGGAACGAGCGCGGGCGGAGGCGGCTGGCGCTCCCTACATTGGCCATGCGGGACACGTTCCTGACACGACTTGGACCGGCAACCCTCGGCCTCATTCCTGGATGGACTTAACACCGCGTGTGAACTCTAGCTTGGGTGGTCAAGCAGCTAGATACCCGGTAGGATATCGACCGACCATGTTCATCTTTGAGTGAGCAAATGAAACAAAATTTGAAAGCCTCGATTGTAAAAATCGTTGGGTGGAAACAGCTTGCTCATGAGTGTGACAAGCTTAACGCTCTTCCTTGGTATCTTCCCAAAGTTGCCGCGACCGGAGCTCAGATTGTCGAGGCGGAGAGGTGTATGGGAAAGCCATTCTCTGCTCCCTATCGTGAATTCTTGACTCTGGCCAACGGCTGGAAAGGTTTTATTGTCTCCACAGACCTGTTCGGGACAGAAGATTTCCAAAGTGGGCGCGCACTGGCTGTCAGAAATAGACCGGATGTGCAAGAATATATGTCCTCGCTTGAACTTGCCGAACGAGATGTAATACCTATTGGTGCTTCCGATGCTGACATGGACGTCTTTTTACTTATTTCGGAGAGCTCTCCCGAACGCCAAGGGGAAGTGCTCTGGCTTGCTGGATTTGAAATAGACAAATTTAAGGATTTTCAAGACTTCTTTGAATCTATGGTTAATTACAATGCTGATTTAGCAAAGAATATGAAATTATAAAAATAAAAGGTGTAAAATCTGATATTTCGACGAAACACAAATACAATGACATCGCGATAAATTTCCTGCATTTGCAATAACTCCAATATCTGGAATTACGGTGACAGTTTACTAAATGCACAAAATGCTGGAGGGATTGGGGATGGCGCGTCTGGCTCGTCTTGTGCTGCCCGGTCTGCCGCATCATGTGACCCAGCGTGGCAACCGGCGTATGCAGACCTTTTTCGAAGACGAAGACTATGCGCTGTACAAGCATTTGCTGTGCGAGGCGGCAGCGAAGGCGGGCTCCGAAATCTGGTGCTATTGCCTGATGCCCAACCATGTCCACATCATCATGGTGCCGTCGCATGAGGATGGCCTGTGCGCGACCTTTGCCGACGCGCACCGGCGCTACACCGGGGCGATCAACGCCCGTCTGCGGGAAACCGGGCATTTGTGGCAAGGCCGCTATGGTTCGGTGGTGATGGATGAGGCGCATCTTGCCCATGCGGTGCGCTATGTGGCGCTCAATCCGGTGCGGGCGCGGCTCGTGGGTCGGGCCGAAGAATGGCAATGGTCGAGCGTGAGGGCGCATCTTGACGAAGAGGATGACGGCCTGGTGAGCGTGGCTGCGATCAGGAAGCGGTACGGCAGGTTCCGTGAATTTCTGGGGGACGGCGAACTGCCGGAAGCGGCCTACCGTGCGCTGCGGCAATCGGAGACGACCGGGCGGCCGCTGGGTAGCGAGCAGTGGCTGGAAGAGCTGGAGAAGCAAACGGGCCGGCGGATCCGGCCGCGCAAGAGAGGGCCCAAACCGAAAACCGACAATAATTCGTATATTTAGCAAACTGTCACCGTAATTGCGGTCACCGTAATTGCGGAACCACCGCGTCACTTGCGCGTAGCAGAACTGTCATGCTCAACGATCCGATCCAGTTCGGCCCGCTCGCCTGGGATATCCTGTTGAGGCTCGGCCTTGCGGCGATCGTCGGGATGGCGCTCGGCTGGGATCGGGAGCGGCACGGTGTCGATGCCGGGCTACGCACCCACGGGATCATCTGCCTGTCCGCCGCCGTGGTGACGGTGACGGCGCTGCTGCTCTGGAACCAGCTCGGCGGCGTCGAATCGCGGCTCGATCCCTTGCGCGTGATCGAGGGGATGGCAGCGGCGGTCGGCATCGTCGCGGCGGGGCTGATCATCGTCAAGGGCGGCGACGTCAAGAACCTGACCAGCGCCGCGCATATCTGGCTGACCGTAACGATCGGCATCGCCTGCGGTGCGGGATACTGGCCGGTCGTGGCGATCGGCGGCGGGCTGGCGCTGCTGATGCTCGTCGTGCTGAAGGCTGTCGAGCGGCATATCGGGCCGGATTGATCCGGCTGGCCCGCGCTTCGCCGCGCTGCTAACATCGGTGCAAATAGTCTGGAGGATGCGATGCGGTTCAAGGCGTTTGCGGGAATGTTCGCGGCTGCGCTTGCGGTGGGCGGCGCGGCGGAAGCGGCCGAGATCGCCTGGGACAATTGGGGGGTGCCGCATATCGCCGGCGAGGACGCCAACGATGCGACCTATGCGCTGGGCTGGGCGCAGGCGCGCGGACGGCCCGACCAGCTGCTCGAACTGCTCGGCCAGGGACGCGGGCGCGCGGCGGAATATTGGGGCGAGCCCTATTATGAAGGCGATGCGCTGATGTGGCGCACGGGCATCCCGCAATCATTGGACGCGATCTACGATGTGCAGGGCGCGGACTATCAGGCGCGGCTCGAAGCCTTTGCCGCCGGGATCAACGCCTGGTTCGAAGCGAATCCGGAAAGCGGCAGCGAAGAGCGGCGCCGCATTCTGCCGGTGACGGCGCGCGATATCCTTGGCCACACCCAGCGCTCGATCAACCTCTATTTCATGGCCGGCGGGGAGCTGCAGGCGATGCAGCGTCAGCTTGCCGCGGCACGCGAAGCGACGCTGCAGGAGACGCCCGAGCCGGATGCCGACGAGCGCGGATCGAACGGCTGGGCGATCGCGCCCTCGCGCTCCGAAAGCGGCCATGCGCTGCTCCTCCAGAACCCGCATTTGCCCTGGACCGGCTTTTTCACCTGGTTCGAGGCGCATCTGCAAAGCCCCGGTCTCAACGCCTATGGCGTCGGCCTGCTCGGCCAGCCCTTTACGAGCATCATGTTCAACGAGCATCTGGGCTGGACGCACACGGTCAATCGCCACGACCCGGCGGACGTGTTCGCGGTGACGCCCGAAGGTAACGGCTATCGCTTCGGCGAGGAGGTCCGCCCGTTCGAAGTCGAGCAGGTGTCGCTCAACGTGCGCGGCGAGGATGGGACTATCGAGGCCCGCGACCTGACGATCACGCGCACGGTGCACGGACCCATATTGGGTCAAGGCAACGATCAGCTCTACGCCTTCCGCGTTGCCGGGCTTGCCGATCCCGCGCATGCCCGAACCTTCGCCCAGATCGATGCGATGTCGCGGGCGGAAAACCGGGAGCAATGGGAAGCCGCCTTCTCGGAGATCCAGCTGACCATGTTCAACGCCATCTATGCCGACGACAATGGCGAAATCCTCTACGTTTCGAACGGGCTCTATCCCGTCCGCTCGACGGGCGACGAGGATTATTGGGAAGCGCCGGTCGACGGTTCGGACCCGGCGCTGCTCTGGACCGAATACACGCCCTATGAAGGTCTGCTCCGCGTCGCCAACCCCGAAAGCGGGTTCGTCCAGAATTCGAACGAGACCGGCTTCACCGCGACGATCCCGGTTGAGCTCGACCCGGCCGATTATCCGGCCGACTGGATCCAGCCCGATATGCGGACCCGGCCCCAACACGGTCTCGAAATGCTGCTCGGCGACGAGAGCATCGGCTTCGACGAGTTGATCGCCTATGCCCATGATACCCGGCTCACCATGGCGGACAATGTGCTGCCCGATCTCGTCTCGGCGGCACGAACCGTCGGCAGCGAAGAAGCGGTGCGCGCGGCCGATGTGCTCGGGGCGTGGGATCGGCGGACCGATGCCGATAGCCGGGGCGCCTTGCTCTTCACGCTATGGGGCTTCGAATTCGCACGCGGCGAGCCGGTCTCGCTCTACGAAAATCCGTGGGACTTTCTCGCGCCGACAAGCTGGTCGTCGGGCATCGCCGACGATGTCGGTGCGGTGGAGGCGCTCGTCACCGTCGTGCAGCGTATGGACGCGGCAGGCGTTGCGCTCGACACGCCATGGGGCGAGGCGGCGCGCATTCCGGACGGCGAAGGCGGCAGCCTGCCCTCCGCGCTCGGCCTTGGCCGTTTCGGCGCTTTCCGCGTCGGTAGCTTCACACCCGATGAGACCGGCGTCGCATTCACCTTCGACGGCGGCACGACTTGGGTCGCGGCGATCGAATTCGGCGAAACGCCGCGCGCCCGCGCGATCCTGCCCTATGGCAATTTCGCCGATCGGCCCGAAGGGATCGAGAACCAGCTTCCGCTGCTTTCGCGCGGCGAATTGCGCGACGTGAACTATACGGCGGAGGCAATCGAAGCGGCGACGGTGATGGCCGAAACGGTCGAGGCGGAATAGGGGCCTGTCATTGAACTGTCATTTCGGACTCATGGGGCTGTAACAAAAAGTCCATAGACGCGCCGCATCCCCGTCACTGGAGTTACACCGAAATGAAACGGATCGCGTTCCTGCTGACCGCATCGGCGGCCGCCATCGCCGCACCCGCCATGGCGCAACAGACGCCGGCGGAGATGCAGGCCGAGCTCGAAGAATTGCGCAACCGCGTCCAGACGCTCGAAACGCTGGTCGAGCGGCTGACCCAGGACCAGAGCCGGACCGCCGCACAGGCCGCCGAAGCGGGACAGGCTGCCGCCGCCGCGCAGGCGAGCGCCGAACAGACGGCCGCCACCGTCGCCGCCGCCCCCGAAGTCAGCTTCGGCGCCGCCGCCCGCGCGAGCGACGACAATGGCTGGAGCTTCCAGCCTTTCGGCCGCCTCCAATATGATTTCGCCCATGTCGGCGAGCCTGATGGGATCGCCGATCCGGGCCTCGGTTTCTCTAACGAACTGCGCCGCGGCCGCGTCGGCGTGCAGGGCGATATTCCGGGCGGTTTCGGCTACAAGCTCGAAGTCGATTTCGCCGACAACGATGTCGCGGTCACCGATGCGATCATCACCTATGAGACCGGCGATTTCGATTTCACTGTGGGCCAGCACAACAATTTCCAGGGGCTCGAAGAGCTGACGTCGAGCCGCTTCACCAGCTTCATGGAGCGCGCCGCCTTTACCGACGCTTTCAATTTCGAGCGCCGCGTCGGCGCGTCGGTCGGCTATGCGGCGGGCGATGTGCGGGTCAATGCCGGCGTCTTCACCGACGATATCGACGCACTGACCGATGACGGCAATAACGGCCACAGCATCGACGGGCGGATCGTCTTCTCGCCGCAAGTCGGCGACACCCAGCTACATTTTGGCGCCAACGCGCATTGGCGCGAGCTGGCCGAACTGCGCGATGTCTCGGTCAATCCCGGCGCGCGATATCGCCAGCGGCCCTTCGTCCATACGACCGACACGCGCTTCATCGATACCGCCGGCCTTGCCGTGCAGGAAGAAACGAGTTTCGGCCTCGAAGCCGCCGTCATCTCCGGCCGTTTCCACGCCGTTGCCGAGGGACATTGGCTGACGGCCGAACTCGCGAACGCCGCCGATCCGACCTTTTTCGGCGGATATGTCGAGGCGGGCGTTTTCCTGACCGGCGACCGGCGCGGCTATCGCGGCGGCCGTTTCGATCGCACGCGGCCGAACAGCCCGGTCGGCGAGGGCGGGATCGGCGCGATCCAGTTCAACGTCCGCTACGACTATCTCGATCTCAGCGATGCCGGCGTCATGGGCGGCAGGCAGAACCTGATCGGCGCATCGCTCATCTGGACGCCGATCGACTATGCCCGGATCTCGATCAATTACGGCCGCGCCGAATATAACGATACGCCCATTCCCGGGCTGATCGACAATGATTTCGGCGTCGATGTGTTCGGCCTGCGGACCGAGGTGGATTTTTAGGGAGCTGTGTTTTTGTCAGACCTTGGCTATCGCCAAGGCGCCGCACCAGCCCGCACCCCCACCCGGCCTCCCATTCAGGATACTCACGTGGGAGGCCGGGTGGGGGTGGGGGTGCGGGCTGGTGCGGCGCTCGACCGTCAGGTCGAGTCTGACAATCAATACCCGAATTTCTCCCCCACCATCTCCTCCGACAGCGTCCAAAGCGCCTCGGCCTTGCCGGGATCGACAGCATAGGACCGCACGCCGTCCTGCCGGCTTTCGTCGTCGACTTGGGCAACGTGGCAATCCTCGAGATAGACCCCGCCCTTTCCTTCCAGCTCCGGCGCGGTGGCGGCGAAGCAGGTCGTCGCGGCGCCGGCGGGAATCGACTTGAAGCCGCCGCCGGACGAGGGCGACTGGCTCGCATTGTCCTCGATCCGCTTGCGCAGCATGGCGATGTCGTCCTCGGTCAGATGGCGGCCGAGATTGGTCATGATACCACCGGGATGAACGGCATAGGCGTGGACGCCCTTGCCGCCGAGCCGCTTTTCGAGGCCGACGGAGAATTGCACATTCGCCGTCTTCGACTGGCCGTAGGACGCCCATTTGTCATAGTCGCGGCGCTCGAAATTCGGGTCGTCGAGATGGACATCGTCGAATTGGTGACCGCGCGAGGAGAGGTTGACGATCCGTGCCGGCGCCGATTTTTCGAGCAAAGGCGCGAGCCGGTTCGTCAGCAGGAAATGGCCGAGATGATTGGTCCCGAACTGCATCTCGAACCCGTCCGCCGTGTGAGCGAGCGGACAGGCCATGACGCCGGCATTGTTGATCAGCAGATCGAGCCGGTCATATTTCGCGGCAAAGGTGTCCGCGCATTGGCGGATGCTGTCGAGCGAGGCGAGGTCGAGCTCGATGACGTCGACCTTGTCGCTGCCGCTGCCCTCGCGAATTTCTTTCGCCGCCGCCGCGCCCTTCTCCGTGTCGCGCACGGCGATCACCACGTGCGCGCCTCTTGCCGCCAACGCCCGCGCCGTCTCGGTGCCGAGCCCCGACGCGCCGCCGGTGACCAGCGCCAATTTGCCCGTCAGGTCGATGCCCTCCAGAACCTCGTCTGCCGTCGTGTCATGTCCGAAATTGTCGCGCGCCATGCCGCCTCTCCTTGCTGCGGGCGAGTGTCATCGGCCCGCCCTTGTTGAGGCGGTCATGTTCCACAGATGGAAAGCGAGTGCGAGTCCGGACCGGCCCAGTCGCGCTCAGGCGGCGAGGCGTTCGCCGTCGGTGTCGCGGACGGGCGGCTGGCGCCCGGTTGCGGCATAGGTGACCATTTCGGCGATATTGGTCGCCTGGTCGCCGATGCGTTCGATATGCTTGCCGATGAAGAGCAGGTGCGCCGCCTGGCCGATCTGGTCGGGCCGCTCGATCATGAGCTGGATCAGCCCTTCGGTCAGCTCGTCGTGCAACGCATCGACGATATCGTCATGCGCCGTCACCGCTTCTGCCAACGCAACGTCGCGGGTCGCGTACGCCTTGACGATGTCGGTCAGCATGGTTCCGGCCTCATCGCTCATCCTCTCGAGCGTCTGGCGCAGCGGCTTGGGATATTTCGCCGTCACTTCGGGAACGCGGCGGGCGATGTTGCGGGCATAGTCGGCCGTGCGTTCGAGCAGCGCGCTGATCTTGATCGCGGCGACCACGGTGCGCAGGTCGTCGGCCATCGGCGCGCGCAAGGCGATGATGTTGACGGCAAGCGCCTCGGCCTTGGCCTGCAACGCATCGATCGCGCCATCCTTCTCGACCACGCGGGCGGCCGCCACCGAATCCCGGTCGGCAAGCGCGGCCATCGCCTGGCGCATGGCCGCAGACGCACGGTCGCCCAGTTCGAGGATCATCGCCTCGAGTGCGGCGAGCTCTTCGTCGAAAGCGGTTACGGTATGGCGCGACTGTTCGTTCATATAATCCTGCTGGACACCCTGACTGACATTTTTGTTACAATAATATTACATCATTGTGACAGCGGCCGCAAGGGGCTCGTAACCATTGCCTTTTTGCCAAAAAAGAAGGCCGAACGGTCGCCCGCCCGGCCTTCATGGGATCGCATGGGAGATACGATCAGTTTGCGAGATCGGCGCGAGTCAGCGCTGTCATCGCCTCGGCGATCCCGGCATTGCGCTCGCGTACATCGTCGGGGCTGGCGATCATGCCGTGCTCGACAAGATAGCCGTCCGGGCCCCAGGCCGAGGCATATTCGGCGACGAATTCGCGCAGCCCCGGAATGGCCTCCAGATGGTTGCCCTTGATGTAGATGAAGAGCGGACGCGCACCGGGATATTCGAAGCTCGCGATCGTCTCATAGGTCGGCATCACGCCGTCCATCGCCACGCCGATGACCGCGCCCTCATTCTCTTCGAGGAAGCTGTAGCCGAGCAGGCCGAGATAGCCGGGATTCTGCGTCACTTTCTGGACGATCAGATTGTCGTTCTCACCGGCTTCGATGAACGCCTGGTCGGTGCGGATTGCGGTGCAGACAGCGTCGTGCCGGTCCTCATCGCTTTCGGCGAGCGCCTCCATGGCGGGATTGCTGTCGCAGCCGGGCTCCATGATCAGTTCGAGAAACGCGTCGCGCGTGCCGCTCGTCGTCGGCGGGCCGTAGACGCGGATCGGAATATCGGGGAGCGAGGGATCGATGTCCGACCAGTTCTCGTTGGTCTGCTCTTCGCCGAAGGGCTCGGCGGCCAGCGCCTCGTAGAGCTGGGCACGGGTCAGAGCGAAGGCCGGGCCATCGGGCGAGGTGACGACGGCAAGCCCGTCGATGCCGACCTGCAGCTCGATAATCTGATCGACGCCATTTTCCTGGCAGGTGTCGAATTCGGTATCCTTCATCCGCCGCGAGGCGTTGACGACATCGGGATGTTCGGTGCCGACACCGGCGCAGAACAGCTCGATGCCGCCGCCCGTGCCGGTCGATTCGACGACCGGCGCGGAAAATTCGGTGTTGCGGCCGAAGGCTTCCGCCACCGCACGCGTGAACGGATAGACGGTCGAGCTGCCGACGACGCGGATCGTGTCGCGCGTGCCGGCATCGCCGCCGCCACCGCCACAGGCCGCGACCGTCGCGGCGATAGCTGCAAAAAGTCCGATAATGCGAGAGCGCACTGAAACCTCCATGGGAAATGCGAGAAATTCGTGTCGGGCGCCGCCCCGGCGATACGCCCCTGATCCTGCGCCTCATGCGACATTCTTGTGACAGTTTCATGAAAGATGGCGCGATTGCACGCTCGCTTTCCGCGCATCGGCAAATCGACTAAGGACGGCGCTATGGCGTTCCAGAATCTTCGCCCGCGGGCGATCATTGCCGACAAGAACCGCGCATTCTGGCTGCTGCAGTCGATCGGCTGGACCGGCTATTTCACGCTGCGTTCGCTGGCCGGGATATCGAATGCGATGGGGCCGCTGTTCATCCTGCCCACCGCGATCGCGACGGCAACCGGCTATTGCCTGACGCTGATCATGGCGGTGATATTCCGTCAGCTGATCACCAAGTCTCCGCGCGTCACCTGGGGCGGCACGATCGTCGTCGTGCTCGTCGCATCGGCCTGTTTCTCTGCCATCGAAGTCTGGGCGCATGCCGCCTTCTATCGCGGCGGAGAGATGCCGACGGGGTTGCAGTTCTTCGGCGCGATCCTGCTCGATTTCACGCTGCTCGTCGCCTGGTCGGGGCTCTATTACGGCATCAATTTCTATCTGCTCGTCGAGGAACAGGGCGACCAGCTGCTGCGCCTTGAAACGCAATCGTCCAATGCCCAGCTGGCGATGCTGCGATACCAGCTCAACCCGCATTTCCTGTTCAACACGCTCAATTCGATCTCGACGCTGGTGCTGCTGAAACAGACCGAACGCGCCAACGCCATGCTCTCCCGCCTCTCCTCCTTCCTGCGCTACACGCTCGCCAACGAACCGACGGCGCGCGTGCCGCTCAGCCAGGAGGTCGAGACGCTGAAACTCTACCTCGAGATCGAGCGGATGCGTTTCGAGGAGCGGCTGCAATCGAGCTTCGACATCGACCCCGCCGTCGCGCGCGTGCGGCTTCCTTCGCTGCTCCTCCAGCCATTGGTCGAAAACGCGATCAAATATGCCGTCACGCCGCAGGAGGAAGGCGCCGAAATCCGCATCTCCGCGCAACAGGTCGGAAATCGCGTGCAGATCGCCGTATCGGACACCGGGCCGGGCTTGCACAATGCGCAGCCGCAGCGCCAAGCATCGACCGGGGTCGGCCTCGCCAACATCCAGGACCGTTTGGCCCAGGCTTTCCCGGACGACCACCGATTCGAAATCAAGACGAACAAAGATGGGGGCTTTTGCGTTGAGATCGAGATTCCACTAGAATTCGAAGAGGCAAAGGAAGCCGCATGACCATTCGTACCATTATCGTCGATGACGAACCGCTGGCGATCCAGGGCCTGCAGGTCCGGCTCGAGCTGCATGACGATGTCGAGATCGTCGATACCTGCACCAATGGCCGCGAGGCGATCCGATCGGTCAAGACACACAAGCCCGATCTCGTCTTCCTCGACATCCAGATGCCGGGTTTCGACGGCTTTTCGGTCGTCCAGGGGCTGATGGACATCGATCCGCCGCTGTTCGTCTTCGTCACCGCCTATTCCGATCACGCGATCCGCGCCTTCGAGGCGCAGGCGGTCGACTATCTGATGAAGCCGGTGGAAGAGGACCGCCTGTCCGACACGCTGGCGCGGGTGCGCGAGCGGCTTTCGGAAAAGAGCAATGCCGACGAGATCGCCAAGCTGAAAGAGGTCCTCGCCGAGGTCGCGCCCGAAGCGGCCGAGGAAATGGCCGGCGATTCCGACTCCCCCTCATCGAGCCGCTACGAGAAGCTGCTCAACGTCAAGGACCGCGGCCAGATCTTCCGCGTCGATGTCGAGAGCATCGAGCGGATCGACGCCGCGGGCGACTATATGTGCATCTATACCGGCGACAACACGCTGATCCTGCGCGAGACGATGAAGGACCTCGAAAAGCGCCTCGACCCCCGCACCTTCCAGCGCGTCCACCGATCGACCATCGTCAACCTCGACCAGGTGAGACAGGTGAAACCGCACACCAATGGCGAATGCTTCCTGGTGCTGGAATCGGGCGCGCAGGTGAAGGTGTCGCGCTCCTATCGCGACGTTGTGGCGAGGTTCGTGCACTAGGATCGCTGCGCCCTGCCGTCATTCGCGGAAATGGCGGGCAATGTTTCAACGTTGATCGCAAAAAACGGGAGGACGCCGGCCGACCGGACGCCTATTCACACGGCAAAGGAGACACACCATGTCCGCTTCCGACCAGCAGGCCCGTGCCAAGGCCTTCCACGCGCTCCACGTTCCCGGCGATCCCGTCATCCTGTTCAACATCTGGGATGCGGGGAGCGCAAAGGCGGTCGCCGAGGCGGGGGCCAGCGCGATTGCCACGGGGAGCGCATCGGTCGCCGGGTCCCGCGGGTATCACGACGCGGAATCGCTGCCGATGGAGCAGGCGCTCAATAACGCGGCGCGGATTGTCGATAGCGTCGACTTGCCGCTGACGATCGATTTCGAGGGGGGCTATGCGGCCGAACCCGCGCTCGTCGCCGTCCATGCCGCGGCGATGATCGAGATCGGCGTGATCGGCATCAATTTCGAGGACCAGATGATCGGCGGCGCCGGGCTGCACACGGTCGATTTCCAGTGCGAGCGGATCGCCGCGATCCGCGCCGCGGCCGACAAGGCGGGGATCGATTTCTTCATCAATGCCCGCACCGACGTCTGGCTCAAGGCGGGGCGGGAGACGCTCGACGGGGACGCGCTGTTCGACGAGGCGGTCAACCGCGGCAAGGCCTTTGCCGAAGCGGGCGCCGACGGGTTCTTCGTGCCGGGGTTGAGCGACGAGGGCAAGATCGCCGCGATCTGCGAAGCCTCTCCCCTGCCCGTCAACGCGATGATGTTCGATGCGATGCCGCCGAAGGAACGCCTCGCCGAACTCGGCGTGGCGCGGATCAGCCATGGTCCCGGCCCGTGGCGCCAGGCGATGGCGGCACTGACCGAGGCGGCGCGCGCCGCGCTTTAGGCGCGTTCAGCCCGCCATTTCGAGCGTGATGCGCGTGCCCGTCTCGTCGCTGTCGACATCGACATCGGCGCGCAGGCTGCGGATCAACGAACGGGCGATCGAGACGCCGAGGCCGTTGCGGGCGCCCGAACTGATCCGGTCCGCCGTGGCCTCCGCACTCACTTCACCTTCGCCGCCGCCGGTCGCGAGCTTGCGCCAGTTACTGTCCGATGGGAGGCCGCGCCCGTCGTCGCAAACCTGAAGCCGAATCCGTCCGTCGTCGAGCGTTGTCATACGCATTTCGACCAGCCCGTCGTCGCGATCGTCGAAGGCGTGCTTGAAGGCGTTGGTGAGGAATTCGGAAACCAGCAGGCCGAGCCGGCCGGCGCGATCCGCATCCATCTCGATATCGTCGCACTCGATCGTCAGCCGGATCGCGCGGCGGCCGTCGAGATGGCCGATGGCCGAGGCGACGCGGCTGATATAGGCGCCGGTCCTGACCGTATCGCTGTCGATCGAGGACACGCCCGACGCGGTCATTTCCTGGTAGAGCGTCTGCAGCGCCTCGACCCGGTTGGCGAGCGCGTCGTAGCTTTTCGCCGGATCGGTGTCCTTGGCCTGCATCCGGATCATCGCGACGATCATCGACAGATGGTTCTTCACCCGGTGCTGGACTTCGCGCAGCACCCGGTCCGCATGGCGCGAGACGCGGACATCGTCGCGGATCGCCGACATGTCGTTCTGGATACCGACATAGAAGCGAAGCTCCCCGTCATCGTCAAACAGCGGACCGATGATCAGCCGGTTCCAGAAACCGCTGCCGTCGGCGCGGTAATTGTAGATATCGATGGTCGCCGTCTCGCGCTTCGCGATCGCCTCGCGGATCGCGACGCGCGCTTCCTCGTCGGTGTTCTCGCCCTGCAGGAAGCGGCAATTGCGGCCGACCGCCATCGCCCGGCTATAGCCCGACATCGTCTCGAACGCGGCATTCACATAGACGATCGGATTGTCGTCCAGCCCGGGGTCGGTGATGACCAAAGCAAGCGGCAGCTTGAGCAGCGCCTCTTGCGACAGGAAATCATCAAGGTTCTTGTCGAGCGACACGGCAACGTTCCTACAGGAGATGGGGGATTGATAGCCTTGAATCGAGCGATTTCAAGGTGCTGGAGCCTTTGCGCCCCGGCGCTTAACCCCGGATGAGCGAACGCTCGCCCGCATCGCCGCTTTGTGGCATGTTCGAACCGGCCGATCCGAGGGGGAAGCGCGGTGCCGATTTTCAACCGTTTCGACGATGCCGAAACCGAGCGCGCCTATGTCACGAGCGAGCGCCGCGCGCGGATTCCGGCGAGCCGGGCGCTGATCCTCATCGGAATCGCCACCTTCGTCAGCTATATCACGCTCAACCCGATGTATTTCCCGCGCGAGGGCGTGATCGCCTACAATATCGCGGCGGGCCTGTTCATGGCGGTGCTTGCGGGGTTCTTCCTGCTGACGCGCACGCGCTTCTACCTCGAACAGGGCTGGATCGACCTCGCGCTCTTCACCGCGCTGACGGTGGCGATGGCGATGCTGATCGAGGCGCTGGGCGACCAGGCGGACGTCACCGGCATTTCGCGCTTCGGCATGGCGATCATCAACATGGGCATCCTCGTCGTCTTCGCCAGCGTCGGCTTCGTCGCGACGACGCGGCTGTTCTTCCTGTGGGCGCTGACGATCATGGCGCTGTATCTCGCCTATCTCATCTCCATCGAGCGCGCGTTCATCACCAAGGTCTACACCCTCACCAATTTTTCGACCTTCTTCGTCTTTGCGAGCTTCGTGAACTGGGACATCGACCGGCGCGCGCGCAAGACCTTCGCCGCCAACCGGGCGCTCGACGCGGAGAAGCAGAAGTCCGAAGAATTGCTCTACAACGTCCTGCCGCAGCATATCGCCGCGCGGCTGAAAAGCGGCGAGGCGGTCGCCGATGCCTTTTCCGACGTTTCGGTGATCTTCGTCGATATCGTCGGCTTTTCGCAGCTCGCGAAGCGGATGTCGGCCGGGCATCTGGTCGAGCTGCTCAACCGCTTCTTCCTGCTCGCCGACGAATGCGCCCAGCGTTATGAGGTTGAAAAGGTGAAGACGATCGGCGATGCCTATCTCGCCGTGTGCGGCGGGACGGCGTCGTGCGATTCGGGCGCCGAATGCGCGATCCGCTTCGGTCGCGACCTGATCGAGGCGGTGGAGGCGCTGGGGGCGGAAACGGGCGTCGATATCCAGCTGCGCATCGGCATCCATACCGGCCCCGTCGTCGGCGGCGTCGTCGGCGCGAGCCGGCTGTCCTACGATTATTGGGGCGACACGATGAACATCGCCAGCCGGATCGAGGGCGTGGCCGAACCGAACGGCATCGCCGTTTCCGAGACAACCTTCTACCAGGCAAAGCCGCATTTCGAATTTTCCGCCGGCGAGACGCTGATCCTCAAAGGCGTCGGCGAAACGCAGGTTTACCGGCTGCTGCAAGGCTAAGCGCGCATTAACGATGGTTCAACGCGGGCCCGGTAGAAGGGCCCCGCGAGGAGACCCCCGTTGCACGCGAAGATTCCGCCGAAATATTGGGAGATGGCGATAGCCGCCACGGCGACGGCAACCGCCGTCTGCCTCGCCGGCATAGTCGGCATCTTCCTGGCCCAGGGTCCGCAAAACCTGACCATATTGTGGCCCGCAAACGCCATCCTGCTCGTCGCGCTGCTGCTGCGGCCGCGCCGCGAATGGGCCGCGATCTGCGGCATGAGCTGGATCGCCCTTTTCGTCCTTGCGGGGACGGTGTTCCACTCCTCGGTAACGACAGGCGCTCTTTCCGCCGTGAACATCGTCGAAGCCCTGGTCGGCGCGTGGGTGCTGCGCCGCAAGCATGGCCGCAACATCGATATCACGCGACGCCGCGTGTTCGCCGATGTCTTCCTTTGGGCGGCGCTCGTGGCGTGCCTCATCTCGTCCGTGCTGGCGGCTCCGCTGCTCGCGCCGGACTCCGCGGACATCTTCGCATTCTGGCTGTCCTACTTCCCCTCGCACCTGCTGGGCGTGATGATCCTCGCACCCCTTCTGCTCGCGCTGACGACCGATCGCGCAGCGGTGTTCCGCAGAAGGAGCCGGAGCGAGATCGGACTCGTCATCGGCGGCGCTGCATTGGCCTCGATCGCGATATTCGGACAATCGGCCTATCCGGTCATGTTTCTGGCCTTCCCGGTATTGACCTTCGCCGCCTTCCGTGTCGGCATGGCGGGCGCCAGCGCGTCGACCTTCGTCTTCTCGATGGTGGCGATCTGGTTTACCGTGCGCGGCATCGGGCCGGTGACGTTGATCAGCGACGTCGATGCGACGCGAATCCTGTTCCTGCAGATATTGATCGCCGGCGCGACGCTATCGACCTTTCCGATCGCCGTGGCGATCGCCGGGCGCCAGCGGGTCGCGATGCAGCTCGCGGAGAGCGAACAGCAAAAACGCCGTATCCTCGCGCAGATCGACGAGGTGGTGTTCGAAACGGATCTGCAAGGCCGCTGGACCTATCTCAATCCTGCATGGGAGGACATCACCGGCTACAGCCGCGAAGACACCATCGGCCGGCCATGGGACGAGATCGTCCATCCCGAGGACAAGGAAATCGTTGTCGATGCCGTCAACAGGCTGATCACCAGCGACGAGGAACTGGCCGAATACAATATCCGCTATGTCCGCAGCGAGGGCACGATCCGCTGGAACGCGTCGATGGTCAGGGCACTCTATGACGAGCAGGGGCGTTTCGCCGGGGTTGCCGGGACGATGCGCGACGATACCGAGCGCAAGCTGGCCGAAGAGCAGCTGGTCGCCGCGCGCGAGGCGGCCGAACAGGCGACACGTGCAAAGACGACCTTCCTCGCCAATATGAGCCATGAGATCCGCACGCCGATGAACGGGATTCTCGGCTTTTCGGAGCTGCTGCTCGGCAGCGAGCTGACCGGGGAACAGCGACGGCAGGTGCAGCTCATCGCCTCTTCCGCCGATGCCCTGCTCGCCCTGCTCAACGATATTCTCGATATCTCGAAAATCGAATCGGGACGGCTAGATATCGCCCGCGAGGGCGTCGACATCGCGCAACGCCTGCGGGACTGCACCGCGCTCGTCACACCGATGGCCGAGGCGAAAGGCCTGCAAGTCGAATATTCGCTCGATCCCGAAATCCCCTGCTGGATCATGGGGGACGGGCTGCGGCTGCGGCAGATCCTGCTCAACCTGCTCGGCAACGCCGTCAAGTTCACCGAGAGCGGTCATGTTCGCGCCGATGCGACGCGGCGCGAGGCCGGACGCGAAAGCTGGCTCGATATTGCGGTCTCTGACACCGGCATCGGCGTCGCCGCGGACCGGCAGGACAAGATCTTCGAGGAGTTCCAGCAGGCCGAATACGATACCGCGCGGCGGTTCGGCGGAACCGGGCTTGGCCTCGCCATCAGCCGACGGCTCGCCACCATGATGGGCGGGACGCTGACCATGACAAGCGAGATCGGCAAGGGCACGACGGTCACACTGTCCATCCCCTTGACCGCGGCCGATCCCGTCTATTGGCAGGAACCGAGCCGCCCGATGCCCAAGGCCGAAAATGTCGGCGCGCACGTGTTGCTGGCCGAGGATCTCGACATCAATCGCGAGGTGATCGGCGCGATGCTGCGCAAGCTCGGCTGTTCGGTCGATTTCGCGCATGACGGCCATGATGCCATCGGCGCGGTCGAGCGCAGCGAAATCCTGGGACGGCCCTATGACCTGGTTCTGATGGACTTGCAGATGCCGCGGCTCGGCGGCGTCGATGCCGCGCGCGCCATCATCGCGCGCGATCCCGAAAGTGCGCCGCCTGTCGTTGCGCTGACGGCCAATATCTTTGCCCGCGACGCACAGGCCTGCCGCGACGCCGGGATAAAGGACATCCTCACCAAGCCGATCCGTTTCGACGCGCTCGGCGAGCTGGTGCAGAAA
This sequence comes from uncultured Parasphingopyxis sp., assembly GCF_937129435.1. Classification (GTDB taxonomy): domain Bacteria; phylum Pseudomonadota; class Alphaproteobacteria; order Sphingomonadales; family Sphingomonadaceae; genus Parasphingopyxis. The sequence continues at coordinate 19,124 of NZ_CAKZNF010000001.1, read as the reverse complement.
TGGGCCGGTGCGGGTGTAGATGCCGGTGGCGATGCCGCCTCCACCGTTGCCCAGCCGGTGGCCGACATGGCGGAGCAGCGCGACGCGGCGGCCGTCGCGCCGTCGCTCGAGGAACGCTATGCGATGCGAAAGCGCGACAGCATCGAGCGGATCGGAGCGCTGATCCGGCAGGGCAAGCTAGGCGAGGCCGAACTGGGCGAGATCGCGGCACTGGCGCACAAGCTTGCCGGATCCGCCGGAATGTTCGGCGATGCCGATTTCGGCACGCTGGCCGGCGACCTGGAAGAAGCGATCGAGGCGACGGCGGCTGACGAACGGCTGGAACGCGTCGAATCCCTCTTCGCGCGACTATCCGAGGCCGCCTAAAGAACCGTAAATTCGAATTAACCTTTGCGCACTAATGTCGAAGCTGCCGGGGGGCATGTGACGATTGCCGGAGGCCCATCATGGCGCGTATTGTTTATGCCGAAGACGATGAACTCATTGCCGAACATGTCCGTGAGACGCTGAGCGAGGCGGGCTATGTCGTCGGGATCGTCAATGACGGCATCTCGGCGCTGCAGGCGATCAAGATCAAGCATCCCGACCTCGTCATCCTCGATGCCGAAATGCCCGGCCTTCCCGGCCCGGAAGTGCTGCGCAAGATGCGGACCGACCCGAAGCTTTTCGACATTCCCGTCCTCATGCTGACGGCGCGCCGCAGCAAGGGGGACGAGGATCTCGCCAAATATGCCGGCGCCAACGAATATCTCCGCAAGCCGTACGATCCGGATCAATTGGTCGCGGTGGTGAACAGCCTCGTGCCTGACGCGCCGAAGCGCCGGGCGTTCGGCTAATAGGCCGAAAGCTCGGCCTTCATGCTGCGATAGCCATGCACGAAACAGGCGGCGACGCGTTCGGGTTCGCCGATGACGTTCACGCGCAGGCGGCGCTCCGCCATCTCTTCCAGCAATATCCTTAGCTGCAATTCCGCCAGCCGCGCGCCGACGCAGCGGTGGATGCCGTAGCCGAAGCTGATCTGCCGCCGGGCGTTTTCGCGATCGACGATGATGTCGTCGGGCCGCTCGAACACGTTCTCGTCGCGATTGGCCGAGATATACCACAGGATCATCTTGTCGCCCTCGGCGATCGGATGCCCGAACAATTCGGTATCCTCGGTCGCCGTGCGCCGCATATGCGCGAGCGGCGTCTGCCAGCGGATGATCTCCTGCACCGCCGTCGGGATGAGATCGGGGTTCTGTTCGAGCTTGGCGCGCTCGCCCGGAAACTGTTCGAGGCCATAGGCATAGGCCGACATCGAATTGCGCGTCGTATCGTTGCCGCCGATGATGAGCAGCGTCATATTGCCGATAAAGGTGTAGCGATCCATGTTCGACATCGCGTCGGAATGGATCATCCGGCTCAGCAGATCTGGCGCCTCGGGCTTGTCGAGCCGCTCCTGCCACAGCTCCATGAACCGCGCCGTCATGTCGCGCATATGCTCGCGGCGCTCATAGGCGCGTTTGACATTGCCGACGGTATCGGCATCGGCCGCCCAGTCGGACCATAGGGTCAGCTTGCGCCGTTCCTCCCAGGGGAAATCGAACAGGATGGCGAGCATCTGCGTCGTCAGCTCGATCGAGACGGTGTCGACCCAGTCGAACGTTTCCCCGCGCGGCAATGAATCGAGGATATCGCCCGTCCGCCGCCGGATATCGCCGGACAGCCGCTCCATCTCGGCCGGGGTGAAGGCCGGCGCGACGGTGCGCCGCTGCGCGGTATGTTCGGGCCGGTCCATCGAGATGAAGCTCGGCGTCTGGCGCCGCAATTCCTCGGGCATGTTTTCGAGCCCGCCGAAGATGGTGATCCCGCCGCGCGACGTGTCCGACGAATAGATGTCGGGCAGCGCCTCGACATGCTGGATCGGCTTCATCGTCGTGACGTTCCAATAATCGCCGAACGCCGAGCCCGTGATCTTGTTGATCGGCGCGGTGGCGCGCATTTCGGCAAAGATCGGCTGCCAGCGATCCTCGGCATAGATTTCCGGGCGGCTGACATCCCAGGGATGCGGCGCGGCGTGGACGACGGTCTCGACGGGCCCGGTTTCGGCGGCGGTTGCCATGGCTCTCTCCTCGGCGATGAGTGTCGGAGCGGGGGCGGGGTGAGTCAATCCTCCCCGGGACGGGGAGGGGAACCGCGACGCGAAGCGGCGGGGTGGAGGGGCACACACCACATTAGGGATTCGCTGAAGTGGCAGGGGCCCCTCCACCATGCTTCGCATGGTCCCCCTCCCCGCGCAGGGGAGGAACTAGTATTCGCTCAGTTCCACATCCATCGACCGGTATCCATGGACGAAGCAGGCGCGAACGCGTTCGGGTTCGCCGGTTACGTTCACGCGCAGGCGGCGCTTGGCCATTTCCTCGAGCAGGATGCGAATCTGCAGTTCCGCCAGCCGGGCGCCGACGCAGCGGTGGATGCCGTAGCCGAAGGAGAGCTGCCGCCGGGCGTTTTCGCGGTCGACGATGATCTCGTCGGGCCGTTCGAACACGCTCTCGTCGCGATTTGCCGACAGGTACCACATGATGACCTTGTCGCCCTGCTTGATCTCATGCCCGAACAGATTGTGATCGGAGAGCGCGGTGCGGCGCATATGCGCGAGCGGCGTCTGCCAGCGGATGATTTCCTGCACGGCGTTCGGGATCAGCTCGGGGTCCTGCTCCAGCTTCGCCCGCTGGTCGGGGAACTGTTCGAGGCCATAGGCATAGCCCGACATCGTGTTGCGCGTCGTGTCGTTGCCGCCGACGATCAGCAGGACGAGATTTCCCATGAACTCGAAATCGTCCATGTCGCGCATCGCTTCGGAATGGATCATGCGGCTGAGCAGGTCGGGCGCCTCGGGCCCGTCCAGCCGCTGGTTCCACAGTTCCTTGAAATAGGCCGCCATCTCGTAGAGGTGCTTGATCCGCTCCTCGACCATCGCCGGGTCGTTGGCGAGTTCGACATCGCCGGCCCAGTCCGACCACAATGTGAGCTTGCGGCGATCCTCCCAGGGGAAATCGAAGAGGATCGCCAGCATCTGCGTCGTCAGTTCGATCGAGACCTTGTCGACCCAGTCGAAGGTTTCGCCGCGCGGCAATTCGTCGAGGATCTCGGCCGTGCGCTGGCGAATGTCGTCGTCGAGCCGCTTCATTTCGGCAGGGGTGAAGGCCGGCGCGACGGTGCGGCGCTGTTCGGTATGCTTGGGCCGGTCCATGGCGATGAACATCGGCAGCTGGAACCGGAATTCCTCGGGAATGTCGTCGAGCTCGTCGCCGATCGTGATGCCGCCATACTCAAAGGAGCTGCTGTAGATATCGGGCAGTGCCTCGACATGCTGGATGGGTTTGAGCGTCGTGACGTTCCAGTAATCGCCGAACCCGGACCCGGTGATCTTGTTGATCGGCGCCGTTTCCCGCATCTCCCTGAAGATTGGCTGCCAGCGGTCCTCGACGTAGATATCGGCCTTGCTGACATCCCAGTCGTGCGGCGTCTCGCTCACATCGGTGACGATCGATTCGACCGTTTCTTCGGGTTCTGCCGCTGCGGTGGCCATGTCTCTCTCCTGTCCTTTGGTGCAAATGTTCGTTGAGGCATCTTTCAAGTCGATCCTCCCCAGCGCGAAGCGCGCCGGGGGAGGGGAACCGCCGAAGGCGGTGGAGGGGTTTGGCGGGGCAATTCCCTTTTCGCTCGTTCTCGGTCGGAGCACCATCTCCCCTCCGGCGCGTTCGCGCCACCTCCCCTGACGCGCTTCGCGCTGGGGAGGATCGTGCCGCTCAATATTTCGCCAGCTTCACCGGCATGTATTTGTACCCATGGACGAAGTTCGAGTTCACACGCTCGATGTCCCCGTCGATCTCCGGCCGCAGCCGCCGCGCCGTCAGTTCCTCGAGCAGGATCTGGAGCTGCAATTCCGCCAGCCGGGCGCCGACGCAGCGATGGATACCGTAGCCGAAAGCGAGCTGCCGCCGCGCATTTTCCCGGTCGACGATCCATTCATTGGCGTTTTCGAACACCTCCTCGTCGCGATTGGCGGAGATGTACCACATGATGAGCTTGTCGCCCTTCTTGATCTGCTTTCCTTCGAGCTCGTAATCCTCCATCGCCGTGCGCCGCATATGGGCGAGCGGGGTCTGCATCCGGATCGTTTCGCTGACCGCATTCTTGATGAGGCCGGGATTGTTTTCGAGCTTTTCGCGCTGATCGGCGAACTGGTCCATGAACCAGGCGACGCCCGACATCGAATTGCGCGTCGTATCGTTGCCGCCGACGATCAGCAGCGTGATGTTGCCGAGGAAATTGCGGTCGTCCATGTCGCGCATCGCCTCGGAATGCGCCATCATCGAGAGGAGATCGGGGCCGGGATCGCTTTCCTTGCGCTGCTTCCAGAGCGCCTGGAAATAGGCCGCCGCCTCGTACATCTTCGCCATCCGAACCGGACCGAGCTCGGGGTCCATCGCGGCGTTGACATCGCCCATCCAGTCCGACCATTCGGTCAGCTTGCGCCGGTCTTCCCAAGGGAAGCCGAAGAGGATGGCGAGCATCCCCGTCGTCAGCTCGATCGACACCGTATCGACCCAGTCGAACGTCTCGCCGATCGGCAGGCTGTCGAGCAGCTCGCCGGTCCGGCGGCGAACGTCCTCGTCGAGCCGGCTCATCTCGCTCGGCGTGAAGGCGGGGGAGACGGTGCGGCGCTGCGCGGTATGTTCGGGACGATCCATGCCGATGAACATCGGCAGCGCGATCGTCTTGTCGTCGGTCGAATTGAGGATCGTGAAGCCGCCATTGCGCCAGTCCGAGCTGAAGATATCGGGCAGCGCCTCGACATGGACGATCGGCTTGTAGGTGGTCAGCGACCAGAAGGAGCCGTAGACGCTGTCCTTGCAATAATGGACCGGGTCCTCGCGGCGCAGCTTTTCGAACACCGGCTGCCACTGGTCGAGCGCATAGAGTTCGGGCCGCGAAACGTCGATCTCGTCGAGCGGCGTATCGGCGGTCGCGAGCGGCTTTTCGAGCGTCGATCGATCGAGGCTCGCGCGCCATTCATCGGCGAATTCGGCGCGATAGCGCTGTTCGGGCGTCATCGACTCGCGGTCGATCGCCTTCAGATCTTCGGGTTTGACTTCGGCCCGGGACTGGGTGGCCATGGCGCTCTCCAACTGCTGAATTCGGGAACGCCGGTCTTCTCGTCGCCGGCTTTGCGCGATCCCCCATGCCACCGGTTTCGGTAGCAGAATGAGACTGACACAGTTGACAGCAATGTCAATAGCGTTCGAGCCGGACCCTCATCCGCTGAATGCCGTGGAGGAAGTTGGAGGCGATGCGGCGGGGTTCGCCGACGCGCACCGGCCGCAGCCGCCGTTCGCGCAGCTCTTCGAACAGGATGCGCAGCTGCAGTTCGGCCAGCCGCGCGCCGACGCAGCGATGGACGCCATGGCCGAAGGCAATGTGGCGGCGCGAATTTTCGCGGCCCAGATCCCAATTTTCCGCATCGGGGAAGATGCTCTCGTCGTGATTGGCCGAGATGTGCCAGAGCACGACCTTGTCGCCGGCCCGGATCGCCTGACCGCCGAGTTCGGCGTCCTCGATCGCAGTGCGGCGCATATGCGGCAACGGCGATTGCTTGCGGATCGTTTCGCTGACCGCGTTCGCAACAAGATCGCCATCGCCCTCCAGCGCCTCGCGCTGTTGGGGAAATTCGGTCATGAAATCGACCGCGCCGGACATCGAATTGCGCGTCGTATCGTTCCCGCCCACGATCAGCAGCATCATGTTGCCCAGTATCTGCCGCTGGTCGGCATCGGCGAGCACGTCGCTTTCGGCCATCATCGAGATCAGGTCCGCGGCGCCCTTTCCTTTGCGCTCCGCCCAGAGCTTGCCGAAATAGCTCGCCGCTTCGAACAGGATGCGCCCGCGCTGTTCGCGCCAGGCGCCATCGGTCGCGGCGCCGGTATCGCCCATCCAGTCTGACCAGAAGGTCAGCTTGCGCCGGTCGTCCCAGGGGAAATCGAAAAGGATGGCCAGCATCCCGGTCGTGAGCTCGATCGACACGCTGTCGACCCAGTCGAACTCCTCGTCGCGGGGCAGCCGGTCGAGCAATTCCCCGGTGCGGCGCCGGACATCGCTTTCGAGAGCCGCCATGGCGCTCGGCGCGAAAGCGGGCGCGACGCTGCGCCGCTGGTGGGCATGGGCCTCGCCGTCCAGTGCGATGAACATCGGCACCGAGGCTTCGGCATCGCTCGCCATGTCCTGGATCGTGAAGCCGCCGCGTTCGAAGCTCGACGAGAAAATCTCCGGCCGTGACGAGACCTGGACGACGGGATCATAGCCGGCCACGCTCCAATAGGGACCGTAGGGGCCCGATTCGACGCGCAGGACGGGGGCTTCGGCACGAAGCCGCGCGAAAATCTCGCGCCATGTGCCGGTTGCGAAAAGATCGGGGTGGCTGGGGTCGATTTCGGCAAGCGGCATGGCCGCCGAAGGCATTTCGCCATGCCCCGCACCGTTCGCTACCAAACCTTTGCCGAATTGATCGGCCGATCCCCGGCTTGTCATGAAATTTTACTCAAACCCCCTACTCGAACAATTTGCCGCAGTTAGGCAGGCAATGTCAATTTTGCTTTGCACTATTATGAAATGGATTGAACCTGCGCAGTAATGAAGGGCCGGATTTGAGCACACCTTTTCGGAACCAGCGCGCGCCGATCGCGATCGTGATCGCCACCCAGAGCAGTTGCCAGGCGATTGCCGCGAGATGCGGCCAGATCGCGGCATCGGTCGCGCCGCGCGCGACCATGGCGAAGGGCGAGCTGAACGGAAACAATTCGGCGATCAGCGCCAGCGTGCTTCCCGGCGTCGCCGCGGCGGCCGAGGCCAGCCCGAACATCGCCATCTGGAAGAAGGCGATGGGCAGAGAGAGCATCTGGATTTCGCGCATCGAACTCGCCTGCGCGCCGACGGCGAGGAACACCGAGCCCAGTAGCAGATAGCCCATGGCGAAATAGACGATGCCGAGGGTGAGAAAGGTCGACAATCCGATCGCCGGATCGATGACGCCCATCATCCCCGGCCCCGCCAGCGCGCCGATCGCCATCGAGACGAGCCCGCCCCAGAAGGCGACGAAGAGCAGCGCCACGCCGAACAGGCCGGCCAGCTTGCCGACGAACACCGCCTCGAGCGGTGCGGCGGCGGCGAGGATTTCAATGACCTTGTTGCCCTTTTCCTCGGCCAGCACGCTGACCGTCTGCCCCGCGAGCAGCAGCGTCAGCAGGAACAGCACGAACAGCGCGCCCATGCCGGCCGATTGCCGGTCGCTCGAACTCGCCTCCTGCCGCTGGAAAGGTGTGCGAGGAATGGCCGGTGGGTCGGCGCCCGGCGAAATATCGGCCAGCCTGTCGCGCCGCGCGTCTTCGGCAAGGGCCGCGAGATAGTTGGCGCTGAAACTGGCATTGCCGCCGTCGATGATATGCCAGCCGGCATCGTCGCCCGTGCCGTCGCGATAGAGCACGGCGGTGACATCGATGCCGCTTTCGCTGAACACGGCCCGGGCCTGCGCTTCCGGATCGCCGCGTGGTTCGCGCGTTTCGAGCTGCGGCGGTGCGATCGGCGCCGGGATGAGATCGCGCCGCCTCCCGTCCGCCGCGCGAATCAGCGCATTCTCCTCGGCCGAAGCGATGACGACGATCCGCTGCCCGGCCTCGCCGCTATCGGCGATCATCCGCGCGCCCGTCCCGCCGACCGTCGCGAAGACGAGCATGAAGAGAGGCGCGAGCAGGAAGATCAGGAAAGCGGGCGTAAAGACGGTGGCGATGAAATCGCGGCGCGCGATGACGACGGCCTGGCGCAGGAACATGTTCATGCCTCCAGCTCTTCGCCGGATTCCATCCGCTCGACCGTTTCCGCGCCGACCAGCGCGACGAAGGCGTCGTGCAATCCCGGCCGTTCGAGCGACAGGCCGGCAATGCCGTGTCCACTGTCGAGCAGCGTCTGGAGCAGGCTCTCCATCCCGTCCTCGGGGACGGGGAAGCGGTAGTCCTTGCCGTCGCGCACGGCTTCGGGTGGCAGCAGCGGCAGCAGCGCGGAGCTGTCCTCGCGGGGCGTGTAATGCGCCTCCATCGGCAGCGTCGCGCGCGCCTCCTCGACGCTGCCTTCATAGCGCCGCTTGCCGCCGGCGATGATCGCCAGCCGGTCGCAGAGCCGCTCGGCATGCGCCATGATATGCGTCGAAAACAGGATGGTTGCGCCGCGATCGCGTTCGGCCAACACCAGTTTCTCCAGCCGTTCCTGGTTGACCGGGTCGAGGCCCGAAAACGGTTCGTCGAGCACGATCAGGTCGGGCCGGTGGACGATCGATCCCTGCAGCTGGACGAGCTGCGCCATGCCCTTGGAAAGCTTCTTGATCTTCTCATGGGCCGAACCGCCAAGGCCGACCGCTTCCAGCATCTCGTCCGCCCGTTCGCGTCCCGTGCGCCAATCCAGCCCGCGCAGCGCGCCCATGAAGGCGATCGCCTCGCGCGCCTTCATGCTGGGATAGAGACCGCGTTCTTCGGGCAGATAGCCGACCCGGTCGCTCTGCGTGCGCGGGCGCGGCGAGCCGAGCAGCATCCGGCTGCCCTCGTCCGGTTCGATGATCCCGAGCAACATCCTGAGCGTCGTCGTCTTGCCCGCGCCATTGGGGCCGAGAATGCCGTAGATGCTGCCCGCCGGCACGGCGATATCGACGCCGTCCACGGCGCGCTTGTCGCCGAAATATTTGACGAGGCCGGTGGCCGACATGGCGAGATCAGGGGACATGGGAGGCGTGTAGCGGGGGCGCGATTAAGAAAACACCCCAATCCTCCCCCACCGGGGGAGGGGGACCCACCTCGTTAGCGCAGCACTTGCGGAAGTTGCCCCTCCACCGCACTTCGCGCGGTCCCCCTCCCCGTTCCGGGGAGGAACGGCTAGGTTCGCACCATGGACACCAACCGCCTCAAGGCCCAAGCCGCCGCCGAAGGCTTCGCCGCCTGCGGCGTTGCGCCCGCCGATGCCGCGCCGCGCGCGGGCGAGCGGCTCGAGACGTGGCTGGCCGATGGCGCGCATGGCGACATGCTGTGGATGGAGAGCCGCGCGCATCACCGGGTGAGCCCCAAGGCGCTCTGGCTCGAGGTGCGCTCGGTCGTCATGCTCGGCATGAGCTACGCGCCGGCGGGGGACCCGCTGGCGCTCGAAGAGGCTGGCGATATCGGCCGGATCTCGGTCTACGCGCAGGGCAAGGACTATCACGACGTCGTCAAGAAGGCGCTTAAACGGCTTGCCCGCTGGCTGGTCGCGGAGGCGGGTGGCGATGTGAAGGTCTTCGTCGATACGGCACCGGTGATGGAAAAGCCGCTCGCCGAGGCGGCGGGGATCGGCTGGCAGGGCAAGCACACCAACCTGCTCAGCCGCGAGAACGGCAACTGGCTGTTCCTCGGCGCGATCTACACGACGCTCGACCTCATGCCCGATACGCCGGGGCGCGATCGGTGCGGCAGCTGCACCGCCTGCCAGGATATCTGCCCTACGCAAGCCTTTCCCGCGCCCTATCGGCTCGATGCGCGGCGCTGCATTTCCTACCTCACCATCGAGCATAAGGGCCCGATCCCGCACGAATTTCGCGAGGGCGTAGGCAACCGCATCTATGGCTGCGACGATTGTCTCGCCATTTGCCCGTGGAACAAGTTTGCCGAGCAAGCCCAGGCCAACCGCCACTTCCTGCCGCGTGCCGAACTCGTCGCCCCGCCCCTCGCCGACCTGCTGGCGCTCGACGATGCGGGGTTTCGCGAGGTGTTTTCCGGCTCGGCGATCAAGCGGATCGGGCGCGACCGGTTCGTGCGCAACTGCCTGATCGCGGCGGGGAACAGCGGGGACGCGGGGTTGGTGGGGCCGGTTCGGGCGTTGCTGGGCGATCCGGACGAAGTGGTGCGCGAGGCGGCGGAGTGGGCGTTTGCGAGATTGTCAGACTCGACCTGACGGTCGAGCGCCGCACCAGCCCGCACCCCCACCCGGCCTCCCATCCAGGATACTTACGTGGGAGGCCGGGTGGGGGTGCGGGCTGGTGCGGCGATTTTCCGCCAGGAAAATTCTGACAAACTATCTCGCCAACGCCTCGACGCACTGCGCCCGGTCCACATCCTGCCCCGCCGCGTTGCGCGCATCGACATGCGTCACGACATATTCGCTGCCGCTACCCTGCGGATAGAGATAAGTGTCGAGGACGCACGGCGTACCCGTGAATTGCAGCTTGCGCGCGCCTTCTTCGCGGAAATCCTGTGCCGGTTCGCCGAACAGCGCGGCGAGCTGCGAGGCGCTTGCGCCCATGACCCGCTCGAGGCCGCGTGTGGACACCGTCGGCGTGGTCGTGGTCGTCGGCACCGGCGTCACGGCGCAGCCCGCCAGCACGAGGCCCGTCGCCAGGGCGAAATATTTGCGCATCTTCAAACTCCCCTACCCCCGCTCACCGCTGGCGATGCAGCATGTGTGCGGCCATTGCGGCGCTCAGGATCGGCGCCAGCAGATTGGCGACAGGAACCACGAACAGCCCCGCCGCGACAAGCCCGATCTGCATCCGTCTGCCGCGCGTGGAGCGCAGCCAGTCTTGCCAGGCGGGCCGGGGGACATGCCGGACGGCGATCAGCTCGCCCAGATCGCGCGACAGCAGCAGCGCATTGACGATGAAAAAGGCGGCGACGGTGCCGATCCCGGTCACGAGCAGGACGATGTAGACAGGCAGCGCCAGCAGGTTCCAGCCAATGGCCCGCCCGACGCTTCCGAGCGCGACGCGCGTCTGCGTCGTATAGGAGGCGCGGACAGCGCGGGCGCGCTGATCGGGATAGTGTTTCGCCTCGACCGCATCGACGATCTCGTCGGTGAACAGCCCGATCACGGCAATCGCGATGACGCGGAACAGCAGCCCGCCCGACAGCGCCGCGACGATCACCGCGCCGGCCGCCGCAACGAATCCGCTCCCCTGGCCCCAGCCGAGCCAGGCGAAGAGCCATACAAGGCCGAAATAGAGCAGCACGCCGAACACCGCGAACAGCAGCAGCGTCAGCGCCAGCGACTTGCCGAGCACCTTCAGGAAGGCCGGATCGCCGAGCTGGCCGATCGAGAGGGAGAGCGCACGGAGCATGTCGTTGATGTGTGGCGGCTTTGCAGGTACGTCAATTGCATGAACCATCACGGTGCGGAAGCATCGAAATCCTCCCCGAGAAGGGGAGGGGGACCACGAAGTGGTGGAGGGGTATTCCCGGCAGCGTAAGGAGAAACGCGAATGCCTACACCCCTCCGTCAGCCCTGCGGGCTGCCACCTCCCCTTCCCGGGGATGATTCTGTGCGATCGCCGACAGTATCCGTTCCGGTTGCGCCATGCCGCACCGCCCCCTAGGTGGCGTGCAACAGCTTCCCCGCAATTTTTCAGGAGTCCCCATGACCGAACCCACGCTCGATATCGTCGCCATCGGCAACGCCATCGTCGATGTCATCTCTCAGGCCGAGGACAGCTTCCTCGCCGAAGAGGGCCTCAACAAGGGTTCGATGCAGCTGCTCTTCACGACCGAGGAGGCCGAGGCGCTTTATGCCAAGATGGGTCCGGGCGTCGAAGCGAGCGGCGGATCGGCGGCGAACACGATCGCGGGCATCGGCGCGCTGGGCGGCAAGACCGGCTTTATCGGCCAGGTCGCCGACGACGAACTCGGCGACGTGTTTCGCCACGACATCACCGCGCTCGGCGTGAAATTCGACACCGCAGCGCGCAGCGGCGAACCGGCAACGGCGCGCTGCCTGATCCTCGTCACCCCCGATGGCGAGCGGACGATGAACACCTTTCTCGGCGCCTCGCAGCATCTGCCGGCCTCCGCGCTCGACCACGAGCTGATCGAAAGCGCCGCGATCCTCTATCTCGAAGGATATCTCTGGGATCCCGAAGAACCCCGCGCGGCGATGGACAAGGCGATCGATATCGCCCGGAATGCGGGCCGCAAGGTCGCCTTCACCCTGTCCGACGGCTTTTGCGTCGACCGCCATCGCAACGGCTTCCTGAAGCTGATCGAGGACGGGCGGATCGATATCTTGTTCGCCAATGAAGACGAGATCAAATCGCTGCAACAGACCGAGGATTTCGACGAGGCGGTCGAGAAGACCGCCGCCAGGGTGCCGACGCTCGTCGTCACGCGCAGCGAAAAGGGCGCCATTGCGGTCAAGGACGGCGAGCGCGCCGAAGTCGCCGCCGAACCGATCGACAGGATGGTCGATGCCACCGGCGCCGGCGACCAGTTCGCCGCGGGCTTCCTCCACGGCCAGGCGCAGGACAAATCGGTCGCCGACAGCCTCGCCATGGGCGCCGTCTGCGCGGCCGAAGTGATCCAGCATTACGGGCCGCGCCCGGAGGCGGACACCAAGGCGCTGATCGCGAAACGATTGGGGTGAATTTCTCCCTCCTCTTCAGAGGAGGGATGCAAGCGTGGTGCAAGAGAAGGCAGGGGTTCGATGCCCCTGTCGGCTCTCTTTAGTTCGCGCTTGGGGCTTTTACGCTCGCTTCCGCTCGCTCTACCACCACCCCAACCCCTCCTCTAAAGAGGAGGGGCTCTTTGTCACTCCGTCCCCGGGATGCTCGGTTCGATATCCTCGATCTCGGTTTCGTGCACCTCGACGCGGCCTTTGCCGAGATGGCTCTTGCGATAGCCGTAAAAGGCGTAGATCGCGATGCCGATCACGGTCCAGATCGGCAGCATCAGCATCGCCGCCGTCGGCAGGTTCACGAACAGGAACACGCACCCCCCGATCGCCAGCGGCCCGACGAGCCAGAGCGCCGGCACGCGGAAGGGGCGCCCGCGTGCCGGATCGCTCCGCCGCAACACCATCACGGCGACTGCGACCATGGCAAAAGCGTATAGGGTCCCCGCATTGGCGATATCGGCCAGCTGCCCGACCGGGAAGAAGGCCGCGCCGATCGCCACGACGACGCCGGTCACCGCAGTGACCACATAGGGCGTGTGCCATTTCGGGTGCACCTTCGAAAGGACCTCGGGGAGCAGCCCGTCGCGGCTCATGACGAAGAAGATGCGCGTCTGGGCGAAGAGCAGCACGAGGATCACGCTGGGCAGGGCCACGAAGGCGGCGATACCCAGCAAATTGCCGATCCCCGAAAAGCCGATTTGCCTGAGGACATGCGCCAGCGCCTCGTTCGAACAGACCAGCGCGGCGGCATGTTCGGGCATCGCGCATTGCCGGGCGAGTTCCTCCGACCCTGCCGGGAACGGCACACCGCCCGGCCCCATGATTGGCTGCCCGCCGATGGTGCCGATCGCCCCCGCGGCGACGAGGATGTAGAAGACGGTACAGAAGAGCAGCGAACCGACAAGGCCGATCGGTACGTTGCGCTGCGGATCGCGCGTTTCCTCCGCCGCGGTCGAGACGGCGTCGAAGCCGACATAGGCGAAGAAGATCGTCGCCGCCGCGCCGACAGCACCGACGCCGGTGCCGAACCCGCCAAACACGCCGGCTGGCAGGAACGGGTTGAACCGGTCCAGTTCGACTTGCGGCAGGGTCAGCACGATGAAAGCGGTGAGCGCGGTCACCTTGATCGCGACGAGGATGGCATTGACCTTCGCGCTTTCGCTCGTGCCGATCATCAGCAGCCAGGTGACGAGCAACGCGATGACGAGCGCGGGCAGGTTGATAAGGCCGCCCGGCGCGCCGCCCAGCGCAACCGGCCCCGCGGCGAGCCAGGCGGGCAGATGGATCCCCAGCCCCTCCTGCAGGATCGTACCGGCGAAATAGCCCGACCAGCCGACCGATACCGCGCTCGCGGCGATCGCATATTCGAGCACGAGCGCCCAGCCGACCGTCCAGGCAAGAAACTCGCCCATCGTCGCATAGCTATAGGTATAGGCAGAGCCCGCGACCGGGATCATCGCCGCGATCTCGGCATAGCAGAGCGCGGCGACGATGCAGACCGCGCCGGCGATGGCGAAAGCGAGCATCAGTCCCGGGCCCGCCTTTTGCGCGCCCGCCGCCGTCAGCACGAAGATGCCGGTGCCGATGATGCAGCCGATGCCGAACAGCATCAGCTGCACGGGACCGAGCGAACGATGGAGCGATTTCTTTTCCGCCGTCTCGAGAATGGCATCGAGCGGCTTGATACGACCGAAGTGCATCGGCGGTGATCCCGAAGTCACGCGTGATGGCCACGATGGCCGTGCGGCTCCGCAAAATCGCCTCTACGCCTTTTTTCGAAACGCGCAATCGGGAAAATGCGTGTCAGCTGTCCGCGTCGCGTCGCGCCCCGATGCGCGCCATAATCGCCCCGATAAAATCGCCCTTGGCCTCGGTATAGGCTTCGCGGTCATCGGCATATCGCGCGGCGAGATCGCGTTTCAGCGCCGCATACCGCTCCGCATCCTCGGGATGCGCGCGCAGATGGTCGCGAAAGCCGAGCTGGCTCCACAATTTGCCCGGCCGTTCGCAGATATGGAGGTGATGCGTCCGCTTTTCGCCGAAGGGCGGCATGCCCTTGACGAAATAGAGTCGGCCCGGCCTTGGATCCTCCCGCCAGAAGACATAGTCGAGGTTCACCAGCCGGGCCGGAAACGCGCCCCTCGCCTCTTCCAGCGCGGGGACGGCGACAAGGATGTCGATGACGGGCTTCGCCGCGAGGCCGGGAACGGCGGTGCTGCCGAAATGCTCGATCGCATCGATGTCCTCTCCGGCCAGCACCGTGCGCAGCCGTTCGGCTTCCGCAGAAAACATTGCGGGCCAGGTCGGATCGTAATCGACGATCTCGACCCGGTCGCCGGCCACCGGAGCTTCTACCCGATCAGTTCGGGAAAGATGCCGAGGATCAGGATTACCGTCAGCGCGATCGGGCAGAGCCACGCGACGAGGAAGCGCCAGAACAGGTGCAGCCCGCCCGAAATGCCGTTCTCCGCGTCGGTCAGCCGCCGGTCGGCGACCCAGCCGATGAAGATCGCGGTCAGCAGCCCCGACAGCGGCAGCATGATCTTGCCGGTAAAGCCGTCGACGACGCCGAAGAAATTCTGCTCGCGGAACATCGCGATGAAATCGAGCGGGTACCATTCGCCCATCACGTTGAACGACAGCGCCGAGAAGATTCCGATCACGAAGGCGAGGCCGCCGACAAGCACCGCCGTCCTGGCGCGCGTCCACCCGAACTTATACCTTATCCAGTTGGTTGGCGCATCGAGCAGCGACACCGAACTCGTCAGCGCGGCGAAGAAGACCATGACGAAGAACAGCAGTCCGATCAGCGAACCGGCCGGCATCGTCTGGAAGCTCGCGGGCAAGGTCTGGAACATCAATGTCGGACCGCTGTCGACGGCGAGCCCGGCGGCAAAGACGATCGGGAAGATGCAAAGCCCCGCGATGATCGCGACCGAGGTATCGCAGGCGGCGATCATGCCCGACGTCTTGGCGAGATTGACGCCGCGATCGGCATAGGCGCCATAGGTGATCATGATCGCAGAGCCCAGCGACAGCGAGAAAAAGGCCTGCCCCAGCGCCGACAGCATGACCGGGCCGTGCAGCAGCCGCGCAGGATCGAAGGCGAACATGAAAGCGAGCGCCTCGGCGAAATCGCCGCTGAACGCGCCATAGACCGTGATGCCGAGAAACAGGATGAAGAAGGCCGGCATCAGATAGACCGCGACCTTTTCGATACCGCCGGTCACGCCGCGCGCTACGACGTAGATGGTGAGGCCCATGAACAACGCGTGGAGCGGCAGCATGACGGCGTTGTTGTCGAACAGCGCCGGCATCAGCCCCTGCACCTGTTCCGCGCTCTGCCCCGCAAAGGCGCCGCCGGTCAGATTGCCGCTACCGATCGACGCGAAGAGATCCCCCGCGAACACGCCGATATAGTAGAGCACCCAGCCGGCGATGACGCTGTAGAAGCTGACGATGAGGAACGAGGCGATGGCGCCGACCACCGCGAGCGCCGACCAGGCGGTCGATCCGCCCGATTCCCGTGCAACGACGCGCACGCTCTCGACCGCCGAGCTCTTGCCGTGACGGCCGATCAGCGTTTCCGATAGCAGCAGCGGCAAGCCGATCAGCGCGACGCAAGCGATGTAGAAGATGACAAAGGCACCGCCGCCATTCTGGCCGGCCTCGGCAGGGAAACGCCAGAGATTGCCGAGCCCCACGGCCGACCCGACCGCCGCCATGACGAAGGCGAAACGCGACGACCAGTGCTCCTGCGCCGTTGCCGAACCCGCAACGCCCGGATCGCCGCCTGCCACCATCGTTACATCCTCCCCGTCACTCTTTTACTTTTCAGCGTCCTAGCGCCTAACCGCGCGCGATCATAGGGCCGAGCGGTTCGCCGGCGAAGATATGGACGTGGAGGTGCGGCACTTCCTGCCCGCCATGCCTGCCGATATTGGCGAGCAGGCGATAGCCGGGCTCGACGAAGCCGTGTTCGCGCGCGATCTTGCCGATCGTGCGGATGAAATGGGCGATCTCCTGATCGGAGGCCGTTTTCGTGAAATCGTCCCAGCTGACATATTCGCCCTTGGGAATGACGAGGATGTGGTTCGACGCCTGCGGGTTGATGTCCTTGAAGGCGAGGACGCGATCGTCCTCGTACACCGTCTCGTTCGGAATTTCACCGCGCAGGATCCTGGCGAAGATATTGTCGCTGTCATAGGGCTCGGTCGGGTCGATCGGCATGGCGTCTCCGGCTCTTCATCGAAATTCAACCATGTAAGGCATCGCCGCCGGGCCTTGGAAAATCAAGCCTTTCGCGTGGCTTTCTCGGCGATCCCCGATACACCCTCGCGCCGTTCGAGCTCGGCGAGCACATCGGCGAAGGCGACGCCGCGATCGGCGCACAGCACCAGCAGGTGGAAGAGCAGGTCGGCCGCTTCGCCGGTGAACGCCTGATCGTCCTCGGTGAGCGCGGCGATTACCGCTTCGGTCGCCTCCTCGCCCAGTTTCTGCGCGATCTTCGGCCGGCCCTTCGAAAAGAGCTTCGCGACATAGGAAGATTCCGGATCGCCGTCGCGGCGATCGGCGATCAGCTGTTCGAGACGGGCGAGGACATCGGACACGGCGCCGCTTCTGACGCGACGCGCGCCGATGCGTCAAGCGTCGCGGTCGTTCTTCTTCTTTTTGCGCTTGGCGAGATAACGGCCGCCGATAACGCCGCCCGCGGCGATCGCGAAGAGCAGGACCATCGGCGGCTCGTCGACCGGCGTGGCGCTGCCGCTGCCCGGCGACGCGGTCTCGGGCTGCGGGGCTTCACGCGAAGAGGGCGGCGTATCCATCGCCTGTGCGGGGATCGCCGCGAGCATGGCGGCGGACGCGGCGAGTGCGAGACGGCGTAATGTCATGCGTGATCCCCTGGTTCGCCCGCAACGAAACGTCGCGGACGAGTGGATCGCTAGCATGCCGGTAGGCCCCCGCACCTGTAAATCAGGGTTAATTTCACGTCAGAAGACGAAGTAAATAGTTAATTGACACGCCGTGCGGCGGACTGTCCCGATCCGGGTCAGTTGCCGCGAACCGGGATGCCCTTTTCGGCCAGCGCCGCATGCGCGTCGGCGATGCTGTGTTCGCCGAAATGGAAGATCGAGGCGGCGAGCACCGCAGAAGCATGACCCTCGATCACGCCCTCGACGAGGTGATCGAGTGTCCCGACGCCGCCCGAGGCGACGACCGGGACGGCAACGACATCGGCGATGGTTCGGGTAAGATCGAGGTCGAAGCCCTCGCGCGTCCCGTCCCTGTCCATAGACGTGACGAGCAATTCGCCCGCGCCGAGATCGGCGAGGCGTTTGGCGTGTTCGATCGCGTCGATGCCCGTGCCGCGCCGCCCGCCATGGGTGAAGACCTCCCAGCCGCCATCGACGCGCCGCGCATCGACCGATCCGACGACGCACTGGCTTCCGAAGCGTGCCGCCATTTCACCGACGAGTTCGGGCCGGGCAACGGCGGCGGAGTTGACCGCGACCTTGTCGGCGCCCGCGAGCAGCAGCTTGCGCGCATCGTCCGCCGTCCGCACGCCGCCGCCGACGGTGAGCGGCATGAAGCAGACCGCCGCGGTGCGCGCGACGATATCGAGCAGCGTGTCGCGCTCCTCATGGCTCGCGGTGATGTCGAGGAAGCAGAGTTCGTCGGCGCCGGCCGCATCATAGACCCGCGCCTGTTCGACCGGGTCGCCGGCATCGGCGAGATCGACGAAATTGACGCCCTTCACAACGCGGCCGTCCTTGACGTCGAGACAGGGGATGACGCGGGTGCGGACGGTCATATGTCGAGTTGGATCGGATACGATAACGCCGATCTAAATTTCGTTTCCAACTTCATATCGAAAGTCTGCGACGGCTTCCATTTCCTGCCGTTCGCTACTCCTTCAATAGTAGCAAGCAGCCCGCCTTCCACCCAGATAATGAAGGAGAATCCCTCGCGCATAGATCGGCTCGTACCGCCTACCCCGTGGAGGCCAAAAACCTCCTGAGGATCGCAGGGCACCACTTCGTTACGAAGTGTCAGATCGGTGAAAAACCCCTTCCCGGTCCATTCTCGCTCACGTGCTCTTATGAAGGGAGTCTGCCTTCGTAGCGAAGCCAGAATGGGATGGTCTCCTTCGAGAGCCATTCTAAGCGCTTCATCCTCCATAAAGATTTGCCACTTCTCTCTGGAGTGACCAAACAGACCTCTCATTTCTCTGCCACCGCCAGTGCAGCGCCCAGATCGAGACTCCCGTCATAGATGGCACGACCGCAAATCACGCCCTCAATCCCGTCGCGCGCATGGACGTTGAGCGCATGGATATCGGCGATGCCGCGAACGCCGCCGCTCGCAATCACCGGGATATCGGTCGCACGGGCCAGATCGACGGTCGCGTCGATGTTGCAACCCTTCATCATCCCGTCGCGGCCGACATCGGTGAAGAGCAGCGCAGCAACGCCCGCATCCTCGAAGCGTTTCGCCATGTCGGCGACCGAAACCTCGGTCGTTTCGGCCCAGCCGCGCGTTGCGACCATGCCGCCCTTGGCATCGACGGCGACGACGATGCCGCCGGGGAAGTCCTTCGCGGCGCCCTTGACGAGATCGGGGTCTTCCATCGCCGC